>JAYZFI010000021.1:0-133897 GCA_036336855.1 Candidatus Latescibacterota bacterium
CGGCAGCGGCCGAGTCTGGCAGCAGAAGAGCAGCCAGACCGGCGAGCGCAGGAACGGTGAACCGGCTCAGCCGGCTGCCCGCTTGGTAACGTTCGTCGTCGTCAAATACGCTATGAGGGTGCATTCTCGAACATCTCCCTATGCATCGCAATGGCGGTGATGAGGCGGGGGCACGAGGCGTGCCCCGTGAGTTATAAGTCAACGGGCTCCTGGCATCAAGGCCGCTCTCCCCTACTCGGGCCAGCGATAGGCGCCAAAAGCATTGCGCCACCACAGCTTCTCTGCTCCCTCGTCACCCTGCTCGGTGAAGAAACCCTCCACCGCAGCGACGACGGTCTCGTACGGAGCCGCACGGTCGCTGACCGGCCAGTTGCTGCCGTAGATCAAACGGTCGCCGCCGAAGACCTGCATTAATGCCTCTAGCGTGGGGCGGTAGTACTCTGGATCTGCCGGCGCCGGTTGCTGCACGGAAGCTTCTACTAAACCGGAGACCTTGCAGTAGACCTGGTTAGAGGCACTTACGGCCTTGGCCATGGCCCCAAGCCATCCCGCATCAGGGGTCTCACCGTCGATGGGCACGTGGGCGACGTGGTTGATAACGATGCGTAGGTTCGGGAAGCGGTGCGCCACATCGGCAACGCCCTCAATCTGCCGATAGCCGGAGACGATGACATCGAGGGTGAGATCGCGCTGGGCTAGCTGGCCAGCGCTATCGAGGACGTTGCTCCCCTGTTCGACATTGTCGAACAGGCCACCGCCGAGGCGAATCCCCAAGAACTTGGGATGGTCGGCAAAGCGGTCGATACCGCCAACGAACTCGGGGCCGGGGTCGACGTGGCCGATGAGCCCCAACAGCCAGGGATCGTCGTCGGCGAGGTCGAGAATCCACTGGTTGTCGTCGAGCCAAGCACTGGCTTCGACCACCACGGTACCCGTGATCCCGTGTGGCTGGGCCAACTCGCGGTGGTGCTCGGGCAGCACGGTACGGTAGAGCGATCCGTTGTCGGCAGGCGGCCAGGGCACGCCCTCGGGTCTCGAGGGGTCGTAGAAGTGGGTGTGGGTGTCGACTCTCATCGCAATGTTAAGACCTCTCCAGCCTCGACGAACTGATCTCGGAAGCGTTGTTTGACGCTGTCGGCGACCTGAGTCCAGGCCAGAGCTGTGATCGCGCCACGCAGCCCCCATAACAGGTGTCTGGAAGGCTTGTGTCCCGCCTTCCAGATGGACAGGAATACACCTACTGCGCCCGCGGCAAACGAGCTCCGCAGAGTGTGGATCCCAGCGTCTGACTTGAGGCCCTGCTCTGCAGATCCGCGACGACGGGGATGTCGTCCTTCGTTCACAGGAGCCGGCTCAATGGGCGTCGAGCCAAGACTCGCCCGTGCCCATCTCCACCACGATGGGCACCCTCATGGGTATCGCTGTCTTCATCGCTTTTTCCACGACAGAGCGGACTTCGTCCTCTTCCTTGCGATAGAGGTCGAAAACGAGCTCGTCGTGGACCTGCAACAGCATACGCGTCTTCCAGCCTCGCTCTACCTGCTGCTTGTGGATGATGAACATCGCAACCTTGATCATGTCTGCCGCCGTTCCCTGAATGGGTGAGTTTATGGCGTTGCGCTCGGCGGCGGAACGCACGGCGCGATTGCGCGACTGAATGTCCTTGAGATAGCGGCGGCGGCCCAGCAGGGTCTGCACGAAACCGTGCTCCCGACAGAACTCGATAGTCTCATCCATGTAGCGGCGCACTCCGGGGTACTGCTCGAAGTACTGTTCGATCATCTGTGACGCCATAGCTCGGGGGATGCCAAGGCGCTCGGCCAGACCGAAGGCAGAAATGCCGTAGATGATACCGAAATTCACTGTCTTCGACTGGCGCCGCATGTCGTCGTCGACCATTTCCGGAGGCACACCACAAATGCGGCTGGCGGTGACGGTATGAATGTCTTCCTCATCGAGAAAGGCCTGATTCATGCGCTCGTCGCCGCAGATCTCAGCGATAATCCTCAGCTCGATCTGTGAGTAATCTGCCGACAGCAGCGTGTAGTCGGGCCCCGAGGGCACGAAGGCCTTGCGGATCTCCCTTCCCTGCTCGGTGCGAATGGGGATATTTTGGAGATTGGGGCGACTCGACTGCATTCGCCCTGTCGCCGCCACTGCTTGCTCGTAATGAGTGTGGATGCGACCGGTCTTGGAGAGGATGGCGCCGGGCAACATATCGAGATAGGTGGACTTCAGTTTCGTGCACAGTCGGTAATTGAGAATCTGCGCCGCGATCTCGTGCTCGTGGGACAGCCGGGTGAGCACGAGCTCGTCGGTCTTGTACTGCTTCGATTTCGAGGTGCGTCGGGCGTTGGGGTCGAGCTGCAGTTTCTCAAACAAGATGTTGCCGAGCTGCTGCGGGGAGTTCAGGTTGAAAGGCTCCCCCGCCAGCTCCTCGATGCGCTTGGCCGCCGTCTCGATCTGCGTCGCCAGATCGTCGCTGATCGCTTTTAGCGTCAGGGGATCGACGCGGATGCCTTCGTATTCCATGGACGCCAGCACCGAAATAAGCGGGATCTCCGCCTCTTCAAAGACCCGCATCTGCTCAGTCTCCTCCAACAGGGGACGCAACTTTTCACTGAGCTGCAGAGCGATGTCTGCGTCTTCCACCGCGTACTCGGTGAGCTGGTCCAGGGGCACCTCGCGCAGGCTACGCTGCTTACTACCCTTCTCGCCAATGAGCTCACTGATCGCCACCGGGTGGTAGCCGAGCATCGCCTGCGACAGATAGTCGAGGGAGCGCCGCAGATCGGGAACGGCGAGGAAGGCGGCGACCATGGTGTCGAAGAACGGACCCGCGACCTCGACGCCGTGCCAGCGCAGGACGACGATGTCGAACTTGATGTTGTGGCCGACCTTCTCCAGCGAGCCATCTTCAAGCAGGGGCCGCAACTCCTCAAGCACGGCAGCAGCCCCTTCGGGTTCCTCCGGGAAAGGGACGAAGGCGCCGCTGTGGGCGGTGTGGGAAACCGCCAGACCGATAATTTCACAGTCCTTGGGGTTGAGACTGGTGGTTTCCAGATCGAAGGCAAAGGCATCCTTACCGCCCAGTTCGGCGATAAGGGCCTGGCGCTGTTCAGCGGTCTCCACCAATCGATAGTCGTGGGCAACGTCGGCGATGTCTCGCTTCTCGTCGGATTCAGCTCGGGAGAACAGATCAGCGCTGGAGATCTTCTGCACGCCTTCTTCGTAGTCATCACCGAACAGGCGCGTCCCCAGGGCGTTGAATTCGAGCTCGCAAAAAACCTTCATGAGCGCCCCTTCGTCGGCGGGCCGGCGCTGCAGGTCAGTGATTGCCGTCTCCAGAGGCACATCTAGGGAGATTGTGACCAGCCGCTTCGACAACAAAGCCTGCTCGGAGTGCTCGACGAGCGCTTCGCGTCGCTTGCCCTTTATCTCCCCGACGCGCTCGAGAATCTGCTCGACGGAGCCGAACTCGGAGATGAGCTTCTGCGCCGTCTTCTCGCCAATTCCAGGCACCCCGGGGACGTTGTCGATGGCATCTCCCATGAGCGCCAGAAGGTCGATAACCTGCTCGACGTCTCCCACTTTCCAGCGCTCTAAGACTTCAGGTACGCCCATGAGCTCTGACGGCCGCCCAGAACGACCCGGCCGATAGAGAAGGGATCGCTCGGAAACGAGCTGAGCAAAGTCCTTGTCGGGCGTCACCATGTAGGTCGTCATACCCTCAGATTCAGCACGCTTCACCAGAGTGCCAATGACATCGTCCGCCTCCCAACCCGGCACTCGAAGAGCCGGAATGCGAAAGGCCTCCACCAGATGATCGATGTACGGCAAGGCGATGACGAGATCTTCGGGCATCTTGTCCCGCGTCGCCTTGTACTCGGAGTACTCCTCGTGACGATGAGTAGGCTCCGAGGTATCGAATGCGATGGCGATGTGGCTGGGCTGGAAGCGATCGAGGATCTCCAGCAGGGTGTTGGTGAACACCAGTGGCGCCGAAGTGTTCATACCCTGGGAGTTGGTGACCGGGTTGTTGATGAGGGCGAAGTGAGCCCGATACGCCAGCGCCATGCCGTCGAGCAGGCACAGCACTTTGCGGTTTTGGAGGTGCAGCTCGCCGGTGATTCCGAGAGCAACTTTAGTGTCGGAGGTCTTGGCGGGAGCCGTAGTCATGTCGGAGGCGTCTGTGAACGGAGGAAGGAAATTAAGTCGAGCCGGTGAACCCGATCAAGACGATCTGTTTGCTCGATCTTCCTCTCCGGCGTTGGTTGTTGGTGATGTTACGCTGTCCTTTCTCTCCGAACGAGCTAGCTTCATGACACCGACTGACAATAACTCCACGAAGGGCAATCTGTACGAGGAATTGGTACCCATAGAGGCGACGCGAACGGTCCAGCTTCTCGACTCTTTTGACGCCTGGGCGGTAGTGCAACGGGCCGAGAGAGAGATGATCGCCAACTCCGTAGCTGCCTCCACCGAGCGCTATGATGGGCTCCGCTTCCGGCCCACTCGTTAGCTGGTAGCGTAATCGTGGCAAGTCCATCACGAAACCAAGCCAAGGAGTGCACGTGAAAACCTACAGAGCGGTCATCGTCGGTCTGACTGGGATCGGGGCGAGACGCCCCGAGGAACCGTCAGGGATACCTCTATACGGGACGATGCCCAGGTCACATGCCGCCGCCTACCACCGGCATCCCGACACCGAGGTAGTGGGAGTGTGCGATCTGCGCATGGAAGCCCTCGATCAGTTCACCACCGACTGGAGCGACGTCTGGCCCAACTGCCGGCGTTACACCGATTACCGAGAGATGCTCAACAAGGAGAAACCCGACCTCGTCAGCGTCGCCACCTCTGACCACGTACACGCCGACATCACCGTCAACGCCTGTGAAAGCAGCGCTCGCGCCGTACTTTGCGAAAAACCCATAGCGACGACCCTAGAAGATGCTGACCGCATGATCGCCGCTGCCGCCGACAATGACGTGTTGCTGTCGGTAGAGCACACGCGCCGTTGGTCGCCTCACTTCCACACCGCCAGGGAGCTCATCCGCTCCGGAGACCTTGGACCCTTACGCAGTCTCGTGTGCAGCATGTACAGCCAGCGCGCAATGTTGTTCCCAACGGTACCCACATGATCGACGGCATGTGCTTCTTCGCCGATACGGATCCCTCTTGGATCGTAGCTGAGCTCGAGGAAGGCTTCGATGACTTCACCGAATACAAGAGCGATGGCGGCCACGACCCCGCCACCGATCCCTCAGCGTCGGCGTACGTGCACTTTGCCAACGGCGTGCGTGCCTTTTTCAACAGTGTGAAGGTAGAGATGCCGGGTTCGCAGTACGAACTCGTGTGTGACAAAGGCCAGTTGGAAGTATCCGACCGCGAGGTCAACCTGATTCGCGGTGATTCCCACTTTCAATGGTCACGCGCCAATCTGCCCTTGGGCGAATACATGCAGACCCACCAGCTCAGTTGCGTCTCTGAGCTCATCCACATCCTCGAAAACGGGGGGGGGCTGGTCTCCCCCGGCGAAGAGGCGCGCAAGACCCTTGAAATCATGCTCGGGATGTTGCGATCTCACAAGCTCGGCAACCACCGCGTGGATTTCCCGCTGACCTGAGGACCCCAGGCCACTCTTCAGTCCCTCATTAAAGGAGCTCGAGGCTTCCATGCGCTGCATCATGGTGATGTTCGATTCTCTCAACCGACACATGCTGCCCCCCTACAACGCCGACACCTGGGTGCACACACCGAACTTCCGCCGCCTCGCCGAGCATAGTGCGATCTTCGACACCAGTTACGTCTGCTCCATGCCTTGTATGCCGGCGCGCCGCGATTTGCACACCGGACGACCCAACTTCCTGCACTGTCCCTGGGGTCCGCTTGAACCCTTCGACGACTCCGTGCCGCAAATGCTGCAGGAAGGCGGCGTCTACACCCACCTTTGTTCTGATCACTACCACTACTGGGAAGACGGCGGCGCCACTTACCACGGCCGCTACAACTCCTGGGAGTTCTACCGGGGCCAGGAGGGGGATCCCCATATCGGCCACGTGGCCGATCCAGAGATTCCCGACACTCTCAATCCCAAGGGGCGACGCAGCGACTGGGTGAACCGTCCCTACCAGCGCGACGAGAAGATGCTGCCCCAGAGCCGGACTTTCGAGGCGGGGCTACACTTCCTCGATCTCAACAAGGACGAAGACAACTGGTTCCTCCAGTTGGAATGCTTCGATCCCCATGAGCCCTTCGTCAGTAACCGGCGCTACACCGACCTTTACCCCTCGAACTACGACGGCCCGCTGTTCGACTGGCCAGGCTACGGCGACATCACCGAAACCCCCGCGCAGGTTGAGGAAGGCCGTCGCAACTACGCAGCGTTGATGTCCAAGTGCGACGCCAGCCTCGGTGACGTTCTCGACGCCATGGACCGCCACGACATGTGGAACGACACCATGCTAATTCTGTGGACGGATCACGGTTTTCTACTCGGCGAGCATGGCGGATGGGCCAAGAACTGGCCGCCCCTTTACGAACAACTCTCGCACACGCCGTTCTTCGTCTGGGATCCACGTTGCCCGGAAGCGGCCGGGCAGCGGCGCAGCAGCCTGGTGCAACCCGCCATCGACCTGGGTCCAACCCTGCTCGGGCTGTTCGGTCAGTCCCCCACGGACAAGATGATCGGCAAAGATATAGCCGGGGTCGTCGCCGACGACAGCCCAGTACGTGACGCCGCCATCTTCGGCTACCACGGCAATCGTGTGAACATCACCGACGGTCGCTACGTCTACTACCGCGACAAGCGAACCCCGGACAACCAGCCGTTACACAGCTACACACTGATGACCATGCGGATGCGAGGCTTCAAGGGTAATCTCGGCGAGGTGGAACTCGCCGAGCCGTTCTCCTTCACCGAAGGCATGCATCCGCTGCGCATTCCGGCGAAGGGTAACATCTCGCAGCCGGTGGGTACCAACGATGCCGGCGACCTACTCTATGATCTGCAGGCCGACCCGGAGCAAACTTCACCCATCGACAACGAGACCGTTCGCGATCGCTTGGCGTCGCGCATGACCGAACTCATGTTGGATTGCGACGCACCCCCGGACCAGTTCGAACGCATGGGATTGTCCGCATAGACAGACAATCTACTCGCGTTCGAGATAGACGGGCGTCGACCATGCGACGGCACCATCGACCTGGATCACCCTCACCCAGATCGGATAGTGTCCGGGCCCCGGTAGCGGGCAACACATGCTGAGCACGGCGCTCTGCGAAGCCGTCGCATCCGGCGCCGGCCCGGCTTTGACCTGACGATGCAGACCACCGGCGTCGCGTACTTGAGTCTCGCTGCGCAGAGTTCCCAGAGCGCAGTCGAAACCCAAGGGCCCGGTCTCAAAGAACACCTGGGCATCGTCGGGACCGTTGATACGCAGATCAAGCCCAGCGGAATTGCCCGCCGTCGTAGACCGCCAACGCAGTTCGCGCCCTCCGTCCGTCGCAGCGGCGCCGTCGTCGGCGCTTTGAAAATTGATCGACCTCTCTGCGACCACCCGTCCCCCCTCAATACGTAAATGGCCATCCCACACGCAGCGCTGATCGGCCGCCGTTCCGCGGCGCTCAGCACCGCTCCAGAGAAAGCGAAGGGTGCCGTCAGGATCAGCTGGCGCCAGCTGTCGAGATAGCGCGATCTGCGTGCCACACAGCAGGTCCACTCGATCTATTGCCGCCGTGCCCTCTGCCACGAGGTTCACCTGAACTTCCTCCTCGGAGGTGTGTGCCCGCTCGCCCATCATCCGCCCGTTGACGCTGAGACAGAGGAGAATGCGCTCGCCTGTGGTGGCGTACACACGCCGAGCGCAGAACGCGTCCCACAACGATTCTGCCGTGAGCTCCTCGGCAAGAACTGCGGTAAGACCGGATCGCACGTTCCGGTTCTGCCGATGGCCGGGGTGATCACCGCCGGGACGGCCGGTGACACCGTCCGCGCCGGCAGTGATCCCAATGCAAAAGCCGCGCTCCAGCGCATCGAAGATGAACCACTCCGAGGTGGCATGGGTGGAGTGAATTTCTGCCAGCGGTTCGATAGCCGGCTCGTGCCACTCGAGATTCGTCGGGCGTCCACCAACGTGGAGATTGAGAATTACAGTTTCGGACCGGAATTGTTCGTGAAACTCGAGCGCCGTGGGCAGGTCCGGTTCCGGGTCGGAGGGCGAGTTCAGATAGTGACGGCCGGAGCGCATCAACCGCCGATGCTGCGGGTCGCCGTAAATGACGTTTCGATCGCCACCGTCTGTGGTCGGTGGTGACCACTCACAGCCGAGAAAGGCGACAAAGCCGTCGCCGTCGGCAGCCGCGGTATCGGCGTGGATCGCCGCCCAGCGCGCCCGCGTCACATAATGGTCGTTGGCTTGCTGACTGGCGAACTGCAGTCCGCGGACGCGGGCGTGACAAAAATGCGCTGTCAGCGATCCAGCGCCGCAGCCCACATCAGTCTGACCGGAGTGCAAGTCGCCGAAAAACCAGCGTTTGTCCGGCGGCGCGCTGTGCACTCGGATCGGATTGCACGTCGCCTTGAGATCGGTGTCGGCCAGCGAAAAGGGGATCCGGAATACTCCGGGCCGTCGAAAACGGCAGAGAATGCGAATTACCGTCTGGTCTTTCTCCGCCACGGGCTCCTCGAAGCGAACTCCGGCGAAATCCTCCCGGTCATTCTCGAGAATGATCGACTCCACATCGACTTGGGTCAGATTACCCCACTCATCCTCGGCGCTGAACAGCAGAACGCAGCGTTCCTCCTCGACGACGTCGGCAGGGCCAGTGACCAACAAACGGGCGGGCGGCCCGGCGATGGTGCGAGGACCCTGTGGTTGCGCGATGAGCTGCCAGCGCGGTTCGCTCGGTGTCCACAGGGCGATAGCAAAATCGCTGCGGGTACAGGCGAAGGTTGGCGCCTGCCAGCCCGCAGCGCCGGCGCCACAGACCAAGGTGATGCGCCCCCCCGCTGAGATGCCCGGCTCTCCGACGGTGAGCTCGACGAGGTGATTGAAGGGGTCGAAATGGCCGTGCGGCGCCGCTTCGAAGCAAACGGGCGTGGGATCGCCGGCAATCGGCCCGGGCTCTACCAGGACGGCAGTATAACCCGGTTCTGACTCGTCCTGCTGCTGGAGAGTCGGCCACCAGTCGAAGGGCCATCGCCAGGCGAGGCGAAGCCGCGCCCCCGCCGGCAAGCCAGTGGCAGGTGGATGGTACGAAACGATAACCGTGGTCGGCTCGCCGACCACGATCTCAGCTTCACCGAAGTCAATGTCGACGCATCCCAGCAGGCGACTCCGCTGGTCGTTGTTGAGCTCGGGCCGGTGCCATAGGCGGAGGTCCCCCGGCTTGCCGGTCCAGACGAAACACTCTTCGCTGACTGCAGGCCCCTCCACATCACCGGCGTCCCCGCCCTCCTCCACTCAGTTCATCCCCTGCCACTGGAAGATCACCCCCAGCATATTCTTCTCTCGCGCGTAGATCATCTCGTAGACCTCTGCCATGCGGGTGTAGGGTAGGCGATGGGTGATGAGGCGCTTGGGTTCGAGACCTCGCGCCATGAGTGAGAGGGTGTGCTCACAGGCGGTGATGCTGTCGAAGCGGTCGCCTTCTGTCGGATAGAGGTAGCCCCCAGACTGGCTGACGGCGATTAGTGAGATCCCCTTGTTGTAGAACCACTTCATGTCGAGAGGATTGAAATCCAGTGGGGGCTCTCCCCTGCCGGACAGGGCGACGATGGACACCCGTCCATTGTTGCGCACGATCTGGCAGGCGGTGCGCAGCGCCGGCCACGGATTGGCGGTCTGAATGACCAAGTCAACGCCGAGTCCGCCGGTGGCATCGTCGATCTTGGTGAGCAGCTCAGGATCGTCATAGAGGAAGCCCGTCTCTGCTCCCATCTTGGCCGCCAGCTCGAGCCGGTGGGGGTGATTGCCGATGGCGATGACTCGGGCGCCGAAAAACGGCCCCAGGGCGACGGCGCCAAGGCCGAGCACGCCGAGACCGACGACAGCGACGTTCTCGCCGGGTGTGAACTGCGCCTTGCGATAACAATGAGCGCTCAGGGTGTAGAGATGAGCCCACACCGCGTCTTCGGAATCGACGTTGTCGGGTACTCGCACCAAGTGCTCAGTGTCTTCGGCGAGGTAGTCTGAGCAGTGCGGTGCCCGCGATACCACCCGATCCCCCACCGATAGGCGCGAAACTTCGCTACCCAAGGCGCGCACGATACCGAGGTTGCTGTCCCCCACCCAGCGCGGGTAGTCGGGAGCGCCCGGCACCTGCTCGGCTCCTTCGTAGTTGCCACGATCGGTGCCGATCTTGAGGGCGGAGATCTCCGTTTCCACATGGACCTGATGGGGGCCGAGCTCGCTGACGTCGAGCTCTTGATCTTCAATGCGCAGGTCACGGGGGCCGTGAAGGATTGCAATCTTCACGGGATTCTTCTCATCGATCGCGTGGCGAATATGTCCGGAGCGCGTGGACATACATTGACGCTTGTCGTCAACATGATCGCACCCTCCATTAGCGAGGATCTCCCGGCTGCCAGCGGCGGGCCTCAATCGCTGGCATGTTCAGCTCCACCCCTAAGCCCGGCTCTTTCGGAACCGTTAACCGTCCCGCCTCCACCTGCAAAGGCCGGTCGATGATTTCATCGCGCCAGTCGATGCCGGTAACAAACTCCATGGGCGCGTCGTTTGGGATTGATGCCATTACATGCGCGGCGGCGAGGATCCCCACCGGACCCTTGGTATTGTGGAAGGAGATAGGTACGTGAAAGGTGTCGGCCATGGCGGCGATCTTCTTCGCCTCGGTGATGCCACCGCTGTACATAAGGTCGGGCTGGGCGATGTCGATGCCCTCCAATTCAAGTAACTGACGGAACTGGCTCTTGGTGTTGAGACGCTCTGAGCCCATTACGGGGATGGCGATCTCGCGGCGGATCTTGGGGTAGGCGGTCAGATCGTCGGGCGCAACCGGGTCCTCGTAGGCGAACAGCTGCAGATCTTCGAGGCGCCGAGCCAAGCGGATGGAGTTGGCAACGGTAAAGCGGCCGTGGCAGTCGACCAGCAATCGCACATCCGGCCCCACCGCTTCTCGTACCGCGGAAAAGTGAGAGTAGGTCTTCTCCGGATGACCATCATCCTGGTAATTGTCCCACTCCAGTCGGTCACCGCGCCAATGGGCGCCTCCCTTGATAGCGGTGTAGCCCTCGTCGGCTTTCTGTCTGGCCATACGCGCCGAGTCTTCCGGAGTGGCGCCGCCGAAGTGGGTATACACGTCAACGGTATCACGGAAGGCGCCGCCAAGCAGATCGTGGACCGGTAACCCGGACACCTTGCCCTTGATATCCCACAGGGCGATGTCGATACCTGCCAGTGCGCTCATCCATACCGGTCCGGCCATTCGCCAGATACCGCTGACAGTCGAGGGGCGATAGATCTTGTGCCATAGATACTCAATACGTGAGGGGTCCTCGCCGAGCAGCTCGACCTTCATGTGCTCCACGGCGGCACAGACCACGGGCTCTTTACTCGAGTACGTCGCCTCGCCCAGACCGGTGATGCCGGAGTCAGTGTGCACGCGCACAATCGTCCACTTGCGACCGGGCGAGTCCACCATGAGAGTGTCGATGTCGGTGATCTTCATTGGCTTACGTTCGTCGTCAGCGAGTGCCGACTCCATTACCGGTAGCGGCCACCGCCACAGTGCCGTAGTACTCCGTACAGGCGGTTTGAAACTCCTGCGACGTCGAAGTGTAGCCGATGAGATGCTCGAAATTTCGAAGAACGATCTTGTTGAGCCACCCTCGTTCCGGAAGGCTCTCGTCAACGGTGTCGGGGAACTCAATCTCCGGACCGTTCGAGCAGTCGCGCAACAGGATTACCCGGTAATTTCGGCCCACGGCTTCGGCACAGGTATAGTGCATACAGGCACGTCGGGAGTAGCCCACGACGATCAAAGTTCGCGTGCCCCAGGATCGCAGATGCTGGTCAAGAAATGTGTCGTGAAAACCGGACCAAATCCATTTAGGGAAGTTGGGCTCGACGGCTCGCGGTCGCACGCAGTTGAGATAGGAGGGTTCGTAGTCAGCCGGCAGGTTTTTCCAATGATCTAGGGCGTTGCCGCCGTCGGCGTACTTGGTCTTGCCCCAGAACTCTCCCACGATGTTGCCGGGATCAGCGACCAGGCGCAGATCGTTGTGCACGTAGGCGACGCGCATCCCCACCTCGCGGGCGGAGGCGAGAGCGGGGGCGATGAAATGCTCTGTCACCGGATTGGGGGTGCTGCCGTCCACATCGACGAGGAGAAAGGTGCACTCTGAGAACTCGAGAGCCAGAGACTCGTAGGCATAGTCGTAACCGCCGGGGAAGTCCTGGTAATAGCGAATGGGAATGTGGATGTCACTCACAGGCCGACCTTCTGGAAAGTGTGCGTGGAGGGTAGCCGAATGGGTGGAACTGGGCAAGATTGCGATTCCATCTTGGACCTGCGAGCACTCGACCTGCTCACGGATTTCCTACATGCTCTTGGCGATCGTACCCCAATATCTGCTGTCTGATTTGGCACTGCCATACTATACGTCAACCTCGTCTCCCCCGTTGAGCAAGAGAGAGTCGCTGAGATCTGCCATCACGACACGGGCAGAAATTCTTCGTCTGTGCAGCCTCCGGTACCGCCAGCGCCCGCGACGTGCGCTGCTGGCACGGCAGCACCGCTAACGATTCCGACGATCTGCGCATCATGACGAGCTCCGGCTACTACGC
Organism: Candidatus Latescibacterota bacterium; assembly: GCA_036336855.1. Taxonomy (GTDB): domain Bacteria; phylum Latescibacterota; class UBA2968; order UBA8231; family UBA8231; genus JAYZFI01. The sequence goes on from JAYZFI010000021.1 coordinate 12,810, forward strand.
TCCCTGGTTCCGGCGTTCGTTCTCGGAACGGTTGATACCTCTGCAGATTTACCGCAGTCTGTCAGAGCGCGGGCAGCGTTGATGCGCCAACATCGTGGATTGGGATGTCACTTGACGGTTGCCGCGATCTCCGCGCTCACATGTTCATCGAGCGGAAAAATCGGCCGTGTCACGTTCGTGTAGGGCAGCGACCGTAGGTTCGCGCTTGTGGAGCCTGGACAATCGACGGCGACGATGCGCTGGCAAATGGACTCATAGTAGGTGCGAAATCCATTCGGGCTCTTACAGACTACGAGGTCGAAATCGACGGGATTCAGACCCCGCGATTCGAAGACCCGGCGCCCCATGATCGACACGGGAAACTCTGTGACCATGACCGTGCTCTTCCCCGTGACCAACACCGCGGTGCGACCGGCCCGGTCCCAGGTGCCATTCTCGGTGCGGAAGTGGCCATCGTGGAGGCTCTGCACGTAGACCTCGCAGTCCACCGGTCTGTGCCGGTCGGTGTCCACCTTACCACCTAGGGCGGCCGTGAAACGACGACCCACGCCGGCAGAGAAGGCCTCCTCTACGACAGGCGCATCCACCAGTGGCAACAAAGCGCGCTTGCAAAACTGCGAATCGATGAGGCCTTTCAGAATCCAGTTGCTGTCCCCTGATGCACCGCTAGAAGTAGCATCGGCGGCATCGGAGAACACGGTGAGACCGTCGGTCTGCTCCGCCAGCTGAATGGCTTCGGGGACCGGAACCAGCTGCGCCTGCATGCGCTCCCGGTGCCGCCACATGAACTCTGCGAGTTCCTCTGCGAGTCCTTTCGCCAGCTCGGCATCGCCGTCGCTAGAAACGATCGTGTTGGTGCGCAACTCGGGCACATCGGTGAAAGGGTTGCCGATATTGACCAGCGCTGATAGCCCAGCCGCGCTCGCCTCGAAGTCCTTACAGCGAGCGATGGCCTGACCTAACAGGCCTGTAGCCGTGATCAACTCGTCGCCACGCACCAGCATGGGCAGTTTTACCTGAGCCACCACCGGCCTGGCGCTTTCCCTCAGCAAGCGCACCAGACAACGAGCCGCTCGTTGACCGGTCTCGCGCATGTCGGTGTGCGGATAGGTGTGGAGGGCCACCATGACATCGGAGTCCCGAACTTGGCGATCGGTGAGAATGCCGTGTAGGTCGTATGAGGTGACGATCGGCTTGTCGCCCACCATAGCACGCACCTGCTCAAGAATGCGCCCCTCTGGATCATGCTCCTCGTAACCGGCCATGGCACCGTGAAAGGAGAAGTAAACGCCGTCGACAGTGGGCGCCACGTCGGACATTTCCGCGAGCATCTCGTGGGTCATGGAATCGAGGTCGTATGCCAGCACCGGACCGCCAGAGGTCACGGAGTTGGCGCTGCACGTGGGGACTACGTCAATGCCTTCGTGGGAGAACACATCAAGGGCTCCCGCCATGGCCTGGTTGGTGTTGGCGAATCTATGGATGAGTTCCTCGCCCCGGGAGATGTTGAAGCCAGAGCGGGTTGTCGGCAGCGGGTTGAAATGCGACGTCTCTTGCATGAAATCAGCGAGCAGGACCCTCACGGTCGGCCTCCTTCTACGTCCTCTTCGTTCTGATGGGCGGCGAATGTCCGGGAACGGACTATATGGGTCCCGACGGCCGAGGTGTGACGATTTCGATTTCGGCCCCAATGCTTTCGGGCCGAAATAGCAACAAAACAATCTCTACTTAAGAGATTTCCTCAAAGTGCCGCGGAGATTGTCGTGCATCTCCGCGGCAAAGCACGCGACCTTCAGCTACTGGACATCTACGAGCCAGACGTCGAAGGTGAGAGTTGCCCCCGATGGAATCACGCTACCGGCACCGCGGTCGCCGTAGGCAAGCTGTGGCGGAATCACCAAGCGCGCTTTGTCGCCCTTGCCCATGAGGGCGATGCCTTCATCCCAGCCGGCGATGACTTGCCCCTGCCCCAAGGCAAAACGAAAGGGGGATCCGCGGGAATAGGAGTCGTCGAAGATCGTGCCGTCTGCGAGCATCCCGGTATAGTGCACGGAGACGATCGCTCCTCGGCCTGGTCGCCGCTTGTTCCCGGTCTCGATGGGAATGAAGGTCAGTCCCGTCTCGGTGACGACGGTGGCCGCCACCGCGGCGCTGTCGGCATGGAAGATCACCGCATCAGACGCAATCTGCGTCGCACTGATGGGATCATCAGTGCTATCGCAGCCTGCGGTCAGAGCCATCGAGATCACAAGGAGAGCAGAAAACAGAACCGTCACCATCCTGTGACCTCCACCACCCATCCTGAGGTGGCATCGCAATATATCAGTGATCCATCCTGGAATCGACTCAAACCGTGTGGCTGGGGCTCGTCGCCGGGTACGGTGAAGCGCTCAATCTCGCTGCCGTCGTCAACATTCAAGTGGACGACGTGACGGACAGCGGTGTGCACAACCCACACACCCTGCTCGGTACGCACCACGCCGTGGGCACGCACGTACGGCAAGGGAATTTCGTGTTGCACACTCCAGTCTTCGATGCGCACCTTGCTCAGAGTCTGCTGCTTGAGGGTTGTGATCCACAGATGTCCCGGATCGAGATGGTCATATTCGACACCGTGTACACCCCCGCCACCGGGCACCGGCCTGCGCAGCAGGGTGTGACCCGTGTCAGGATCGACCTTGAGGATGTCTGCCCCGCCCTGGGGGGCATCTGAGGACCGCACCGGCCGCCACAACGCTCCAGGCCCGTTGGCGGCAACCCACAGTGTTCCCTCCCCCTCGGCCATACCACTGGTGTTGGAGCTGTCCGAGGGAATCTCCCTCTGCCAGAACGTGACTCCGTAATCTCCGGGCTCTTCCACGTTGACCAGGGCCAGACGGTCGGTTATCTGATCGGCGAGCCAGAGCTGTCCGTTATCGGTGTACTGCAGGGCGTTGGGAACGCCGCACGGTGCGCGGAAGAGCTTGGAGAAGGTCGCTGCCAATGGCGGGCTCCAGGTTGGAGGTCAGTTGGCGTCGAAGCGGCGGAGAGCCTGCGCGAGGTCGGCAAGACCTGGGTGGAACTCGCTGGCCGATCCAGGCGGCGGTTCGCGGCGCACGAGAAAGGCTGGAATGCCTACCTCCCCGGGACCTTCGACGTCGGCGACGGGATTATCTCCTACCATGATGGTGGGATGATTTCCGATCCACTCTCGCACGGCTTCGTACGTGCGCGGGTGCGGCTTCTCGTAACCGAGATCGGCGGAGCTGAACACCCCGCCGAAGCGCGCGCCTATGCCGAGAATATCGACGATTCGATGCAACTCGGGCGCGTGATTGCTGAGAATGACGTGACTCCAACCTCTCGTGTCGAGGGCATCGAGAGTAGCAATGACGTCGCCGAAGAGTCGCCAGTGCTCAGGCTCGAGAAAATGCGCTCGCACTCGAACTGCAGCGTCAGCGGCACTGGAGACACCCACCCCGGCGGCAATGAACGCGCGGTGGAAGACTGGCTCAAGCCGGTCCCACCATTGATCCGCGGTGGTGACGTCAGTGTGCACGACCTCGGGGTGATGCCATGGAAAACCGGTCTGAATGTGGGGTCGGAGCACCTCGACGGTGAGCGCGGCGGGCGAGGCTGCCGCGGCCAGGGCATCGACCATGGCTGCTGCCCAACCCCCTTGGCGCCAGCCCAAGGTACCGTCAAAGTCCCAGACGATATAGCGCAATGATTTCGTTTTAGCCAGCGGCAGCGGTCAGGTGTCGATGGTGATCGGCAAGCTCGGCGGCGACTCGATCGTCGTCGAACAGGGCACAAGGCTCGAAGGGTCCGCCCAAGGCACCGTGGCGGAACGGCAGATTGTGAGTCCCCGTGTAACAGCAGATGAGAGCCCATCGCGGATGTGAGCTGGTATTCGCATCTGACCGATGTAGCAGATTGCTGTGGAAAAACAGCACCGTGCCGGGCTCCATCTCGCAGTGAACGAGCTCCAAGCGCTTCCCCACCTCAGCGATGCGGTCCGCTTCTGTTCCCGTCTGATCGCCGGTGCGGCCGTGATCAAGACGACCCATGCGATGAGAACCTCGCAGCACCTGCAGGCAACCGTTGGCGCGAGTGGCGCGATCCACGGCAATCATGCAGCTGGCCATGTCCGGGTACAGAAAGTTCTCGTGCCAGTACCCGAAGTCCTGATGCCATTCCCAGGCGCCGCCGGTGAGGGGCTCCTTCATCATCATCTTATGGTGGTAGTGATAGACCTCACAGCCGAGCAGCTGCTGCAGAGGCAGGATAATGCGGTGATGCCGTGCATAGGCGCCATACGCGTCGACGGGCAGATCGAATCGCAGAGATAGCCGCGACACCCTGCCTTCGGCATCCTTGCGATCAGCGGCGATGGCGGCCAACTCCTGGTCTATACACGCCACCTCGAGCAGGGTTGCCATCTCCTCGGCGGTGAAGTGCTGCTCTACGAGTACGTAGCCATCCCCCTGGAAAGCACTCACCTGCTCTGGCGTCAACGCGTCTGCCATTGTGCCTGATGGACTCCTAACGCTGCCGCAGCCGGATTCTTCGGAACCAGGCGCGTCCGCCGTGGTCCTGCAGGCCGATGTGCCCCGTCTTTGGCATCTCTTTCCAGGCGTAATCGAACTTGTTCGCCGTCCCGTCGGGATTCTGGCCAGGGGTGTCCCAATCGTCGATGTCGACATCCCATGCCTGCTGGCCATTCTGCACAAAGGTGAGGCGCGAACCCACACAAGTGAGAAGCGTCTCGTTCCACTCCCCCACCGGACGCGCCAAGTCGCTGGGCGGCGCCACCATGTCGTAAAGGGCGCCTGATGAGTGGGTATTCTGCTCTCGCCCGTGGGTGTCGAGAATCTGGACCTCGAGACCGGTGTGCACTGGATCGTCGAGATCGGACCAGCGAAAGAAAATGCCGCTGTTGCAGCCCGGGTCGGTGCGGTAATCGAGCTTGAGTTCAAAGTCATTGTATTGCTGTTGCGTGTACAGGTAGCCACCGCGTTCTGCGAGGCACAGTATGCACTCATCCTCTACCCGCCATCCGGCCTCATTACCGGTGACGCCCCACCCATCGAGACTGTTGCCGTCGAATAGATCTGTCCAGTCAGTCATGGTCCCTCACACGGAATCAGCTGCATAATTGCGAATGCGCACTTCTCTACCCTTTACGGCACTGGCCAGCACCGCCTCCAGCATCTGCTGCACTTGCAACCCGTGCCGTAGCGGGGCCTGGCAGGGCACGCCGTCGAGACAGCAGGCAATGAAATGGGATGCGATGGCCGTCCAAGCTTCGGGAGCACGGCGTGGCAGCGTAACCTCCTCGTCGATCTCCCGTCCCTCTTTGTCGGTCCGGTAGATCTTGAGAGGTCGCAAGGCGGCGCCAGCTTCGGTGCCAAAAATTTCGATTTGGCCCTCCCCGGGTTGATGAGAAGCCCAGAAGCTCTCGATCTGGAGTCCAGCACCGTTGGCGAAGCGGATGAATCCACCCGCGTAGTCGTCGGTGTCATATTGCTTCCACACGCTGCGCGGCGTGGGCTGAGAATACCCGAGTCCACGCGGGCCAAAGGCAGCGCCCGACACTCCGGTCACCGTAACCGGGCGGGGTCTGCCCATGATTGCCCACACTGCATCAAGGAAGTGCACACCCATGTCGCGGAAAGCGCCGCCACCGGAGCTGATGAAGCCGAGGTTCCAAGCGGGAATGCCATTGCGGCGCACCGACCGGGATCGCGCGTAGTAGATATCCCCGAAGGCACCGACCGCCACCTTCTCCTCCAGGTACAGGCAGGCCGGGCTGAATCGCGTGGACAGCGACATCATGTTCACCACGCCCGCCGCTTCAGCTGCCTCCACGAGCCTGCGGGCAGGCCGTTCGGCATCGGCGAGCGGCTTGGTGACCATGACGTGCTTACCCAATCGCACCGCTTCGAGGGCTATGGGCACATGCCACTGGTTCGGCGTACCCACGAAGACCGCGTCGATCTCGGGGTCGCGGCACATCTTCTTGTAATCGGTGTAGAGGCGTGGATCGTCGCGATCGAACTCAGAAGCAAACTCACGCATGCGATCCTCCTGCAAATCGCACAGGGCGACGACCTGAGCGCGGGGATCGGCATGGAGGGCTCGGCCATTGGGCTTGCCGATGCCCATACCAACGACAGCGACGCGAAGTGGAGCCGCCACCGTCAGAAAGCGTCCATGAAAGAGGACGTGATCACTTACTCGGCAACCTTCACCGGCGACCCGGTGCGAGCTGACTCCCAGGCTGCCTGGGTGAGTTCGATGACGCGGAGGCCACACTCGGGCGGTACCTGCACCTCATCGCGTCCCAGTATGGCGTCGAAGAAGTTGCCGTCCGGCGTGGTGGCCCCCGGCAACCCTGTAGGCTCGGTAGGTTCGGCCTGGGACTGGCTGTTGTAGGTGATCTGGCCGTTGCGAATGTAGACGACGGCCTTCGTGCCCCAGATTGTGATGTCTTCCCACATGCCTCGCCCGGGAGAATCGCCGACCACGCTGATGTTCCCGAGGCCGCCACCACGGAAACGCAGAGTCATCGCGGAGTTGATGTCGACTTCGGAATCGAAGTTTTCCATGAAGGCCTGCACCTCCTCCACTTGCAATCCCGTCATCCACAGCAGGATGTCAAGCAGATGGCTGCCAGAATCGTTGAGCTGCCCACCTCCCGACAGGGCCAGGCTCTGCCGCCAGGTTCCGGCGCAGCCCCGGTACCAGGCCTGATCCTGCAGAGCGGAGATAAATTGCACTTCGCCGAGCTCGCCGCACCGGATCTGGTTGCGCACAAAGCGATAGACCGGCTGCAGGTGGCGCTGATAGGAAATCATGAGAATGCGGTCAGCGACGCCAGCCTTGTGGATCACATCACGAGCATGGGCAACCGTGCAGACCATGGGCTTTTCGGTGAGGACGTGCAGCCCACTTTCCAAACACGCAACAATCTGCTCGTAATGCAGTGTATGCGGAGTAGAGATCTCCACCGCGTCTAGCTCGACAGAGTTGATCATCTCTTCATAGGAGTGGTATGTCGCAACGCCGACGAGCCCCTCGCCATGACGCTCTTGAACACGATCGAGACTGTCCTGGCTCACGTCACAAAGAGCGACGATCTCCGCTTCCGGAATGTCCAGCACCCGCCCGACGTGAGCGGAGGCGTTCCCGCCGCAGCCTATGAACCCAACCCGGATTTTCTCCATCCTTCCTTCCCTTCTCCGCGATGGCTGGCAATGTGTTGCCGGCCAGGTGATGTCAGCGCACAGTTGATCCTGGTGGCAAGTCCCCGTCCGGAACGACGAGGACGATCTTCCCATCGTTGTCTTCGCCCGCAAGGATCATGCCCTGAGAGACAATGCCGCGCAACTTGGCCGGCTTCAGGTTCGCGACCAGAACGACCCGACGGCCGGTGAGATCTGCGGGATCGTAGGATTCGGCAATGCCGCTGATCACGGTACGCTCCTCGTCCCCCACGTTTAGCGTCAGTTTGAGTAGCTTGTCGGTCTTGGGTACTGCCTCGGCCTGAATGACCTCCGCCACCTTGAGCTCAGTGCGGAAGAATTCGTCAATAGAAATCGACGCCTGTCCACCGTCTTCGGCTGATGCGCCGCTCTTCTGGTTGTCGTCTTTCACGCTCTTCGCCTGTCCCTTCTTTGGTTTCTGCTCCCTCTCGCCGATCTGATCCGCTTCGAGTTCTGCCTTGGGAAACAGGATCGGCGCCTCTGCGGGGATGTTTTGGCCCACCGTTGCGAGACCCCAGGTCTGCGTGGACTGCAGATCTCCGCCGGATAGCCCTAGTGATGTGCGTAACTCGATGGCTTTCGTTGGTAGCGCAGGCTCCAACAGGATCGAAACGATGCGCAAACCCTCGACGCAGTTGTAGAGGACCGTCTCCAGGCGCTGCCTACCATCTTCGACCTTGGCCAGCATCCAAGGCTGCTCGTCGTTGAAGTAGCGATTGAGCAATCGCACGAATTGCATCACCTCTTCCAGGGCAGCAAAGAAACGCAGGTCGCCGACGAGTTCGCGCACCTTCTGTGCCAAGCCCGTACCGGTGGAAATCACGACCTGATCCTCCTCGGTCTGTGCGGATTGGGGCAGGACTCCGTCGAGATGTCGCAACAGCAATGCCCTCACGCGCGACGCAAGATTGCCAAGATCGTTGGCCAGATCAGCGTTGTAGCGGTCGACCAGCGACCTTTCCCCAACAGGGCTGTCCTGGCCGTAGGGAACGGTCTTGACAAGGTAGTAACGCACCGCATCCGGCGTGTAGCGCTCCGCCAGGCCGAAGGGATCCACGACATTGCCAAGAGTCTTGCTCATTTTGCGCCCATCGTGACCGAGCAAGAAACCACCGACATTGAGCCCCCGATACACAGGCACGTCCATAGCCTTGAGCATGGTCGGCCAGAAGATGGCGTGGGTCTTGAGGATATCCTTACCGATGAAGTGGCGGGCCTGAGGCCAGTAGCGGACGAACTTCTCTCCGTCGGGATAGCCCAGGGCGGATATGTAGTTAAGCAACGCGTCGAACCAGACGTAGGTCACGTGCTTTGTATCCCAGGGCAGGGGCACGCCCCAGGGCACGCGCGTCCGCGGACGGGAGATCGACAGGTCGCCGATGGACTCGGAGAGGATGGACAGCACCTCGTTGCGGTAACCCCCAGGTCGAATGAAGTCGGGTGTGGTCTGGATGTGGTCGACGAGCCAACCGCGGTACTTGTCCATGCGGAAGAAATAATTGCCCTCCTTGCGCAGCTCGGGCTCGCGATTGTGGTCGGGGCACTTGCCGTTGACAATCTCACGATCGGTGAGGAAGCGCTCGCAGCCCACGCAGTAACGCCCCTCGTACTCGTCGAAGTAAATGTCGTCTTTGTCGTAGACGGACTGCAGCACCTCACGCACCACCTTCTTGTGACGCTGTTCCGTGGTTCGGATGAAATCGTCGTTGGAAACAACCAACGCTTTCCAAGCGGCGCGGAAGCGCTCGCTGACGCGGTCGGTGAAGGCCTGAGTGTCGGTGCCGTCGCGCCCGGCCGCGAGGAAAATATTCTCGCCGTGCTCGTCGGTGCCGGTGAGATAGTAGGTATCGACACCGTCCAGCCGAGAGAACCGAGCTAGGAAGTCGGCAACCACAGTGGTGTAAGCGTGGCCGATGTGAGGCACGTCGTTGACGTAGTAAATCGGCGTCGTGAAGTAGGCAGTGACGGTTGAAGTGGTCACAGGCGAGGGCCTTCTCGATTCAATCGACAAGACAAAGAATTTCTTCCTGCAGGGGTGTTGTCACCACAGGGCCACACTCGGGGTCTACGAACATGTCGATTTCGAGGCGAACCCCGAAAGTGTCCAGGTAAATGCCCGGCTCCACGGTGAAGCCCGAGCCCGGTGACAGTAGCCGCGTATCGCGATTTTCCATGTCGTCGAGGTTCGCCCCGATGCCGTGCACCGATGGCCCCGGCCCCAGGCTGTGTCCGACTCGGTGCAGGATCGCCCCGGCATAGCCGGCACTGGTGATGAAGCCCCGGGCAGCGCGGTCGAGGTCGCAGCCGCGCATGACCTCCCGCCCTCGCTCCCAGGCTTGAGTGACACGGTCCACTACTAGATCGCGGGCCCCTTTAACGATGTCAAATACCGACTGCTGCTCTGGCGTCGGCTGCGCGGCAGCGCGGCCCACCCAAGTGATGTCGGCGTACACATTCTCGTCACCCGGCAATCGCCCCCACAGATCAATAAGCAGCCAGTCTCCTCGGCGTAGAGGAGCCGACCCCTCCGACGCCGGGTTGTAATGAGGATCACCGCTGTGGACGTTCACGCCGACGATCGGCGGATGGTCAAACTCGAGACCAGATGCCGTGAGATTCTCGGCGATGTGCTGCTGAATCTGCCACTCCGTAGGCTCACGTCCAGCGACGAGCTCGGCAGCGGCGAAAGTGAAACCCGCGTTCCGTGCAGCCACTACCCCCGTGGCAGCACGGTAATGGGACACCTGCGCGTCCGCGCTCCAAGTGGCAAGCGTCACCTGCATGAGATCAGCGGAAGAGACGGGATCGACACCGAGCTGGCACAACCATTCGAAAGTTCCGGCGTCAATCCACGAAACGGTGGGCAGCTCTCCACCAGGAGAGTATTCCACGGCAACTTGGCGGCACCCCTTTAGGGCTTGGCGAAGCCATCGCTCTAGATCGGCGCGATCGCTGTAGGCAATGACTTCGCTGTGCCCCCCAGATTCACGCCGGAAGTTTCCCGCTTCGATGGCGTGCACCAGCAGCTGCGGCGCACCGCTTCGCGGAACGATGGCAATGACCCGGCGGGTGGCGTGAGGCAGTGCCTGTCCAAGAACCTGGGACAGCACGGGATTGCTGCCTCGAAAATCACTCACCACCCAGGCGTCGATGCCAGATTCGGAGAGGTAATCCTGTGCCTTCTGGACGATCTCTGGCTTCATTCCGTCATCTTTCGCTTCCCACTCGCAGATAGGCCGAAAGAGCCCGCCCGGTGTGGCTGGATTCCCGAGCGATCTCCTTTGGATTTCCGCAGGCGACCACGCTGCCGCCGTCGGATCCGGCCTCAGGACCGAGGTCGATGACGTGGTCGCAGGCGGCGATGAGCTGCAGATTGTGCTCGACGACGATTGCCGTGTTTTTGCGATCCACCAGGCGCTGTAGGAGCTCGACGAGATAGCCCACGTCCTGGGTGTGCAATCCCGACGTGGGTTCGTCGAGAATGTAAAGGGTGTTCTCCTGCAGCGGGCGACCGAGCTCGGCGGCCAGCTTCACCCGTTGCGCCTCCCCTCCCGACAAGCTGCTGGCGGGTTGGCCGAGGAGGAGATAACCAAGACCGAGTTCGGCCAGCAGCCCGAGCCGTCTGGCCACCTCCGACACAGGCGCAAACTGCTCCTGTGCTTCCCGCACCGAGAGCTGCAACACCTCGTCGATGGCGAGATCGCGGTAGCGGATCTGCAAAACTTCGCGGTTGAACCGACTTCCCCCGCAGGTTGGACAGGGACTGGGAGTGATCTCTCGGAGATCCCCGGCTCCGACATCGAGCCCGCTTCCCAAGCACTGGCCGCAGGCACCTTCGGCGTTGAAGGAGAAATGTCCCGGACGGTAACCGCGCATGCGCGCTTCGGGGACTTCGGCGAACAGCTGTCGGATCGGCCCCAGCAGCCCCGTGTAGGTGGCGGCATTAGACCGTGGAGTGCGACCAAGCGGTGACTGGTCGACGGTGACGACGCGCTCCACGAGCTCGATACCATGACACTCGCGGTATGGAAGTGGCGTGCGCTCACCACCCTGCAGCTGCGCCGCCAGCAGGGGATGTAGGGTACCGTGGACGAGGCTGCTCTTGCCGGATCCCGACACGCCCGTCACGGCGCACAGTGTGCCCAGAGGGATGGACACGTGGAGATCGTCGAGGTTGTGGCCGCTAGCGCCGATCAGCTCCAGCCAGCCGGCGGTACCTACGGTCCGCTCCCGCGTCGCTATCGGGACGCGCTTGTGTAGATGGCAGCCAGTTGCGCTGCCGGTGGGCAGCTTCGCAGGAGCACAGCTGGCGATGAGGCGTCCGCCGTCTCGGCCAGCTCCAGGACCGAGTTCGACGACGACGTCGGACTCGCGGATGAGTTCCAGCTCGTGCTCGACGACGATCAGTGAATTCCCCGCGTCGCGTAGGGTCTGCAGAGCGTGCACCAGACGGCCGCTGTCACGAGGATGGAGTCCGATACTGGGCTCGTCTAGAACGTACATCACCCCCGTCAGTCCTGATCCCAAAGCAGCGGCCAAATTAAGACGTTGGAATTCTCCCGTGGACAGGGTGTCGGCGCGACGATCCAGCGACAGGTAGCCGAGGCCGAGATCGAGCAACGCCTGCAATCCGCTGCGCACGTACCCGAGAATGTGATCGAGCAACGATGATGATGGAATAGTGTTGAGATGCGGCAGCAATTCACTTACGACCATTGCGGTAAGATCGGCGATGCTGTCATTGCCGATCCGTACGGTGAGTGCCGCGGGTGCAAGTCGCGCTCCGGAACAGCTGAAACAGGGCTCGGCGGCGTCACCTCGGCGCTCCTCGAGCCAGCTGATTTCGCCGTCGTCTTCGCAGGTTGCGGCGATCCGTTCCAGCCAGTTGCGCAGCCCTTCGAAGTGAGACCGGGAATGACTCTCTCGATCCTCCCCCTCCCAGAGCTGCCGGGCGGCTTCCTCCGGCCATTCAGACAGCGGCGTCTCTTCGGCGTCGACCCCCAGGCGCTCGCAGAACAAGACGAGCTTGCGGCGCAGGTCCTTGTGCCCGAAGCGCGTCCACAATTCACTCAGCGCAGCAGCGGATGGCTCGCCGAGGGGCAGCACGCGGTCACGGGCCACGGCGCGGGTCTCTCCCGTGCCCCGGCAGTTCGGACAGGCGCCCTGGGGACTGTTGAAGGAAAACAGCGATCTTGTCAGCTCGGGAAAGGGATTGCCGCAGTCGGCACAAGAGGGCGTCAGGCTGAAGCGCTCCTCGTCACCGGTGTCTTGATCAACGAGGACGACGCGTCCCGAACCGACCTCAGCCGCCGCCTGCAGAGATCCGAGGACACGGCGCTGGGTGTCGGGTCGAAGGACGACCCGGTCGATGACGACTTCGACCGCTGCTCCTTTGAGCTGGTCCGCGGAGATCTCTTCCAGGAGTGCTATCTCTCCGTCGACTCTCAGGTGGCGATAACCGGTGCGCTCGACATGCCGTATGAGCTCTTCGGGGTCGCTGTCGGGAGTGCTGGCGAGCGAAGCCAGCACGACTAGGCGGCTCTCTGCGGGATGGGAGAGAGAGCGCTCGACGACAACGTCGAAGCTCTCCTGTTCCACGGTGCCGCCGCAATTCAGACAATGGGGAAGCCCGGCCTTGCTGTAGAGCAGACGCAGGTAATTGTAGATGCCGGTAATGGTGCCCGCCGTGGACCGCACGCTCGGTCGCTGTCGAGCCTGGGCGATGGCCAGGGCGGGTCGCAGTCCGTCAATGAGATCGGCTTTGGGTGGCGACAGCCGCGCGGCGAACACCCCTGCTGCCCCCTCGTCGGTGAGCAGATATCGGCGCCGGGCCTCGGCGTAGAGGGTGTCGAAGGCCAGCGAGGATTTCCCCGAGCCCGAGACTCCGGTCACGGCGATGAGCAGACCATGCGGCAGATCGACGTCGATACCGGTGAGATTGTGCTCTCGTACCCCTCGGGCGCGAATGGCGGCAACGGGGACGGTCACGGCGATTTCCTTGACACCCTTTGGCGCTGCGGGTTATCTCTCATCGAGAGATCAGAGACTACCTCACACACGGTGGATGATGGTCGCCCGATAGGCAATTATGAGACTGTACGGAACTTCGACACTCTCCGGCCCGCTCTTCTGGCTCGCCGCCGTGGTTGTAAGTGCGGCGCCGTCCCACGCACAGATCGCCATGAAGGGGGCAACCTCCGAAGGCCGGGTACTGTTCCACTCTCCCGCCCTGAGCACCAACGGACTCTCCTGCATCGATTGCCATGCCGACTTCGACGAAGGTCGCATGGGGGACGGCAGAATCCGCGCCGGCCACTCGCTGTATGGTGCCGCCTCGAGGCAAACCTTCTGGGGCCAGGAGCCGGGAGACCCCTTCCGCTACATGGACATCACCGAAGCCGCCGTAACCTGCGTCAAGCGCTTCATGCTCAACCCCGAGCAGTTGACGACGGAGCAGGTGTTGAGTCTCGGCGCCTATCTCAAGTCGATCAACCGAAGGCCTTCTATCGCCCCATTGGCGCTGTCTCCCGCACCAGACCGCACCGGCGTCTACGCCGACTTCGAGGGAGGCGACCGGATCAAGGGCAGAAAGCTCTTCTACGCAGCCTGTCACGCCTGTCACCCCAACGGCAACTCTGGTGTTGCCTCCGCCCTGCCTCGCGATGAGGACCCTTCGTTTTACGCCCGCAAGATCCGCGAGGGCGACGGTCTCGGCCTCTTGTTCGCTGGGATCGATCCGGATGCCTACGATGAGGAGTCGGAGATGTTCATGCCCTTCTTTGGCGCCGACCGGCTCAGCAACGAGCAGATCCGCCACATCGTTGCCTACATAAAGAGCCTGCCTCCTCCCACACCATAGCCGCAATCAGCGCGACTCGGGCAATCTCGGCAATACCTCCACCTCCGCCCGCTCAAAGTCCTCCAATGAATCGATCTCTGCCCACGGGAGATCGCCCACCTCAACTGCCACTAGCTTGCCACGCGCGATGAGTGGAGTATACGAGGAAGTTGGAAAGGCCTCCTTGAGGCCCTCGTCCGTCAAACGTTCCACTTCGGCCCGCACCAGCGCCGCTCCCTCGGAATCAAAGCGGGCCAACTGGACGCTCACGGCCTGTACCCGCTCCAGATCCAAGTTTTTGGCGATGGCATCGATGCGTCCCCCCTTGCTCACGACCGCGTTCATCTCACCCGCAATCCTCGGCATCTGTGAGTCCACCGAGATGTTGCTGCCCTCTTGATCAAGCATTCGGGAGAGAATCTCAGGGTGGAACAACACATCGCAGTTGAACAGCAGGATGTCGCCTTCCAAGGAGGCTCGGGCCATATACAGTGAGTGAATGCTGTTCGTCGACTCCCAGCGCTCGTTCTCGATACAACGAATTGTGCAGAGACTGTGATCGCGGCAGTAGGTACGTATCTGGTCTGCTTCAAAGCCGATCACAAGGTGCACGTCCGAGACACCGTGGGCGTGGAGAGCGTGGAGTTGATGCCCAAGCAGCGTTTTGCCTCCGATGGGAACCAGACACTTGGGACGCCCGTCGGTTAGAGGCCGGAGTCGGGTCCCGGCGCCGGCGGCGAGGATGATGGCGCGCATGGACGATAGCAGGCTCGGGTTCAGGGTATTCGTCGTCGATGGACTCGAATATAGCAGTGATCTCGACCCCTGGCCTTCCAAGGCCCGTTCGCCAACCCCGAAAAATGCCCTATGTCGTTGACCAGACTGGGTTTTATGGCTATCTTTGGCCGGCTGCTCCCATCACCTTTCTCTCGAGGTGATGGGAGCACCTCCAAAAGGAGGTTCGGCACCGCAACCAACTGCGTTTCGCCCTCTCGGGGGCTCTTTTCCTTCCTGCCGGGCCGCATGACCCGTTGTTTTTCCTTTCACCCCCTCGAATCTGAACGAACGTGAAGGCTCTGATCCTCGCTGCCGGACGCGGACGACGACTTTGGCCGCTCACCGCGGAGCGGCCCAAATGCCTGTTGTCCTTGGGACCGGTAACCATTCTCGAGCACCAGCTGAGACACCTCGGCGGCTACGGCGTCGAGGAGATTACCGTCGTCGCCGGCTACGGATTCTCCGCGGTGCGCTACGAGGCGGAACACGTCGTGGGATTGAGAGTTCGGGTCCTCTACAACCCCTTTTTCGCTCTGGCCGACAACCTGATCTCGCTGTGGTCCGCCCGCGCCGAGCTGGAGGGTCCCTTCGTCCTGCTCAACGGCGACACGGTCTTCCACCCTCACGTGCTCAGCCACCACCTGCTGGCTGTCCCCGAGCCGAGTTGCTGCCGCCTGCTCGTACAGCGGAAGGAGCGCTACAACGAAGATGACATGATGGTCAGGATCGACACCGGTGAGCCGGATCGGCTGCTTGACATCGGAAAGGGTCTCGCACCGGAGGTCAACGATGCCGCGTCGATTGGACTCATGCGCTTTTCTGCACTGGGTGCCAAGCGGCTGCGTCGCGAGCTCGAGGCAGCAGTGATCGCCGACACCGCCTTGCAGTCCTATTACCTCGAAGGGTTGAAGGGTCTTGCGACGACCGGCTTCGAGGTGGAATGCCGAGACATCGGTGCCCTCGCCGTCAGAGACATCGACACCGCCGAGGATCTCCAGGCGGTCAAGGAAGCCTATTCGCATTTCCTCGTCGAAGAAACTCTCCAAAGAAGTCGACAGGGTCGGGCATGAGTGCCGGGATTCTCGTCTTTCCTCCAGACTGCGATCGGGCCCAGGAGCTCAGTCGACGTCGATTTGGCGGCCTCACCCTACTCGAACGCGGCCTGCGCACCATGGCTCGTGCTGGGGTCCGGCAGCTCGTCGTCGTCGGGGTGCCTGCGCCGTCCGCTCTGAGCCGTTTCGTACAGCGGCTCGACTTGGAGGTCGAATTCGTCGATTGGAACGGACCTGTGAACACGAACATTAGCGCCGGAGATGACTTCCTCGTGTTGCTGGCGGATCACGTCCATCACCACAGCTCGCTGAATGAGCTGGTCACGGAAGGGCGTCACGGCAACGGACTAGTCGTGCAGACCAGCCCTCCCAACAGTCAAGAAACGGCGCTGTTCCGGGTGCAAACCGAGGAGGATGTGGTTCGTTTCAACCTTGACTTCGGCGACGAGCTGATCACTGGCGCCTTCCTCTGCGAATCGGAGCTCGTTCCTCTCGATCTCATCTGCGCCGATGTAGACCCCCTCACCTTCCTCTCGGTGCGCGCCATCGGGCGCCGCGTCGAGTTGCGACCGGGCGACCCCAAGCTCTGGCGACGGGTCAGCGACCGGCGCACCGTGCGCGAGGCAAAGAACATGCTGTTCGGTCAGGTGACGAAGAAAACCAGCGGTCCGGTTTCTCGTCACATCAACGCGCGCCTATCGATCCCGGTGAGCAAGCTGCTCATCGAGACCGGGATCTCGCCGCACATGGTTACCGTGCTCTTCGTGCTCACCACTGGCCTGACCGCGGCGTGGCTAATCAGCTTCCCCGAGGATCCCGTTCGCCTCACCCTGGCCGGAGTGCTTTGGCAGATGGCTGCCATCCTGGACCGCTGCGACGGCGAGATCGCCCGGGTAGAGCTCTGCGAATCCAAGTTCGGGGCCTGGTTCGATACCCTCACCGACAACCTCGCTTACCTAAGCGCGTACGCCGGATTCCTGGTCGGCATCGATAAGCTACATCCGGACCAGCCGATCTTCCTCTACAGCGGGTTCTCCGCAGGCGTAGCCCTCATCATCACCACAGCCGTGATGTACAACTACGCCCTGCGAACCGGCAGTGGCAGCCTGCAGAATTACCTGGTCGGCTTCTCCCGCCACGTGCCCCCCGAGGAGAAAGGCTGGCTCTACCGCAACTTCGAGAGCTACGCCTTCATGGCCAAACGTGACTTCTTCTCCTTCGTGTACTTCCTCGGCGCCATCACCGGAATGTTCCACGTGATCTACTTCTACACGGTGGGCGGGCTGCACATTCTGGCCTTGGGAGTGCTCATCTCCCAGCGCAAAATGCTCGAGAGTCACCGACGCCACGTGACACCGATGAAGCAGGCCCCTGCCCACGCCGCCAACGAGACCCCGGCCCTGCCCGCCGGCTCCGACGGCAAGTCGAGGGGATAGGTCGCCGGTGAAGATCCTTCGCCTGATCCTGCCCGGCTGCGGCCTGCTGTTGCTCGGCTACTTGATCGGCACTCTCGGTCTGTCGGAGATCCTTCACAATCTCAACGTGATGAAATGGGGCTTTCCCCTGGTCCTACTGCTCGCCTTCGGTTGGCACGTGACCAACTCCATCGCCTGGGCCTGCGCCTTTCCTCCCGGAGCTTTCCGACCACGGCTGACCTCGCTGTTCATGGCGAAGCTAGCCGGCGAGGCGGTGAACCAACTCACACCGCTGGCCAACGTCGGCGGCGAGCCTCTCAAGGCCTATCTGCTGCGGCATCAGTCCCCCACCTCCCGTGGCCTGGCTTCGGTGGTAGTGAACAAGACCGCACAGGTCTTCACCGGACTCGGCTTCACCGCCGTTGGCTTGAGCCTGGTCGTCCTGCACTGGGAGCTACCGCTGTCGCTGCCTCTGCCGATTCAGGTCGGTTTCACTGCGCTGCTGCTTCTACTGGCGTTGCTGATCTGGGCCATATATCGCAAGCAGCGTCACATGTTCACCTCGATCCTGGGGATGCTGCATCGTCTGGGTATCGGACTGGGGATGGTGGAGCAGCGCATGACCAAAGCGGTGCGCATCGACGAGAACATCTCCCGGTTCTACGGAGAGCATAAGGCCCGCTTTCTCCTGGTCATGCTGTTTCACGCCGCCGGCTGGATGCTGGGGGCCTGCGAAACCTATGTGATCCTACGCAGTCTGGGCACCGGGATCGATTTCGAGATCGCCTTTCTCATCACCTCCCTCACGGTGATAATCAACAGCTTGTTCTTCTTCATGCCCTCAAACATCGGTGTTCTCGAAGGCGGCCAGGTGTTCCTCTTCCTCACCCTCGGCCTCGATCCCGCTATGGGGCTTTCCCTGGGCATCGTCAAGCGCATGCGCAAGGTGTTCTGGATTTTCCTCGGCTGGCTCTTTCTGAGCCATCTCAGCCGCTCTCTCGGGCGCAGCGGACGAGTTGGCTTCGAGAAGCTCGGTGAGGAAGGCGTGAAGACCGAGGCCGACGACCGACTCACCGGAAGCGCCTCGTGAGCGCGGCGACAATCGTGGCGATCACCGTAGCGCTGCTGTGTCCGGCGAGTGCGGCAGCGGCCCAGGACGGCCCGCCGACGTACGGGCTCGACGAGCTCGTCGAGCGGGCTCTCGCCGAAAACTCGGATGTCGCAGTGAGCCGCTGGCAGGTCCGGAGCGCCCGCGCTCAGCTGCGCGAAGCCCAGGCCGCCTCGATTCTGCCGCGCTTGCGATGGGAGAGCGTCTCCGGACTCGTGCCCGAGGCCAAGGGTGACGTCACCGCCTTGCACACCGACACGACCGGTATTCGCCCACTGGGACCATTCGTGAAGGCGGAGCTGGATTTCATTCAGCCGTTGTTCACCTTCGGCCAGCTGCAGCTGTTGCGACAAGCCGCCGAAGCGGGAGTCGAAGTAGAGAAGGCAGCACTGGCCGGTACTTGCGCCCAGGTCACCCTCGAGGTCAAGGAGCTCTACTACGGAATTCTTCTGGCGCAGGATCTGTCCGATCTCGCCCGACGTCTGCGCGAGGAGCTGAAGGGTTGGGAGGGGGACGTCGGTGACGGCAGTGACCCCGATATCCCTCTGTCTGCTCCCTACAAGCTTCAGCTGACCTTGCTGCAGCTGCGTGTGGGAGAGCGGGAGCTCGCCGATCAGCTCGCCCTGGCTCGCTCCGCACTAGCCTGGAAGGTCGGCCTGGACAGCGCCGACTTCGAGCTCGCCGAAAAATGGTTGGAGCCGGCGCCGACCCGGGTGCCAGACGTGGACCAGCTGTTCTCGCAGGCACTTCAGCACCGCTCAGACTGGCGTCAGCTGCGTTCGGGGATCGTCGCCCGACGCGCCCAGGAGGAAGCCGCCCGCCGCGCCTACTATCCGCAGATTTTCCTCGCCGGGGGCCTTCGCTACGCGGTAGCCCCAGGCCGCACCGATCAGCACAATCCCTTCATCAAAGACGAGTTCAATCTCTTCAACGGCGGGCTCTTTCTCGGGGTGCGACAGTCGCTGGAGCTGGGCATGCTGGGTGCCAAGGTGGATCGTGCACGGGCTCAGAGGCATCAACTTGAGTCGATGGAACACTCGGCGGCCCAGGGAATTCGCATCGATTTGCAAGACGCCCACGACGCCTTCCACCGCGCGGAGTCGAGCCTGCAATCGGCCAAGGAGGCTCGCAACCTCACCCGGGAGTGGGTGCAGTTGGCTCAGGACGAATACGATCTCGACCCCTCGCAGATCAATGGACTGGTCAGCGCCTTCGAAGGTCTCGCCGGCAGTGAAGAGGCCTACTACCGGGCGCTGTACGACTTCAACATCGGACTGGCAAAGCTGGAACGAACCGTCAACATGGACTTGAGAGACCGGGAGGTGGATTGAGTGATGGTTGTTCTGCGTAGCCTGCTGGGAGTGCTATGGATGTTTGGTCTTGTAGATCAGGCGTCAGCCCAGACGGCAGCCGAGGGCCACGCCTGGCTGGCCGCCGAGGTGGAGCGCTTCAACCGCGCCGTCTCTTCGGGAGCCCCCCGCCCCCTGTCGGCGCATCTGGTTGACGACGTCCTCCACCTCGATCTGCTCACCAGCCGGACCTTCCGGAACTATTGTGCGGGCACTCTCGACGACTATGAGGACGTGATTCCAGATGAGGAGCTGCACCAACTTCTCGCCGATTGCCGAAGCGGCGTTCTCAGTGCCTTTCGCGATCGTCTTCTACGCGATCTCTCCGCCGAGCTGGGCCAAGGTCTGGGTGAGCTCGGAGTACGGGATTCCGATTTCGACGTCAGTCGCGGGCGGCTCACTCTCGCCTCAGTGTTGGGGCAGGGACCGGAAATCGTGCTACACGCTCGCCGCAGTAGCGGTCGCTGGGGCGTCGAGGACGTCAGTCTCAACAGCACCCGCATCAGCGAAACCTACCGCGCCCGCCACAGCAAGGCCATTGAGCGGGAGATGTCCTTCGAGGTCTTGCGCTCTGAGCTCGAAGGCCGCGACTACGTCGTCGTCGACGACTTCTCCAACAGCTCTCCGGGCGAGTTGCCGAAGGGGTGGCGCTGGCGCAAGCGCGACGAGAAGAAAGACAAGCCCTACGAAGTGCAGGTACAGGGAAATCACCACGTGCTGGCCGCTCGCGACACCGGCAAGTCGGTCATTCTCCTGAAGTCGTCGCACTGGGATCCTCACGAGTTCCCCATCATGACCTGGTGTTGGCGCGCCGATACTCTGCCGCCCGGCGGTGACGAGCGTTTCGGCCACACCAACGACAGCGCTGCGGGGCTCTACATCATCTTCTCGCAAAACTGGCTGGGGCTGCCTCGTCAGATCAAGTACGTGTGGAGCACGACACTGCCTGAGGGGACCATGGAACGCCGCAAGAAGTGGGCACGACCTTACTTTTTCGTCGAGGAGAGCGGCTATGAGCACCGCGGCGAATGGCGCTTCGAAATGGTCGATCTCATCGAAAACTACCAGCGCGCCTACAACGGACGGCCCAAGAACCGCACCCTAGGCATCGGCGTCCTGACCGATGCCAACTCAACTGATTCCTCCGCCGAGGCATCTTACGCGGATATTCGCGTCTGGCCCCGGCGGGCGCTGCAGGAGAAGCGCATCGTCGATCACTGCCAGTGCCTGAATGCTGCCAAGAACGGCCAGAGCAAAGACGCCGGGACCGTATCTGGCTCCGACACCTCTGGACCGCTGAGAACGGTGAGATGATGATGCGATTCTGGTTTCGCTGGTTTCTGGGCATCAGCGCCACGGTGATGATGATGGCTCAGGTCGGCGTCGCCACAACTCAGACCAAGTTGCAGACGGCCACCGAGTTCCTCACTGCCCACGACGTCCGGGTGCAGGAGATCGTGCGTGCAAGCGACAGTCTGAGCGCCGAGCAGAGCGCGACTGTGAAGAGCATGATCAACGAGGCTTTTGATTTCGCTGAGCTCTCGCACCTCGCTCTAGGAGACCATTGGGAGCTCCGTTCCGAGCAAGAGAGGGTCGAGTTTACTCGTGTCTTTCAGGGCATCATCGAGCAGCGCAACTTCGACAGCTTCGTCACCTACTACCGTGAGGGTGAAATCACCTACATCGGCGAAGAGCTGGCCAAAGACGGCCGCGCCACGGTGCGAGGAGAGGTGCCAGTGAAGAAGGAGCGCAAGGAGATCTCCTACTTTCTGCACCGTCCCGATGGCGCCGGCTGGCGCATCTACGATCTCTCCATCGACGGCACCAGCACCGCCGCCGGGTATCAGAAGACCTACGGTCGCTACATCTCCCGCCACTCCTTCGAGAAACTCCTCAAGCGCCTCACTCAACAGCTGGAGAAACTGACCGGAGAGTGAGCTTCAGGCGTCGACCTGTCACTGCCGGTAGCATGCGCAACATCTACGAACGCATCGTCCACTACGTCTATCACCACCATCTCAGCATCATTACGCTGTCGCTGGTGATGTCCCTTGGCTCAGGCTATCTCGCGACGCATCTCAAGATCAAGGCCGACTCCGCTAACCTGCTTCCCGACAACTACGTGAGTGTCCGAGAGCTCAACCGCATTAAGGAGCGCGTCGGTGGCATCGGCCCGCTCATGGTGATAATCACCGGCGATGATCTCAGTGCCTGCGTGCGATTTCTCAACACCCTGGCCGATTCCGTGGAGAGCAGCTCGCTGATCAGCTCCATCATCCGCGGTCGCACGGCAGAGGTGGAGTTCCTCAGTCAAAATCGCCTGCTCTACATGAACTACGAGGACCTCGAGGAGCTCTATGTCCGGGTTGAAGACAAGGTTGAGCTCGAGCGTCTGAAGCGGTCGCCTCTCTACTTCGCCCTCGACGAGGAGGAAGAAGAAAAGAGCCTCGATCTCAGCGATCTCGAATCCAAGTACTTCCAGTTCGAGCTCGACGGCTTTGAGCGCGACTACTACCTGACCCGGGAGCGTAATGGGGTGATCCTGCGGCTGTTCCCCGCCGGCGTGATCAGCGATGTGAAGTTCACCCGGCGTCTGCTGCGCAGCCTGGATGCCGAGATCGACGCCATCGATCCGCAGAGCTTCGACCCCAGCATCGTCGTCGATTACCAGGGCAGCTTCAAGAACGCCTCCCAGCAGTACAACGTGGTGGTGCAGGACCTCAAGTCCACGGCACTTTACGCCTTCCTTGGCGTGTTCGTGCTGATCTCGATGTATTTCCGGCAGGTGATGTCGCCGCTGGTTATCGTGATTCCACTGTTGATGAGCCTGTCGTGGACCTTCGGGCTCACCAAAGTCATTATCGGCAATCTGAACCAAATCACGGTCTGCCTGTTCGCCATTCTCTTTGGTCTCGGTATTGACTTCGCCATCCACATCTTTGCCCGCTATCGCGAGGCGCGACGGCGGGGCATGAACACCGAGGCGGCGTTGGTAGAGACGGTCTGCCACACCGGCAGCGCGTTGACGACCACTGCAGTGACGACAGCAGTGGCGTTCTTCTCACTGGGGTTTTCCGATTTCAAAGGCTTCAGCGAGTTCGGCTTCATCGTCGGCGTCGGTATTCTGTTCTCGCTGGTGGCCATGGTGGTGATCTGCCCGGCCTTCATCGTCGTCGGCGAACGCCTGGGACTGATCTCTCTAAAGCAGAGCAGCGTGCCCGATTACTTGCTGCGGCGCGGTCGCTATCCGGTACCGCACATTACCATCCTGATCGGCCTGCTCGCCACCGCATATTCGGTATACCACCTCAAGGATCTGAGCTTCGAATACGACTTTAAGAAGCTGCGTCCGAAGATCGAAGAGGAGGGCCCCAAGGCGTCGATTCCCGACAATTTGAAAGAGACCCGATCACCGGCGATCGTGCTGACTGAGAACCGGGAAGAAGCGATGGCCGTGGTGGCCGAGGTCGAGCGCATTCGCGAAGCCCGCGGCGACAGCAGTACGGTACGCTCGGTGAAGAGTGTCTACTCGTTCCTGCCTTCTCGGCAGGCGGAGAAGCTGGAAATCATCGCCGACCTGAGTCATCTTCTCGACGATAACGAGAGCCTGTTAAAGGAGGAAGACCACGCCCACGTCGACAGCCTGCGGCGCTATCTCGACGTGCGGGAGCTGCAGCTCGAGGACCTGCCCGAGGACATGACCAAGTCGTTCTCCAGTAAGGACGGCCAAATCCTCAACTTCGTGCAGATCAACGCCTCCGTGCCGCTGCGCGACGGCCGCAACGCCATCAACTTCGCGCGTGAGATCAAGGAGATCCGGCTGCCCGATGGCTCCGTGTACCACGCCTCCAGCGCCCACATCATCTTCGCGGAGATGCTCGAGCTCATGCTCGACGACGCCTTCAAGGCGGTAATTGTCACTCTGCTCGTGGTCTCTCTGGTACTACTGATCGACCTTCGCAGCGTCGTCGATACCCTTCTCGTACTGACGCCCCTGTTGACAGCGCTGGCCTGGGTGACGGGGTTCATGTACATCTTGGATTTCAAGGTGAACGTGTACAACATGGTCGCCTTCCCGACCGTCATCGGCATGGGGATTGACAATGCGGTGCACATTTTTCACCGCTACCGCGAGGCCGGAACGGGATCCATGCGGTTGGTGCTGCGCACCACCGGGGTCGCCCTGCTGGCGACGACGATGACGACCATGGTAGGCTTCGCCGGCCTAGTGCCAGCTCACCATCCCGCCCTCTACTGGATCGGTACAGTGTCGCTGTTCGGGCTGGGCTGCTGCTTCATCACCTCCGTCACGCTCCTTCCCGCGCTACTGCAGCTCCGCGAGCGAGCTTCGAGCTGACCTCACCCGGGAGGCGCGGACCCAAAACTCATGCGGCCCGCGGAGGGATGCACCGACGGGCCGCTTGTGACAATGCACGAGGTCGACTGCGGATTTTCAACAGCGCGATCGGCGAATGTAGGTGGAGCGGGAGACGGGACTCGAACCCGCGACAACCACGTTGGCAACGTGGGGCTCTACCAACTGAGCTACTCCCGCACCCTGAAAATCGGGGCGAGTTTGACTGCAAGATGAGCAGATAGGGCAAGGTAGGAATGAGCAAGATCAGCGTCAAGATAGCTTGGTTCAACGCGATACACGGGGGTGTGGCCTGCTCCGTTGCGGTCGTGGCGGCCCTGTTGGTCGCACTGTGGAGCTGTGCCGGGAGTTCGACCCCAGCGGAGATGACAGAGGCGCAGAAGAATGCCCGCGCGCGGAACAGCCAGGGCGTGGTCGCCATGGACCAGCACAACTACGCTCGTGGACGCGCCGAGTTCGCCGCCGTCGTCGACCTTGACCCAAAGTTCGCCACGGGGTTCGCCAACCTCGGCATCGCCTACTACAGCTTGGGCAAGTACGACAGCGCCCAGGCAGCTCTGCAAACCTGCCTCGAGTTGAGTCTCGACCATCTCAATGCCAACTACACGCTTGGCCTCATCTACCACGCTCAGGGCCAGGAGTACGGGCTGGCGCTGAGGGCCTTTGAGCGCGTCGCCGCTGTAGATCCCAACGACCCCCTGGTGCATTACTACCTCGGGCGGACTCACTCCAAGCTCGGGAATTCGGAGCAGGCCGAAGCCGAACTGCGGCGCGCCATCGCCCTGGACCCCTCCGGCGTCTCCGCCTATTACGCGCTGGCCCAAGAGATGCGGTCGCAGAAGCGCATGAAGGAGTGGCGGCAAATCCTAGAACAGTTTAACGAGCTCACCCAAAGTGGGCTCGAGGGGGTCAGCGCCTCCTACCAAGGGCAGGGCAAGTATGCCGAGGTCTCTGCCCCGGTCGGCGTCGGCCCCCAGCGCGTCGACCGGGGTGGAGACCTCACTTTCACCGTCGTGAACCACAACTGGGCAACGCTCCCACCCGCGGCCCTCGTCGACGCCGACGGCGACGGTGGCCTGGAGATCCTCACCGCTGCGGGGGAATTGCTGAGCGTCAACGACCAGGGTCTGGCCATCAGCGATGCTTGGCAGTTATCGGGCATGACTGGGGACGCGGCTCCTCTAGTCGCCGACTTGGACCTCGATGGCGATGCTGATCTCGCCGTTCCCGGAGAGATGCTGATAGCCCGGATCCAGAAAGGTGAGGGTTCCGGGACCTTCTCCGACGCCCTTCGCATCGGCGCTGCCGCCAGCGGGGCGGTTCTATCCGATATCGACCACGATGGCGATGCCGACCTACTCGCTTTCGGCGATGCCACGCAACTGCTGAGCAACGACGGCCGAGCCGGCTTCTCGGAAATCGCCGCCGCCGCCCTGCAGAGCACCCCGCTGCGTAGCTCGTCCGGCGAGTTTTCCGACTTCGATAACGACCGCGACATCGACTTCCTCACTCACACGTCACAGAGTCTGTCCCTGTGGTCGAACAACCGCGACGGCACTTTCAGTGACGTGGCGGCACAGCGCAGCTTGCCCACGTCCGGTGCGGCCGCTGTAGCCGTCGGCGACCTCATCCCCGACGGCTACAGCGACATCGCCCTGTTCGAGGCATCAGGCTCAGGCATGCTGCAGACGCAGCTTCCGGGACACCGCTTCGAGGCTCGGCCCCTCCCCGCAGTCAGCGCGGAGGTACGAGGCTCGCAGGCTGCCGACCTCGACAACGACGGCGATCTCGACCTCGTGGTCTACGGGACAACCGGTACCAACCTTCTCGTCGCACACAACGGGGACTATCGCGTGGCCGGCGCGCTGGAAGGTAGCGAGAGCCTGTTCGCCGTCGATGCTGATGCTGACGGACGACTGGACCTGTTGATGGATGGACGCCTGCAACTAAACCGTAGCAATGCTGGCAGCGCGTGGATCTCCATTGTCCCATCCGGGCTCAACAGCAACCCCGACGGCATAGGGGTGAAGGTGGAGGTCAAGACCAGCGAGGGCACGCAGAAGCGCGAGCTGGGAGGCGGGCCGGAAGACAGCCCCTACCTCCACTTTGGCCTCGGCAACGAGCAGTCGGTTGAATTCGTTCGACTTCTGTGGCCCAGCGGTGTCCGCCAGACTGAATCGGACACCGTCGCCGGCCTGCGGCTGCATGTGAAGGAATTGAACCGCAAGGGTACGTCCTGCCCCATCCTCTTCGCCTGGGACGGAGAGGGCTTCCGCTTTGTCAGTGATTTCCTAGGCGGCGCTATCATCGGCTATTTGACTGGCCCTGGCCAGTACTACCTCCCCGACACCGACGAATACCTACCCCTTGGGACAATCGCCCCGCACGACGGTCACTATGAGCTGCGGATCGCCAACGCTCTCGAGGAGATCATCTATCTCGACGGGGCAGAGCTAGTCGCCGTCGATCATCCGGCGGGCACCCGCTTGCTCGCTAATGAACGCCTGCTCTCCTCCCCACCCTACCCAGAGTTCGCGCCGGTGCCGCTGTCCAAGGTGGCCCCCCTTGCGGGCGCCTGGGACAGCGACGGACAGGACGTGCGCCATCAACTAGCCAAGGTGGATGACGACTGGTACGATGGCTTCGAGAGGTTGGACATCCACGGCTATACACGCGAGCACAATCTAGTCCTAGATCTCGGCGACCTACGCCACTGGCAACACCCGGTGCTACTCGCCCACGGCTGGGTCGACTACGCCCACTCTACATCAAACTGGGCGGCCTCTCAGCGACTAGACGTGGGGATGGAGCCACCGCGCCTGGAAGTGGCGGACGGAGACAGGTGGCGGCTGGTCACCGAGGACATGGGCCGTCCGGCTGGGCTGCCTAAGTACATGGTCTACGACCTGAAGGAGGCCTTCCCCCAGGAGTCCGCCGACTTCCGTCTGCGAATTACCACCAGCGCGGCGATCTACTGGGACCAGTTCCAGGTAGGCGAGATGCTCGAACCAGCTGAGACGACGATCGTGCACCGACGTTCCTTCGAGGTGGCGGATCTGCACTGGCGCGGTTTCCCGACACACGTAGCGATCAAGGGCACCTCCGCCTTTCGTTACAACTATGACCAGCTCCATACGGACGCCGGTTGGGGCACACACGCCGGCGGCTTCACGAGACTCGGGCCTGTGGAGGAACTCGTGGCGGAGGTCGATGACCGCTACGTCATCATGTTCCACGGCGACGAGTTGATCCTGAAAGCCGCAGCGGACGATTTTCCCTCAGTGCCGAAGGGAATGGAACGGTCCTTCTTGTTTTACGCGGACGGCTTCGGCAAAGACATGGACTTACACTCCGCCCACAGCCTCACCGTGGGCCCCCTACCCTTCCACAGGATGTCCCAGTACCCCTACCCTACCGACGAACACTACCCCACCGACGAAGAGCACGTGAATTACGCCCTCAACTACAACACGCGGTTCATGGAAGGCGACTACAGGTAGGAGCTGGAAAGACGACGCACTAGGTCAGAGTGGAAGGAGAATCGCAAAGCGATTCTCCCAAAGGGATCGGGAGGAGGCATAGAGCATGGTAAAGTGTTAGCTCTCGGCGCGGCTGCCCTTGCCGTTTCGTGGTAACCACCACCCCGATGGACCTTCTGATGGCCGTTCAACGGTCCAGTCACTCAAGGGCGCGAACCTCTTCTTGACCGCGCGTGACGCGGCCTTGGATATTGAAGGGAAAGCACTGAGAATCCTGCGTCATGCGTCTCAAGAAAATAGCTTTCGGCATGCTCACCTGCACCCTGCTCTACCTCAGCGGGGTGCTCGCCATGTACGGGCTGTTCAGCGACAACCTGCCCGACATCGACGAACTCGAGACCTACCAGCCCAAACGGGTAACCAAGGTGTTCTCCGCCGACGGGCAGCATCTGCGCGACTTCTTGGAAGAGAACCGGGAGATGTTGCGCAGCTACGACGAAATTCCTTCGGAAATGAAGGATGCCCTGGTCTCCATCGAGGACCGCCGATTCTTCACTCATTGGGGTATCGATCTGCGCCGGATCATCGGCGCCGTGATCAAGAATGTGACCACCCTCGATCCCACCCGGGAAGGTGCCAGCACACTCACCCAGCAGCTAGCGCGCAATCTCTACAAGAAGGTCGGGCGCTATCGCTCTAGCGACTCCTTCGAGGGCGTGCTCGCAAGTTACGCCCGCAAGCTGCGAGAGCAGATCACCGCTGTCCATATCGAGCGCCTGTACACCAAGCGCGAGATTCTCACGATGTACCTTAATACGGTGTTCTTTGGCCACGATGCCCACGGGTTGAAATCGGCGGCACGGCTCTACTTCGACAAGGAAGTGGAGGATCTCGCCCTGGAGGAATGCGCCCTGCTGGCGGGACTGCTGAAGGCGCCCAACACCTACAGCCCACTGAAGGATCCGCAGCGCGCGCAAAGGCGGCGCAACCTCGTGCTCTACAACATGGCAGAGGCAGGCAAGATCAGCCGCTCCCGCTACCGCGAGCTCGCCGAACACCCGGTGCAGGTACGTCGGGAACAGAAAGCCGACACCTACGGACTTGGGCCCTATTTCGTGGAGCACGTGCGTCAGCAGCTCTACAAGGAGCTGGGCAACGCCCTCTACCGCGACGGCTACACGGTGCGCACTACACTAGACTCACGCCTTCAGCAGATCGCCGAGAAGCATTACGGGGCTTCCCTGGCCGAGCTGCAGCGGCACGTAGACGAACGCATGGCGCAGCGGGATACCTCAGCCTTCGCCGATTCGGCCGTGGTGCAGGCCGCCTTTGTCGCTTTGGACCCGCAAACCGGGCACATCCTCGCCATGATCGGGGGGCGCAACTTCCGCGAGAGCGAATTCAACCGGGCTACCCAGGCGCGGCGGCAGGCAGGTTCTTCCTTCAAGCCCTTTGTCTACACCGCCGCCCTCGACAACGGCGTATTCACAGTCGACGTGTACAACGACAACGCCATCCAGATCACGGATCCCAGCACGGGCGAGCTCTGGGACCCGGAAAACTATGACCGCAAGTTCAAGGGACCCATGACTCTGCGGGAGGGGTTTAAGCAGTCGCGCAACATCATCGCCCTGAAAGTGGCGGAGCTAATTTCCTACGGGCGGGTACGGCAGTACGCAAACAAGATGGGGATCACTACCCCGATCCGCGCAGTGTGGACCATCGGCATTGGCTCCAGCGAGGTACTGCTGTTGGAGATGGTAGCGGCCTACTCCGTGATCCTGAACCGCGGCGTGTACGTGGAGCCCACAGCGGTAAAGGAGCTCGCCGATTCCGAGGCCAACCCCATCCTTCAGCCCACTGCCAAGCGCCACGGAGTTCTGCGCCCGTCGGTGGCAGTGCTCATGACCGATCTTATGCGCTCGGTCATGGATGAGCCGGGAGGGACCGGGTACAGCGCGCGAACCCGGTACGGGTTCCGGGTAGCGGCAGCAGGCAAGACGGGGACCACCAACGACTACCGCGACGCCTGGTTCATCGGCTTCACTCCGCACTTGGTGGCCGGCGTCTGGGTCGGCGTCGACGACCCCCGCTTCAGCCTCGAAGGGCGCGCCGGAGCAGGCGCTGCGCTTCCCTTCTGGAGCCGGTTCATGCGCGAAGTCTACCGGGATCTCGAACCCTATCGTAGCCGGCGCGAGGAGGAGTTCGCCTATACCGAGGGACTCGTCCACTACCAGTCCGTGTGCGAAGACACCCACACCCGGGCCACCCGCTACTGTCCACGTCAGACCGAGGATCTGTTCATCGCTGACGGCGTACTGCCGCAGAGCTGTCCGCAACACGGCGTGGGCGACTCTGACAGCATTCGCCGGACTCAGCGCTTCTGACTACTCCGGGTAATTCGCCAGAACGAGGAACAGCCGCGTGTGCGGCCGTCATCGAGGGGGAGTAGGGGGAGTTGCACCTTCTCGGGAGTGAAGCTACTCCTCCTCTTCTTTGACCTTGAACCTGGTGGGCTTTAGGCGCTTCTCGCGCGCACGAATTTCCTCCGCCTCCGCATTCAGTTTTCCGAGCTCCTTCTTCAGCCCTGCAACCTCTTTCTTGAACGCCGCCACCTGCTCCTTAGCTTCTTCGGCGCCCCCCAGCTCCGAGTCGATCTTGGACTCACACTCGACAATCTCGGCCTTGGCCAGATCGGCCCTCGGCCTGAAACCCGCCGAGACCCTGAGGTAGTCCAGGACGATGAAGACGACGAAGACGAGAGCTCCCACGGCGACACTTATGAACACCCAGGCCATCTACAATTCCTGCATGATCTTCGTGAAGTTGGCGGCGCTCGGCGCATCCATAGCAGCGAGAATCTTGGCCATGTGTTGGGGCGCGAGCTTGCGCAGCAGCATCGCTACCGTCGTATCGGGTAACGTACCAGTGGTTAGAATCTCTGCCGCTGATGTCGGCTTCAGCTTGTTGTAGAAGGTGGCGAGCTCAGTGAGATTGCTCTCCATGACCTTCATCCGGGCCGAATCCGACAGCGCACTAAGCACTTGCTCTCGGCGATCGAGCTCGGTCTCCCTGGCAACCAGCGCGGTGCTCACCTGGGCCAGGCTGTCCTGCTGCCGGCGGACTACCTCGAGCTCGGCTTCCACCTGCCCCCGGTAGTTCTCCATGATCGACGCCAGACGACTCAGCTTATCCTCCGGGTCGATGAAAGCGTCCGAGAGCCGGGTCGCGTCCCGTTCACCCGTGACAATCTTCTTAAGCTCATCGGGCGATTTTACTGTCTCGGTCCAGACCAGCATGGCCAGCATGGCCGCGGTGAACGACAGGAACATGCCGATGATGAGAAGCGGAACGAGCAGAAACTTCACTGTCTAAGGTCGCTTTCCCTGCGCCCATGCCTCAGGGGGCGAAGAATATGAAAAATAGTCCGCTCACGATAAGTCCCGACAGTCCAATTTCCACGAACCGGTTATCGGCGGCAATCGTGCCTTGTTCGATGCCCTCAGCGCCACCGAGCCAGCTCGCCGACTCTCCAGGGACGCTGTCGGTCTTCCGGCCCTGCACTCTTCGGGCCCAAACTACCTCGTCCGCGGCGTCCACGAGCCACAGGAGCAGGTCCACCCGGGCCTCGCGGCGCTGACCAGAGCCGAAGATGAGCAAACGTCTGCCCTCGGACTCATAGAGAACCTGGACCTCAGTTAGCCGATAGTGGAGAGTGGGAACCTCAGCTCCTCCGTGATCCATCTGCACTCGATAGCCGCCGTGAATGAGGGCTTCGATGAGCAGATCCTTGGCGAGCCAGTTTCCGTCCGCCTTGGCATCGGCCACGAGGGACAGAGCCTGTCCGGACTCCAGCGGCAAATCTCGTAGCGCCGGCGTCAGCGACTTCCGGAAAGCAGCGGCCGCGAGTTCCAAGTCCGTTGCTATAGGTGGCTCACCGCGGTTGCCCGACAGTTCGCGGATGACCCGCATGACCGCCCGAGTCGGCAACGACACCGGGCTTTCCCGGTCGGGGGGCTGGAAAGCGGCTCTCCACACGAGAGGTCCTACTCGATGCGCCGTGACCTGCATGTCTATGTCCATGCTCTGCCCGGGCTCTAGCTGCCCGGAAGTATCCACTCTGATCACCCCTTGTTCTACATCGGCGATGCCGGTGGTTCCTTCAGTGATCGTCACGCCGGCGGGAGCCTGAACGCTGAACTGACGGTACGGAATCGGACTGCTGGTCGGGTTCGTCCAGCGGCCACGAAAGGACACCGGTCGGTCGGGGCGCAAGCCGGCCAGATCGCCCTGAAGGGAGAATTCCGGCACGAGCCCGGCGGGCGGAACCGCCGCTTCCAAAGGCGACTGCGTCAAGCCGCCGCCTCGAGCGCCGAATTCGAGCCGAGCAGGTCCGACGAAATCATAGGCCACCTCAACCGCCACCGAGAGCTCAGTGTGGGCTCCGCCGGCCAGGTTCACCCCAAGCAGCTCTGCCGGACCGGTCAGCCCATCTGGCCAGGTCAAGGCGAGGGATTCCAGTTCCCTGTCATCGATGTTTCTAAGGCTCAGAGTCAGGTCCAAGGATTCCCCGGGATAGATGCGCTCAGGGGCCAAGACGGCTTTGGCCTGTAGAGGCGAGGAGACCGTGATAAGGGCGGTCTCGCGATGCCCGGGCACGCCGTCGGTGTCGATATTTGTGATGACCTCGACATGTGAAGCGTGTTCGCCGAGCCGGGTCGATCGCACCTGCACGCGTACGGTGTCGAGGGTCTGGTCGCCCACAGGGGCGTGGCTGTAATCGATGAGCAAACGCCCGTCCAAGATTTCCGCAATTCCGGCAGCCGCCTCGGCATCAACAAGATCCATCGACTCCAAGGCGATCTCTGCGGACACGATTGCCTCGCCATCTCCGGGAAAGTAATAGAGGTGGAAGGTCAGACTTTGGTCGATGCCGGGTCCAGCAATGTAGCTGGGATCAGTCCGGATCGTTACTGAAGAGCGGGCCAACAACGGAGCGTCGGCGAGGGCGACGGAGACCAGGGCAAGCCCGCATAGGACTCGTCGGGAGGCGTTGGTTGGCAAAGATGAAACCTGTGAGCTCGTTCAGGAGGTTGGCTAAATGACGTGTTTAGGACGAAATCGGCAGTGTAAAAACTCTCGGAACTTGTTTTCCCACATGCAGTTGCGCCGATCCAAGGGTAACCACGACCGCTGTGGCTGTCAAGCGGACCGCCGAGCCCGCCGGCTCGCTTGACGGGAGTCGCACAGGCCGTTCTCTTACAGGCAACCGGGAGTAGGAAGCCGTGGATTGTCACATAGTTCCGACTGTCTCCAGTCAGTTGCGAAGAGGATGTCAATCGTGATGTGGGAGGCTCTGCTGTGGGGCCCTCCGGCCCTCTTGATCGCCCTCTTTGTTCTGCCCGTATCGGTCTGGGTGAGGGGCTCTCGATGGGACGTGGGTGCAAAGGCGCCAATCGAGGCCGAGGGCTCCGTTGGTCTCTTCCTGGGGCTGATCGGAATCCACCTACGGCGTACAGAGCCCGCGTGGGAGCTTACCCCGATCGTGGTGGGTGCATCCCTAAGGCGGCCGCGACTACGCCTGGGCTGTGGCGATGGCGCCAAAGAGGGGGAGGAGGAGAGAATGACGCCGGTAGCCTCCGTCCCAGAGGCCCCAGAAGACACCGACGCAGCCGCGGCAGAACCGGAGACGCTTTCTACAGGTCCCGATTGGCGGCAACGACTGCGCCGTATTTACGCTCTGACCCGGCCCATGCTGGCACCAGGCGGCAAGCTCCTGCGCTCGCTGCTCCGGGTGGTGGCGATCCGACGTGTTCAGGCCGTGGGCGTCGTCGGTCTGGAGGATCCAGCGGACACCGGCCGCGCCGCCGCCGTCTTTCATGCGCTCCGCCTCGCCCTGCCGCGCAGGGTGAAGATCGATCTCGCGCCTGATTTCGTGCAGATCGGTACGCGGGGAGAGGTGGAGATCCGGCTACACATCCGGCTGTGGCGGATCCTCACCGCACTGCTGCACTTCGCCGCCGCTGGTCTCTGGGTCTTTGGCCGCATCAAGGTGTCTGAGCAGATGAGGCGTTGGCGATGGCTGTGAGTTGCGGACAGGCGATGGGGAGTAGAGACAAGGCTTTGAGAAAGGCAGCAAGCTGATGGCATCGACGGTGGCAGCGCTGATTGAACGGGTAATGGGCGAGCTTCATCAGATCGTGCAAACACGGACGGTGGTGGGAGAGCCGGTGCAAGCCGGGCCGGTTACTCTCATCCCGGTCTCCAAGATCACCTTGGGATTCGGCGCCGGTGGCGGACAGGAAGGCAAGGGACAGAGCGGGACCGGCGGGGGAGCCTCGGTGGAGCCCATCGGTTTCGTCGTCGTCGATGCCGATGGCAAGGTGCAGATGTTGACCATGCGGGAGAAAGAGGTCTCCTGGGGCCAGTTGGTCGAACTCGTGCCCGACGCAGTGTCCAAGATCAAGGGCTTCGTCGATCGTCGCAAGGATACGGAGGAAGAAGAAGCCGGCGAAGACCGCAGTGATGAGGACTGATATCTCGACCTACTCCGGATCCGGGGGGAAGATCCTCAGCAGCCCATCGAGAAAGAGGTGGGTGTACCAACCGATCACAGCACCCCCCAACAGCACGCTGTATCCGGGCTTCCACAGCTCGATGAGACCGACTTCCCCCTCGAGCTCGAGGTGGCGCCAACCCAGGAGCACGGCGGCAGCAATGGTCGGCCCCACCACGGGGCTCAGCACGCTGTGAGTCCAGCCTCGGTGATGGTCGATGAGAGGCAGCATGGAGATGGCGGCGACTACGGTCGCCAGGGCAAACTCTCCCTGCCAGGCGAGCACGAGTAGACCCAGAATCACCCCCTTGTAGAACCACCGCTGCGGCAACGAGGCAGTGTCGACATCCGGAAACAGGCTGAAAAACAGAACCGTCGCCGCCAGGCCCCAGGCCAGAGGATGATCGGCGGCGGGAATTCGGTGGGAAGCGATGGCGGTGGCAGTGGTGGATAGAGCGACGACCGCACCACCGGTGAGATGCCCCCTCGCCCTCACTTCGCCCTCACTCCGCTGAGTTGACAGCAGTCGGACGGCGCTGGCGTGCGCCGACGTTGTGTTGGAACAACTGCCCGCAGGCAGCGTCGATGTCTTGGCCGCGACTCTCGCGCAGAGTCACCGTCTTGGGAGTACATGAGCGCAGGAGCCGGAGGAAGCGCTCGATCTGTGCCTGCGGCGGACGCCGGAAGCTTGGCACGCCAGCCAACGCCGCCTCTTCCGCCAACTTGTTGTAGGGTATGACGTTGATCTTTCCGGGCACATCTCGGGTGACCTGCGCTAAGCGACGCGCGTCGTCGTCGCTGTCGGTCACACCCTCCATGAGCACGTACTCAAAGGTAACGCGTCGCCCCTTCTTGTTGAAGTAGTCCTGGGCGGCATCGAGTAGATCCTCGATGGGCCAACGTCGGTTAATGGGCATGAGACGGTCGCGAGTTCCGTTGGTCGTCGCATTCAGAGATATCGCCAGTCCGACGTTGAGATCGTCGTCGGCGAGCCGGCGAATCCCAGGTAGGTAGCCGGCGGTGGACACGGTGATTCGCCGCCCCCCGATGCCGGCGACCCGGGGAAGAGTGATGAGCCTCAGCGCCTGGGTGACAGCGTCATAGTTCAGCAGGGGCTCTCCCATGCCCATCATCACCACGTTGGTGACGCGCTCGCCCCGGGAATGGGCGTACTCGTTGAGCTGCATGAGCTGGTCGACGATCTCCGCCGTCGACAGATTGCGCACCAGACCCATTCGACCGGTGGCGCAGAACTGGCAATTCAGCGGACAACCCACCTGAGATGAGAGGCAGGCGGTGCGGCGCTGTCCGTCTATGATGAGGACCGACTCTACGGCGCCACCGCCCTCTATATCGAAGAGGAACTTGGCAGCCATCCCGGTCTTTGAGTCCTCGCAAAGACGCCGCCGGAGGCGGCCGACGACATGACTGTCGGAAACCAGGGAGGCACGGAAGGCGGCAGGCAGGTTGGACATGGCCATAATGTCCGTCTGCCCCTTTTCGTGGATCCAAGAGAAAAGCTGATCGCTCCGGTAGTCGGGTTGACCGCACTCCGTACACAGCTGCCTCAGCTGTTCGGGAAGCAGGCCTTTGAGGTCGATGAGAGGCATAATCGGAGGCTGTTCTTCTTGACTCAAGAACGGCGTAGGTATTATAATAATAAACGCCTTGCAGCAATCTATCCAACCGCTTTAGGGCTCCTGTTTTGCCCGGCACGCCAGGGACCCGAGAAAGACCGGTGCATAGGAATGACCGGCCCGCAACGGGTAGACATGCTGTTTTGGGCCCTGCTCGCCAGCCTCGTCGCCCTTGTGGCTCTGCGTCAGGGTCTGTTGTTGAACTCTCCTCGCAAAGGTGTTGCCGACGCAGCTCTTCTGGCTTCACAAGCCCCCCCAGCGATAGTTATACCCGTCGCCGAACCCGAGCTTTCCGCCTCCACGCTGGTCCCCGTCCAGGCGGATTCGTCTGTGCATCGTTCGTACTCGGATACCCTTGATAGTGACGACTCCATCTATCTCAAGTTGAAGCGCAGAGGCATGTCGGAGCTGCAGATCGCCCTGCTCAACCAGGCGCTGCTCCCCATCTTCGACCCGGCGCGCAGCGTGCGTAGCGGCGACCGGTTCTCGGTGCGCGTCGATTCCAGTGACGCCCTCATCGACTTCCGCTACATCCGGCAACACAAGCCCGACAAACCCATCGTCGTGGATCGGGTCAACGACGAGCTGCACGCCCGCCAAGTGGTGCTGCCAGTGTCGCGCCGCACGGCCACGGTACAGGTCGTGATCGAGGACAATCTCGCCAATGTCATCGATAGCGCCGGCGAGGGCGATCGCCTCACCGACATCATCGCCGATGACATCTTCGGCGCCGTCATCGACTTCCAGAAGGATCCGCGTCGCGGCGATCGCGTCAGTTTGGTCTTCACCAAGGAGTACCTCGACGGCCAGTTCCTGCGTTACGACCGGGTACTGCTGGCCAGCTACGAGGGCCGGGTGGTGAGTCGGCATGCCGTGTACTACGAGAACCCAAATGGCGAGGGTGGCTACTACGACAATAACGGCGCCTCCCTCGAGCGCCTGTTCCTGCTCAAGCCGCTCTCCTTCCGGCGTATCAGCTCGCGCTTCAACCGCAAACGTTTCCACCCCATCCTGAAGCGTAACGTCCCCCACTTGGGCACGGACTATGCCGCCAACCACGGCACCGAAGTGTGGGCGACCGCCCGCGGTCTGGTGACCATGGCCGGTCGCAACGGCGGTTACGGTAAGATGGTGGAGATCGAGCATCCAAACGGTTACCGTAGCCGCTACGCGCATCTGAGCCGCATTCGCGTGCGCAAGGGCCAGCATGTGAAACAGCAGCAGATCATCGGTCATGTCGGCGCTACCGGTCGCGCCACCGGACCTCACCTGCATTACGAGCTCATTCAGAACGGACGCCATATCAACCCCTCCAGCGTCAACAGTCGCGGTGAAGGAGAGCCCCTGGCAGTTCATTATCGTGACGCCTTCTACGTGAAGCGCGATCAGCTGCTCGCCCTGCTCCGTCCCCGCGAATTGGCGGGCGTCGAGGTCGCCCGCAGCCCTTGACAGCCGACCTTCGCACAGCTGATTTACTTCCTCTGTTACCGAACCTCTTGAACGAGCGACTCCGGAGGGAAAATGGACGAAGAGTTCCTGCGAGAAAGTCAAATCGAAGACCTCTGCGCGCGTGACCCGCGGTACGCCCGCGATGCCTACCTCTTCGTATATGACGCCCTTCAACACACTGTGGAAAAGCTCGGTAAAGCCTCCATGCCCCGTGATCAGCGGCACGTGTCTGGACGGGATCTGGTCTACGGCATCAGCGAACACGCCCTAGATCAATTCGGACCGCTAACGCGGACGGTGTTCGAGCGCTGGGGGATCACGTGCACCCAGGATTTCGGAGAGATCGTCTTCAGTCTGGTTGACAACAATTTGATGAGTAAGACCGAAAACGACTGCATGGAGGATTTCGCCGACGTGTACGAGTTCGACGTCGAACTCGACTGGAGAAGACGACACGCCGAGTTCCGTTCTTCCACCGCCGTCGCCGCTCGATCCTCCTCTTCTTCCTCCCCTTCCTGAGCGGCCCCGTTCGGCGATGCTCGTCGCCTATTTCGACTGCTTTTCCGGTATCAGCGGAGACATGCTTCTCGGCGCTCTCGTGGATGCCGGACTCGATGCCGCCGTCTTGCGTGCCGAGATTGCTCGTCTCGAGGCCGACGCCAAGATAGAGGTCAGTCGGGTCGAGCGTTGCGGCTTAGCGGCGACCCGTGTTCAGGTGGTGATCGGGGGCGAGCCGGTCAGCTTCGAGGACGAGCATCACCTTCACAACCACGCCAATAGAAGTGGCCACATCCACCTTCGGCAGATCGTCGCGCATCTCGACTCCTCCGATCTTTATCCCCAAGACCGAGAGCGCACGGAAGCGGTGTTTCGACGCCTGACGGCGGCGGAGGCCGCGGTGCACGGCCGAGAGCTCGACAGCGTGGGCCTACACGAGGTGGGGACCCTCGATGCCATTGTCGATGTAGCGGGGACGATCAGTGGCCTGCGTATTCTGGGCGTCGAGCGAGTGTACTCCTCAGCTCTGCACTGCGGCACCGGCCTCGTACGTTGCGCCCACGGCAAGTATCCGGTGCCCGTGCCCGGGGTACTCGCGCTCTGTGAGGGCGTGCCCCTGGTGCAGACAGAGACCCCGGTGGAGCTGATCACACCTACGGGGGCTGCAATCATCACCGAGCTGGCACACGGCTTCGGCGCGGCGCCGGCTATGACACTGCATGCAGTGGGGTATGGCGCCGGCTCTCATGACAACGAGGAAACTCCCAACGTTCTGCGGGTTCGCATCGGAGAACTGGTCGAAACAGCACGAACGGACGGCGAGACCATTCGGGTCCTGGAAGCCAACATCGATGACATGAACCCCGAGGTCTTCAGTTATCTCTTCGAGGAGCTTCTCAGAGCCGGGGCTCGCGATGTTTTCCTCACGCCGATGCAAATGAAGAAAGGGCGACCGGGGAACCAACTGACCGTGCTCTGCGTTCCCGAAGAGGCCCAGCGACTTGGAGACATCGTGCTGCACGAAACCACGACTCTGGGAATCCGCTTTCACGACACGACGCGGCGAACCTTGCAACGCAGTGAGCGTTCGGTGGAAACACCCTTTGGCGCGGTGCGGGTCAAAGTCGCCCATCTCGACACGTCATCTGCGCGACACGCCCCCGAATACGAAGATTGCGCCGCCCGGGCCCGGGAGCGCGGCGTGCCTCTTCTCCGTGTCTACGACGCAGCGCTTCACGCCATCGAGCAGGAGGACCAAGCATGCGACGGCTGACAAGGTTAATCGCAACTCTGACCGCGATCTGGATGGCGGCCCCTTCTGGCGTTGCTTGCGAGCCCACAACGGTCGAGTTTGGTGAAGGAGCTCTTGACGAACTCGATTCCGCCCTGCAGCTACCGCCCGACGCCGACGGTTCCGAGCGCATTCTGCTTGGCGACATCCACGGCTTCGTCCACGTGTTCTCTCGCCGCGAGGAGAGTGCCGGTTTTAAAGAAGTGTGGATCAGCGAGTATTTCGAAGGCGCCGTTGCTGGTCTGTTCATAGCAGACCTGAACCTTGATAGCCTGCAAGAGATCATTGTATTCACCGATGGTGGCCGCTTTCACTTCCTCGACCTCGCCGACTACCACACGATTTGGAGCAATCCGCCGAACGAATACGAGAGCACGACAGCGATGATCTTGCACAACGTCGATGACGACGAGCAGGAGGAGTTGCTGTTCGTCGCCGACGGGCGATTGGTGATTTACGATGGTCGGGATAAGTTCGAAGAATGGCGCTCAGATCAAAACAACATCGTCGCCACCGATCTCATCGTCGGCGACGTTGACGGCGACGGGGCGGAGGAGATCGTCCTCAACGACGGCTTTGTCTTCGACGCCCGGTTCCGCGATCTCGAGTGGCAGTCGCCGGAATCCTTTGGCGAGCGCATCGGATTGCTCGACATCGATGACGACGACATACCCGAAATCATCGGCGAGTACGGCGGCCGCTATATTCGCATCTTCGACATTGACCTGCGACGCATGAAGGCGGCGCGTCAGTAGCAAGACTACCGGCACCCAAAGGGTAGTTGACACCCCGGCGGGAGGCGGCGTACTTCTCGTGTTTCCTGACTACAGATCCTTTCGAACCGCAGACACGAGCCCCCGGCTCGGCACACTCTGGAGGAGGCAACTTCCCCATGGCACGTCCTGTCACCCTGTTCACCGGCCAGTGGGCGGATCTCGACATCGAAACCATGTGCGAGAAGGCCAAGGGCTTCGGCTATGACGGTCTTGAGCTCGCCTGCTGGGGCGACCACTTCGAAGTCGACAAGGCCGACGACGCCTACTGCAAGTCGCGGCGAGAACTGATGGAGCAGTACGACCTGCAGCTATTCTCCATCTCTTCCCATCTTGTCGGCCAAGCGGTGTGTGACAACATCGACCCTCGTCACGAA
Source organism: Candidatus Latescibacterota bacterium (assembly GCA_036336855.1). Classification (GTDB taxonomy): domain Bacteria; phylum Latescibacterota; class UBA2968; order UBA8231; family UBA8231; genus JAYZFI01. The sequence continues at coordinate 53,031 of JAYZFI010000021.1, forward strand.
GCAATTCTTCCTCCCTCGGTGTGGGGGGACGGCGATCCCGAAGGCGTGCGCCAGCGCGCGACCGCCGAGCTGATCGCAACGGGCGAGGCCGCCGCCCGGCTCGGTGTGGATACCGTCAACGGCTTCACCGGTAGCTCCATCTGGCACCTCCTTTACAGCTTCCCGCCGATACCGGACGATCTGATCGACGCCGGTTACAAGGACTTTGCCGATCGGTTCACACCGATTCTCGACGCTTTCCAGAAGGCGGGTGTTCGTTTCGCACTCGAGGTTCACCCCACAGAAATCGCCTTCGACATCGCCTCCGCGGAGCGCGCCATCCAGGCCCTCAACGGTCACCCCACCTTCGGCTTCAACTACGATCCGAGCCATCTCGGATATCAGGGAGTTGACTACGTCGAGTTCATCCACCGCTTTGCCGACCGCATCTTCCACGTCCATATGAAAGACGTGGGCTGGTCGATGACCCCCACGGAAGCCGGAGTGTTCGGCGGTCACGTCGCCTTCGGCGATCGTCGGCGTTATTGGGACTTCCGCTCACTGGGCCGGGGTAACATCGACTTCGAGGAGATAATTCGCGCCCTGAACCGAATTAACTACCAGGGCCCGTTGTCTGTAGAATGGGAAGACGGTGGAATGGACCGCGAGCACGGCGCCACCGAGGCCTGCGGGTTTGTGAAGGAAGTGGATTTCGAGCCCTCGGAAGCGGCCTTCGACGCGGCCTTCTCCGAGTGAGCAGAGACAGGCACCGACGCGGAGGGCCTCCGGTCGGCGCCTCGTTCCCAATTGCCGCCGCCCTGACTCTCTCCGTGGCAGGCGGCACCATAGTTGCGGCTCCCGCGAGCGGCCAGGAGCCGATCTCCAATTCTTCGGCCTCCGCCATCATCACCCCCGAGGGGATGACTGAGGCGGAGATCGACTCCGCAGAGGTCTATCTGCGCGCCGCCCTCGCCGGCCCCAAGGAGCGCTCCTTTCACCAGATCCTCACCGAGGCGTCCCTGGTCGTGGACACCGCGGACACCGCGGTGTCCTATGACATCGTAGTACGCTACGATCCCGACCGCTACCATGACCCCCACGCTGGCCTCTACCCGGTCGCTTTCGAGGATCAGTTCATCGCCTGGGGCAAGCGCGTCTCTCTGCTGACGCGCAGCACAACCTTCCGCAGTAGCCGATTCTACCTGCAGGACATCTCCACGGGCCGAACTTCGTGGATCTTCGCGGAAGAGACCCACCGTCTTTACCCCCCCGAGCCCCTGCGCTACCCGGTACTGGTGGAGGCCGAGGAACGTACCGGCCAGCAGCGCTGGCTCAAGCTCATCCACGCCGTGGAGCCGCAGATCAACCTGCGTATCATGTCGACCTGGCTGCGACTGATGCGCGACGAACCCAGAGACGTGGTCGTCGCCCGCGAGCTCGCCGCCGCCACCGCCGCCGCGGCCGGAACGTCGAGCGCGGGAGATGGCAACCCATGACGAGACCGGTGAGACGCGGGTTGCTGCTGACGGCACTGGTCTTTGGCGCCTGTGGGGGTGAGGGCGACAACAACGCAGGGGGAGACACACTGGTCTTCGGGCGCGGCTCCGACTCGGTGGGGCTCGATCCGGCCCTGGAGAATGACGGGGAGTCCTTCAAAGTCTGCGACAACATCTATGAGACTCTGGTCACCTACGAGCGAGAGACCACTCGGGTTCGTCCACAGCTGGCTCGCTCCTGGAAGATCAGCAACGACGGCCTCGTCTGGACCTTTCGCCTGCGTACCGGTGTGCGCTTTCACGATGGCACCGCTTTCAACGCGTCGGCCATCCTGTTCTCCCTGCGCCGGCAGTTCGATCCCGATCACCCCTTCTACAAGCCCGCCGCCGGCAACTACAAGTACTGGAAGGCCATGGGGATGGATGACGTGATCGCCTCCATGGCCGCCGCTGACGACTCCACCTTCGTCATCACCCTCAAGGCGCCGAACGCTCCCTTTCTGTCAACCCTGGGCATGAACTTCTGCGCCGCCGTAAGCCCGACAGCCGTGGCGCGCTACGGGGCTGACTACTTCAAGAACCCCGTGGGCACGGGCCCCTTCCGCTTCGTGGAATGGCGCAAGGACGAGCGCATCGTTCTTGCGCGCTACGACGATTACTGGGGCGAGCCGGCCAGGATTGGACGGCTGATCTTCAAGCCGATTCAGGATCCGTCCGTGCGGTTTCTCGAGTTGGGATCCGGCGCCATTCACGGCATCGACAATCTGAATCCCGAGTTCGTGCAACAGATCCGCGAGGATCCCAACATCGAGCTGCTCACCCAGGCAGGGATGAACGTGGGCTACCTGGCCATGAACATGGACAAGCCCCCCTTCGACGACCACCGAGTTCGCCAGGCTATTAACCACGCCATCGACAAGCAGTCGCTGGTGGACAACTTCTACGCCGGTCTCGCCGTGCCGGCGAAGAACCCGATCCCCCCGATCATGTGGGGATATGGCGACGATGTCGAACCCTACGCTCACAATCCCGACCATGCCCGTCAGTTGCTCGTCGAGGCGGGGTTCTCGGAGGGCTTCGACACCGAACTCTGGGCTATGCCAGCGCCGCGTCCTTACATGCCCCAGCCCGACAAGATCGCTCAGGCGATTCAGGCGGATCTGCACAAAGTGGGCATACGCGCGAAAATCGTCCCTTACGAGTGGGCCACCTACCTCGACAAAGTCTCTGATGGCCAGCACACCATGTGCCTGCTCGGCTGGACCGGCGATAATGGCGATCCCGACAACTTCCTCTACGTGCTGCTCGACAAGACCGCGGCTGTTAAGCCGGCTCAGAACGTCGCCTTCTACCGCAGCGATGAGCTTCACGAGGTGCTGATGGAAGCGCGCACGATCACCAACCAGGAGCAGCGAGCCGAGCTCTATCGCCAGGCGCAGCACATCATCCATCGCGAAGCACCCTGGGTACCGCTGGTGCACGCGACCCAGACCGCCGCCTTCCGATGGCCCGTCACAGGCTTCGCCCTGCACCCCACCGGGAGCAAGTGGTTCCACTCCACTTTCTTCGCCACCCCATGAGCAGAACTACCGCCGTGGATGTGTGTCGGTAAGGTCGGTACCAGGCCGTGCACGGCTACATCCTGCGGCGCCTGTTGCTGGTGATTCCCACGCTCGGCGGGATCTCCTTCGGCGTCTTTCTGATGATCTACCTAGTGCCGGGGGACCCGGCCCAGGTCATGCTGGGCGAGCGCGCTAACGCCGAGACCCTGGCAGCGTTGCGCAGCGAGATGGGGTTGGATCAGCCCTTCCGCGTGCAGGTCTACAGGTTCTTTTGCGACCTGCTACACGGTGAGCTAGGACGCAGTCTGCGTACCCACGAACTGATCACGGTGGAGATCTTCCAGCGCTTTCCCGCCACCATCGAGCTCACCCTGGCGGCCATGGTCTTCGCTATCGTCGGCGGTATCGGTCTCGGGTCGGTCGCCGCCGTCCGTCGCGGGGGTGGCTTGGACTACGCCAGCATGGCATTGGCCACGGCGGGCATCTCCATGCCCGTGTTCTGGCTCGCTCTGGTGCTCATCCTCGTGTTCGCTGTGCAACTGCCCCTGTTCCCAATCTCGGGTCGGGTCTCCTCAGCGCTGTACGTCAAGCCGGTAACCCATTTCTACCTACTCGACGCCCTCATCGCCGGCAACGTGCGGGCCGCCGGGGACATGCTCTGGCATCTGGTCCTACCAGCGATCACCCTAGGAACGATTCCGCTAGCGGTGATCGCCCGCATGACACGATCGAGCTTGCTCGAAGTGTTGGGAGAAGATTACATCCGCACCGCATGGGCCAAAGGGCTGCCACATCGGCTCGTGCTATTCCGTCACGCCATGCGCAACGCCCTCATCCCCACGCTAACAGTGATCGCCCTCGAATTCGGCTATCTGCTTGGAGGGGCGATCATCACCGAGACCGTGTTCTCCTGGCCGGGGATCGGACGTTGGCTGTTTCTGGCGGTGCTAGGGCGTGACTTCCGCGCCGTGCAGGGGGGCGTATTGCTGCTGGCAACGGTCTTCATCTTCATCAATCTCATCGCCGACGTGTTGTACGCCTGGCTGGATCCGCGCATCCGCTACTCCCGGTAGGCAAGCATCCGCTGGCTCAGCGCCGTGCCGCCTCTACTCCTTGAGTGAAGGCGGCGTCGGGAAGCTCTCGGTTCAGCTTCCAGTTGCGGTATCCGAGCTTGATCTTGCCCCGGCGACCACGAATTTCTACCTGGGCGGGCAAATAGAGAACTCCCCTGGACCCGCCGAGCTCGAGGCGGCGATAGGCGCGCAGAAGACGGCGCCACTGCAGCTCGCCGTATGCATCGAACAGCTCCTCACTCTCGACAAAGCCTCGGTAGAGGTTGATGCGCAGGGCTCGCTGTCCCCCCGCCGCGTCGGCAAGATAGACAATGGCGCGATCACCCCGGGGATACTCCACCTCTCGATCGGGATCGAGGGTCCCGGGTTGCACGGCACCCAGCAGCAGAAACCGGGGATCGTAGTCGGCGATATCGATGTTGAGATAGGTCTGAAGTCCGCGGCGTGCCGAGAACCGGCGGTGCTCACCTTGACTCAGGGAGAATAGGGAATCGCCGTAGAGAACGGCGGTGAGCACGTGCTGAAAGAGCGATCCGCGTACGTCGAGGCGAAGCAGATCCGGTGGCCGGAACAACACCGATCCGGTAGCAGAGAGCCGGTTGTCTTCCCCGTCGCTGAGCTCGATGGAGACCTCTGCCGTGAGATCCTGCAAAGCCATGAGACCAGCCCGGTCGGCGAGCACCAAGTTCTCGACATCGCCCGAGGACTGCCAGCCGATGCGCGGTTGCGGCGGCAATGCAGTGCAGGCGGCTAACAACGCCGCCACGGCTGGCAGTGTCCTGCTTGCGCTGCACACGACGCTTCGGAGGCCGGAACGTGCTCTCAGGGGGTGGGCGCCCCGGCGCCGCGCAGCTTCTGCTGCAGATCACGATCGCTGGGCATCAGATCGAGGGCCCGCTGCCAATGATCGGTGGCCTCGACGTGCTTGCCGAGGGCGTTAGCGATATCGCCTGCGTGGCCGAAGATCACCGCCTGTTCCTCTTCTTCGTGGTCGTCGAGCTGCTCCATGGCCATGGCCAAATAACTCTCTGCCTGGTCGAGCTCACCGAGCCGGTAATAGGCCCATCCGAGACTGTCGAAGAAGGCGCCATTGTCCGGATCCAGGGTGACGGCCCGGCTCAGCAGGTCCACCGCCTCCTCGAGATGGACACCGCGATCGGCGAACATGTAACCGAGGTAGTTGAGGGCGTAGGCGTCGTCGGGACTGAGCTCAAGAAGACGCCGGAAGGTGGAGACGGCACGCTCAAAGACCACCTCGTCGAAGGTGGCCGTCGTCAACGAAGAGGAGCGTTCCAGAGCAGCACCCAGGTAAAACAGCACGACGGTGTCGAGGGGTTCGAGGTCGTGAGCTTGGTCGAGCCGCTGCACGGCCTCTTCCCAGCGCTCGAGGTGCTGCAGGGCCAAGCCCCAGTGTAGGAAGGCGTCGACGTGGGTGGAATCGACCAGCACAGCCCGGCGATAGCGGTCGACGGCCTCGTACCAGCGCTCCTGCTGGCCGAGGACGAGCCCCCAGCGCACGTAAATGCTGGGAAGCTCTCCCACGTCGCGCAGAGCCTGACGATAGACCTGAATGGCTTCGTCCCACTGATCCCGTTGCTCGTGGTTGAATCCCCACGAGATGAACAGCTCTTCATTGCCAGGAATCCGCTGCAACGCCTGCTGGTAGAACTCAGCCGCTTCGTCGTAGCGTTCCTCCTTCTCGAGCGCCGTGCCCCAGAACAGGTATAGATCGACGCTGTCGGGCATGGCGGCGATGGCCTGGCGCAGAATCTCCTCCGAGCGTTCGATCTGGCCCACGTGCAGATAATAGCGGGCGGCGTCGAGCCAACTCTCCGCCGACTTCGGCTTCTGGCCGACAATGTTCTCGAAAACACGGGCAGCGAGAGTGAACTTCTCCATGCCGGAAAGCGCGACACCAAGTCGGTAGAGAAAGCCGGCATCGTCGACGACGAGCATCGGCTCGAGGTCAATGGCACTGTGCATCTGCTGCGCCAGTTCGTGGATGAGGAGATTGCTTTCGGGCACCTGCACGGCGCCGTCGCGGAAGGAACGAATCGCCGCTTCGCGATCGCCGCGGACCAGCTGCATCTCGCCGAGGCCGAGCCAGGCATCCTCGACCTTGGGATCGCGAGACAGCACCTCAAGGAAGATCTCCTCCGAGCGTTCGGTGCGGCCGCTGCGGGAAAGCACGTAGGCGATGTTGACGCGCACGTCCTGTGGGGTCTTGGGATCGGCGAGAATCTGATCGAATAGCGGGGCCACCTTCTCCTGCTCGCCGAGCTCCGTGTAGAGCCGCGCCAGGTGCGAATAGAGCGGCCAGGCGTGTCTCTCGCGCTCGATCAGGGCTTCGACATGACGGGCTGCGCGCCGGGATTCACCCAGCACGTCGAGCCAGCGTACTAACTGGTAGCGCAGGGCGGTGAGCTCCGGGTCGAGCTCCAGTGCCTTCTCAGCGAAGGTCGTCGACATGCGGTAGTCGCGGATGTCGTCGTAGTTGCGCGCCAACTGGGTGTAAATGGTGGGCGACGACGGGTCGAGATCAGCCGCCGAACGTAGCGCAACGATCGCGCCTAGGGGATTGCCTTCGGATTCAAAAACCTTGGCGCGCACGAAATACTGCATTGCCTGAGAGTGCTGCTGCTCGCGCTTGTCCTCCCGCGCCGACGTCGATGCCAGGCGGCTGGCACAGCCGCTGAACAGGGTACTGACCAGGAGTAGAGCCGTGAGGGCGACGAGCCGGGACCGCAAGCAGCCGTTCACGAATTCGCCACCACGGTGGCCCGACGAGGATCGAGAGCATCGCGTAGACCGTCGCCGAACAGATTGAGACCGAGGGCGACTGTGAAGATGGCAAGTCCGGGGAAGGTCATCACCCACGGCGCCTTAAACAAGAGCTCGCGACCGCTGTTGAGCATGGCACCCCACTCCGGCGAGGGAGGCTGGGCGCCGAGGCCGAGAAAGCTCAGGCCGGCGGCATCGAGAATCGCCGTGGCTAGGCTGAGCGAAGTCTGCACGATGAGGGGCGCCGCCACGTTGGGCAGCACGCTGAACAGGACGATGCGACGATCGCTGCTGCCCAGAGCGCGCGCCGCTTCCACGTAAGCCTTCTCTCGCACCGACAGCACAGAAGCACGGACTATACGGGCGAATTGCGGAACGAGCACAATGCTCACGGCGATCATCACATTGTCGATGCCGGGGCCAATGACGGCAACGATGGCGATGGCCAGCAGGATACTGGGGAAGGCCAACAGGAGGTCGACGAGGCGCATGATCAGCGTATCAGCAAGGCCGCCGTGGTAGCCGGCAACGACGCCGAGCAGTGTGCCGGCGGTGAGGGCGATAGAAATGCAGATCAGTCCGATGCGCAGCGAGATGCGTGACCCGTAGACCAAGCGACTGAAGATGTCGCGACCAAACTCGTCCGTCCCCATCCAATTGTCCAATGACGGCGGCTGCAGACGCTGATAGAGATTTTGTTCGATGGGATCGTAGGGGGCAAGCAGGGGCGCAAGCACGGCGATGATGACAACCCCGATGACGATAACGCCCCCAGCCAGGTGCAGGGGTTGTCGGCGCAGGTAGCGCCAGGTCGAAACCGCCAGGCCGTGCGAGAGAGGAGAGATGGGCTCAGTCACACTGGGCTCTACTCTTCGGCTCAATCGTCCTCGTCCTCATCCTCGTCGTCGGCGGTTCCTTTCGCCACTGTTTGGTCCACCAGCTCATGCAGGGCTTCCACGCTCAACGGCTTTTCCACGAAGCCGTCAAAGGCTTGCCCCTCGACCTCCTCGGCGTCATCGGAGCCCGAAACAGCCAGCACCGGGAGCTTGGGGAACCGGGAGCGCAGCGCCTCCAACAGCTGCACGCCGCCCATGTCCGGCATGCGGATATTAGTGATGACAAGGTCAAGCCTGTCCTCTTGAACAATTTCCAGAGCTCGCTCCCCGCTGTCGGCTTCGACGACCTCGAAGGAAGGCAGGGAGTCATTGATCAGCTTGCGAAATTCGGCCTCGTCATCGACGACGAGCGCGCGCGGGGTGACATCCTTGACCGCATCGTCAATCTGCGACTCTACCTCTTCCGTGGAGATGCCGCGTGCCTCCGCTGCCATCTCGGTGGCGGCGGCCGTGCGGCTCGCCTTACGCTCAAGGATCGTGAGGCGCCCCTCGAAGCGGCTCTTTTCCAGCTGGTAGTCACGCATGCGCACGTTGTCGTTGCTGAGCTTACCGGAGAGTACGTCGATGATGGCGCGGTAAACCTTGGCCTGCGCGACCACGTCGTCCTTCATGAAGGAGTCGAACACGTGCTTCTCCACCACAAACAGGGAACTGGTCTTGGTCGCCTCCACGGTGGCGACACGTGGTTGTCCGGTGATCACGCCCATCTCGCCAACGGTAGTGATTGGCAGGATATTGGCCACATTCAGGCCTTCCTGAGTAATGACAACCAGTTCACCCGAAAGCAGGATGAACATTTCTTCAGGAGGCGTTCCTCTCTCGCAGATGGGCTGCCCCTCCTGGTAGGATCGGCGAGTGCAGATACTGAGGAACCTCCTCACCTGGCTAGGCGACAGGCCCTGGAATAGAGGGATCTTCTTCAGCCCCTGGATGAGGAGCTTTTGGTTATTAGCATTAGTAGACATGTTCCGGTCGCCTTGAGTTGGAATCTGGCTCGCATTCAATATAGCGGGGGTGTGGCTGCGCGGGTATGGACGGGCTCTGTATCAACCGGCTGGCGCCAGCACCACGGCGCCTAGTGAGAGCACCTGCATCAGAGCAGACCCACTTGAAGCCGGGGGGTCGCATTCACTGGCGTGCATACAGGGATGATCTCGGAGAGGTGGTCAAGGTCGCGTACCAGCAGCTGCACGTCGGCGCGAGTGGGGTGGTCGAGGATGTGCCACTGCAGGGAGGCGTTGTAGTGCCACTCCGTCCACAGAGCCATCTTCGCGCCCGTTAACAGCTCTTGCCGGGGATCGGTGTGACGGCCGGAGAGCACCGGCAGGTGAAAATCTCATGTATTCGGACGCCCGTGTGGTTGCGCTGTCTCTTGCGGCATACGGTCTGCCGTGGCTACCCCCACCTCCGCACAGTCACTCGAGCAGCCTTCTCCACCGCAATCATCTTCATCGGCTTGAGTATACTCGTGGCTGTGCCCGTCTTCATCGCCGGCCTCGAAGAGCTCGCCGACGAAGCCGCGCGGGCCTTGGCGCAGCAGAGAGACAAGGAAGAGAGCGGCCAGAAGAGCCAAGCTGATGCCTTCCAGCGCGGAGTGCTGATCGTGCTCGGCGCCGAGATCCGGCACCGAGCGGGAGATGTCGACGAAGCTGTTGACGAGCCGCCCGAGAATGACTGCGAGGGCGACGACGCTGCCCGAGAACAGCAGGGCCACGCGACGTCCGTGTAACCGGGAAAGCACGCCGATGGTCGTGACGTTGGTCGCCGGCCCGGTGATTAAGAAAGCGAGGGCAGCGCCGGGCGAGGCCCCGTGGAAAATCATCACCGCTGCTAGCGGGGTGGAACCCGAGGCACAGACGTATGCGGGCATGCCGAGCAGGGCGAAGACCTCAACTTCGAGGGCCTGGGGCACAATCTCGCTGAGCTGGTCGCCGAGGAGGCTGTGAGCGGCGGCGACCAAGGCCAACCCGACGAGGATCCACGGCGCCGTGGTGTCGACAACCTCCCCAAGCCCCACCGACAACCCCGTGCGCAAACGCGCCGACAGCGGAGGCCGCACGAGCTTGGCGGTTGCCTCCGCAGGCACCGGTGCACTGTCGGTAAAGCGTCCAACGATCCATCCGATGGCGATGGCAACGAGGACGGCGCCGGCAACCCGCACCAGCGTCATCTCACCGCCAAGCAGGGGCAGCGAGATGAGCACGGCGTCGAGACTAAGTTCGGGAGTGGCGATCAGGAAGGACATGGCCGCTGTCGCCGGTACCCCGGCGGTAACCAACGACCGATAAACGGGGATCACACCGCAGGAACAGATCGGCAGCGGCAGACCGAATCCAACTCCGCGTAAGGCCTGGGACATGCGGGTTCCCCTGCCCATCCAGGCGATCGTGCCACGCGGTAGCAAGCCGTACACCAGACCTGCAGCCAGGTAGGCGAGTAGCAGGGCCGGTCCGCTCTTAAGCGCCAGCATGAGAAAGGCCTCGGTTCCCTCACGATTGGAGTGACCGTCGCCGATGAGCCACAGCAGGCCGAGCCCGGCGATCGCCCCGGCACCGGCGTGCCAGCGACGAACGCTTCCCACGTCGAGACCGTGAACGGGGTAGGAACGGTGGACGACGACATGCAGGAGGCTGCCGGCAATGATCGACTGGAACAGGCCCCACGCCGAGCTCTCCATAGTGCCCAGTATCGAGCCGCCGCCGAGGAATCCGGCGGTCGTCGCCAAGCCCATGAGGACAAGAACGCCGGATGCCGGCACCAAGCCGTACAGCGGCCGCAACAGGAACCAGACGGTGAGCCCCACTGGCAGACGGTGCAAGAGCACCGCCATGGGAAGCATGTGGCGCTCCGCTATGTCCATCGGTGCAGGAGCCAGAGCGAGGCCATCGGTGAAGGCGTGAACGGCAATGGCGATGAGGCCGAACACCAGGGTGACATTGTGCACCTGGCGTGCCATAGACCTGATGCGGTGCTCGATGAATGTGGGCAACCAAAGGCCGGCGCCGACTCCAACGACGGCGATCCAGCCTGCGAGCTCCAAGGCCTCTGGCAGGACGTGGAAGATGACGAGCCCGCCCATGACGACGAAGATGAGCCCATCGAGCGCCGCCATGAGGGGCTGGGCAAGGCGCGCGGCGGCGTAGGCGAAGGGGCCAATGGACAGGGCCAGCAGGCTCAGACAGAACAGCAGTGATGGGGACAGGTCCATAGAGAGCGGGGTCGGTGCCCCGTACGCAAGCGTCAGTAGATACCAGAATTTACGTGCCGTCCGGTCGGCGGCAAACAAAGCCTATGCGGTGGCCGTCGACGGCGTCGAGAAGTATCGTTAGGAACGGCTGTCATCTTCCTCCAACCACCCGGCATCGAACTGACCAGATCTACCTTACAAACCCAGACCGGCTGGGGCCGCTACCCCGCCGCCGAGGCCCGGATCGAGCGCGTCCGCAGTGTCGATGATCTCTGCCGAATCGCCGCCGAACCGCCAAAGGCACGGCTCGCCCAGGGCTATCGGCGCAGCTATGGCGACGCCTGCCTAGCGTCGACGGCCGTCGACGTAACTCGCTTGCGGAGACTGTTGGCCTTCGACGCGGATGCTGGAGTGCTGACCGTGGAAGCCGGTGTCACCCTGGATGCAATCATCCGCTTCGCCCTGCCGCGCGGGTGGTTTCTCCCCGTCACTCCCGGTACCAAGTTTCCCACTCTGGGTGGCTGTGTCGCCGTCGATGTTCACGGCAAGAATCACCACCGCAACGGCTCGCTCGCCGCCTTCGTGGATAGCATCGACATCGTTCTCGCTGGAGGCGAACGGGTGCGCTGCTCGCGCTCGGAAGATCCGGAGCTGTTCTGGTCCACTCTCGGTGGTATGGGACTCACCGGGTTCATTTACGCCGTCACGCTGCGGCTGCGTGCCGTGGCCGGTGTGTGGATGGACACCACTAGTGTGCGGACCGGCAGCCTGCGGGAGAGCTGCGACGTACTGCGAGAAACGCAGGACGATCACACCTACTCCGTCGCCTGGGTAGACCTAATTGCCAGCGGCTCACGGTGCGGACGCGGCATAGTGTCGCTGGGCGATCACGCCAGCGAATCGCGGGGTAATCGGCCCTTGCATCGGTCACGACTCACGACCTTCCCCCCTCTGCCCGCCGGCACCCTCAACAGCCTCAGCCTGCGCTGCTTCAACGCCGCTCGCTACCGCTCGCAGCTGCGACGACGATGGAAACAGCGGCAGCATTACGATACGTTCTTCTATCCGCTAGATCGCTGGGCGGGATGGAACCGCGCCTACGGCCGCCGCGGCTTTCTGCAGTACCAGTTGGTGGTGCCTTTCGCGGGCGGACTCGAGGTTATGGCGGAAGTCATCGCCGCCAGCCGAAAGGCGGCGCCCTGCTCACTGGCCGTGCTCAAGACCTTCGGCGATCACCCAGCAGGCCCCCTGTCCTTTCCCATGCCGGGCTACACTCTCGCCCTCGACTTCCCGCGCACCCGGCGTATCGTAGAGCAGTTGCGCCAGCTGACCCCCTCCGTCATCGCGGCGGGAGGCCGAGTTTATCTGGCCAAGGACGCCATTCTCAAGGCCGATCAGTTCGAAGCGATGTACCCACGCCTCGATGAATTCTGCCGGGTGCACCAGCGCGTCGACCCGGCGGGACACTTCGCCTCTCTCCAATCGCAACGACTGGGACTGACATGAAGCGCGCCCTCATTCTCGGTGCCCGTTCCGATATCGCCGTCGCCCTGTCCGAGCAACTCGCCGCCCAGGGATGCGACGTCATCCTCGCGGCCCGCCGGTCTGATAGCCTGGAGCCCATCGCCTCCGACCTGCGGCTGCGGCACGAGCGCCAGGTGGATCTTCTCGAGTTTGACGCTCGTGACCTCCACAGCCACGCCGATCTGGCGGAGCGTGCCCGAAAGACTGCCAAGGGCGACTTCGACGTCGTGATCTGCGTGTTCGGCTACCTAGGCGATCAGCAGTTGGGCCGGCGCGACACCAAAGAGATGGCCACCACACTAGAGGTTAACTTCACCGCCGCCGCCATCTGCGTGAGTCATCTCGCCAACGACCTGGAGGCGCGAAACACGGGCGGGATCATTGGTATCTCGTCGGTGGCCGGGGATCGTGGACGCCAGTCCAACTACCTGTACGGCGCCGCCAAGGGTGGGTTCTCGTTGTTTCTGCAGGGGCTGCGCAACCGACTGCACGGCACTGGTGTCCACGTGCTCACCGTGAAGCCTGGCTTCGTTGACACGCGCATGATCGAAGGCCGCGACGACATCGTGCTCGCCGCACCGCCCGAACGCGTCGCCACTGACATCCTGCGCGCTTATCGGGCCCGACGCGACGTTCTCTACACACCATGGTTCTGGCGTTGGATCCTGCTCGTCGTCCGCCTGCTGCCGGAGAGCATCTTCAAGCGCCTCAGGCTGTGAATCAGACCAAATAGCCTATCGAGAGGGAAAACTCCGATGCAAACTCCTGGAATCATCGGGCTCACCCTGGCCTGCACGTCGCTGTGGGCATCTGGGGTGTCGGCGCGGGCTCCAGACTGGCGCCGGCCGGTAGCCACCTATTCCATCGTCGCCCGGGACAGCCTTACCGGCCAGCTCGGCGTCGCGGTGCAGTCCCACTGGTTTTCGGTGGGTCCCATCGTCCCCTGGGCAGAGGCGGGTATCGGCGCCGTCGCCACTCAGTCCCTGGTAGACCCGGCCTACGGCCCGCTAGGTCTCGAACTCATGCGCAGTGGACGCAGCGCGGCGCAGAGTCTGACCGCCCTGCTGGCAGCCGACGACGAGCGGGATGTGCGCCAAGTTGCCATGATCGACGCCCGGGGCGGCGTCGCCGCCCACACCGGTGCACGCGCCATCTTCGCCGCCGGTGATCAGACAGGCGCCGGATACTCGGCGCAGGCCAACCTCATGGATCGGGAAACGGTATGGGACGCCATGGCCCGCGCCTACGAAGGAGCAACGGGCGATCTCGCCGAGCGCCTGCTGGTCACTCTGGAGGCAGCAGAAGCCGACGGCGGAGATATTCGCGGACGGCAGTCGGCCGCCATCGTTGTGGTCGCCGCCGAGGCGTCGGGCAAGCCGTGGGTGGATCGACTGTTCGATCTGCGCGTCGAAGATCATCCCACTCCCGTGGCGGAACTGCGCCGGTTGGTTAGGCTCCGGCGAGCCTATCAGAAGCTCAACGAAGGGGACGAACACGTGGCCAAGGGTGACATGACAGCCGCCATGGAAGCCTACCGGGAGGCGACGGAGATCGTCCCCGACGCCGCCACCAACGGCGAGGCGCCATTCTGGGTCGGCGTCACTCTAGTCGGGGAAGGCAAGATAGAGGAGGCCATTCCCTACTTGCAGCGGGCCCAGGCTCAGTTCCCGCGTTGGGCCGACTTGGTGCCGCGCCTGACGGCCTCTGGGCTGCTGCCGCATGACTCCGACCTGCTGCAGCGGCTGCAGGCAGAGATGACAAGCCGGTAGCGATGGGCGCCGGTTCCGCGGCTCAGGCCTGTGCCTGACACAATCCGAAGCGGAGTCGAGCCGCCAGCGAGGTGTAACGCCGCGCCTGCTGGTTATTCTCGATGGCGCGGCGCAACGCGCGGCGACTGCCGACGATGACGAGAAAATTGCGCGCCCGAGTTACGGCGGTGTAGAGCAAGTTGCGCTGTAGCATCGGGTAGTGCTGAGTGGTGAGGGGCATGACCACGGCGGGGAACTCGGAACCCTGAGCCCGATGGATGCTCACCGCGTACGCCAGTGACAGCTGGTCGAGTTCGCCAATTTCGTAGCGTACGGTACCGTTGCCGTCATCGAATTGCACCTCGGCATAGGCGTCGTCATCGCCCTTCACGATGCGCCCCATGCGCCCCTGGTCACCGTTGAACACGCCCTTGTCGTAGTTGTTGCGCACCTGCATGACGCGATCGCCCTCGCGCAACTCACGCTCACCGGCGACATGGCTACAACTTCCAGTGTTGAGCCGCTCCTGCAGGCGGCGATTTAGTTCCAGTGCCCCCGTTTGCCCCCGGTACATGGGCGACAGCACCTGGATATCGGTCAAGGGATCGAAGCCCTGTCCCTCCGGCAGGCGTCTCGCCACCAGATCCTCCACGGTGCCAGCGACCTTCTCCGGATCTTCCTCGGTGAGAAAAAAGAAGTCCCCGTCCCGGGTGTTGTCGATGAAGGGCCACTCGCCACCATTGATGCGGTGGGCGTTGGCGACGATGAGGCTGCTCTCGGCTTGGCGGTAGATGTGCATCAGACGACAGACGGGCACCGATTCGGAGGCAATGAGATCGCCCATGACGAAGCCGGGACCCACAGAGGGCAACTGATCGACGTCTCCCACCAGGATGAGTCGGGCGCGATCGGGCACTGCACGCAACAGGGCATGCATTAGCGAGATGTCAATCATAGAGCCCTCGTCGACGATGAGGGCATCGGCGTCAAGGGGGTTGTCGCGGCGACGCCGGAATCCCCCCTCCTTGGGAGCGAACTCGAGCAGCCGGTGAATGGTTCTGGCTTCACGGCCGGTGGCCTCCGCCAGTCTTTTTGCGGCTCGTCCGGTGGGCGAGCAGAGTAGGACGCGCTGGCCAGCCTGCTCGAGGAGGCCGACGATTTGGCGGGTCACTGTGGTCTTCCCCGTGCCCGGGCCTCCGGTGATCACCAGGACTTTGCTCTGAATCATGGCCTGCACAGCTCGCAGCTGGTCGGGACCCAGGGACAGATCCGTTCCCCCATCCTCATCAATGCTGTCAACTTCGAGCTTAGACCCCTCCGCCCTCAGCAGGCGCACGAGGTCAGCGGCAACAGCGACTTCGGCGCGATGCAGGTTGCGCACGTAGCAGCGCTCGCCCTCTTCTTCCACCAACTCGCCTTCGCGGCACAGGGCATCCATCGCTGTCACCAACTGGTCTTCACCCACGCCGAGCAACTGACCGGCAGCGGCGATAAGCTCGGCTCGCGGTGCGAAGACGTGGCCCTCCCCCGACATCTCCGTCAGCACATAACGCACGCCGGCGCGCACGCGCTGGGGGGCGTCACCGGCAATGCCCAATTCACCCGCGATTCGATCGGCGGTCGGGAAGCCGATACCGTGCACGTCCTGCTGCAAGCGATAGGGATCGGAACGCACCGACTGAATTGCCTCGGAGCCGTACTGCTGGAAGATCTTGACCGCATAGCCAGTACTGACCCCGTGAGACTGCAGAAAGACGACGACGTCGCGAATCTGGCGCTGCTCTTTCCAGGCTTCGGAGATGAGACGAACGCGCTTGTCGCCGAGACCCGGGACCTGCAGCAGACGCCGCGGACTCTTGTCGATGACTTCCAGGGCTTCGGCGCCAAAGTGCTTGACAATCCGCTCCGCCGTCACCGGCCCAATCCCCTTGATGAGCCCGGATCCGAGGTAGCGCTGAATGCCTTCCAGGGTTGCAGGATAGGCGGGTACGTAGGATTCAACCTTGAGCTGACGGCCGAAGCGAAGGTGATCCTCCCACTCGCCGCGAACCTCCACGGTTTCCCCTGTAGACAGGATCATGGTGCCCACAATGGTGGCGACCTCATCTCCAGAACGGGGCCCGTCGACGACAAGTTTCGCGATGGTGAAGGAGTTTTCGGGATTGTGAAAAGTGATGTGTTCTACCTGGCCTTTCAGCGTCACCTCGGTGTCGGCTGGCTCCGACGCACCGCCGCTGGAAACGCCGCGACCCGCACCTGCGAATAGATCCCCAGCTGACGTGACAGGCCCACTCATATGTAGTAGAGACCCAGAAGGCCAGTGATGGAGGCCCCTAAGGCGCAGCCGGCCAGCACCTGAGAGCGGGTGTGAGCTCCGCGCCGAAGCCGTGCCCAGGCAGCTAAGGTTGGCAGAGCCAGCCACAGGGGCGTGGGCGAGAGGCTGACTGCCCCGAGAACCGCTGCCCCTCCGGCGCCAGTGACATGGATACTGATCTTCCACCAGCGGTTGATGACGAGAACGGCGGCACTGCCGAGGGCGAAGCTGGCCCCTACCCAGAGCAGGGCAGGATGTGCACCAATCCCGGACAAAACTACGTAAGATCCTATATAACAATAAGTTCCGGAGAATAGAATGCGCTGACGAAGGGCTGCTGTCGGAGCGTATAGATCAGCGCTGTGGCTCCAGGGGGACATAAGCAGCACCAGGCATCCGGGGAGCAGGACGTAAAGGCCAAAAGCGAGGCCGATGTGGGCTCCCGTTGCCTGAAAGTGCCGGCCCACCAGGGGCAGCAGCACCGCCGCCAGGCACGCCGGGCTCATCAGGTGAGACAGAACTCGCGCCAGAGCCTGGTTACGGCTGTCACTGGAAAAGTGCTCTATCATCGGAATAACTACTTAATACCTCTTACATTCACCTGATCGGAGTTAATTCACACCCCAGATTGCCCCATCGGGCCCCTGAACAAGAGCGCTTCGCCCGCCCAAGGTCAATTCTCTCTGAAGGATTCTCGGTTCCCAAGCTCTCGCAAATTTCCTAAAGGACGTCCTGGCGCCGTCGATAGTAGGCGTAGAGATTACTAAGAAGTATAGAGTAATATGACAAATAATCTCCGTAATCTTCTTATTACTACTTGAGTCTCAACGCCGGTTGCCCGGTGAGGAGTGCGGGTACTGAGCCGGAACAACTTCGGCTCACGCGGAGAAATCTGGAGGATATCAACCGCAAATAGATGTAGATAAAGAGTTTATGCCTCAAGGATGAAAGCGCGACTGAGATACAAGGAGGTATCGAATGCCGTTACGGATAAACCACAATATTGCGGCCATCAATGCCCGCAGGCGGATGAATACAAACTTCCGCGACCAGGGGATCAGGCTCGAACGCCTCTCCTCCGGACTGCGGATCAACCGGGCCGCTGATGACGCTGCTGGCCTTAGCGTTCGAGAGGGAATGCGGGCCGAGATCTCCGGCCTGCGGCAGAACGTCCTCAATGCCGAGCAGGGCAACAACCTGCTCCAGGTCGCCGAGGGTTCGCTGAACGAAATTAACGCCATGCTCATCCGCATGCGCGAGCTGGCCATTCAGTCTGCCTCCAGCACGGTAAATGACCTCAACCGCGAATCGATTCAGGCCGAGTACAACCAGATTATCCAAGAAATCGATCGGGTCTCCTGGTCTACAACCTACAACGATCAGGTGCTGCTCACCGGCTTTGGCAACACGGTGACTCAGAATTCGCTGATCTCCACTGCCCTCGACGGATTTTCCGGCGTCAAGGTAATCAGCATTTCTGGTGCCGTTGCCGGTACCTACACGTTCACCGACACCAGCGACACCGACAACCAGATCAACCTGGAAATCACTCTGGACGATGGCACCAAGCTGGAGCAGTCCATCGACATCGGCCCGTCTCTGGACTTGGACAACGGCAAGAACCTGGTTGCCACCGGCACCACCTTCGTTGCCAACTTCGACCGGCTCGGTGTGCAGCTCAATCTGGTGGGCGCGGGAGTGGACGACCACCAAACCCCCACATGGAAGCTGTCCGAACCTCCGGAAGAAGACGGCGCGATCAACCTCGTGACCCACGATGAGGCGGCTTGCGATCCTCAGTGTGTCGAAATAGAAGCCGGTGAAGACTTGGAAGATATCCAGGTTAAGCTCGACGCAGCTCTGAAAGAGCTCGATCCCGAGGCTTTCGCGCGCATCGACGACATCACAGGCGAGCTTCAGGTAGACGTGAAAGACATCGAAACGGACGGTTTTCAAGCCGCGGGTTTCGTTGGCGCCAACGTCTATGAGGACGGTCGCCTGGAAGGCAAAGTCTTCCGCATCATGCCCGGCGACGGCGGCGGCTCGTTCCAGGTCGGTCCGTACGATGGCCCCAACAATCGCATCGAAGTCGCCATCGACGACATGCGGGCCACCGGTCCCCGGCTCAACCTGAAGCCCACCTCCGTGGCCACGATAAACACGTCACGGACCGCGATCACTCAGATCGACCACGCCATCGAAAGAGTCTCTCGCCAGCGCGGCGACCTGGGTGCCTGGATGAACCGACTGAACTTCACCATCTCCTTCACGGAGAACTCGATAGAGAACGTACAGAACTCGGAAGCCTCGATCAGCGACGCTGACATCGCGACAGAAATATCACGCTTCACCCGGGCGCAGGTCCTTTCCCAGGCTGCCACCTCCATGCTAGCCCAGGCCAACATAGTTCCGCAAACCGTTCTGCAGCTGCTACAGTAAACGAAGGCAGGCAGGGTGCTGTCGCAGCATCGTAACGACACAACACAGTACGCTTTTCGTCGGAAGATTCTCCTCCAGAAAAAGGCCAGGGGCGTGAGCTCCTGACCTTTTCCTCGTCCCCCCTGAGAAGTGAGCAGAGGGGATCAGGGCTTCCACTGTTGGCCGCTGGCCCCTTTTCCCCGGCTGGGGCCACCTTTGCCGGCAGCCCCTTTTTCGCCGTCGACGAGAAAGCCGATGAAGTGCTTCTGCCCCAGGGTCTTCAGATACGAGAGTAAAGAAACCTCCGCCTCCTTGCGGTCGAGCTTGTAACGCTCACGCAGGCGTTCTATCATCTCCGCCACCGCAGTGCGACCATCGCACATCTGCCACACTTCGGTGCCGACGTCGTCGAGTGTGATCGTGCGCTCCTTGGGTACGTAGAACACCTTGGACAACAGACGGATCTTCCAGTTGTCCTGACGGGCCACCGTGATCTGGGCCTCGTCGTTGTCAGTCTTCTCCCACTTCAGCAGCTCGTTGCGTGCCGGCTTCGAGCTTAGCATCGCTTCGCGGGTCAGACGCGGCTTCTTGCGCGTGGCAAACATAGTCTTGACTCATGGCGGCGACGACACTCCCCTCGTCGTCCCGCTTCTTGTAGAGATGGTCGACGACGCAGATGCGATTGCTCTCCGGGCAATGCCACACTGCCGTCGTCAGATGCCGTCGCGGCCGCGGATTTACCAGCGGTAACGGCCGCAAGATCTGGCGCCAGCGCCCCTTGGGTGCACCAGAGACCAGCAGACCGTTGTGTCCACGCACTTCGACTTCCCGAATCTCGATATTGAAGTCACGCAGATCCTTGCGAAAGAACGTGGGATACCAGGTCGCCAGATCGGTCTTGTTCAGCAGTGTCTGGGCCATGCTCACCCGGTGCACACGGCAGACGTGGCCTCCCCTTCCAGCCGCCTCAAAGGTCAGCTTGATGTGCCCTGATTTCAACTCCTGCTCGGAGAGTTTGTAATCCTCCAGCGTGTAGAAGTTCAGGCCGTAGAGGCTCCATTGGCTGTGGCCACCGGGATGGGTAGGGTGATCCTGCAGGCTGCGGAATACGCGATTGGCGAGGTCGCGCACCGTGGCCACCGGCTCGTCGGTCCGCGACAGTAGTCGCAGCAGCACGATGCGTCCGCAGTCGCGGCAGATGCGAGCCAGGTTGTGGGCCCGGTAGTCGGCCTCCCAGATGAAGGTCTCGTACTCCGTGCCCTCAAGCCAGCGTTTGTCGGAGAGAAACCGTGCCTTGCGCTCGATCTCGAAATCCAGGCCCGCCTTGCGCGCTTTGGACTCGAGCTTATCGAGATAACGATCGACGATCTCGGAAATCGGTAGCCGGGTCGCCCGCTGTGGTGCTTCCCGCCACTCTACCTCGGCACGAACCATCTCGGCGTTGTCGAGTCGCGCGTAACCGCTCTTCCAGTCGCCGTCCACGCGGCCGAGGTTCCACTCCTCCGGAACCGACAGGCTGATCCCCTGCCAGCCGAAGTCGACGAAAGGTTCCTGCATGAATCGCTAGCGTGATCGTATTGCGGAGTTGGGGCGCGGCTGCCGCGCCAATGCGCTGATCGTCAGCACCTCTGATCCGTCATTAGAAGATCAGCACGGAGACGGACTTCTGGATCAGGGCGATGGAGATCGACGCCATCCCCATCAAGGCCATGCCGCAGGCGAAGCCCACGGCCAGCACCGGCGCGTAGGTGCGCCACTCCTTCCGGCCGTACTTGTTCCAGAAATAGTAGCGTGCCAACAAGGCGCCGATGACCTCGGTGATCATCCAGTGCGGAATCGTCGTCAGAGCACGCACGTAGCCGAACACCAACAGGATCGGCAACCCGAACATGGACAGTAAGATGTAGCTGCCAAGGCCGACGACGGTGCCGGCAACAATGATGGGGAGCTTGATGGCGCGGTAGAGCCAGGGTTCGTCCGAGGATCGCTGAATCCACGGGCTTGTGAAGTTGGGATCGGTGTCGACGGCGAAGTAATAGTCCCATCCGTCGGGCAGAGCGGGGCCGATGGCCTCAGCCTGCAACATTGGACGGGGCATGGTGACCAAGCCGACGATGGGCGTTTCTCCGCCCGTGAGCTGAAGGGCCTGCTCCGGTCCGGTCACGGCGTCGCGGATCAACTCCGGGGCCCGGGGAAGGGGTTGCAGAGTCGACATGAGGGCTTGCACGGGAGGACCGTTGGCCTCGGGGTCGGGCTTTTCCGGCAGCAGCGCACCTGGAGGCATGTCCGGCACGAGCTCGAGGGGGTCGTCAGTGAAATGCGTGTAGAAGGCTCGCACTTCCGACCACGGGCCCGCTTCGCCGTGTTTGCCCTTACTCTCTACCCATTCGCCGTCGGCGGCTCGCACCTTCCAGTACCACCACTCCCCTTCCACCAAGTTCGACGGCATCCAGCGCGCCGTGTCACGGGTGGGACTGGTGTCGAGCTCGCTCTTCAACGTTCCCGTGAACCAAATACAGGTCTGTAGCGCCCGCAATCGCCACATGACCTGGGCGTAGGGGTAGGACGCCGAGGGAATGGGCGCCAGCTTCCAGATGTAGGACGAATACAGAAAGGTTGCGAACAGCACGATGGGCACCATGACCAGCTCGGCGCGAATGATGCTGGTGAACTTGGTACCGGTGAGCTCAATCTCACGGAATTTCTGGGTCTGCGCTCCGTAGTTACCCAGCGGGAACGGCATGAACCAGATATCTACGCCCTGGTATCCGGACAGGATGATCGTCGCCTCGCGCACGTAGGGGAGGGAGATCGTCTGACCCACCATGCCCACGAGACGGGCATTCACAAAGGACTGGAAGGGCGTGAAAATGAACCCGAAGAACAGGAAGAAAGGGATGAACTGGCCAAACCCGGGCAGGAACTTCCAGGCGATGAGGATGAGCCCGAGAGTGGCGAGCCCATACAGACTCAGCGCCAGCCAGATCGGGAAGTCGCCGCGCCCCTCCGGGGGCGCCCACGACCGACCGCCGCCGGCGCGCCGCTCGGCAGCGGCGGTGCGCATGCCCTGGTACACCTGCCAAATTCCGATGACGGCGATAGCCAGGGCGGTACCGATACCGAAGCTCATCCAGAAGTCGACGGAGTTGACGAAGAACGTCTCGATGGCGCCCATCCCCGGCTGCCAGATCTCGAGGTAGCCGAGATCATAGAGGAACGGGTTGGCCACGGAGTGAGCGATGACCCCGAGGAACGTGCCCATGACCCCCCAGAACGGCATCACTAGGCCGGCGAAGATCGGTCCCAGGTGGGCGGTGAAGCCCAAGGGTGTCGCCGGGATGAAATTGCCGGTGATCTGAGTGAAGTCGACGAACGGAATGGGGATGAGTTGAATCGGCTCGGTGAGTAGCGCTCCCGTGACCGCCGGAATCGCCACGTACAGAGCTCCGAACACAAGGCCAATCATCGCACCCGCCGAAAACACCCGCCAGCGCCAGGATTCCACTCCCTGCGTGGTCTCTGCCAGTGCGGTAGCGCCCTGAGCGGCGACCGGCGCGAAGGGGAAGGGCAGGCGCTCATAGTCGGAGTTCAGCCGGAACAACATGTAGGCCATAGTGAACCACGACAGGCGCGAGATCACCATGTGCGCCATGAGAATGGCGATGGGGATGATCCAGTCCTTGTGCAGGAACGTGCGTTCCAGCAACGCTGACGAGTCCAGCGGCGGCGCCCACCAGTTGGGAATGAGGTTGGCGATGCCGAACTGCTGGGCTGGTGGTGACTGGCGCAGGTACTGGTTCCACAACAGCCCCTCGAAGGCCCCCGTCTCCGCGGCGATGAGGCCGGCGGCGACGTAGTAGAGGACGTAGACCTCTTGCCGGGTCAGCGAGGTAAAGGAGCGCTTGGTGATCTCGGCGAAGAGAATGATGGTCACCCATTCCGCCGCCGCGCCCAGAGAGCCTCCCACCATGAGACTGAGGTACATGTTCCCCGGAATCATGATGAAGGCGACAAAGAACACGCCGATGAGAGCCTTGCTGGTGAAACCGTCGGCAAACTCCGTCGGCGTCTCCAGCAGATCCCGGTATTCCTCAATCTCCTGGTTGGGATTGCGATTGCGGCGAAGCATCCTCAGCCTCTCCCCATTGCCAGACGCATCGCCATCACGCTGTAGCCTCGGCGGTCGGCGTAGCAGCGAGGATCTCGCGGCCCTCTTCGCAGTAGGCCTCCTTAGCCTCGGCGTCGACGGTTCGCCAGATCAGGAACTGCTTGCGAATCACGTTCATAAAGCGCTGATTCACGCGCCGCCAGGAGGCGTCTTCCCCACTCATGCGCTCGATGTCGAGTTCAACCTGATAGATGTTGTGCTCGACCTCGGGAACGGCGCGAATCACCACGTGCTGACTGACCCCGAGATCGAAGGGGGCAAGCCAGATGTTCATGTCAATGGTGTATCCCTCTCCGTTCTCGTGATCAAAGCAGGCGATCTTGGCGCCGTCCGTGTAGAACGTGCCGATGGATTCCTCGCTGTAGGAGTCGAAATAGCCAACGAGGAAAACGCTGAGGCCAAGCACGTCGGAGCCAGCCACGGTGAAGGGAAACTCGAAGTGCCAGTTGTCCCCGTTCGGCGGCGGCAACCGCCAGCGTCGGGTCACGTCTGGCACAGCCATTTGCGACGCCTTGCGTGACGGGTACACCGTGGAGAGCATGACCACGGCCATGACTAAGATGCAGCTGAGCACCGCCGACAGCGACGAGTAGTTGAGGGTGAAGCCGATGACCAGATCTAGCCTGCTGAGCATTGCGGCCGTGATCTGCCCGGTGAGGTAACCGGCGACGACGCCGAGCACGGAATACACACAGGACTCGGCCATGAACAGCCAGGCGATATGGCCTGGCGCCAGGCCTACCGAGGAGTAGACGCCGATCTCGCGGAAGCGCTCGTACACACTGCCCATCATCGTATTGAGGACGATGAGGGCGGCGATGAGGATGGGCACGAACAGGTTGGCCATGCCAGACAATGAGGTCATGCCCAGCGACGAGTATATCGACACCTTGATGTAGTCGTCACCCTCGTCCTGAACGCCAGCGAACAGAGTGACGGCAAGGCGCGACAAGAACTCCTCGATCTCGCGGCGCTCGTCCACCCCCTCGTAGAAGCGCACTCCCACCGACTGTAGCGGATTGCCGGAACCGATGTTCCGCAGCGTGTGGTAGGGAATCAACAGGGTGTTTGCCGGTTCGAGGTGGACGAAAGGCTTGATCACCACCTGCGCGTCCTCGAGCCCTTGCTTTTCGCGCTGCTCTTCCTCAGCGATCTCCTGTACCGCTTGGCCACCGGTGACCGCGAAGTCCGCCGGCGTCATGATCTCATCGTCGAGATCTTTCAACTCCTTCATGCGTTTAGAGTTGATGACACCGATTACAGTGAAGATGTCGCCGAACACACGAATCCTCACCGAGCCATCGCCCCTTGCTACGTCCTCGATGGCAATGTTGAGAGCGGCGATCATGTCGTTGGGGAGAATGCAGACCTTCTCCTCCCCCGGCCGGAACCAGCGGCCCGCCATCAGCGCCCGATGCAGACCAGTGACATTCACCTCTTCTGGAGTAAGACCTAGCACGCCGAGGGCGTTGTGCGCGTACTCGGCGCCGTGCTTCATTTTAATGTGAGCCTTGGTCTTGTTGTCGTACCAGCTGCGGGGCGCGACGTCGGCCATGCCGCCGTAATTGCTGTAGGCGTATTCGAGAACCGACTCCTCAAGCGGCGTCCACGCCTTGCTGCGGATGAGGATTCCCTCATAGAGCCCCTCGTTGTCGCGCTCAATCTGGTTGAAGCGCAGGGCCGTCTGGATCGAGGTGAAGGAGAGCACCGTAAAGGTGAGTAACAGCAGGGTGAGGAAGGTCAGCACCGTACGCAGCTTGCGCCGCTTCATGTTGGAGATGCCCAGCAAGAAGGCGGTGAGCGACGCGCTGGAGCGGCTCACGTCGGTGTCGTAGATGACCGCCACCTCGGTGCGCAGCTTTTTCATTTGCTCGTTGAAGCGCCCGGTGATGATCCACATGACCAGACAGGCGAGCACGAGGATGACGAAGGCGAGGAGGATAACCAGAGGGTTGGACAGCTCGAAGGCCGGGTGCACCAGCGACAGTATGACCCAGATCACCAGGAAGATGACGGCGAAGCCGATGATCTGATTCGTGATTGTCGCCGCGGTGATCAGTAGACGCTCGGCGAAGTAGGCGCAGGGCAGTACCAGCGCCATAAAGAAGATGATGCCCTGAATTACGTCGTTCTGCGTCGATTTCACGTCCGGATAGGCCCGCGATTCCAAGCCGATGGCAGAGCGGGTATGGCGTACAAACTCGCTCCAGTTCTTCTCGACCAGCGCCTCTTCAGCACCCTGGAGTTCTTCCCCGGCACGGCGGTGCAGGGCGTTGAGGCGCTGGTTCTCGATGGCGAAGCTCTTGAGCTCACGCATGCGCGCCTCATCGAGGGCCCACATATCGCGAGCCATGCGGTACGAAGTCTTGGCAAAGGTGGTAGTCGCCGGATCGATGGTAAATCCTTCGCCGAGGGCCGCCTCCTTGTCCTCAAAGTCGTTGGAGTTCAGCAACAAAGAGCGGAAGCCGAGCAGACCGGCGCCGAAGCCCATCTTCACCACCGATCCGGGACGTGCGAACAGCACGCCCACCGGCTCGTCCTTGGACGAGGGGCCTTCCCCAAGGGTGAAGCCGTACTCCACAGGCTCGGTGTTGGTCTCATCGAAGACCGTGACCTCAGAAAGCTTCTGCAGGTATCTCGGGTCGACGATGTCGTAGTAGTTGAAGGCCTCGCAAGGGAATAGAACCACCATCCATTCCTTGTCCCGCCAGTCCATTTTGATCTTCATCGGATAAGCTTCGTCGCCCTGGATGCCGCGGTCCGGTGCGTAGGTGATGCGACCGGTAGCGGGATCGGAGTAGTAGGCCTCTATCTGGACCTGGTTGACGCGAATGCGGTTGATGAAGAACGCCCCAGTCTCATCGACAACTTCGAAGTATTCGCCGCGCACACCCTTGTAGGACTTCTTCTTGCCATTGCGGACCGTCGCTACAGCACCGGTGCGGGGCAGATCGGGGACGATGCTGCGGCGCGGGAACACCATGCTGCGACCCTTCAGAGATCGCAGGGTGTCCTTCAGGCGCATCTTGAAGTCGGGGAACAGCTCCGGGTCCTCAAGAGCGAACTGGAGCATGCCCGCAAGAGCGCGAATCTGCCGCGACAAGTTGTCATACTGGACCCTGTCGGCGCGATCCAATGGCGTGTCCACGAGGAAGCGGGCGTCGTTGACAGTGACGAAGGCCAGCGCCGGCGTTCCGGTGGTGAGCACGAGTTCGCTATTCACGGAGATCTCACCGGGGACGAAGGTCTCCCAGCTCTTTCCGCCCTCGGGACTGATGCCGTTGACGAGGACGTCGCGGAAGTTGTAGCCAAGGGCCCGACTCACCTGCCGCGAGTAGTTCATGAAGTTCTTGCCGAAGGGCGCGAAGTATCGCTTGTAGTAGAAGCTGGAATTGCTATTCCAGATGCCAAGCTCGTCAGTCTGTGACGACAGGTCGAGGCTGACAAAGAGCTTGACGGCCAGAGAGTCGACCTTGGGGTCCACCCAGGCTTTGTAGAAGCCCCGGCGCAGATCTTCGTCGTCCACGAGTTCACGCTCAAGGTCTTCGAGACTGTCGAAACTCTCCTGCTGCACCTCCGCACCCTCTGTGTACTGCAGGGTCCAGCGATCGCTGCCGTCTTTCTCGAGCATCTCGACACCTTCCGCCACGGCAGCGTGCAGCACAGAGCGCACCAGAATGGAGTCGTTCACCGCGGCGTCACGGATCAGCGCCTCCTTACCGGTGAAGGACAGGCTGCCGAGCTGGTAGTCGATGCCGTCCTCGACGATGAGCCCGCGCGCCAGAGATGCCTCTACCACGCGTCGCACCAACATGCGGTCTACGAAGGGATCCTCGTCGCGCAGGTAGCGTTGGATGAAGTCGTCGATACCCCGCAGCGCCAGATGGTGCGCCGAAGTCGCCAGGAACAACAGAGATCGCGGCGGGGGGTGATCGCGGAAGTAGCGGGCCAGCTCGAGCAGGGCGGTGATGCCGGATGCCTGCTCTGCTCCCGGCGCCAGCGCCGGGACGACTGACATGGCGTCGTAGTACGACTCGAGGACGATGACGTCCTCCTTGAGCAGCGGATCATAGCCGGGGATGAATCCCATCACGTTCCACGCCGGCTGCCGCTCCCAGTCCATGCGGTATTCGAGGTGGACCTGGCTCGCACCGGCCTGAGCCTCCCGAAGCAACTGATCCCCATCCTCCTTCGACACCCAGAATCTGGGCAGGTCCAGAGGCATGGTGAGGAACTTCTTCTCGCCTTCGAGGTAGACGGTGGAATCCGGCTCGGAAAACACCACTGCCTGTGCACCCAGGTAGGCACATTTCAGCCAGTTGTCGTCGGAGTTGAAGTCGAGGAGGACGACGGCGCCCTCGACGTCGAGGCCGTTCAGATCCTCGAAGGTCCCCTGCCCGCCGTGCAGCAGGTGACCGTCGATTCCTCCCTCGGGCAGTGTCGAAGTGCGCACCAGATTCGGCCACAGGCCGTGCAGGGTCAGGGACTTGCCATTGCTCAGTTGCAGAAAGCCGGCTTCGCGCTCAATGGGAACGGAGACATCGTACTTGTGAAAGGTGACCTCATCGAGGCCGATCAGGCGGAACTGCTCGTGGATGTAGAGGGCAGCCTGTTCGGCGCCAGGATAACCGACGACACGGGATCCCAGTCCGGAGAAGAATTCGACCGTCTTCTCCAGCCGCTGCTCAGGGGCCAGCAGGCGGAGATCGCCGTAATCTACGGTGGCGCGGGCCGCAAGGGGGCAACCCGCCGCGATGGCAGCCGCTAGGAGGAAGCGTAACCCAGGTAGATACAAGGAGTTCAGTTCAAATGGGTTCAGTTCAAATCCAGAAAACTCTGTTGTCAGTCATCGAAGTGAAATAATCGACAATTAGCCAGAGACCCGCAATCACGAACTGACCGAGGATGAGGCCGAGAAAAAAGGGTCTGGCTCGGGAAAACAGAGCGGGGCCGCCGTATTTCATTGCAAACAGTTTGAGCAACCAGGCAATGAAGATGCTGAACCAGAGCTCGTCCATGAGCCAGATGGCGGCGATGGGATAGCCCGTCGGGTGCAAAGGCCACCAAAGACAGTGATGGCGCGCCAGCATGAGCAGGGACATTACGCCGGCCCCGATCAGCGTGTTTAGCCACCCCCACAAATTCGGCGTGGTGGGGGTGTTCAGGTTGTCCGCGGCATAGTTGAAGGGGGCCCGGGTACCGCCGCCGTAGAACCAGTCGTTGAGATTGAGCCCGCCGTAGCGGTACGAAAGCACGAGAATGGTAAAGGTCGACGCGGCGATGGTGACGACGATGACGAGCACGAGAATCCAGAACAGCGGCCGCATGCTGCGCCCGGCGACCGAGTTCTGTGGGCCTCCCGGCCGCACGTGGCCAGCGCCCAGATGTTCGGTGAGCTTGAGGCCATGAGCAGCAGAGGCCATGACGAAGGTGCGGATGTCCGCACCCCAGACGAAGGTGTAGGCCATGCCCACCATTCCAGGCGGTCCGAGCACGCTCGAGCCGACCGCGGAGGTTACAACGGAAGCGGCGATCATGGGGCCCACCGCGGCGGCGACCCCACTCTCGACGACAATACGAGTGAGTCCGACGAAAATGAGGATGGCCACGAGATAGGTGAAGAACGCCGCCCATAGGGGCAGGCCGGTGGCCCACAGCCAACCGATGAGGGCCAGCCCACCGCCCAGGAAGCTCAAGGTGGCCGCACGGTAGCTGAGAATCTCATCACTGTCGTTGATGCTGGGATCGCCGTTCCACGCCTTGCGCAGAACACGGCCGAAATGCTCGCGGCCGACCCAGAGCCCAAATAGCACGAGAACGACCATCGCCCCCTGTCCCTGGTGTGCGAGGATGGGCTCGCTGAAAGCGCCGTACATCAGCTTCTCCGTGCTGGTGATCCCTAACACTCCCATGATGCCGCGCTGACACTTGGCCACCAGGTTGAAGAACCACAGGCTGAAGGCGATGTCGAGGTTGATGAGGAATGAGAACCCCACCATGGGAAAGCTGAGGCGAAAAATCAGACTTTGCGTGTTGCGGAAGATGGGCAGGGTCGTGAGCAGCTGGCCGCCGGGAATGAAGTTGTAGTATGCGTGCAGACCCTGCAGGGTGCTCACTATAACGGGCACAGCGAAGCCGGCCCACATCACCGGATTGCGGAAAAATTGCGGCAGGGAACGGCCGTCCCCGACGCTACGCGTCATCTCGATCGGCAACTGCACAATGGGAAAGATGAGACGCTCGTTCTCTACCCATTGGCGGCGCAGGATAACCATGCTCGAGATCATCACCAGGTAGAGCGAGGCGATGGGGACGCACCAGTAGGCGAGCGGGCGCGCCCAGGCCTGCCACGGGATCCCCGAGCCTTTCGGCGCCCCCTCGTAGAACCATTTCACGGCAGTCTCGGAGCGAGGGCCAATCCAATCGGGCAAGTAGGGGTGAATGAGGGTGGCCCATTCGTTCTCCGGTGTGGCGTAATATTGAGCGCCGGATATGATCGTCACCAGGTACTCCGACAAGCCCATGGTGGGCAAGGCGGAGGCGACAATGAGCATGATGTAGACGACGATCAGCTCGTCTCGGCGCAAAGCGAAAGCGGGATTCATCCAGTGGGCAGCGACGTTGAGCACTCCCACGAGCAGAAAGAACAGGAACAGCGCTCCGGCGGCACTAAAGTCTAGGGCCATGTACGACCCACGGATGACCATGTTTCCGTACAGGGCGCCGCAAGCCAGACAGATGCTGAGCAGGGTGCCGGTGATCACCGCCCGTGCCGAAAAGGGTGAGGGCTTCATCGGCGGTCCCGTCCCGACGGGGGTCGCGTGGGTCAACGTGCCGGCTCGGCGGGGGAGATCTGGCGGAGGCGGTGAACGGCGAAGTAGGCGATCATTCCTGTGAGTACCCCGCTGGCGACACCGCTGATTAGAAACAGCGGTGCCAGTGTCCACAGGTTGGAATGGCCGAGATAGACTGAGGCGATGGCAATCTGACTGAGCTGATGACAGGCGGCGCCAGCGACGCTGATGCCAACGGGCGACAGCTGCGCTGACAGCAGATGATGGAGGACGATCATGACTAGCAGGCTGGCCACACCCGCACCGCCGCTGATGGCGAAGGTGGGACCGGCGAGAGCACCTGTGAGCAGGCCGCCCACGAGAATCTTGATCAGACTCACTCCCATGGCCGCCGGGGCGCCGGCCAGCAGCAGGGCGACGAGCACAGCGGTGTTCCCGAGTCCCAAACGCATCCACGGCAGCGGGCGCGGCGCCGCGGACTCGAAGAGGAAGAGGATAAGAGCTGTCGCTGCGAGCAGCCCCACACGGGTTAACACCCGCAGGTTGGCAGTGATCATCAAGTGCCTGCGTCCATGCCGCCCATCAACGCGTCACGCCGTCGAGCCAGGCGTCGGCACCCTCGCCGTGAAGCCGGAGAACCACGTGGCTGGGCACGCACACCGCCACTTCTCCCGCTCGCTCCAGCCAGCCGGTGCGTATACAAATCTGCTGGCGGCACGGAGCCGAAAGCACGCGCGCGCGGCTCCCGTCGAGCTCGATGCGCAAATCGCCGAGTCCGTCAGCGGCACTCACGGTTAGGGTTCCAGCGGCAGCCGGCAGAGTGCGGTGGATCCGGGCGTTCTGCTCCTGAATGGTGGCAGAGGTCACCTTGGAGACTGCACTCTCCCGTTGCCACAGCAACTGGCCAACGCTGACGAGGAGAACCCCAGCGGCGACCGCGAGATCGCCGGTGGTGAACGGTTTCCGCATATCCGTCCGGCTACTTGACACGTCCCCTGATCATAGTTAGACTAAGCCCGTAACTCGTTGTGTGGTAGTCCTTTTCCGCATTTACAGGGATTGAGATTGCAACACTGTTATGTACTGGTGGATCATCACCGTCGTCTGCATCTGTAGCGCCCTGCTGATTCAGTATCTGTGCTCCAGCAAGATCCTGCGCATGAAACAGGCCATGTTCAATGCAAACATGGCCCTGCGCGACGTACGTGCCGAAGAATTGCTTCTCGAACAACTTCGCCGAGAGCTCAATAATCAGCAGACCAGCCTTACCCACGGCATCAGGCGGCTGCGCCAGGATGTCAAGACGCTCAGCCCACGTCTCAAAGACAAGAACATCGAAGTCCCCAAGCCAGACTTCGCGCTCGGCGA
The DNA here is from genome assembly GCA_036336855.1 of Candidatus Latescibacterota bacterium. Taxonomy (GTDB): domain Bacteria; phylum Latescibacterota; class UBA2968; order UBA8231; family UBA8231; genus JAYZFI01. Next base: position 84,339 of record JAYZFI010000021.1, read on the forward strand.
TCTCGAAGACGAGGAAGGGCTAACACGCGGCGAGAGCTGACTCGCCACCTTCCTCCCCGCGCCGCATGGAATCGACGCTATCAACCGCTACTGAGTCCTTTCCCACCCGTCCCACGAACACGGAGCGTAGCCTCGACGAGATTCTTGAGGCCTCTGCACGATATTTGCAGCTGCAGATGCTGCTCATCGAGGTTGCCGCCTGCAACGAATCAGCCGACTTCGAACTCATCGCTTCTGCTTACCACTTCGCCGATGCCGCCCACCGCGACCAAGTGCGCAAGTCGGGAGAGCCCTTTCTGCAGCACTGCGTAGAGGTCGCCCGCATCCTGGCGCAACTGCGACTCGACTCGACGACCGTTGCTGCCGGTCTGCTGCACGACGTGCTCGAGGACACCAACATCGGTCTGGAGGAGATCGAGAGAGCCTTCGGTCCCAAGATCGCCACTCTTACCGACGGCGTGACCAAGATCAAGCGCTTCCACTTCGAGAGTCGGGAGGCGCGACAAGCCGAGACCTATCGCAAGATGCTGCTGTCCATGGTGGAGGACATTCGGGTCATCCTGGTAAAATTTGCCGACCGCCTGCACAACATGCGCACTCTCGACTTCTTGGATGCAGAGCAACAGCAGCGCATCGCCCATGAAACCGTGGAGGTCTACACTCCCCTCGCCCATCGCCTGGGCCTGGCCCGCATCCGCTGGGAACTCGAGGACCTGAGCCTGAAGTACCTCGACGTCGAGAATTACGCCGCCATCCGCGATAAAGTGGCGATGAAACGGTATACGCGGGAAGCGCTCATCGAGGAGTTCAAGGCACCTGTCGAAGAGGAACTGCATCGCAACCAAATCTCCGTCGACATCACGGGCCGCGCCAAGAATTTCTACGCCATCTATAACAAGATGCGCGCCCGCAATAAGCCCTTTGAGGAGATGTTCGACCTCATTGCTGTACGCATCATCGTCGGCACAGTGCGCGAGTGCTACCACGTGCTCGGCCTCGTCCACACAATGTACCGGCCGATCCCCGAACGCTTCAAGGATTATGTCGCCACTCCCAAGACCAACATGTACCAATCGCTGCACACCTCAGTGATCGGCCCCCGCGGCCTGCCGGTGGAGGTGCAGATCCGCACCTGGGAGATGCACCACACCGCCGAGATCGGCATCGCCGCACACTGGCGCTACAAGGACGGCAACACCTCCAGCGCCCGCGATCTCGATCAGCAGATCGACTGGGTGCGTCAAGTTCTCGACTGGCAGCGCGACGCCTCGGATCCGGCAGAGTTCATGGAGAGTTTAAAAATCGAGCTCTTCCAGGACGAGATCTTCGTCTTCACACCCAAAGGAGACCTCCATCAGCTCCCTAAAGGTGCTACCCCCATCGACTTTGCCTTCGCCATCCACACCGATATCGGTCTGCACTGCCTCACCGCCAAGGTGAACGGACAGATTGTGCCCCTGAGCACGCCGCTAGGCAGTGGCGACACCGTGCAAATCGTGACCTCGCCGCATCTCCAGCCACAACAGTCGTGGCTGGAGATGGTGAAGACGGCAAAGGCACGTCAGGCAATCCGCCGCTGGCTGCGGGAGAAACATTTCTCCGATAGCGTACGGTTGGGACAGGAGATTCTCGAGCGCGAGTTCAAGCGCTACCAACACAACGTTGACAGCGACGCTCTCGAAGCCGCCGCCGCCGAACTCGGAGGCGACACGGAGCACCTATACGCCAACGTCGGTCGCGGCGACATCTCGGTGCGGCGGGTAGTCAACCGCCTCGTGCCCACCGACCGACCTCATCGTCGTATTCGCGCACTGTTTCGCGATCGCCGTGGCATCCGCATTCAGGGTTTGGATGATCTGATGATTCAGTTCGGGAAGTGCTGCACGCCGATTCCGGGCGATTCCATCATCGGCCTCATTACTCGCGGGCACGGGCTGTCCGTGCACCGAAGCGACTGCCCGAACATCGTCGACTTCGTCGATGACCCGGAAAGGCTGCTGACTGTCGATTGGGATCTGGAAGAGGAGCAGGCCTTCACCGTGCAACTGCGTATTCGCGGCAGGGACCGCAATTACCTGCTCACGGACATGACTCGGGTAATCAGCGACACCGGCGCCAATATTCAGAGATCGACATCACAGACGACGGCGCAAGGCATCGAGAACACGTTCTGGATCGACGTGCACGACACCCGGCAACTCAACAACCTGAGCCGTGTGCTAATGAAAGTGGAGGGGGTCACCGACGTGATCCGCGTCGACACCCCGGATCCGTCGCACAACTAGAGCCGCTCAGCTCCAGCACAGAGCGCAGGGCACCTTCTCGATGGCTGCCTACTCTTCTTGACTGCGCGCCCCTCCTAAGTAGTGCCCGCTCACCTTCTCCTCGACCCAGCCTTTTACGATCTGGATCTGAATCCGGATCATGTTCGATGCACCGTCAATGCAAACGGGAAGTCTGTCCGCGGGTCATCGCTACGTTATGCGTTAGGAGAACCGACCACCCATGAAACACATCAAAATCTCTGACCAGGAATCCAGATCGGGCATCATGTCCAAAGAGCATGTTGAGGAAGCCGTAGTCTCTATGCATAGGAACGGTGTGTTGGCGTTGCACAACGCCGTCAGCACGGCGAGTATTGATCGACTCTACGCGAAGATGCTCGAGGACGCCGAGCAGGTGAAAAGTGAAGAGGGTGCCTATCGCCCGGTCGTGCCGCCACCGAAGCGCCCGTGGCTCTTCAAAGACATCCTCTTCAACGAGATGGTCATCACGGTGACGCACGCATTGCTCGGTGACGGTGTGTTCAACCAGCAGTACGGGGCCAATTGAAGTTCCGCAGGTGACACAGTGAAGCAGGACACGCATGGCGACCACGGCCCTTTTCTTCCAAGCAGCGACTGTCGAACGCCCGTATTCAAGATCGTGATCAAGATCCCGTTGTGCGACTACACGGCCGAAAACGGAGCGACGGAATTCTGGCCGGGGACGCACAAGGAGACGCCGATCCTCTGCAATACGGGGCGATACGGTGACAAGTCGCTCTACGAACCGATGCTGGCCGAATGGCGAGAGAAGACTGAGCCCGAGCAGGCGGTCGCGCCGCGAGGGAGCGCGCTACTCTGATATGAGGACCTGGCACGGAGCTACGCCGAACCACACCGACCGGCATCGAGTGATGGTCTCGATGGGTCATAACTACCGGAAGGTGAATGCGTCCCCGGCTACTGTGAAATTCGAGAGAGGCTATGAGGAACTGTTGGAGCATCCGGTGCTTGCAACGGCGGCCACAACGGTCGATCCGCCCATCAACTATCTGCACCCACCGCATCCTCAAAATGTCCTACAGCGTGAAATCCTGGAGAGCCTACCGACAGACGGAGCGGAGGGCTTCAGCGATCTGAGTAGGCAGGGACTGGTCAAGAGAGAGGGGTACGGACTGGGATCCAAGTGGCGGAAGTATGAGTGGTGAGTGCCAAGGTCTCCCCAGATAAGTGGTCGCAAGGTAGGGCAGTGTTGCCAATCACCCCAGTTTGTGCCTGAACAGCGCATAACATGTGTTTGCAGCTGTCGGATGATCGGTGATTCTCAGTTTGCGGTGATTCGCCTTGCTCGTCGGGAAAACCATGCGCCCTTTCTGACAAGCGATGACGAGCTCAATCTCGCACGCTGTATAGGGAGGGAATCAATCCAATTGAGTAGCTATCTGCCCGAATTTCGTTGACACCGAGGGCGACCGCCGGCACATTCTGAGACTCTCCGCCTCCGCTATGACGATGCCCGTGACCTGATGGCCGAGACTCGCAACGACTCCTCTTCGCCGCCACCGCCGCTCTCCCACATCGGCGAGATGACGGGGTACGCTCCCGGTGAGCAGCCGAAGAGCCGGCCATTTATCAAGCTTAATACCAACGAGAATCCCTACCCGCCGTCGCCGAAGGTGCTGGAACGGCTTGCCACCGCCTGTGACGACGGCCTGCGGCGCTACCCCGATGCCGACGCCACCGGCGTCCGCCAACGGTTATCGACACTCTTCGACCTGCCCGCCGAATCCTTCATCGTCGGCAACGGGTCCGACGAGCTGCTCAACGTGCTGCTTCGCTGCTACGCCGGACGCGGCGATGCTGTCGTCTATCCCACTCCCACCTACCCCTACTACGCCAAGCTAATCGCGCTACAGGACGCCCGACCGATGGAAGTTGCCCTTGACGACGACTTCTTCGTCGACGTGGATGCGCTGGCGAGTATTGCAGACGCGCGGGTCACGCTGCTGGCGAACCCAAATTCGCCATCTGGAGTTGCCCTATCCAGCGGTGCCGTAGAGCAGCTAGCGCAAGCCACGAAGGGAATACTCGTCGTCGACGAGGCCTACGTCGACTTCGCCCGCGAGGGTGCCATGGACCTGGTGCGACGTTTCGCCAACGTCGTCGTCATGCGCACTTTGTCCAAGTCGTTTTCGCTGGCGGGGATGCGAGTCGGGTTCTGTGCTTCTCACCCACAGGTCGCGACTACCCTGTGTAAGGTGAAGGAGCACTACAACATCAGCGCCCTCAGTCAGGTAGCGGCGGAAGCGGCCCTGGACGATGTGGATTGGATGTCGTGCAACGCCGAGCGCGTGGTAGAGACTCGGAAAAGTCTTACGGAGTCGTTGCGGCAACGCGACTTCCACGTGTGGGAGTCAGCCGCCAATTTCGTCCTCACCCGGGTGCCTGCCGGCAGATCCGCGCAGAATCTTTACACCGGACTACGGCAGCACGGTATCCTCGTCCGCTACTTCGGAAAAACCTCTTCCCGACTTGCCGGCTGCCTTCGGATATCCATCGGCTCCGACGAAGAAAATGAAGCTCTGATCCAGGGGATAGACCGCCTGCTGTGCGACTAACCGGGATGTGGAACGCCGACCGCGGATCGAATTTTGACCACGTGGGCAAGATTTCCTCAGAAAATTGATGATCCGGAGGAGATACCTTACCGGCTTCCCCCATCGCGCATGCGCTGCAGCACGTTCACTTCGGCGACGCCTATACCAACACGCCGGGCGATTTCCTGGGTGGACAAGCCCTGATCCAACAGCTCCCTGGCCTGCCGGTAGGCGAGTCGGCTGCGATCCGCCATCTCCTCCCGTTCGCGTGATTTCGCGTCTCCCTCCAACGCAGAACTCGGAAGAGCGTGTCGCGATGGAACGGCTTCCACGGGGCGTTGCCGAACGGGCTGCACGGCGGTAGGGTCTGTCACCGAAGGCATGGCTGTCTGCACCACAGGAGCCTTCGCTGCCGCTTCCTCCAGAACGCGCATAGCCGCCTCGGTGGCATCGTGGCTATTGGCGACCTCAAGGCGCTCCAAGGTGCGGCAGGCGCTCTGCAGCCGCTCGCAGATCTTTTTCAGGCTCTCCTGCTGCGTCTCCAGCGCCTGAATGCGCCGATCCATGCCCGCCTTTTCCTGCTTGACGCTGCTGCGGAACCAGAGCCCGATGCCAACTGCTAGAAGAAGGAAGAGCGCGTCGACAAAGATGAGTTGCGGAGCCAGCACGATTGAGGTGGGATCCATGGTCATTGCAGGGCTGTGGTTTCGGGTTGTTGGAAGAGCTCGATGGTGGACGCCGATGTAGAGGCAGGTGAGGACGGTGGAAAGCGCATGATGAAGGAGGCCCCCTTCCCCAGAGTGCTCTCCACGGTAAGGGCGCCGTCGTGCTGCTCGACGATGCGGTAACTCACCGCTAACCCAAGGCCAGTCCCGCCGGAGTCAGCCCGGGTGGTAAAGAACGGCTCGAAAATTCGGTCGAGGTGATCGGGGGCGATGCCAATGCCGGTGTCCTGGAAACGGATCTCCAACTCTCCTGATTCCGGTTGCACACCGGCGGTGATTGTGAGACAGCCGCCCGTGGACATGGCGTTCTCGGCGTTGAGGATCAGGTTGATGAAGACCTGTTCGAATTCGCCCACATTGCCCACCAGCTCAGGCAGGTCTTGCTCGATGCGCACATCCACTTCGATGAGCTTGCCGTCGAGCTGGTGCTTGGTGAGAGCGCAGGACTGCTGCAGCGCCGAGCCAACGTCGAAGGCCTGCTGCTCGGCCACGGTCGTGTGGCGTGAGAATCCGAGCAAGGCGCGAATGACGCGGGAAATGCGCTTAACGTTATTCTCAATGAGTTGCAGATCCTCTACGAGTTTGTCGTCGTGGTAGCGGGCGATCATCAGCTGCACCCGGCTGAGGATGATCTGCAGGGGGTTGTTGACCTCGTGGGCAACGCCTCCGGCAAGTTCGCCGACGGCGGCCTGTTTCGCGGAGATCAGCAGCTGACGCTGGGATTCCTGCAGGCTGCCGTGGGCGGTTTCCAGATCGGAGTAGAGCCGGGAGTTCTCGATAGCCGCCGCCGACTGGTTGGCCAGCACCCCCAGCATCTCGATCTCCGCCTGGGTGAAGCCGCCCTTGCCGCGCGGGCTATGCAGCGCGAAGAACCCGATGTCCTTGCCGCGCACTCGCAGAGGTATGATGAAGAAGCTCTTCTCTGGTGCGTTTAAGTCAGCACCGCCAGACGACTCGAGGTCGTCGATGACCACGGGGCGCCGCTCGCGCAGCACCCAGTCGATGATGCCGTCCTCCCACTGGGTACGCACTTGCCGTTGCAGCGCTTCCTGAGCCTCTCCCTGCAGGGCGATCGCCTCCAGGCGCTGTCCCTCCTCAACGATGGCGAAGACACCACTGGAGTCGAAGGGCACGACCCGCGACGACAAACTCATTAGCGACGACAGGATGTCCTCAACGTTGAGGCTGGCGCTGATCGCCTCCGAGAGCTCGTTGAGGTTGAGGAACTCGTCCATGGAGGCGCGAAGCTGGGCGAACTCCTCGGAGCCACGAGCCAGGCGCTCCTGCAATCCCCGGTTCTCCACCTCTATAGCAGTGATCCGTACATCCAGTTCCTTGCCGGTCTCGCCAAGAGCGTCGAACTCAAGCCCAAGCTCCCAAGCCAACTCGCTATCGTGCTCGGCAACGCGGCGTAGTAGCTCGCGCGCCCGGTCCACAGCACCCTCGCGATCCGAACCGTCGCTATCGAAAATCGCGCCCAAATCCTACCTCGCAAACGCGATCAATCGCGCGATCATCGATCAGTCCGTTCCTGACAGAGGCTGTGCGTCTTCATTGTCGTGGTCTTCCTCGTCCTCGTCGCCGCGAGCGATGCCGGCGAAAGCCTCTGCCTTTTCCATCTCCCGCTTCAGGTCTTCGCCGTAGCCGAAGACGCGTCGAATGGCCGCCCGCGGCTCTTCGTGAATTCCGAAGTTCCGCAGCGCTGCCGGATCGAGGTGAGGCAACTTATCACCGCCGCCGTCGCCGATTCTCTCTCGCCGGCAAAGGAAATCCGCCAGGTGAATGAGTGAAGGTAACTCGGCACCGCGGCCGAGACGGCCGGGCGTGTGGTGCTGGGAGATCGTCTCCTCCAACTGGGTCGGAAGATTCCAGCGCTCGGCCAGCCAGCCGCCGACCTGGGCATGGGTAATCCCGAGGACGCACTCTTCGGCGTGGCCGATGTAGAGCTCTTCCTTGTCCATGAACTCAAGGACTTCCGCGAATTCCGACGGGAAGTACTGACTGAGAATCAGGCGCCCGATGTCATGCAGGATGCCGGCGGCAAAGGCCTCTCCAGGCACGCGGTAACGCAGCTTGCCGGCGAGCATGCGCGCGGCAACGCCACAGGCGATGGAGTGTTCCCAAAACTTCTGGCGATCGAAGCCAGCGACGCTGTCAGTCCCTTCTGCCCCGACACCGGATTCCCCACTCCCGGAGAATCGCTCGAGGACGGAAACGCTGAGCCCAAGGTTTTTTACGGTTTCGAAACCGAGTACGACCACCGCCAAGTCGACGGTGGCAATCCCGCGGGGAAAGCCGTAGAACGCAGAGTTGGCGATCTTGAGAATCTTAGCAGTAAGAGCCTGGTCGGTAGAGATCAGCTGGGCGACGTTGCGGGCCGAGGTCTTGGGGTTATCGATCAGACTGATGAGCTGAGTGATCACCGTGGGCAAGGTAGGCAGCCCGATGATGCTCTGGGTGATTCTCTTGAGGCGTTCTTGCTTCTCGTCGTCCACGATTCACCAGCCCGCTTCGTCTTCAGGGCGCCCGTCAATTGGCACTGGCAACGCCTGTGAAGGACGAATGAAAGTCTTGTAGGACAGTGGGGAAACGCGCGCCGCCTCGCAGCGCGTCACAACAACTACTCGTGAGCCTGTGCCGCAACTCGGTTGGGACGCTCTACGATCCTTGCCTACACCAGGAATCGCTTGCGCAATTTCACTCGCAGGCTCAGCACCGACTTGGTGTGCAGCTGGGACACCCGCGACTCCGACAGTTCCAGGACCTTGCCGATTTCCTTGAGAGTGAGTTCTTCATAGTAGTAGAGAGCTACCACCAAGCGCTCCTGCTCGGTCAACTGACCGATGGAATCTGCCAGCAGATTGCGCAATTCCTCCGTCTCCAGACGGGAGAGAGCGGTTACCGGATCCTGCGAACTCAGGGTGTCAAGAAGGGGAACCGGCTTGTCGTCGTCTTCCCCGTAGGAGAGCTCGTCCAGCGATAGCAGCGTCGTGGAACTCACGTCGTCGATCATGGCATAGTACACTTTCAGCTCTACGCCTAGGCCCTCGGCGAGCTCTCCCTCCGTGGGCGACCGGCCCATATTGTTCTCGAGTCGGGCGATGACCCGTTCGATTTCGCGAGAGCGGGCCCGAGTCGAGCGTGGAACCCAGTCCATACCGCGCAACTCGTCGAGAATCGATCCGCGAATGCGAAGCGAGGCGTAGGTTTCGAACTTCACGCCCTTCTCAACATCGAAGTTGTGGTAGGCCTCTATGAGCCCCACGACTCCGGCGTTAATCAGGTCGTCCATCTCCACCGACCGTGGCAGACCGATGGCGAGGCGTCCAGCGATGTATTTCACCAGCGGGAGGTAGCCCTCGAGGGGGCCCCTCTCGCCCTTGGGCACCTGCTGCCCCCCAATGGAGCCGTCCGACTGCTTCCTGTACTGGCGGGCAGCTGCCTTTGCCGTCTTAGCACACATGAGATGACGGTGCCTGGTTCAACGGGATCCTGGAGACGATGGATGAGTAGATGAAGGAGTGAGCCGCCACCACCGGGGAGGTGGAGTCAGGGACCGTAACGTAGGGAGCCGGGCCTGGCGGAGCGCACACCCTCCGAGCCAAACGAATATAGTCTCGAAAATCAATCCCTGCCTGCAAATACGCACTAGTCGCCAGTTCCGAAGGGACGCTCGCGGCGACCGGCGATCCACTCGGCGATCCGGGACAGGTCTCCGGGGGAGATTCCCCCGGGAATGGCCGGTCCAGTGGTGAAATAGGATGATGGCACGCCGGTCTCCACGGCTGAGCTGAGAACGGCTCCGGGCCGCACGACTTCGTCCATCTTGGCAAACAGGAGACGCAATTCGGACGCGAAGGTCTGGCTGGCCTCGACGAAGTCGAGCATGTGCTCGTAACCAGTGAGACCGTCGACGACTACCTGCACTTCGTCCACCTCGGCGGCCTCTATGATCGAGCGCTGATGCTCCCGTTCCTGCATTTCATGGGGTCCCAGCCCCGGGGTGTCGATGAGGATGAGTCGGGCATTGCGATAGCGCTCGAGCACCTCGGTGATATCCTCGACGCTGTGCGCCATCTCCAGAGGAATGCCGATGAGCTCGGCGAAGGCGCGAGACTGGGCCAAGGCGCCCACTCGCCGGCTGTCCGTACTGATGATGAGGATCTCGCCCTCGGTGCTCTCCCCTTTTCGCTGACGGCGCCGGACGAATCCGGCCGCCACTTTCGCCGCGGCTGTGGTCTTACCCGATCCAGAGGCGCCTACAAAGGCGACGATCTTACGCTGCTTGCCGATGCGAATGTCGCAGCGGGGCGGCAGCATGGATTCGATGACGGCTACCGCTTTCTCGGTGACCACCTCACGCTCGTCGAGGTCCTGACCGCCGAGCTCGCGCAACAGCTGCTGGACGACGCGGTCGATCAGCGAATTCTCAACCCTCGCTGTGCGCATGCTCTCAGCGAGGCGGGCAACTTCCGGCGGCAGCTCGAAGCTGCCGGACTGGCGCGCCATGCGCCGCACCGCCTGTTCTAGCTGGCGCAGCTGTCGCGCCATAGGTTGGGTGTCGGTTTCGGCGGCTCTAGCGGCTGCATCTATGCGCGTCGCCTCCATCTTGATCGCCGGAGGCGAGGAGGGTGCGGGAGCCACACGATCGAGGTCGGCTTCGGTGAAGCGTGGACGCAGTGTGGGGAGGGGCGGCTGCGCTGCTGCCTCCGGACCCGGAGCCTCTGCCGAGGGTAGAGAGACGATCCAATCCTGGTAGCTGCGCAGCTTCGGCGACGGCGACGAGACCTCTTCGGGAACTTTGGTGTCGGTCGGAGTCGAGCCGCCGTAAGTGCGGCCGAGTAGACCTCCAGCGGCAGTGGCCGTAGCAACAGGACGGGTCTCCTCACCCGCAGTGACCTCGACGCGGGCGCCACCGTGACGGCTGCCCTCCTCCGAGGTCAGGTTACGGGTGTTGAGGATGACGGCGCGATCGCCGAGATCGTCACGCAACTGTTGCAGGGCTTGTGGCACGCTCGGCGCCACGTATTTCCGGATCTTCATAGTCTAACCTCAGGACACCGACAGCGGACACCTCTACCTCCGGTGCGATCTCGTTGTAGGAGAGCACGTAGAGCGTGGGGAAGCTGGACGCTGTCAGTTTGCGGAAGGCCAGGCGCACGTGCGGTGCGGTGAGCACCACCGGCTGCTGACCGTTGGCGATCATGTGATCGATGAGGGACGTGAGACTGCGGAAGATCTGAGTTGCCACGTCCGGAGCGATGGCTACGTTGAGACCAACAGGAGTCGACTGCACCGACTCCTTGATGAGCTCCTCCACATCGCCGGCAACGGTGAGGACAGCAATGCCCTCCCCTTGCCCGTCGTCGCGCAGGAGCACGTTACCGATGGAGCGACGGAGAGCAGTGCGCACGTACTCGGTGAGCACCTCCACGTCCTTGATGTCTGCATAATCGGCCAGAGTTTCGAGCACAGTGCGGAAGTCGCGCACCGGCACGCGCTCGGCCAATAGGTTCTGAAGAACCCGCTGCAGACGGCCCACAGGCACGATGTCGGGGATCAATTCCTCGACCACCGCCGGATGGGAGACCTTGAACTCATCAATGAGATGCTGAGTTTCCTGCCGTCCCATTAACTCGGCGGCGTTGGCGTTTGTGACCTCGGTGAGGTGGGTGGCGAGCACCGCGACGGGTTCCACCACATTGTAGCCGAGCAACTCCGCCTTCTCGCGGTCGTCAGGGTTGATCCAGCGGGCCGGCAGGCCGAAGGCGGGATCCGTGGTCTCCTGGCCGTCCAAGGGGCCCTCGGCGAGGCCGGGGTCGATAGCCAACAGGCTCTTGGGATGCAGCTCGCCGCGCGCCACCGGGTCGCCCTTGATCTTGATCTGGTACTCGTTGGGCCGCAGCTGGATGTTGTCGCGCACCCGAACCGGGGGCACGATAAAGCCCATCTCCATGGCGGCGACCTTGCGGATCTGTACGATGCGCTCGATGAGATCACCGCCCTGACTGGCGTCGACGAGCGGCACCAGCTGATAGCCGATCTCGGCTTCTAGCATATCCACGCGAAGGTAATCCTCGGGCCTTTCCTCGGGATGGCTCTCCTCTTCGGCAACGATCGCTTCAGCCGCTTCCCGTCGCCGGTTCATCATGCGCACGAGAAAGGCGAGGCCGGCGAACGCGACGCCGATGAGCACGAAGGGCCAGGTTGGGAGGCCGGGGATCAATCCGAGGCCGATCAGCATCGGGCCAGCGATCAGCCCGGCCTGCGGCCGTCCGGTAAGCTGTTGATTGATGTCTGCGCCAAGATTGTCGTCGGAGGCAGCGCGGGTGACGATGATACCGGCGGCAGTGGAGGTAATTAGAGCTGGAATCTGGGTGACCAGACCGTCACCGACGGTTAGGAGGGTGTAGGTCGACAGCGACTCGGCGAGGCTGAGATCGCGTTGCAGCACTCCGATGGCGAAGCCGCCGATAATGTTTATCAGCGTGATGAGGATACCTGCGATGGCGTCACCACGAACGAACTTGCTGGCACCGTCCATGGCTCCATAGAAATCGGCCTCGCGGGAGATGTCCTCGCGGCGCTTACGTGCCTCGCCTTCGTCGATAAGTCCGGCGTTGAGATCGGCATCAATGGCCATCTGTTTGCCGGGCATGGCGTCCAAGGTGAAACGCGCCGCCACCTCAGCTACGCGGCCGGCGCCGCGGGTGATGACGACGAACTGGATGATAATAACGATGACAAAGATGATGAAACCGATGATGTAATTGCCGCGTACGACGACATCGCCGAAGGCCTCGATAAGACGACCGGCGTCGGCCTGGCTGAGGATGAGTCGCGTGGATGCGACGTTCAGCGACAGGCGAAACAGGGTGAGCACGAGCAGCAGGCCCGGAAATACCGACAGCTCCAGGGGTGCGGCGATGTAGATCGTCAACATCAGCACCAGCAGGGCGACGCTGATGTTCAGAGTCAGGAAGAAGTCGAGGACGAAGGTCGGCAGCGGTACGATCATCACCCCGAGGATGACGATAACACCGAGTGCGAGAAGCACGTCGGACTGCCGCGCGATGCGGGTGAGAAAAGCGCCCAAAGTCTATCCTCTCGAACCTACGTCAGCTGTGGCTCGCCGATGCCTCGTCGGCGGCTCTTGAGTTGGAAGACGAAGGCGAGGACCTCGGCGGTGGCCTTGAACAGCTCCTCCGGGATCTGGTCGCCGACCTGCACGCTCTTGAACAAGGCACGCGCCAGAGGCTTGTTCTCCACCAGTGGAACGCCCGCGGCACGAGCGAGCTCCTTGATCTTATGCGCCACCAGGCGCTGCCCCTTAGCGACCACCACAGGCGCCGGCATGGTGCCGGGATCGTAATTGAGGGCCACGGCGAAGTGCGTGGGGTTAGTGACCACCACGTCGGCCTCCCCCACATCACCCATCATCCGCTTCTGCGCCATTTCGCGCTGAATCGAACGAATGCGCGAGCGGATCAGGGGATCGCCCTCCTGCTGCTTCAGCTCTTCCTTCACCTCTTGGCGGGTCATGCGCAGGTTCTTCTCGTAGTCCCAGCGCTGGAAGGCGTAGTCGAGCAGCGCTAGAAGCAGCAACAGTAGAATGATGCGGAGGGCGAGGGACAGAATCATCTCGACGCTTAGCTCGAAGATCTGTCCGACCCCCATGTCTACGAAGCCCACAAAGGTGTCCAACTCTCCGCGAATCGTCAGGTAGGTGACGAGAGCGACGATGGCCACCTTGAACAGGCCCTTGGCGAGTTCGACGAGCCCACGCTTAGAGATGATGCGCTTGATCCCCTGCAAGGGACTAATGCGGTTGCCTTTGGGCATGAGCGGATCGCCGGTGAACAGCACTCCCACCTGCGCCACGTTGACGGCGATAGCGGAGAACACCAACAGCGCCACAATGGGCCAGACGATGACAGCGAAGTCCTGAATCCAGCCCATCATGTGGGGCACGATAGTCACGGCATCGAACTCGGCGGAGAATCCGCCGGTGAAACTTTCCGTCATTATCCCGCGAATACGTAATCCCATGTACTCGCCGAAGCCGTAGAGACTGAGCACACCGACAGCGAGAATCGCCACCGAGCTGAGCTCGGTGCTACGCGCCACCTGGCCCTTCTCTCGGGCTTCCTCACGCCGCTTTGGCGTCGCCTGTTCGGTCTTTTCCTGGAAGGATTCTTCGGCCATTACCGGAGGCTCAGTGCATGAAGTCGAGAAGGGCGAACAGGTCGCGATGCAGCCCGAAAATCAACCGCTCGAGGAGAATGGCGAACAGTGGCAGCGTGATCAGCAGTACCGAAATACCTACGAAGATCTGCACGGGAAAGCCGACCATGAACACGTTCATCTGCGGCACCGTGCGCGCCAGTACGCCCATGGAAGCCGTCACCAGGAACAAGGCGACCAACATGGGGGCAGCGATCTTCACGGCGATAATGAAGACATCGCTGGTTAGGGCCAAGATTTTTTGGAGCACCGAGGTGCTGAGCACAACCCCACCGAGAGGAATCGCCTGGAAGCTGCCCACCAGTCCCGAAAGGATCACGTGATGACCATTGAGAGCAAAGAGCAATAGGATGGCGAGGATGTTGAGGAACTGCCCAATGATGGAGATCTGGTCCGTCGACTGGGGGTCGATGACATTGACAATACCGAAACCCATCTGCAGACCGGCCAGCTGCCCGGCGAAGTGGATGCCTACGAACAGCATGAGTACGACGAAACCGAGGATCAGACCCATGACAATCTCGCGCATCAACATGAGGGCGTAGGCCAATAACCCTTCGGGAATATCTAATGGCTGTTCCGCCACCATAGGGAAAACAACGAAGGAAATCATCAAGGCCAGACCGATCTTGCCTCTTGCCAGGTAATTGCGATGGCCGAAGATGGGCGCCACTGTCAGCAGCGCACTCACCCGTAGCAGCACCAGTAGATAGATGTGGAACTGATCGAGCCAGTGTTGCACGTCAGAGTCCCGCCTCTCACCGTCTCACTCACTCACCCCACCATCGTCGGGATGCTGCGCAGCAGATTGCTCGTGAAGTCGACGATCTGCTGAAGCGCCCAGGGCAGGATGAGGACGACCGTCACGCCCACGGCGACGATCTTCGGAATGAAAGTCAGGGTCATTTCGTGAATCTGGGTTACCGCCTGGAAGATGCTCACGCCGAGACCGACGATAAGGGCAACTGCGAGTATGGGCCCACCAATGAGCAGCACGAGCATCAGCATGTCCTGACCGAGCTTAACGACGTATTCTGGGCTCATGGCGTGGCTGCTCCCTTGTCTGCCTCAGTTGAAGGACTTCACCAGAGACTGGACGATGAGGTTCCAGCCGTCGACAAGGACGAACAGCAGAATCTTGAAGGGCAGACTTACCATGATCGGCGGAAGCATCATCATGCCCATGGACAGCAGGATGCTGGAGACCACCAGATCGATGACCAGAAAGGGGATGAAAAGTACGAAGCCAATCTGAAAGGCGGTGCGCAGTTCGCTGATTATGAAGCTGGGAATGAGTACCGAGTTGGGGATATCGCCCCGCGAGGTCGGCTGCGGCATGCGCGCCATCTTCAGGAACAGCGCCATGTCCTTCTGCCGGGTCTGCTTGAGCATGAACTCACGAATCGGCTCCATGCCGTTGTCGAGAGCCTCCTTGTAGGGGATCTCGTCCTCGACCAGGGGTTGGATGGCGTCGTTGTTGATGCGCTCCCAGACCGGAGCCATGATGAAGAAAGTGAGGAACAGCGCCAGGCCGACAATGAGTTGATTTGGCGGCATCTGGCCGTTCGTTCCGATTGCCGTGCGCAGGAAGGACAGCACCACGACGATCCGCGTGAAGGAGGTCATCATGATCAGGATCGAGGGCGCCAGCGACAAGATCGTGAGTAGAAAGATGATCTGCAGCGATACCGCTGCATCTCCGCCCCCCTTCGCATCCTCCACCGACAGGCTGATCTTGGGCAGAGTCTGAGCGTCAGCGCTGGAGAACCCGGTAATGAGGAAGACGATGAGGCCGAGGGTCACTAGCCAGAAGTGAGGCTGACAACACGGATCAGGGCTCAGCCTGCTCACGACGCCACCTCCGCTGCGTCCAACTCGGTAACTCGCTGGCCCTCGGAACGCTTGAGGAGCGATCGGAACTGCTCCGCGAAGGATTCCCCTGTCGCCGGAGTGGGCAGTTCAAGCTCGCCCTGCTCCCAGGTAGACAGACATGTGATCTGCTCTTCGGTAACGCCGAGGGCAAGGGTGCGGTCACCGACCTCGACGAGATAGACCGCCTTCTTGTGGGCCAGCCAGTTGCGCTCGAGGATCCGTACCGAGCCATCCGTCGCCATGCTCCGTCCCAGCGAGCTGCGGCGCATGATCGCTGCCGCCCCCCAAGCCAGCAGGACGACGACGCCGAGGGCGACGCTGAC
Source organism: Candidatus Latescibacterota bacterium (assembly GCA_036336855.1). Lineage (GTDB taxonomy): Bacteria > Latescibacterota > UBA2968 > UBA8231 > UBA8231 > JAYZFI01. The sequence goes on from JAYZFI010000021.1 coordinate 100,364, forward strand.
CTTAGCGAGCATGGGAAATAACGAGATGTCCTGGCCAAAATCGTCGGTAACTGATGTAGCTATTTCCGCAGAGAAGTCATCGGTAACGATGGCGGCTTCGTCACCTTCCTCCATCGCCACTGGCGCCGTGGCAACACTCTCCGCCGCCGTCGCGGCCACTTCGCTCTCGGTATCGGCCGAGGCGAGCCCCGTCGAGGCCAACATCAGCACGAAGCCCCAAGCTACTGAGATCCATCCGTGGGAATGGGCTGCCATGTGATCCATCGCTCCGAGTGGGTCGGCTGCTAGGCCCTAGGCATCCGCGTTGGCGGTCACCCAGCTCTGAATGGGCTCGCTGCAGCTCGACAGTGGTACCTGCCACTGAGACCCACGGGGCGACAGTCCTTGCCGCTCTCTTGCACGCGAGTCCACCCCGGATGAGCAAGGAGTGTACCTCGACCAGGTGCAATGACGGAAAACGACGATGGTGGACGCCCGGAAAGGGGCCTCTCCCACCACTTCGATTCAGACGTAACTTATGGTTAATAAATCAGATATGGATACGATCCCGCCCGTCGCAGGGAACCGTCAGGAAATCGTGGGCGCCGGGCCTATCGCCATCTCGCAGTAGGGCGGACAGGAAAAGTGCTACCGGTTACGAGAAGAAATGTCTCCCCGCGGCAGCCGATTCGGTGAAATCCTACAAGTATTTTGTTTTCAATCCGGTCAATCGCTCAGATCTAGCTCAGATCTAATGGATTAACAAGCTCGGTGATGCGAACACCGAAGTTCTCGGAGACGGTGACCACCTCGCCGCGGGCAAAGGGCTCACCATTGACGAGTACGTCCACCGGCTGGCCCACGTTCCTGTCGAGCTCGATCAGAGACTGGTCGCCGTACTCCATGACGTTCTCGACCGTCTCCCGAGTCCGGCCAAGCTCGATGGTGACAGTGAGGCGCACATCCATGAGGCGCTCGAGGTTCGGAGGCAGTCCGCCACCACCGGGAGTCGCCACCGCCAGACCGGCACCCTTCTCCCCCGTAGCTCGTATCTCCGACTCCGTCATGGCGCCGACGCCCTCGGCGCTGTCACCACCACCGGCGGCGCCCTCCTCCTCCATCATCTGCATCATCTCGTCGGCGAGGGGTTCGAGTTCCTCGTCCCCCTCGCCGTCGCCGGCCACAGCCTCTTCCAGGGCGGCGGCGACGTCTTCATCCCCATCTCCTGTGAGGGCCTCGTCAACAATTTCATCTTCTTCAGCCATTGTTCTTCATCTCTCGCTGATGGGTGCCAGTCGGCCCCAGGGGGACGCGATAGGTTGCCGCGGTCATTTGGTCCCGAGGAAGGTGACGGCCCGACTTCGGTTCTTGTGGATTTCCTCGTTCTCGTGCTCGATGGGCGTGAGAATCTGTACCGCGCTCTTGCCTCCCACGCGCCCTGGACGCCCGAGAAACTTGGGCTCGTCCTCGATGTAGATCAGAGTGGGCTCGTCGATTTCGGTATCGAGCTTGAGCACCTCCCCAACCTGAAGGTTCTCCAACTTCTGGAAGGTAAACCCGCCGCTGGCCAGCTCAGCACGGATTGGCAGATAGGTCTTCTGCATGCGCTCCCTGTTCTGCCGAATGGTCTCGTCGCGGTTGCGCGTGCCCTGCCGCACGTAGGTGTTCTGACCCAGTCTGGGCAGAATCGACTCCAGGGTGAAGAAGGGATAGCAGAGGCTAACCAGGCCGGAAGCGTTCGTCGAGTTCACCTCAAAGGAAAGTAGAATGACGATTTCCGAGGCCGCCGTGATCTGCATAAACTCGGGGTTGGTCTCAAGCTCGATGTCGGAAATCTCCACGCGCAGGATCGGTTCCCAGGTCGCCTCAAGGTCTTCGACGACGCGCTTGACGATCTTGGAGATCACACCCATCTCGATCTGCGACAGCTGTCGCGCATCTACCCCCTGAGAGGAACCCTTGCCACCGAAGATCCGGTCCACGAAGGAGAACACCACGGGCATGGCGAAGTCGATGATCGCCTGGCCGTTGGTGGGGCCGAGGGTGAACTGGTAAGAACAAGATGGGTTCGACAGCCCCATGATGAACTCGGCGTAGGTCGTCTGGTCCACAAAAGCGGTGTCCACGTCAACCACGGCGCGCATAGCACCCGAGAACGTCGAGCTCAGCAGTCGCGCAAAGTTGTCATGCAAGTTCTCTAGCGTGCGCACCTGGTCCTTGTTGACGCGCTGTGGGTGTTTGAAGTCGTAGCTGGTGACGACGCGGGACGGGGCCGCCGCCGGGGCGTCTCCCACCTCCATCCCGGCTAAGTCGCCTTCAACTCCTCCGCCGTCTTCGGCATCCGTCGCCGACAACAGGACATCGAGTTCGTCCTCGGAAAGTATGTCACCCATGGCTATACCTTGGTCTATGAGCCTGTAAGGCTCTCACTGAATGATCAGCTTGGTGAAGATCACCTCTGTGACGAAGAGATTCAGCCGACTTCCCTCCTCCGCTGACCATTCGATCTTGGTGAAAACGCGCTGGTTCAGCTCCTTGACAAGCTCCTCCTGAATCTCCGGCCGACGCGTCTCGATGTCGTCGATGTACTTCGAGGAGATCAAGTCGAGGATGACGGAAATAATAAGACCGAGATTCGAGTCCACGATGCCAATACTACCCGCCGCATCCGCCGCAATTGTCGCCGCCTTCATGGGCTCGCCCTCGGCGTCGGTACCGGCAAGGCCGAGTTCAACCCCAACCACGACGAAGCGCTCGGCATTGGTCCCCGCCGGATTGGCAGTGATCGTGAGGAGATCGTTCTGGTAGTAAAAAGGAAGGTCGGCGGACTCTTCGTCGGCACGGGTGTCCAGTTGAGTGATCTTTTCTGGAATCAGATCCTCTTCTGGCTCTTCCGAAGTAGTCTGGCCCTTCAGAGTAAGGGTGATGACCACCCAGGCCAGCACCACCTGAACCAGCAGGACAATGGCCGCGAGAGGGCCATACTTCTTGAGCGCTCCGCCATCACCTCCGGCAGGTGCCTCTTCTCCACCTTCTTCCATTTCTTCGTCGGCCATGGCCGTAGGCTCTCCGTTTCTCTATCTCGTGGACATCTCGCACCTACCCCGAGGTGCTGTCCACGAATCCTCTGCTTGGTGCCGCGTTGTTACGGTTCCTGCTTGGGGCCACCCAGGTCCAAATTCTGCTCCAGGATCCGCTGCTTGAGGGAATCCGGAGAGGCTTGCCCCTCTCCCTCAGCGTAGAGAATGCGAATTTCGACGCGGCGATTCTTCTCCCGACCCTCGAAGGTGTCGTTCGCCACCAGTGGCTTGTTCTCTCCGAAGCCGGCAAAGGCCAGCCGGTCCTGCTCGATGCCCACCTCGTTGGCGAAGTGGTCTAGCACTTGCAGGGCTCGGGCCCCGGACAGGTGGTGATTGTCGGGAAACTCGTCGTTGGAAATGGGCACGTTGTCTGTGTGGCCCTCAATGACGACCTCGTTCCCAAGTCCGTTGATGACGGCACCTATGCGGGACAGCGTCGACGCAAACTCGTCGCGGATGTCGGCCCGTCCCACCTCGAACAGAACGCCATCCTTGATGCGGATGGTCACGCCCTCCGGCCCCTGGATAACCTCCACGTTCTCTTGCTGGCCCTCGGCCGTTAACTCCTCCTCAAGCTCGGCCTTAGCGTCCTTCAGCGTCGGCCGCGGATCGGTGATAGAGCCCTTGACGATCGGCACGTGCAGCTTGATCGGCGACGACATGATGGGCTCTCCATCGAGCACGCCCAAAGCGCCCTGCAGGCTACCGATGGCGTTCTCAAAGTCCTCTTGGCTGGTGGTCGAAAAGGAGAGCAGGAGCACGAAGAAGGTAAGCAGCAAGGCCATCAGATCGCCGAAGGTGGTCAGCCACGACGGCGCCGCCTTGGTCCCGCATAACGACCCATCTACACACTTTTTTTCCTTGGCCATCTCGCTGCCCTGACCGGTGCTTAAGCCGCTTCCCGTTCGCCCTCTTCGCCACTCGGTCGGAACTTCGGCGACAGGAAGACGGAAAGTTTGTGCTCTACGATGCGCGGGTTGTCACCGGACTGAATCGCCATGATTCCCTCGATAATCATGCGCTTGGCGAGCTGCTCTTTCGACGAGTAGGTCTTCAGTTTCATCGCGACGGGACCGAACAAGATGTTGGCCAGGATCGCACCGTACATCGTCGTTAGAAGAGCAATTGCCATACCCGGTCCGATGGCGGCGGGATCGTCCATGTTCTTCAGCATGATCACGAGGCCGATCAAGGTTCCGATCATACCGAAGGCGGGCGCCGAGTCTCCCATGTTTGCAACCATATCCTGCCCGAGCTTGTGTCGTTCTTCGACGAATGCCAGCTCGGTCTCGAGGACGTCCTGGATGAGATCAGGCTCGGTGCCGTCTACGGCGAGGCGTATGCCAGTGCTCAGGAAAGGATCATCCCCCTCTTCGATCGCCTGCTCGAGCGCGAGAATCCCCTCACGGCGAGCGGTTTCAGCGAAACCGACGATGCGCTCAATAAGCTCGGTGGGAGACGACACGGAAGTGAGGATCGCGTTCTTGTAGACCCCCACAATGTTGATCACTTCCGCTAGCGGATTGGCGATCAGCGCCCCAGCCACTGTACCACCGACAACGATGATCATAGAAGGGGGGTCGATCATCGCTGGCAGGTTGGAGCCGATGCCCACCATGAGGCATGTGGCAGCGGCGATCATTCCGACGATGGTTGCTATATCCATAAGTCCGCTCGTTCAGCTGATGGTGCTCAATAGGGGCTGATGGCAGTTGCGCTCGTACTCGATGATGAGATCGACAACGACATCGACCGGCTCGGTGACCATCACTTTCTTGCCGGAAGAGAGGGTTACGAGGGTATCCGGAATGGCCTCTATGAACTCAATCATCTCGGCGTTGATCACCAGTTTAGTATTGTTGAGGCGCGTCACCTTGATCATGTCTCGTCCGTCGTCAGCCATAGCGTCGTCTGCAGACGCCAGAGTGCCAGTTGGTAGGACCGCGCAGCTTCTTGCCAACGCGCCTAACTGCCTGTGCCCGTGAGATCTATGCCTTAGTCAATATAGCTTTACCGCTTCAAATTCACCAATTCCGAAAGCAACTCATCGGAGGTCGTGATGCTGCGTGCCGAAGCCTGGAATCCCCGCTGTGTGACGATCATGTTGGTGAACTCCTCGGCGAGGTCGACGTTGGACAGCTCCACGTGCCCGGCGCGGATCGCCGACTGCACCTGAGTCATGGCCTCACGCTCGTCGGGCTCCCCGGACGAGGTGGTGTTGACGAACAGATTGTCGCCCTCGCGGCGAAGACCGCCGGCATTGGCGAACACGGCGAGCTTTAGCCTCGCCAGCACCTGGGAATCAGCATTGTCGAAGAGACCGCGTATGTTCCCGTTCTCCTCGAAGACCACCGATACCAGGTTGCCGGATCCGCGACCATCCTGCTCGCGCACAGCCGCCGAGGAGGGCGACCCAAATTGCGTCAATGCCCCGTCCGGCGAGGCGGTCTCGATGTCAATCACCAGGGGACTAGCCCCGTTGGTGGGAGTAATGCTCAGATCCTGCCCATCTGTGCTCTGGAACACGTCGATAGTGCCATCGGAGAGGAAGATGAGGTTGCCGACGTTACCGGTGTCCGGGGTCAGCCCGTCGATAGTGGCGGACCAGTTCCACTCGTTCTCCACCAACTTCTTGGTGAAATTGAAGGTGAGGGAGTGGGTCTCGCCCTGCTCGTCGAAGACCTGGGTGTTGGTGCTAAACGAGAAGGGCGGCTCGGCCCCTGCCAAGGCCGACTTGTTCTCCCGGTCCGCCGTGTTCTGGTCAAGCAGAGAGAAGCTGACGTCAAAGCCGACCACCCGGTTGCCCTCGGCGAATGCCGCGGTCTCCTCGGTCAGGGTAAGCTTGCCCGTATTCAGATCAATGCCGGCAACTACACCGCCATAGGTGTCAGAGACCGCTGCCAATAAGTCATCGAGAGTATCGCGTTCGCCCGTGGCTCCGATGATGAGCTCACCGTCGAAGCGCTGGCCGCCCGGCTTCACGCCGGTGAAGCGCAGGATGTCACCCTCAGTGAGATCCTCACCGACGTTAGCCAGCTCGTTCAGTGATTGACCGACGCCCGGCGAAGCGGAGCCGCCAAACGCAGTGGTACCGGAGGTAAAGCCAAGCAGGGAGCTAATGGGTAACGCCGAGGTGCCACCGTCGTCGACGGTGATGCTCACGTTGCTTCCGCCCTCGATTGAGCGCAAGGTCAAGTTGGGGCTGCCCGCCACCAGCTCGCCGGTGAACAGCACTTTGCCCTTGAGGTCGTCGTTGGCGTAAATCAGGGCGTTGAGCTCATCGCGCAGCTGGGCGATGGTGTCGAAGGATTTGATAGGCACGTCGATGATGCCGCCCTCGCCCTGCCCCAGGGTGATGCTGAGCTTAGCAGCACCTGGGTCCTGGCCGGACAGCTGCGTGCTCAGATTGGCCAGCTCGCCTTCACTCAGACCCGCGTGACGGGCGGGGATCCCGAATGCTGTGTCTTCCGTCCACACCGCAGCACCACCACCGCTGGCGTCGAGGTTGCCCGCCAGTCGCAGCGTGGTCGTCGCTATGGCCGGAGACTCCCTGTCGAGGGTGATCTTCACTGGTGCCAGCTCTTCGGCAAAGGAGATGTCGTTCTGCCCCGGCGAATGGTTGGCCTGATTGCCCTTGACCTGCAGTCCCGTGCTCGGATCGACGAGGTTGCCAGAAGAGTCGAAGGCGAAGGTGCCGTCGCGGGTGAAGAAGTCGCGGACGCCGTCGGTGACGTAGAAGAACCCTCCCCCCTCGATGGCCAGATCAGTGTCGATCCCGGTCTGCTGCAGGCTGCCCTGACGCTGGATGGTATCGATGCTGGCGATTTTCACGCCGAGTCCGGTCTGCAGCGGGTTGCGTGCAGAGATACCGTCTGTCGCTGCCGCTCCCTCACTCAGGGTCCTGCTCATCACCTCCGAAAAGGCGACGCGGCCGGCTTTGAAAGCAGTGGTGTTTATGTTGGCCACGTTGTTGCCAATCACGTTCATGCGGCTCTGCGACGTCCGCACACCCGTGATACCGGTGTAGATGGAATCAATCATCAGTCGAACACTCCTCAATTGACGACGACTCGCTCCGCGCGTCGTCGGCTCACTTCAAGGCTCCTGCTCTAGTTTCCTGCCAGCACGCCGCTCAGGTCCTCAAGCGACAGCCGTCGTCCGTCCGCCCAGATGGTGGCGCCATCGTTGTCGTAGCGCACTGCCTGGACCTGCACGGACTTCATAGCGTCTGCTTTCACTGCGTTTCCGATGCCATCCTCCGCCAACACCAGCACGCGGTAGGCCCCTGAAGGCACTTCGGTATCGAAGCGACTCTTGCCATCCCACTCGACCTGGCCGTGGCGTTGGCCCGGATTCAACACAAACTCGCGCACGAGCTGGCTGCGACCGTCGAGGATCTGCATCTTCGCCTTGCTCCCACCTTCGCCGAGTCGGTAACCGATCGTCGTTGGCTCCTCGCCGTTCCAGGCCACCTCTATCGTCGGCACCTCTACGGTGCGGCCGACGAGTGAGGTCGCCAGGTTGTTGCGGAAGGCGTCGTGCAGCTGCTTCTGGGAACCCAAATTCTTCTCCAGCGACTGGTTCATGTTCTGCAGCTGCTCGAGGGAGCTGAACTGGGCCATCTGGGCAATGAACTCGGTGTTGTCCATCGGGTTCATCGGATCCTGGTAGCGCAGCTGGACCGTCAGCAGGCGCAGGAAGTCTTCCTTCCCCATCTGTGTGTTCTGGTTGCCGCTCCCCGCAGCCGCGAGATCACGAGCCAAATTGTTCTGAATCTGCATCGGCGCCTTCCTATATCACGTAGTCGACGACGCCCGGCCCCAGGCGAACGCGACGGGGGTTGTCGAGCGTCGGATCATCGCGTCCCAGCGCATCGGGCGAGGCGCGCTCGCGGGAGCGCTGGCCACCTCCGCCTTCACCGTTGGCGAGCTGCTCCTGCGATCGGCCGTCGTCACCGACGCTGACATCAAATCCGTCGAGCTGCAGGCCGTGCTCGGCCAGGGCGGCGCGCAGCCGGTTCAGCTGACTCTCGAGCAGGTACTTGACTTCCGGAGTCTGCACCATGACTTCGCCGCGCACCGTGCCTTCCATGGCCCGCACTCTCAGCTCAATCTCGCCGAGATCGCCAGGCTGCAGCTGCAGGCGCATTTCGGAAACACCATTACGGGCCAGAGCGGCTACATTGCGCACGATCTGGGGCACCACTGGCTCCCCGAGCTCGTCAAGGCTCGCTGCACTGCCATTGTTCACGGCCTGCTGAATGCGCTCGATGATGTTGCCTTCGGTATCCACGTGCAGATCCGGATCCATGAGCTCCTGGCCGTTGAGTAGGTCCAGCGCGGTGGGTGCGGTGCCGTCGACTGCAGGCACGCCCGCCGTTTCGGGTCCGAGTACTGGAGCTATCGCAGAAGAGCTGCTGGCCTGACCGAAAGCCGGTGTTCCCCCCTCTGCCTCAGCGGCAGCCGAGTTGGCGGCGAGGCGCCAGAGAGCGGTTTGGTCGCTGGATGCCTTTTCGCCGATCTCGTCTTCTGCACTGCTCATCTCGAATCCGGGCAGCGCCTCGGCGATCTGGACGATGGCCGCTCCGCTTTCTGCAGCGTCCTCATCGTCAGCCACGCCCTGGTCGGTGACCGAAATCTCCTCCTCCTCGTCCTTGGCACCTCTGCGGGTGGTGGCGGCGACTTCCGGCCGGGAGGATGGATCCTCAGGCCTATGCCGCTGTGTCTGCTGCTGCTGTTGCTGCTGTTGCTTCTTCTGCTTCAGCATAAGCGCGAAACTGCTGTCTTCGAACTCCTCACCTAGATCCACCAGACCCCGATCGACGCTGAATGCGCGATCCGAACTGCCGATCTCGGTGCGTGCGGGGGGGGCAAGGTCCAATGCCTGCGTCATTCTTCTCGATGCTCCTCAGCATACACTCGTGTCTGCGATTCCATTCATTGCGGGCGTTGCCGCCCCTCCTCCGCGCGGGTCTGTCGCAGATAGAGCTGCTGGCCGATCTCGTCAAGTTGGCTGAGCTCTTTGCGCCGAACTTCCCGGCGGTAGTCCTGCACAGCGCGCTCCTTCAGAATGTCGAAGACGCCGCGCTCACGGGTCGCATCCATGAGATCCTGCCGCCTATCTTCCACCACTGTGCCGGCAAGACGAACCTGCTCCTGTTGCTCGTTCTGTTCGCGCTCCAGCCGTCGCCCGTAGGCGCTGGAGATGCGCATGAGCCCGGCGTCTACCGCCGAACCCGGTGTGGCCGGATCCCGGGCCGTATGTCCGCCGCGCATCCTGCCCAGCGCTTCCAGCTCTCTGCGCTCCGCTTCAAAAGCGCCAACCGCTTCGCCGAGGGCTGCTCGACGCACCTCCTCCATGCGCTCCTTCAACTCGAGAATGCGCTGGAATCGAAACTCGAAGCGCCTCACGCCTCATCGGCCTCTTCGCCCTCCACCGGTACCGGCGGCTCGAGCAATCCCATGAGGCGCTGCACGTGATGATCGAGACTTCCCGTCTCTCCCAACCCCTGACGCAGGTAGTCGTCGATGGGCCCAATGAACTCCAGGGCACGGTCAATGCGCGGGTTCGAGCCACGAGCGTAGGCGCCGATATTTACGAGGTCTTCCGCCTCGGTGTAGGCAGCCAGCAGCGACTTGATCTCCAGGGCCCGTTCCCAATGGGCCGGCGTGACCACGTCCTTCATGGAACGGCTGATGGTCTCCATGAGGTCGACGGGCGGATAATGTCCGCGCGAGGCGAGGCGGCGCGACAGCACCAGATGACCATCGAGAATAGCGCGCGACGAATCGGCGATGGGATCGTCCATCTCGTCACCCTCGACGAGCACGGTGTAGAGCCCGGTGATGCTGCCCTCCTTGGTGTTACCCGCGCGCTCCAGTAACTTGGGCAACAGGGCGAAGACCGAAGGCGTGTAGCCCTTGGTGGTCGGCGGCTCGCCGGCGGCGAGGCCAATCTCACGCTGGGCCATAGCAACGCGGGTCAGAGAATCCATCATGAGCACGACGTTCTTGCCCTGCTCGCGGAAGTACTCGGCGATCGTTGTCGCTGTGAAGGCGGCCTTGAGCCGGATCAGAGCCGGCTGCTCGGAGGTGGCGACGACGACGACGGATCGAGTGCGACCACCCGGGCCTAGACTGTCTTCGAGAAAATCCAATACCTCCTTGCCGCGCTCTCCCACCAGGGCGATGACGTTGACGTCAGCTCCAGAATGGCGGGCGATCATACCCAGCAGGGTGCTTTTGCCGACACCGCTCCCCGAATAAATACCGAGGCGCTGACCGCGCCCGACGGTGGCCAGGCCATCGAGGGCGCGTACCCCTGTACCCAAAGCGAGTTCGACACGATTGCGCAGCAGCGGATTGGGTGCTCTGCCATGGATTCCGCGGCGCTCGAGAGCATGGATGTCGCCCTCCCCGTCGATGGGGTTGCCGAGACCGTCGAGGATTCGTCCCTGAAGGGCATCTCCAAGAGGAATTTCGAGAGTCCGGCGTGTGGGGAAGACCTCAGTACCCGGACGGATCCCCTCGATCTCACCGAGGGGCATGAGTAGAACACGGTCATCGCGAAAACCGACTACTTCCGCCTGGGTGTGGCTAGTTTCAGGGTCGCCGAGAATGCAGAGCTCACCGAGGGCAACCTCGGTGGGGCCAGCGGACTCCACTATGAGGCCGACGATCTCGCGCACCTTCCCGTACAAGGTCAGAGGATCGGTCTGCTCAACGCGCTGCAGGAGGGCAGCCCGGTTCACTGGCTCGCCTCCTCATCGCCGCTCGGCGAATTCTCCGATTCGTCAATTGTCTCTGGCATGGGCTGCGGATCGACGTCAGCAGGCTCCGTCTCTGCGGCTTCGTCAACGGCGTCGGCATCGTCGCGCTCGGTCAGGACTTCCTGCAGAAGTGCTTCGTGCAGAATCTCAAGCTGGGGTCCGACGCGGGCATCCACGTTCTCTTCGCTACCCTCGAGCATGCAAGAACCCTGCTCGACATGATCGCTGGGCTGTATGCGCATCACCGCGTCTTCATCCACCTTCTGCACCCAGTCGGCAGCAAACTTGCGAGCCACCTGCAGATCGTCGGGGAGACAGTGAATGAGGACCTAGCTGCGCTCGCGCAAATGCTCCAGCGCCTGTCTGATCGAGCGAGCGACGATACGGGGATCGAGCTGTGCCTGCACGCCGGTGATGCGTCGCGCCACGGCGATGGCGAGGTCGACAACCAGCGCTTCGGCGTCGGTGATCACCTGAGCCCGCTCGCTCTTCAACGTCTCATGCAGCGCCGCCATGCGGTCGACGGCATCGCAAACCTCCTGCTCCTTGGAAGCGACACCGTCGCGGTGTCCCTCGTCGTAGCGCTCCTGATGGAGGCGCTCGACTTCCTGCTGATGCTGCTCCTGAAGCTCGGCCTGCTGACGCTCGGCGGCGGTGCGCATGGCGTCGTGTTCCTGGCGAAGCCGTCCCTCCCATTCCTCTTCCACGCTCTTCTGCATCCGCTCAGCGTGGACGTTCAGCAGGGACTGCAGATCGGTGTCCGGCGATGCTGCCTCTTCCTCCGGAGTCATTATCAGGACCTCGTCGGCGCGCCCGAGCGTGATGACTCCAGCTCCGGTGACAACACTAGTACGAATCACCTTGGACATGGGTGTCCGCCTCCTGTGCTCAGGATATCAGCAATTCGTGGTCTCAATGTGCGTCGGCAACAGCCCCGCCCCCATGTCTGTGTCGGTACCTTCATGCTCGTGGTGCGCCGTTAGACGCCCTCCTCCACCAACATAGTGCGGAGCAGCTTAGCAGCATCCTCCGGACGCTCGCGGACCATATTCTGAACGCGACTGAGAAGGATGTCGTGTGGTGTCTCCACACGCTCGAATTCTTCTTCCTCTACTTCGCCCGCGACTTCACCGAGAACCTCGACGTCCTCGTCGACACCAACGCCACGACCGATGGCCTGGATGATGAAGCGCAACGTGATGAGAGCGGCTAGAATACCGAGAACTTTGGCCACGGTGATAGCGATTCCAGTCCAGAACTCGGTCCGCTGCTCGGCACGCTCCGTATCTCTAGCCTGAATCTCCTGAGACTTGTCAAAGGGCATAGCCCAGATCTGGATCTCGTCGCCTCGAGCCTGGTCATATCCGATCGCCCGCTGTGCAAGCGACGCTAATCGGTCGATTTCTTGCTGTTCGCGCGTCTCAACCCTCAAGTCACCCGTGTCTTCGTCGATGACGAGCTTGGTCTCGTCTACGGTGAGTGCTATGGACAGCCGCGCAATAGCGCCCACGGAGCCGATAATGTTGCGCACCGTACGGTTCACCTCGAAGTTGCGAACTGCATTCTCCTCGGTGCCCTGCTCGGCGGATTGGGTCTCGTTGGTCTCCTCGCTAATCACCACCTGGGTCGTCCCCGGATCGAACAGCACCTCGTCGGTGTTTTTCCGACTGAAGTCGAGGACGACGTTGACCCGGACCTGGGAACGCCCCTTGCCGATGACTTTATCCATCATCGACTGCACCTTGTTCTGCAGCGCCCGCTCCACACGCTGGGTCATCTGGAACTGTTTATTCGCGACCTTGGCAAGGGGGTCGTGCTCCTCGGAGAGCATGATCCCTTCCTGGTCAACGATGACGACATTTTCAGGTTGCAGCCCTTCGACGCTCGCGCTCACCAGATGGGTGATAGCGTCGATCTGCTTGGACGAGAGCTTGATGCTACCCATCAGGCCGAGATTGACGGCTGCCGTCGTCGGGTTCTGCTCCTCCGTGAACAGGCTCTCTTGGGGAATGACGAGGTGAACGCGCGCCGTGCGCACGCCGTCAATCCCCTGCAGCGTGGTCTCCAGCTCGCCCTGCAGGGCCCGTAACTTGTTGACTTCCTGCAGGAAGTCGGTCATCGCCACGTTGGCTTCGTCAAAAATCTCGTAGCCCATACGGCCGCTCTTCGGGAAGCCCTCGGCGGCCAGGGCCAGGCGCACGTCGCGAACCTTGTCACTGGGCACAGTAATGGCGCTGGCATCGTCGGTGAGTCGGTGCTCGATGCCCATAGCCGAGAGGCGATTGGTAATCTCCGCCGCTTCCGTGTAATCGAGATTGGCGTAGAGCAGGGACGGATCCCAGTCCTCTTCCCCGCCTCCAATGGACGTGATTCCCACCACCAAGGCGATTATGAGGACGGCGGCGCAACCGATGACTCCGAGCTTCTGCGGCTGCGGCGCTTCGTCCCACCATGTACGTGGCCGGTCGGCGATTCCTATGAGTTCATCTGGTAAGTTCATGATCTATCTGCTCTTGCCCGGTATTGAGCTTCCGCGAGCTGGTCGCTCTGTGTGCCCCATGCCTGCTGCTGTGGATCCGTTGTATAGAGATCGGGGTGGAGCCCGACTCCTAAGCCGGATTCAGACCTGCATTCTGATAAGTTCCTGATATCCTTCAAGGACGCGGTTGCGGATCTCCAGCATCAGGTCCAGGGCGATCCCCGCTTCTTCGACGGCGACCATCACCTGATGCACGTCCGCCGCTTCTCCGGTGACCAGCTCATCGATGGCGTGGCCTGACCGGAACTGCAAGCGGTTCACATCGCCGGCGAAGTCCTTGACCAGCTCGGAGAAGCTCTGACGCTGCTGCTCGTCGCCTGCACGGATTCCACCCGTCAGTTCGGCTTGAGGCTGAATTCGCAGCGTGGAGGTTCCGGATTCTCCGCGTCCGGTGAAATCTCGTACAGCTTGCACGTCCATGACGTATCTCTCTCTACCTACTCGCTTTCACCGACTCGCTCGCGCGCGTCGAAGTAGTTGCGCATGCGCAGCACCCGCGGCACGTAGGCTTCCGTCTCTCGAGGCAAGTGGCCGCGGGTCACAGAACCCGGGCCAGCGTTATAGGCCCACAAGGCCACCTCGGTGGAACCGTAATGGTCCATCAGCGTGCGCAGGTATTGTGCGCCGGAAGCGATGGAATGCTCCGGGTTGAAAGGATCGGCGGCTCCAAATTCTTCGGCTGTCTCCGGCATGAGCTGCATCAGCCCTTTGGCGCCCTGGCTCGACTCAGCCAGTGCATCGCCACCGGATTCGGTGTAGACGATGGCCTTGATGAGGCCAGCGTCAATGCGGTTGAGCATGCCGTGATAGTCGATGAGCGTAGCGTAGCGCTCGGTACGCTCCAGGCGGACGGGGTCGATGTTCAGAAGGGATGTCGCTGTAGCCGCCTTTGCCGCGTAATCCTCAGCAGGGCGATCTTGGCGCGCTGCGAGCGACGGCGCGCGGTAGTGGCTACTGCGGCCGAGTATGGTGGAGGCAAGCTCCCCACCGAAGCTGCGCCGGGCGATGTCGGCGGCGGAGTTTCCCGCCCACATCGGCGTGGCGGAAAACATGGCGAGAACTGTCAAAACCACCTCCGTGGTCACTCGCGAACTGGAAATTTTTCTCCGGCTCATGATTTCGTAATCCCTTCTGCCTTAGCCCGTCAGGTCGAGTAGACGCCCCTGCAGAGCTTCTTTGGGAATGTGAGCTGCTCGTCCACGCACGTCATAGGTATCCAGTGCGGAAGCCACCGAGACGTCCATGCGTGTAGCCGACTCGATGGAGTGCCCTGCCTCGTCCGTCACGGCGGATGGGCTCAAGGTTTTCACGGCCTGTTCCGCAGGACTGGACTCCGGAGTGGCGATGCCACGATCGGAAATGGTGACGACTTCGGAGACCGATGTCCCAGCTACAGAGCGCACATTCCCTTGCGGAGGGACGATCGAGTTGGCTGTGCCTGTCGCGACGTTCATGACAATTTGGTCGAGTCCTTACCGGGCTAGATGTCAAGGGACCGGTTGACCATATCCTTGGCGGCGCTCAATACGGTGGCGTTGGCCTCGTACGCCCGGGAAGAAGCGATCATGTCCACCATCTCAGTCACCACGTTGATGTCCGGATAGACCACGTATCCATCTTCGCGGGCGTCAGGGTGCTGCGGGTCGTACACCAGGCGCGGCTTCACCGGCTCTTCGCGGATCTCCTGGGTCAGCACACCCGAGCCAGTGAAGATCTCGTCCGGGCGGGGATCGCCTTCCAGCATGTGCCGGCTGGCGGTACGCCGCAGCCTACTGCGCGACTCCTCCAGCATCGTCGAGAACTTGGTCAGCTTCGGTGCTTCGAGCATGACAGTACGACGACGCTTGTAGGGGCCACCCTCGTCGGTGCGAGTAGTGTCCACGTTGGCGATGTTGCTGGCGATGGCAGTCAGCTTGCGACGCTGGGCGCTGAGCCCGGTAGCGCTGATATCGATGGTGTCGAAGATCTGCATGTCTATCCCGTCAGCTCTCGGTTCGTGGTTTAGGCGGAACGGCCGGTGATCGATTTCTTGAGGCCGTCGAAGGTGCCGGCCAGAAGACGGGCACCGACGTTGAAGAACAGGTGATTCTCGGCGAGATCCGCCATCTCGCGGTCTATGTCGACGTTGTTCAGTCCGGTGTCGTTGAGGCCAGTTTCGGGCTCGAAGACTTCTGGACTGCCCATCGGTTTGGGAACGGGGATGTGACGCTCGTCAGTGGTGTAGCCCTCCACCGCCGGCTTGCGCACGAAGGAGTTCAGGTACTCCTGGAAGCGCAACTCCTGTCGGCGATACCCCTTGGTGGAGATGTTGGCGACGTTGTTGGCGAGGACGCGCTGGCGCAACTGCGTCACGTCGAGCACAGCGTTGAGGACGGGTACCTTCGTCTTGTTGAAGATGACCTTGTCCAGGAACATGCAGACCCCGATCTCTTTACGTTCACTCCGGTTGACAGAACTCCATCCCTTGTCCGGCACGCCGCGGGGCGATTCCCCCACATTCGGGCCATACGCAGACACGGTCCGGCCTCTTCCTGGTAGCAATTCCTATGCCATTTTCATGGATATACTGCCGGAATCGGTTGCGGCGGAATCGATTACGGAGACAGCCCTATTACGGCGAGGGCCCTACAACCGGGAAAGAACAGGAGGCCCAGCAGGGGGGATGGAAAGGATTACCTGCCGAGGTCGCGCAGGCTCAGTCGCCTAGGCGATCTGAGATCCGGGGGGTACGACCCCCCTTTTGAGCCATGCTCGCGAGCATGTCGCCGAGCAGACCGGTGAAAAAGAACTGAATGCCGACGATGATGAGGAGCACGCCGAGCATGAGCAGCGGGTGGCGATTCTGGATGGTCCCGGTCTGCGACCACAGGTAGGTGATGTAGCCACCGATGGCGGTGCCAGCGAGGCCGCACAACAGCCCCAGGCTTCCGAAGACGTGCATGGGCGTACTCATGAAGCGGACGACAAAAGTGATCGTCATCAGATCGAGGAAACCGTTGAGTAGCCGGCGCGTGCCAAACTTGGACTTGCCGAACTGACGGACGCGATGAGTTACGACGAGCTCGGTGACGCGGTAACCTGCCCAATGAGCGATAGCCGGCAGGAACCGATAGAGCTCTCCGTACAGGTACGGTAGGGAGTCCTCCGCGACCTCGCGGCGGTAGATCTTGAGACCGCAGTTGAAGTCGTGGAGGCGTATTCCCGAGACCATGGAGGTGACCAGGTTGAACAACTTGGAGGGGATGGTCTTGGCAGGTGGGTCGTGGCGCTTCTTCTTCCAGCCTGACACCAGGTCGTTGTCATCGCCGAGGGCGGCGATCAGGTTGGGAATCTCCGCGGGGTCGTCCTGGAGGTCGGCATCCATGGTGACGATGAGCTCGCCATGGGCTTCCCGGAACCCGGTGGCCAGAGCCACCGCCTTGCGGTAATTGCGACGAAAGCGGACAGCTCTAATCCACGAAAACCGCTCCGTCAGTTTGGCAAGCACGGCGTAGGAGTTGTCAGTGGATCCATCGTCAACGAAGATCGCCTCACAGGCACCCGGCAGATTGGCGAAGATCGCGTCAAGCTTTTCGCACAGCGGTTCCAAGCTCTCCTCTTCGTCGTACACGGGGATCACTACCGAGAGGTGGATTTCAGTCCCTCCGTTTGCGTTCGTGCCATTTGTTCTCCATCGGCTCCGTGGTGCCATCGTCGGTCCCGCCGATCGACTGACGCAGGCGTAACAACTGGACGTCGCCGGGGCGCTCCGCCAAGGCCCCGTCCAGGATGACCGCCGCATCTCCCCTCCTGCCGCGCAGAATCAACGAGCGGGCAAGATTGGCCTGCCAGCGGTGGCGATTCTCAACATCGCGCTGGATCGCTACCCGTAGTCGTTGCTCGGCCTCGTCGTGCCGTCCAGCCTGCAGCAGGACTGCACCCAGATTCCCTTTGATGACACCATCCGTGGGCGCTTTTGCCTCGGCCTCGATGAGGACGGAGACGGCAAGATCGAGATCACCGGCGCTCCGGTGGTCGAGGCCCAGGGCGACCAAGGCCTGCACGCTGGGCCGCAGGGACATGCCCTGTCGTCGGACCTTCGCCGCCCCCCCAGGGTTCCCGGAGTGATGCAAGGCATCTGCAAGTAGGTGGTAGTTATCGGCGTTCAGCGGCTCGATGACGGTGGCGTGCTGCAGGGGCGCCACTGCCTGGGCAGGCCTGGCCACCGCGAACAGACTACGCGCCAATAGCCGGATCGCTCCCGGATTGTGGGCGTTCAGCTCCAAGCTGCGTCGCAGCGACTCGACAGCCTCATCCAGGCGCCCCATCTCCATGGACACCTTGCCCAACCAGTGGTGATAGATGTAGTCATAGGAGCGCTGGGCGATGGCATCGCGGAAGCTGAGGATCGCCCAATTCCCGTGGCCATTCCCGAGGTGACGGCGCCCCTCCATATATAAGGAATCGCCTCGCAAGACGCGCACGCCGAGAGCGACGGACAACACCGCGAAGCCGATGGGGACAGCGAGCAGAGCCAAGCGCGGCCAGCCTCGGGTCCACGCGGTGAGATCCCAAACCTTCTCGCCAGCTCGCCTTGTTAGCGCTCCGCCGGAGAGACCGCATAGCACCCAGAAGTACGTACCCGACACAGGATCGCGCAGGTTGAAGCTGAACAGGGCGTGCACGCTCGCCGCCACCAGGGCGCCGACGACGCCGGCGCTCAGGGCACGATCAAAGGCAGTTCTCCCTTCGCGGCCACAGGCGTCCCGCAGAGCGACGGCCAAGGCGAAACCGAGTATGGCGAGCAGACTCAGTAGCGCCAGGATCCCGGCCTCTCCCCATTCCTCAAGGTATTCGTTGTGGGCGTGTCGTGGCAGATTGGGAATGCCTCCCGTGAGCTCACGCCAGGCACGCTGGGAGGTGCTTTGGCGGTACTCCTGCAGCTCTATGCCGAAATGTCCGGGGCCGACCCCACCCAAAGGATTTTCGGCGATCATGCTTACGCTGTCCTCCCAGATGAGGATCCGCATCGAGCGCGAAAAATTTCGCCCGTCGAAGGCGCTGACCGCCCGTTCCCAAGTGCGCTCGACCAGAGCGTCTGCGGCGCCGAACGAGGGCACTGCCTGGAGGACGAAGCTAGCCAATGGGCTGAGCAGGCCGGCGCACAGCAGGACGAGCATAGCACGCCACACTAACTGTCGCCACCCCAGCACAACGGTCGCGACAGCAACGAGCCCGGCGCAGGAAGAGAGCCAGCCTCCGCGCGTGTAGGCGAGCACCATGTGCACCGCCGTTCCCGCGAGTGCTGCCCCCGCCAGTGCACGGTCGTATCGCCCCAGAGAGACGAGGACGAAAGCGGCGGCAAGGGGGATTATCAGATCAAGGTAGTGGGCGACGAAGTTCACGTTGCCCATGGTGGCGATGGGCGCATTTTGATGGCGGGAGGGCAGACCGACCAGGTCCATACCGTTATACTGAAGGATGCCCAAGGCGCTCACCACCATGGCGCTCGATAGCACAAACCGCACGATACGATGCGCCCGACGCGCATCGCTGCTGAGGGTCATCACAGCCAGTAGAACCGCCACCCAAACCGCCCATAGCATGGCCGTCTCCAAGGCGAGCCACCCGCTGCGCGCCAAGCTGCTCGCGAGGAGAACGAATAGCAGATGAGCCCCAGCGGCTGCCACCAGCCACCGCGCCGGAACGCGGAACGTCTCGCCAATCAGGGATCGGACGATCACCAACCCCCAGATCAGACCACCGGCGATGAGAGTGGTGCCGCTCTTCGCCAACACAGTGTCAGAGAAGGTTGCACCGTACAGCAGTGTCACCACGGTGAGCGTCAGATACAAAACGCCCTCGGTCACCGCATCCACCCAGCGAGGATTGCCGCGATCAGGCACCGGATCCCTCATCCGCTGACCTCGGTACAGCCGACCCCCAAACCAGGCGCGGGAGCACGAGACCGAGCATTCCGGCGATCATGTTGAGCTGGACGTCTTTGAGATCGAAATAGCGATTGGGAAGCTTCCACTGAATGATCTCGTCGACGAGTCCTACGATTGCAGTCAGCAGCAGAGCAGCCAAATAGGCCGGGATCGGGTCGAGGTCATAGCGCAGGACACGTACAAGCAACCAACCGACGAGACCGTACTCGAGCAGATGCAGTAGCTCTGCAGAAAAGCAGCTGAACTCCCTTAGCAAGACGGAATAGGGGATGACGGTTAGGACAAAGATCGCGTACGGCCGCCAGTCGAGGGAACCCAGGCGCTTCCAAAGTGCCCCTAACATCCCCAACGCACTGACGACGACCATCACACCGAGATGCCTCTCGGTACCCAGCGTGTGCTGCTACGGGGTTGGCGATGAGAAGGGCGAGCAGCAGCCAGGTGCTATCGATGCTCTGGCCGTTCATCGATATTTTGCGGCGGTGCGCTCGAGGAAGGCTATGCTGGCAACGGCGGCAGCGAAAACGATTCCGAACAGACTCATTCTGCCGGCAGCGAGGGTGAGGGCGGCTCCGCCGAACAAGCAGCTCAGGACGACGACTGCGCCGTCGACGCGAAGGTGTGTCCAACCCACTTGCGTCAATCGCTGGTAGAGATGCTCTCGGTGCCGGGTCGTGGGGTTCTCCCCTCGCAGCATCCTGCGCAGCAGCGTGCTGCCGCCGTCATAGAGGTAGTAGCCGAAGATGAAAAGAGCGGCGGCGGGCGGCGTGCCCTCCTGGACCGCGATGAGAACAAAGAGAGCGGTAATGAAACCGAGGTTCAAAGAACCCACATCCCCCATGAAGATGCGCGCCGGAGGCGCGTTCAGCAGAAGAAAACCGGCGGCGGCGGCGACAGCCAGCATAGGCAGCCACCAAATTGGCGACTCCAGAACCCACAGGACAGCGCTCAGCCATCCACAGCAAGCAATTGTGTTGACGGCTGTGATGCCGTCGATACCATCCATGAAGTTGTAGACGTTCATCCATCCCAATAGCCAAAGGATCACCAGGCCGAAGGTCGCCCATACCGGTAGGCCCAGTACCTCCTGCCACTCCAAAGACTGGCCGAACATTGCCCAAGCGCCCACCGCAACTCCCTGCAGGCCGAGTTTTTCCCTGACCTTCAAAGGTCGCCGCACGTCGTCGACGATGGCGATGAGGAGAACGGTCATGCCAGCGAGTAGGCCGTCGGCCAGAGCCGGTCCTACGTCTTGCCTAGCCCACAGCAGGGCACAGCCGAACCCGACAACGGTCCCAATCCCGCCCAGAGTTGGCGTCGGGCGCACATGAGACGACCGCGGACCCGGATGATCGAGGATCTGCCATCGTCGGCCTGCGATTAGAACGCAGTATGTCACCAGAACCGACACGCCAAAAGCCAAGATCAAGCAGAGGACGACGTTCACCGACTGCTCCCGTACGCCCGCTGGATTCCCTCCGCAAAGGAGCATGGCTGGTAGCCGAAATCAGCGCTCGCCGGCTCGTTGGAGTACTGCTTGTCCTCCTGCAACCGACGGACCTGATCAGCGGTGATCGGCAGACGCAACCCGATTTTCTGTAACAACAACAGCGCCGACGCCACCAGTCCTCCGGGCAGGGGGATACCGACGGGCCGGACCCCTACGACTTCACCCACGGCGGTGACCAACTTGCGAGTGGATAGGGCCTCGGCTCCGGCGATGGCGTAGCGGCGACCGATGGTCTGCGTCTTTCCGGCACAGGCGAGGATGGCTTCTACCACATCGTCCACCAACACCGGCTGGTGCAGGCACTCGGTTCCGATCATCGGAATCAGGCGACGTCGCTGCAACTGGACCACCAGGCGGGAGATGTTGCGGTCATCTCCGGGGCCGTAGATCATCGACGGGCGCAGCACGGTGGTTGGCAGGCCGGAGGCAAGTGCGATTCGTTCCCCTTCCCGCACCTCATCGGTGGAGGCGGACGGTACGCATGAGCATGCTCGTAGGGAGCTGATCAGCACGATGTGCTGTATTGCCTTGCGGTCCACGGCGGCGCAGACCGGCTCCGCGTAGCGGATGTGAGCGAGATGGAGAACGGTGTCGACGCCGCAGAACGCCGACCGCAGGCGGTCGCGATTGCCACTCAGGTCGCCTTCGTGGAAGGAAACGGCTGACCGCGGAATGCCCTCCAGCGAGCTCGTCGGCCGCAGGAGCAATCGCACTTCCGACCAGCGTCTTTCGTGGACAATCCGCGCAAGCAACCGTCGGCCCGTGTAGCCCGTAGCACCGGTGACGAGCACAGTCTTGGATGTAATGATCACCAGCGACCCCGGTCCCTCAGAAGCCGCGCAAAAACGGACGAATCGAAGCCGAGGAGGCGCGGAGACGGCCGTGTAACTCCCGCCGGCGCCGCCAGGCCCGGGGCAGCAGGCGCAACACGTCCCACCAGGTACCCAGCAGATAGGGAATCCGCAGCGGCTTGTGAAGTAGCAGGTAGGGCCAGAGCAAGAACTCGCTGAGTAACAGACTAAACGCGAATTCAGGCAGTTGGGCAGCGGAAGCGTTCTTGGCGACGGTGAGGTATCGATTCTTCAGCACGTGCCGCTGAAAGAAGGCGGGCTTGTCAACGAAACGAAGCCGCCCGCTCAGTGATCCGGATCCCACGTGGTGGGCCTTGGCCTCGGGAGTGTAGCGGGCCTGCCAGCCCAGTAAGCGCAGACGCCAGGCAAGGTCGATATCTTCGCCGTAGCTGAAGTAGTCCGTGTCGAAAATCTCGCCGTCGACACTGGCCTCCTCCAGCGCGCTGCGGCGAAACAGAGCGGCGGCTCCGCTAACCCCGAAGACTTCTCGCTCCTCGCCAAGAGGAGACTCTGGGACGATTCGCATCTGTCGACGCAAACCGAATCCCCCACTGATCTGCTGCTGCGTTCCCTCTTCAAAAAATTGTCCCGTTACCGCCGAGGTGAGGTCTTCCCGAGTGAACACCTCACAGGCAGTTTCGACGTAGCAAGGATCGAGGAAGACATCGGTATTGAGAATGAGGACGAGCGAGGTCGAAGTGGCAGCGATCGCCCGATTGTAGCCAACGCAGTAGCCGAGGTTCTCAGGATTGTAGAGCAAAGTGGCGTGCGGGTAATGCTGCTCGATCCACTCGACCGAGCCATCGGTGGACCCATTGTCGACGATCACCACCTCGTCGAGAGCTATTGTCTGAGCGTAGAGAGCGGAAAGGCAGCGATCTATGTGAGCGGCACCGTTCCAGTTGGCCAGTGCCGCGGCCACGGGTAGCAGAGTAACCTCAGCCCTGCCCGGCCGGCTCGGACGACTTGGCGGTCAACCAGGCCTGGATATCGGCCTGCAGTCGGGTGTACTCGTCGAGGACGGTGGGCTTGCGACTGCGCTCCAGCCGTGACAAAGCCTCCAGGTAGCGCTGCTTGGCGAGGAAGAACTCGTCATCCGCGAGCTCGGCATTACCCGCCTTGACCGCCGCCTTGGCGTTCTGATGCGCCACCCGCGCCATTTGCCAGATGTTGTAGCGCAAGATGCGGTTGGAGTCACGCATGATCTTGAGGGCATCGCCGGAAGATCCGGAAAGGCGGTAGACCATGGCCAGTACCCGGAAGCCGTGGTCGGCGTATTCCCTCTGCTTTCTACGTGAAATGCGCTCGGCGAGCGCGGCATCGACGTACAGCCGGCCGAGCTCGAGAAGATGTTGATTGAAGGTTTTCCTCCACTGACGCAACCGCGTCGTCGCCGGTGCCGCGCTCTGGCCTCCCGCGAACCCGACCGTGCCCGTGTAGCGATCCCGCACAGCCGCCTCCCCGGCTTCGATCTGCACCCGGCGATCGAGGGCTGCGGCCTCGCGCACTCGCGTCTTCTGCTCGCGGTACGAATCGGGGGTTCGTCGCTGGTACTCCTCTTCGTCGATGACTTCCGGCATGGCCAGCTGCGTTAGAACATCCAGCGCCTTCAGCGATTCACTGAAGTAGGTGGCCCGCACGTCGTCGGGCAGCATCGGGGATGACCCCTCCTCCTCATCCTCGGCCGCCGCTTCCACCGCGAGATTCCACGCGCGGAACACGGCCATAGCCAACAGCCCGGGTGCCTCCTTCTCCAGATCGTGTTCGTCAGCGGGGATTTTGTAAATGAACTTCCGCGCCTCGAAGATGTAGAACTGGGGATTGCGGGAGAGCACAACGCCTTCGGATTCGTTAGCGGCTGTGTACATCCCATCGTATCTCTGCCCTTCGGCAATGAGATCCTCGAAGAACTTGTTGAGATCGGCCTCGGAGCGAATGTGCCGAAACTCCTCCTGGATCCAATCGTCGCTGATCTCGGCAGGCGTGTCGTTGATCTGTGCCAGCAGGATCTCTATGAGGTCCTGCTCGTCTTGGGCCCGAACTTCCTCCGGCGAGGGGCCGGGCGGCGGCTCGGTCTCCGACTCCTCGACTTGCACAACCGTGGCAGTTGCCTTCTGTGCATTAGCAACGGGTTGTGAAGGGAGCAGAAAGGTGACGGCGGCACCGGCGATAGCAGCGGCGATGAAGGCGAGACCAAGGTAGAGCGGGAGTGACTTCAAGGCGTAGGCGGCTTTACTTTTGTCGTATCCTCATACTACAATTTAAGTTACATCACTTTGAACGGCAATGGTCGGCTCTCGAAGCTTTCTTCGCCATCGCGCGTAATCCACCTTCGGTCTCTCTCCCCCCTTGATACCCCTCGACCCCGGCGCTCACGTCCACCTCATCGCCGCCTGCGGAACTGCCATGGGATCTCTGGCGGGATTGCTGCGGGAGCGCGGCTTCCGGGTCACCGGATCCGACGCCCATGTCTACCCCCCCATGAGCGACTTTCTGCGAGAGCAGGGGATCGATCTCGTGGAGGGTTTTGATCCCGTCCACGTGCAGAACCCGAGACCCGATCTCGTCGTCATCGGCAACGTCGTGTCGCGCGGCAATCCCGAGTTGGAGGCGACACTCGCCGCCGACCTGCCGTACACCAGCCTACCCGAGGCAATTCGGGACCTGTTCCTGGTGGACCGTCGGTCCTTGGTGGTCACCGGCACGCACGGGAAGACTACAACGACGGCAATGATCGCCCATCTATTGCGCGGCGGCGGCGGCGATCCCAGCTTCCTCATCGCCGGTCTGCCCAGAAACTTTCCGCGACCCTTTCACCTCGGCAGAGATCGCTGGTTCGTCATCGAGGGAGACGAGTACGACAGCGCGTATTTCGCAAAACAGGCAAAATTCCTGTTCTATCGGCCACAGGTGCTCATCCTCAACAACGTCGAGTTCGACCACGCCGACATCTACCGAGATCTGGAGGACGTGGTCCAGTCCTTCCGTCAGGTGGTCAATCAAGTTCCGAAGACCGGAGTCATCATCGCCAACGGAGACGATGATCTCGCCATGGAGCTCGCCGATGCCGCGTTCTGTCCGGTACAGACAGTGGGCATGGACCATGGCCATCACTGGAGCATCCGCTGTATCGAAGCCGATGCCGAAGGCCAGTCTTTTGAACTCGCCGTCGAGGGAGAATCCGTCTGCAAAGGCCGACTCGGTCTCAGCGGGGAGCACAATGTCCGCAACGCCGTCACGTCCCTGGCGGCCTGCGCGTGGACGGGTGCTAAACTCGAGGCTCTCCTTCCTGCGTTGACAAAATTTTCCGGTGTCCGGCGACGACAGGAACAACTGGGCGAAGTCGGCGGCATTCTGTTATTCGACGACTTCGCCCACCACCCAACGGCGGTAGAAAAGACCCTTGCCGGTCTGCGTGCCGCCCATCCGAGACGTCGTCTGTGGGCGGTCTTTGAGCCGGCGAGCGCCACCAACGCGCGTGCCACCTTTGAGGAACGCTACCTGCAATCCTTTGCCGCGGCCGACAACATCCTCATCGCTCCCGTACCCCATCCCGAGCGCCGCGGCGCCGACCCTGGATTCTTCCCCTCACGGCTGGCTCAGGGGCTGGCCGACGCGGGGAAGCGCGCTTGGACCTGCGATCACGAGGGGATCGTCAGCTACCTCCGAGAGCACGCCGTGGACGGAGATGTAATCGTGTTCATGAGCAACGGAAACTTCGGCGGCGTTCAGGGCCAGGCGCTGCGCGCTCTGAGCCAGGACCGCGTTAGAGCCCCACATTGATCTCCGACCCCCTTCTCGCTCCCGCTCTTCGCTCGGGCGACACCATCGCACTCGTCGCCCCTTCACACCCGGGGGATCAGCAGCGAATCGAGGCCGCCTCACAGTTCCTCCGCCACCGTGAGTACGGCGTCGAAGTCATGGCCCATTCCAGCGGCAGTTACCACTACCTCGCCGGTCGCGACAGCGAGCGAGCCTCCGATCTCATGCGGGCCTTCGAGAATCCAGCAATTGCCGCCCTATTCTGCGTGCGCGGCGGGTACGGCAGCGGTCGGACCCTCGATCTGCTCGACTACGATGTCATCGCCCGTCATCCCAAAGCGGTGGTGGGCTTCAGCGACTCCACGGCGCTCCATCTGGGTCTGTACGCCCGGACTGGCCTGGTGGGGTTCACAGGTTGCCTCACGGATCTCGACCTGGCTACAGATCCTCCCAACCCAGCTAAGCACTTCCTTCACGACGCCCTGTGGCCGTTGCTGACAATAGCGAGGCCTTTGGGTGAGTTGCCCATCTCAGAGGAATTGGGCGTGTTGCGACACGGGGTGGCAGAGGGACCCTTGGTTCCCGCCAATCTCGCCGTCCTGTGCAGCTTGATGGGGACCCCCTTCGCCCCCAACCTCGAAGGTTGCATTCTGCTGGTCGAGGACGTCTCGGAATACCCCTACCGCATCGACCGCATGCTGACCCAGTTGCGGCTGGCGGGAGTGTTTTCAAGGATCTCCGGCCTCGCGCTCGGCGACTTTACGGCCTGCTTTGAACCGGAGGAGATGGAACTCTCCCCTACTCTTGAGGAGATAGTCGAGGACGCCGTAGGGAATCGCGATTTACCCATCTTGACCGGTGTGCCCTACGGCCATCTGCCGCGACGTCTGGTCCTTCCGATTGGCGGAGCCGCCCGCATGACCACGGACCCCGCTTCCCTGAGCATGACCGCCCCCACCGTTCGCTGAACCACTCACGCAGGTCGTCGGACTGGAGGAATTTGGCCAGATTGCCGATGGAATTTATGTGGTAATACCTTGCACGATACCCCGAGCCCTGCTGATGGGCGTCTGTCTGGCCTTGATCTGCGCGTTTTCGGAGGTGCAGGCTCAGGTGCTGCAGGGAATTCCCCGTCTCGGGTCCGAGCTGGTAAACAGTCCGGAAATCTCAATCCGTCGTAAGGCGGCTCAAGGTCTGGGAAGAGCCGCTACCAATGCGTCTGTGCGCCTACTGATGGGCGCTATGGCGGGAGAGAAAGATCAGGGAGTTCGCCTGGAGATTCTGCGCGCCCTGAGAACCATCGCTTTCCAACGCTACCCGGGGTTCCGGTTAGCCCTGCAAGGCCTCGGCCAGGCGGCCAACAGAGCCACCGAGCGCAACGACCTGATCCGCCTGCGCGCCATCGAAGCGCTGTGGGAAGCGGGAAAGAAGGACCTGCTGGATCCGGTGCCGATTCTCGAGCGCCAACTCACCGATCCCAGCGAGCGCCTGCAGTTGGCCGCCGTGCTCATGTTGGGGAAACACGGCAGCGTTGAAGCTGCCGATGCGCTCGGTCAGGCTCTGCTGAATCCGGCGTTGTCCGAGACCGTCCGCCTGGCTGCCGTTCACGCCCTGGGAGCTGTGGCACTCACTGCAGGCGGCCCTGTGGGTCGCGATGTGGCGACGGCCAACATCGCCACCACCACTGCCATCGGCATCCCAGCTCTTGTGACCCAACGCGCTACAGATACCCGACACGAGCGCCAGATCCGCTACCTCACCTTGCTAGTCAACAAAAGTTCGACCAGCGAGACGCTGACGTTGAAGGCGGTGAAGTCTCTCGGGCGCATCAAGGATCGGTCCTCGATCCCGGCACTGCAGCAATTGTTAGGGACCCACCCCAGCCTCACCGTCCGCAAGCAGGCGACCTTGGTGCTCAGCCACGTCCTCGCCCGTCAGTACGAGTAGGCAACAGGGCCCTCGGGGCCTGGTCTCGGCGAGACCACAAAGAAAGACGGCCCGGTCATCCGCAGATGGCCGAGCCGTCGAGGTAGGTAGGCTGGTTTCGGTTTCTTACTGCGTGTACTGCGTCACATTAGCGATGCCACCCGGTTGCGTGAGGGCGTAGACGATGAGGTTCACGCCGAACTGCAAGCCACGCTCGCGGGCATTGGCATTGGGATCGCCCCAGTACCAGCTGACGTTGAGATCGCTGAACACCACGGCGATTCGACCGCGCAACTCCAGCATCTCCAGTGAGAATACGTTGCCACCCGGAGCCCCTCCCATAGGCGGCCCATCGCCGAAGTCGTAGAATGCGAAGTACAGCGGGTGCGATTTCGGAATTCGCTGCCACTTTGCACCGTCGCTGCCGAGTACCAGAGGATCGCGAGTGAGATCCTTGAACTGGCGGTCGAAGTTCGTGCCTTCGGTACCAGCCCCCTGTCCCGTGAGATCTCCTTCCGCGTCGGCAAAGCGGATGTCCTCGGCGTAGAGGAAACCACCGCCCTTGAGATAGTCGCCCAAGTTCTGCTTTTCCACATCGCTGAACTGAAAGACCGCCGTGTTTCCCGTCATGTAAAGGAAAGGCGCCTTCATGATTTGCGGATCACTGAGACGTACAGTCGTGCCCTCGATACGGGCGTTAATCTGCGTACGATCACGCATGTAGCGCATCAATTCTTCCACGGCCGTGGGGAATCGATCCTGGTTCTTGTCCGCGAGGTCATAATCGATGACCGTCATGTTGAAGAACCCGCGGATGTTGCGCTTGTTCTCGGGGTCGGCGATCAGGATCGCCTGAAATCGTCCAAAATCGAGATCCTGAACATCCAGCAGCTCCTGACGCAGGCTCATCGCCTCCTGCACCGGCGCGGCGGTTTCAGTGAGCTCGATCATCTCGACTTCGTCGAAGGCGAGTTCATCAGCCTTTGCCCCGCTGAAGGTTCCCAACACCTGACTACCGGGCAGTACCGCACCCAGCAGGTCGCTGCCTACCGCACTGACGTCGGCAATGGCGTTGATGTCGGTGGGCAGCTCAGGCGGCGCCATCGAGGCGAGCATCTCCATCTGCGCCTCGGAGATCTCAGGTTTCTTGACGAGGTCGAAGTTCTTCTGGAGGATTGGCGGAGGCGCCTGGAAGCGGATCAGCTTAGTCTGATCTTCCGTTACCTGTAACTGCATATAGTAGGCGGCTCCCCAGGCGATGGATTCGATCACCAGGGCTACCCCCAAACTCACGAACAGCGATACTCGACGCCCGGCCGTGGCCCGCCACAGCACAGCGACGAGTGCCACCCCCAGAACACCGTTGAGATATAACGCAGCCTTCATCGAGAAGAACCCGATGATGACGACGTGCAGGAATGCCGCAGCGCCAAAGCTGTAGTAGAGGATTTTCTTCTGTTCGTTCACGATCTCCTACCTCAAGCGGGTTGTTGGCAGAGGACGAAGGAACACGGTTGGGGTGTGCTCCCTTCGCTACCTCCCCCTCTGAGGCTCGGTGGCAATGACCTGGTCCAAGATGCCGACTTGCTTGGCGATATCCATGATTTGAACAATCTGACCATGGGTCGCACGCTCATCGCCCTGGATGATGATGATCGTGGTATTGTCGAGAAGCCGGCGCTTCTCCTCCAGCCGATTTTTCAGGTTCGCGAAGGTCACTGTCTGGTGGTTCAGTTTCATGTTGCCATCCTGATCCACCACAATAAAGAGGGTCTCTTTCTCCGGAGCCTCCGCTTCCTCTGCCTCCGGCAGCTTGATATCGAGACCGGGTGTGATCGCGAACACCGCCGTCACCATAAAGAAGATGAGAAGCTGGAACACGACGTCGATCATCGGCGTCAGGTCAGGTTTCTCGTCGAACCTTTTTCCACTTGCAGCCGCCATCTCGTGGCCTCCCTAATTCTGGTGGATGTACGCCCTACGCGGCCTGCGAGCTCTGCCAACGGCGCAGCAGCGAGTCGACGAAACCGTGACCGTAAGGCTCGAACTGAATGCCCTTGGCCTCGGCGCGCTGGCTGAAGTAGGTGAAGATAGCCAGCGAGGGTACAGCGATGACCAGACCGGTAACGGTCGTTATCAGAGCTTCCGAGATCCCGGCGGCAACGATTGTCGGCTCACCGAGACCCTTCTCGGCAATACCCTCGAAGGCACGGATCATTCCGTTCACCGTGCCCAGCAGTCCAAGGAGCACCACAGAGTTGGCTACGAACTGAATGATGGAGAGATAGCGCTCCAAATAGCCCCCAGCGGCGCGCTCGACGGTCCCGTTCATTTCGACCCGCATTTCCTCAATCGTCCGCTGCTCGCGGGACAGATGCTCGAAACGCTCAATTCCTTCGGAGTACACATCGCCCTCGAGCCTGCCAATCTCAGTGCAGTGCTCCTTCAACTGCTCAAAGGAGGATCCCGAATCGATGCGCGAGGTGAGGTCGTTGGTGGCCTCGGACAGCTCCTCTTCGGAGCGCATCCGGGCGTAGGTGACTACGCGCTCAAGGAAAAACCCGAGGGCCATGATCGACCACAAGCCCAGTGGATACATGAACGGTCCGCCGTCGCGAAAAAACTCCAGCATGGCTCAACCTTCCTCCTAGTAGTGGGACACTGACTTTCCAAATGTCAGTGATGGGGCAATCAAACAGTTGGGTGACAGAAATCCCTATAGCACCCGGGCCTCTTCCAGCGCCTCCAGCTGCTGACGCGAGAAATCGACTTGCGGGACGAAACGCGGATTGCCGCCGTAGGTCTCGACGACCTTCTGGAATTCCTCGCCAGCCTTGCGGTAATTTTCCCGAGCCATGTAGGCAGCGGCAATATTTACCGAGGCGTTCACCGCCTGGTCGCTCGTCGGGAAGCGCTCGATCACATCCCTGAAGATCTCTACGGCCTCTTCGTACTGCTGCTCGTCGAACAGCGCCTCACCTGAAGCGTACACGTTGTAGGCCTCGATCTCAGACAGGTGGCCCAGAAGGACCGTGGCCTTGCGACGCAGTTGCTTGTCCTGCGAGGTCTTCAGCCGCTCCTCAGTGTAGATGTCGAGGAAGTGCTGGTAGCTCGCGGTCGCCTGGACGTAGTCCTTTTCGCCGTAGTAGTAGTCACCGAGGGTAAACAGACTACGCGCTCCGTAGCGGCCATCGGGAAACTCCTCGACGATGCGTCCGAAAAGCGGCAAAGCGTCTTCCTTGTCCATACCCTCAGTGCCCATCTCAGAGAGATGAATAAACGCCCAAGCCTTGTTGTAGAGGGCGTCGTCGGCGAAGTCCGAGTTGGGGTAGCGATCGAGGACCTGATTGTACTTGGTCAGCGCCTCCTGGAAGATCTGCTGCTTGGATTCATGGGTCGCGCCCTGCGCCATATTGAAGATGGCTTCACCGGATCGGAACAGCGCCTGCGGTGCCTGCGTGGACCGCGGGTACTTGTTGACTAGAGCTTCAAAGACCTCGCTCGCAGTCCGCCATTTACCCAATCGGTAGTAGGCGTAGGCGGCATAGTAATAGGCGAGAACCGCCTTGTCGTCCTCGGGGTAGGTCGTGTAGTAGGTCTCGAAAGCATCCGCCATCCGCATCACGTATTCGACGTTACCTGAGGACATCTTGTTGTACGCCGCCGCGATCTGGAACTGAGCGTTGCGAGCCCAACCGATCTGCGGATAGTTGTCGACGATCCTCTGATAGGTCTCGATGGCGACGGGGAGATTCCCAGCACGGAAGTGGCTGTTTCCCTGGACGAACAGCCCGTTGGCGATGTCCTCGGACTCGATGGCGATATCGAGCAGCTGCTGCGAGGCTTGGATGCTCTGGTCGTACTGACCGAGCCGGAAGTAGGCGCTGGCCAGGCGGATCAGCACTCGAACCCTGTCCGCCTCGGTCTGCAGCTGTGCCAGCATGCCCTCGTAGGTCTGGATCGCGACCTCCGGATCCTGCTTCTCCGCCATGGAGATGAGCTGCAGCTGCGCATTGCGAGCGAGGGTTTCGTCGCCGGAGTCAATGACGGCGGTCAGCAGCCGCGTAGCCTCGGCGTCATTGCCACTGGCAGCGTGTGACAGCGCCATGGCGAATTCGACCTTTAGCCTCATGCTATCAGGCAGCTTGACATCGAGTAGCCACTGGTAGTCGGTGAGGGCGCGATTGAAACGGTTGGCCTTATGAAAGGCCAACGCGCGGCCGTAACGGGAATCGCGAATCACACCACTTTCCGCGTAAGTGTCGATAACGAGGGTATAGCGGTTAATGGCGTCGGTGTAGTTGTCATTATTAAGGTCGAGCTGGGCGATCTGATAGTGAGCCTGGGCTTCAAGATCGCGATCGCCACTCACCCCTTCGAGCAATTCGTCGAGAAGCTGGCGCCCCTGTTCACCCTTGCCCGCTCCGATGTGGATGTTGGCCGCCTCGACGAGGGAGACGACATACACGTCGCGGGCATCGCGACCAACGTTCGAGAACGCTGCCACGGCATCGTCCAGACGTCCCTGCTGCTTGTAGAGCAATCCTACGCCGTAGTTAGCATCGGCAGCGTGCTTGGTTTCACCGTAGCTGTTAGCAATGGTCTCGTAAGCGACGACAGCATCACCGAAGCGCTGTTGCTCGGTATTAACCCGTCCCATCCGTAACAGACACAGTGGTGCCTGGTCCGAGCGCGGGAAGGCTTCCACGACCTGAGCGTAGAGCTTGAGTGAACCGTCGGGATCGTCCATGCGCTCCGCCGAGTAACCAGCACTGTAGAGGGCGGCAGCACGCAGTTCCGTGTTGCTGTCGGGGTACTTGGCAGAGACGGCGACGTACTCGTCGCGAGCGGCGACGAAGTCGCCGGAGAAGTACCGGGCCTCGCCCTTCTGATACTGGGCGTTGGGCGGATAGGGTGTGTCTGAGTAAAGGGCGATTACCTGGTTGAAGGCGGTGTAAGCGTCGTCGAATCGCTTCCACGCCATGTAATTGTCGCCCAGGCGCATCTGCACCTTCGCCTTATAGAAGCGCTCTTCCGCAGTCTCCTGTGCGGCGATCAGCTCCTGGTAGGCGTCCTGGAAGTTACCCTGCTGACGGAAGATCTCGGCGACGCGCAGCGACGAGCTTTCGAACAGATCTCGGTAGCGTTCGAAGTCGACGTTCTTCTGCTCGCGGAAGGACCCGCGCAACAGCTCGAACATGCGGTCGTATAGATCACGAACCTCACGGTAGCGGCGAATTGAATCCTCGTCCTCGCCCATCTTGTCGTACGCCTGGGCGGTCAGATAGGTTGCCTGAGCGATGACGGGGTTATTGGGGTAGCGTTCGAGGACAACTTCGGCGTGGGCGATAGCGGTCTCGTAGGCGCCCATCTCGAAGTGAGAATTAGCGATCTTGTACTGAGACTCGCCGGCGTAGGCGTTCTCTGGATAGGTGTCGAGCATGCCCTGCAGCGTCCCGATAGCCTGCGCGTAGGACTTCGTGTTGAACTCGCTCTCGCCCGCCTTGTAGTACGCCTCACCCGCCCAGTCGTGATCCGGGAACTTGCTGACGAAAGTCTTGTACTCTTTGGCCGCTTCCTCGTATTGCTTCTGCAGGAATCGGGTCTCAGCGACCTGGAATTGCACGGTGGATCGGAAGGCGACTGACACACTGGCCATGTCGATGACACGGTGGAAAGCATCCACTGCATCTTCGTGGTCACCGCTGCGCTTGTACGAGTTGCCGAGCTGATACCACGCGGCAGCGACCACAGGAAGGTCCAGATCCTGTCCGAAGGTGACGCGCACGCTGTCGGTACGGACCGCCTTGTTCTTGAACTTGACGATCTTGTTGTATTCCTCAATCGCACCCTGATACTCGCCGAGAGCGTACAAGGATTGGCCAGCATCAAAACTGGTGCGCAACGTCTGCGGCACCGGAAGGAAGAAGCTCGTCCCGACGCCAAGGCCGAGTGCGATGAGCCCGATCCAAATGGTCATGTTCTCATCGACCTCCTGAGAAAGGTCTCGTCACGTGAGAGTCACCGTAGTAGGGAGGAGTTGTCTAGCTTACAGCTGCCAGGCGAGGGAGAAGCGGTGGGAGCCGTTGGTCTCGGTCAGATCCAAGGGAATGTGGTAGCCGTAGTCAAACAGCAGCTTGTTCCACCTGTAGCCCAGACCGGCGTTGAGGTCGCCGCTGGCGTCGTCCT
>JAYZFI010000022.1:0-41213 GCA_036336855.1 Candidatus Latescibacterota bacterium
ATTCTCGGCAACATGTCGGAGCGCGTGCGCCAGTTCATCACCGAGGAGATGGAGTTCCTCGGACCCATGCGCCTGTCCGAGGTGGAGGAGGTGCAGCTGCGCATCGTGCAACAGGTGCGCCAGCTCGAAGAGCAGGGCCAAGTCACGATCATCCGCGGCGAAACCGACGACACTTTCGTCTAGGCGCGACGGCGTCGCTCTTCCATTTGGTCTGTCTACGGGCGGTGGGCGGAGAGGCCGAAGGCGGAATTCTCTCGCTTGACGTCCGCGAAGCCGACTTCTCTTAGCCGGTCGACGACGCCGCGCATGGTGCGTGCGCCAGAAGGGCTTTCGGGATTGCCCACGTAGTGGAAGAGGCATCTCCCGGGCTTGAGTACACGTAACAGCTGCTGGTAGAAGGAACGGCCGTAGAGATCGCCGGCGAGGTCAATGACGGGCGGATCGTGAAGAATAGCGTCGAATTCGCCGTCGCCGAGTTCGTCGATGACCTCGGTGACATCGCAGACGCGCCGATCGATGAGGGCGTGCTCAAAGAGCTCAGTGGACCACGGGTTGCGGCGTTGTACTTCGACGACGGCAGGATCGAGCTCCACCGTGACGACGGCACCGCCGCGGCGCGCTGCTTCGATGGCGGTATAGCCGAGACCGGTGGCGGTGTCGAGAACGCGCCGGCCTTGGAGCTGACCGAGAGGAGCAAGTTTGCGCTCGGTGTCCTGTGCCGGATCGATGCCGCGGACACGGTGCATGAGGGCGCCCGACAGCATCAGCGCCGGTGGTCCGGTCGTCGGTAGCAGGGTTGCGAGGCGCCCCGTGAGCTCGGACATGACTTGGATGCGCTGCCATCCCGACTCAGACAGCTCGTAGCAGCCGGTCTTGTCGGCCGCGATTTCTCTCAAGCTCTCCCAATTGATGTTTACACCTGCGAGGTCGGCTCCGGATGTCGTTGGCTGCGCCGTTGTGGAGGACCGGCCCAGGTCCGGCGAGATGTCCACGACGGGCTGACATGCGTCAGCGGCGTCGAGTAGACAACGAGCCTGATAGTGCGAAAGGACGATCAACCCGCCCGGGCGCTGAAACGGTCGGAGAGAACTTGTGTCTGCTCCCGGATGCGCTGCTCCGAACTACGATGGAAGGGAGCAGGGCGGCAGAAGTAGTGGTGCGAGCCATCCACTTCGTAGCCCCCCAAGTCATAGGTGTCGGCGCCAGGAATGTACGCGATGAGGCCGTTGCTGTAGGCGATAGTGACGGTTGTCGTCAGAGCCAACATCTGCTTGAGGCCCATGCCGATCTCACTGAGGACTTCGCCCCCAAGAAACAGTAGCTGCAGCTCGTCGGAGAGCCGCAGAAGCTGGATCTCGTGAGGGCAGGCTTGGGGTAGGGGACCGTGATCGAGCTGGTTGAGCATGGCCTTGCCCCACATGGCGATCCACGGGTCGTGGTCATCCTGGGCGCTTGCGAGCTCGATTCGATCGGGCAGACTGGCGTACGGCAAGCCGTGGATGAGGTGGTCGATGGCGACACCAGAACCCGACGCCGAAAGACGTGGTGCAGATCGACCTTCGATCACCTCGTTGGCGAGCTCCACCGCCGCGCCGCGGAGCTCGTCCAGGCTCGGCCGCAAGAAGCCGTCTCCCTCTTGCGGTCGGAACCATGGCCGCACATCTCCGGCACAACCGAGGCAGAAGAACGCAGGTGCGCCGGTTTCCGAGCCGAGGTGCTCGCACAGGAAGCCCGGGTAGTCGGGGCCCACTTCGTTGCCGCCGAGGCTGGTGGGGTGACAGCCGTACACGGTGAGGCTCCCCAGCAGTGCGCCGGAATCGGCCGTGAACCACAGCGTGTCGAGATCGCGGTCGATGGGCCCCTCGGGATTCGGTTTCATGACGGCGATGCCTTGCGAGTCGGGCAAGCGCCGGTTGACCCCGAAGGTGGAAAGCGAGCGTGTGAGTGCCACCGTTCCCTGCAGCGCGTTGCCCATGGCCTCCTGGGCGGCCTCCACGAGACGACTCTGCAGGAACTTCACGTACTCCACTTCGATCTCGCCGGGCATGAACCAGGGCGAGATAACGGGTCCGCAGTGCGTGTGCGTCGCAGTGAGGACGATCTGCCTTGGCAGCAGCCCCGTGGCTATAGCCAGAGCCTGGCGCATGCGGGCATCGGCTGGTGGGGAGTAGCCAATATGATCGCTAGTCAGGATGAGGGCGCGGTCAGAGCCGTCATCAGCTTCAAGGTAGATGGCACCGGCCTTTAACGGAGCGTACACCCCCGTCGATAGCTCCGTGCGGAAGGCGTATCCACTGAGCCACACCGGGTGTTCTGGGGTGATATCCCGATGTGCGATTCCGATTAGCATTCGCGTCCCGTCCTTTCCTGTGGCGAAACCTCACGACACCCGAGAGATAGGTCAATGTCAACGGCTTGGTCAGATTGGGCCTGTCATCTGAGATCGCCTTCACCATTTTCAGACTGGGACTACTCGGTTTCGGCGGACCCGCACCTCGCCACAAATGGAAGAGGAGTTCGTGGATCAAAAGGGCTGGCGCGCGAGTGGTTTCTCAATCTGCTGAGCCTCACTAACCTCTGGGAGCGGGCTGACCCCACGCTCAGACGAGGCGACCGCGGGCGTCGACCTGATCGAGACCCAGGCCGCGCAGGTCAGCCAGGCGGCCCTGTTTCTCGGCTTCGTAGAGACGCCAGATCACTCGCAAGCCCTGCACAGATCCCGGGCCATCCGTGAGGGGCGTAGCGTCGCCGCGGGCGCAATCGATGAAGTGCGCCATTTCGTTTTCGGTGTGCTTGCTCGATTCGCACTCGAGCACAACGGATTCTTCACCGCTGACGTGAGAGATCAGCCGTCCTCTCGAGATATCCGCCTCAAGCATTCCTTCCGAGCAGTGCGCGTGGAAGGAATAGCGCAGCCGCGTTCCGCGAGCGCCCCAGGTGCCGAAGTGGTAGCCAAGGCGTCCCCCTTCGAACTCGATGGAGACATTGCTGGTGCCCTCCCTCTCCATCCATGGCGTGCCCAGGTTGGTGCCCATGTGGACACCGCTGACGGGTCGGCCCAGGTACCACAGCAGGATGTCGATGTAGTGGCAGCCGTGGCTGAACAGCTGACCTCCGCCGAGGGTCGCTTGGCTCAGAGCCCAATGACCCTCGCGATAGCGGGTGAGTTGCTCGGTCCAGACGGAGACCTGGAAGAGCTCGCCATAGGCCGCCTCGTCGAGCAACTCCTTCATGTGTAACACCAACGGATGGTAGCGCATGCAGTAGGCAATCATGAGCACGCGATCGGCGGCATCGGCGGCGGCCATGAGGCTGAGGCATTCGCTCTCGCTGATGGCCATGGGCTTCTCGAGCAACACGTGCTTGCCCGCCTGCAGGCAGGCAAGGCCCACGGGATGATGCAGGTGATGGGGCAATACCAGGAGGACGGCATCGACATCGTCGAGCACGTCGCGGTAGTCGGTAGTAGTGCGCACCGAAGGCATGAGCTCGGTCACTGCCTGGGCGCGTCCTGGATCCACATCGACGGCGGCGACCAGTTTGAGTCGGTCCGACAGAACATCGAAGCGGCGAAGATGGGTCTTCGACATGCCACCGCAGCCGATGAGGGCCAGACGCACTCTGGACATAATCCATTCCCCTTGTACAGTTGTAAGCTCGCAATGTCGAGTACCGGAGCCCCGAAAAGCGAGCGGTAAGGACCCCTAAGAGACGATGAGCGAAGAGCATCCCGTTTTCAACGACGAGGACCTGGCGTTCTGGGACCAGCAGGGCTACGTGGTGTTGCCCAACGCGGTACCGCAGGACCACCTCGATACGGTCATTGACGAGATCTGGACGTTTCTGGGCATGGATCGCGACGATCCCGGCGCTTGCTACCGTGAGCCCCATCGCGTCGGCGGCATGGTGGAGATGTACCAAACCCAGGGCCTGTGGAACAACCGCCAGCACCCGCGCGTGCACCGTGCCTTCACACAGCTGTGGGGCACACCGTGGTTGTGGGTCACAATGGACCGCGTGAACATGAAGCCGCCGGTGCGCGAGGACAAGCCGGAATGGGATCACGAGGGGAGGATTCACTGGGACATGGACACCTCGCGCCGGCCCTTCCGCTTCGGTATGCAGGGCGTCCTCTACCTATCTGACACGGAAGAGAATCAGGGCACCTTCCAGTGCGTACCCGGTTTCCACCGCCAGTTTGAGGACTGGGTGCGGACCCAGCCGCCGGATCGTGATCCGCATCGACCGGACCTGGAAGGGCTGGAAGTGAAGAAGATCGCGGGGAAGGCGGGGGATCTGCTGATCTGGCAGCGCTTGCTACCCCACGGAAACTCGCGCAACACCTCGGACCGGCCGCGACTGGCACAGTACATCACCATGTTGCCGGCTCCGCAGGAGCCCGGCGAAGTAGGGGAGGAGCGGGTGAAGATGTGGCGGGACCGACTACACCCACCGGGCAAGGCCTTTCCTGGCGATTCCCGGCGCTACGAGCAGAAGCACAACGAACCGGCGGACCTGACCCCGCTGGGCCGCAAGTTACTGGGCATTGACGCCTGGTCTTAGCACCAAGCCTGCCTGCCTTGTCGTGCCAGCGAAAATCTGCCTCGTTGTGCGATTCAAGGGCTCGAGATTACGGCTATCTGGAAGGCGCGTTCGATGGGGAACTCGCACCGCAAGTGTGAACTCCCCCCTCGGAAAGAGGGTGCTACAGCACACCCACCCATGCCGGAATGGCAAAGCACCATCCACTGGCGGGAAGCGTCGGCAGCATGCGCGACCGGACATGGAGGCGCTGACATGATTGGGGACTACTCGAACATGGTCCGCCGGCCCACAAGGCTGCACAGCGGGCAGTTGGCTGGATCGTGCGAGCGGGAGGGACAGTACTGGCGGCCGAAGTAGATGATCTGCAGGTGCAGGCGGTTCCAGGCCTTTTCGGGAAAGATCCGCTTCAGGTCCTTTTCTGTCTGCACCACGTTCTTGCCGGTGGACAGGCCCCAGCGCCACGCGAGGCGGTGGATGTGGGTATCGACGGGGAAGGCGGGATGGCCGAAGGCCTGGGCGACAACGACCTGGGCAGTCTTGTGGCCGACGCCCGGAAGGGCTTCGAGCTCTTCCAAGGTCTGTGGCACACTGTTGCCGTGGCGCTCCACCAGCAGTTGGGAAAGATTCCGGATGTTCTTTGCCTTGCTCGGGGCCAGGCCGACTGGGCGAATTTTCTCGAAAATGTCTTCCACTGGGACTTTCGCCATCTGCTCTGCGGTGTGGGCGAGCGCGAAGAGGCCGGGCGTCACTTCGTTGACGCGGGCGTCGGTAGTTTGCGCGGAGAGCACCACCGCCACGAGCAGGGTGTAGGGGTCGCGGTGGGACAATGGGATCGGCGGCATGGGGAAGAGTTCATCAAGTGTCTCCATAATGAGCCGCGCCTTGTCCGCTTTGCTCAGGCGTACTGCTTTCGCGCTCACGCGGGGCGACCGTCGTAAGGGATGCGGCCGGCACAACTAGCGGCCAGAAAAGAATCGATAATCCAGCGCGAAATGCTGACCCTGTCGGGCAGATCGGGCAGGTTGTCGTGGGTGAACCAGCCGGCGTCAACGATCTCTTCTTCGTCGATGCGAATGTCCCCCGATGCCCAGGTGGCGGTGAATCCCACCATGAGCGAGTGGGGAAAGGGCCACGGTTGAGATCCGAAGTACTTCACATCCCTCACCTCCATACCCACTTCTTCCCGGGTCTCGCGAACGACGGCTTCTTCCAGGGTCTCTCCGGGTTCTACGAAACCGGCGATGATGGAGTAGCGCCCCGCAGGAAAGCGGGCATTGCGGGCCAGTAGGAATTCCGAGCCCCTGTGGATGAGCGTGATGATGGCGGGTGACACTTTTGGAAAGGAGAGTAGTCCGCAGTCCGGGCACTGACGAGCGCGGTCAGTCTCGCGGCGAACGGTCGCGGTGCCACAGCGTCCGCAGAAGTGGTGGGTACGGTCCCAGTTGACGATCTGGAAGGCGCGGCCGGCGAGCTGGAACTCGACGTCGTCGAAGGCGCCGTAGAGCTTGCGCAATCCCTGCAGGGTCATGCCCACGGGGGGCTCGGCGTCGACGGCGAGGTCGGCGGCGAAGCAATGGACGCCGTCGAGCTTGCCCAGGTAGTGAGGATCCCGGTGGGCGATGCCGAGTTCCTCGAAGCTGGCGAGGCGGGAGAGAATCCCTTCTTCCCGGTTCAGGTGTACGAGCATGCGGTCATCTTGGAAGGCGAGGAACAGGCACACGCCCAAATCGCCTTCAGGGGCAACGACGGCGGGCTCGAAACGGTCCTGCGACGACAGATGCGAGGATGTCAGTGAGCTCAACTGTGGTGCTTCTTCCAAGCGGCCTTGTTCGCCTTCATCTCGCGATTTGGAGTGATCTGCCGCGAGGTAGTCTGACTCTTCTTGTCGTAGAGCCAGTTTCCCTTGCTGTCACGTAGTACAGGCATGCGTTTGGCGACAACGGGTGGCTTGGCGACGCGGCCAGGTTTCTCAGCGTACCAATAGGCGGTGGATGACATCTCGTTGCAGAGGTGATTTCCGTGGCCGTGCTCGATGGTGACCTTAATTTCGCGATCGAAGCGCACCGGGTTCTCGATATGATGCACGTAGCTGGTCTGATAGCCGTTGGTATTGGATTCGTGAATTGAGGAGCCATTGCGCATGAAGGCGTTTCCCTGCATCCCCCAGGCCTGGTTCAGGTAGTCCTCGCTGCCGGTGCCGTGCAGGTCGGGGGGCCACTTGTAACCGTCGACCCAGATCATGTCGTCCCCTTCACCCCACCAGGTTCCCTGGAAGTTGGTGACGGAGAGATTGCAGCCGGTATAGTGGCCGCGTCCCTTGGTCTTGAGGATGACGTAGTTGTTCTCCCAGGCGGTGCGCTCCTTGTTGACGACGTTGGCTTCGGGGGTGTTGACGTGGATTTCGTGACCCCAGCCCCCGAAGGGGTTCTCGCGGCGAAACTCGGCGTGGAAGTAGCCGAGGGCATCGTCGGGGTCGCTGTCGAAGCTTTCGTGGTCGACGTAGAAGTACTGGCGATGACGCTCCTTGCTCTCATTGACGAGCTCGACGACGGCGCGCTCGCGGAAGGGCATGAGGGCGTAGGAGTTTAGAGCACAACCGGTCTCGAACTGGTTGTTCGACCGTGTCGAGGCGCTGAACAGCAGGGACTGATAGGAGTTGACTATGCCGTGACCGAGGCCAAAGAAGTCGCCGAGGGGCACGTTGACGCTGGGCGCGCGGGCGTTGTCCCATGTAAAGCGCAGCAACACCTCTCGGTAGTGGTTAGGCTGGGTAAACCAGAGGTGGGTGATGGCACCGGGGCCGTCGATATCGGCGAGCACCCGAGTTTCGCCCGGCTCGATCCACCAGGCGTCCGAGTTGCGGCCATCGGTGGCCCAGGATGAGACCCGGCCGGTGCGGCCGGCGCGCAGGGTGGCGAGGTGATCGAGGAGTCCGCGCATGGTGGTGTCGTTCCTTGGGTTAGCGAGGGCTGGGCTCTTAGCTATTGACGTCGAGAAGGATCTTGATACCTCCACGTCGCCGAAACAAGTCGAAGCCCTTCTCCCAGTCGGAGAGAGCGACTTCGTGAGTGACGAGAACCTCGGTGTTGAGGTGGCCGGAAGCCATCAGAGATAGAGCGCGGCGCCAGGAGCTGACACGCTGGCCGAAGGAGCCGGTGAAGGTGAGCTCTTTCACTGCCACCTGCTCTAAATCGACTTGAATCGGGTGCGAGAACAGGCCGACCTGCGTGTAGCTGCCCTCCTTGCGCACGAGATTGAGGGCGAGAGCGGCAGCGGCTGAGGTGCCGGAGCACTCGAAGACGACATCGGCCCCGTAGCCTCCCGTCATTTCGCGTACCACGGCGGCAGCATTCTCGTCTTCATCGTCAATGACTCGCGTGGCACCGAGCTCGACGGCGAGGCGACAGCGAGCGGAGTCGTGGGAAGTGCCCACGACAACGGCTATGGCGCCCTCGGAGAGCGCCACCTGCAGGCAGAGCAAGCCGATGGTACCAGGACCCACGATGACGGCGACGTCGCCGGCTCTGACACGAGTGCGCTCGGAAACAGCGTGTACCGCACAGGCGGCGGGCTCGGTGAGGGCGGCGGCGCGAACACTGACTTCGTCGGGCAAGGGCCAGATGCAGCGTTGGGGAAGCCGGCACCTCGGGGCGAAGGAGCCATCGTGGAAGTAGCCCATTGATTCGCGGTTCACGCAGAGATTGAAGGAGCCGCTGCGGCAGTAGCGGCACCGGCCGCAGATGCGCACGCTGGGCATGGCGGTGACGCGGTCGCCGACGGTAAAGCTCTCGACGTGTGACCCCACCTCGGCGACTAATCCACTGAACTCGTGTCCGATGATGACGGGGACACGAATGGGGATTTGAATGGCGTCTTCGAAGATGTGCAGGTCGGAGCCGCAGATGCCGGTGGCCTGCACCGAGATCACGACGTCATCGTCGTCGGGAGTCGGAGCGGGGACGTCGCGTACTTCCATGTGGCCTTTGCCGCGAGCGTATTTGACGAGTCCGTGCATTGCGTGCGAAAGGCGAGTGGGGCTGCGCAGCCGGCGACAGTGGATCCCGTCAGATTTTCTCGAAGACTGGCCCTTCGGCGAGGCCGTCCCAGCGGCGGTCCCACTCCTCAGAGCCGTCCTCGTCCCAAACGTCGAGTCGAATGCCGCGAACGTTTCCTTCGGGGAAGCCGGTAACCCGCTCGATGCTCGGCCAGCCGCGGGTGAAGAAGCGGCCGTTGCGGGGCATCTTGAGAATCGTGATGTAGCGGGGAATTACCGTCTTTGGATTTTTTCGGATACGCCCGAGTTCGGCCGGATCCGGCTCGACGCCGAGGCCGGGCTCTTCGGGCACCGGGGAGCTGCCCTCGGCGACCTCGAAGCGGCCGCCGGTGACGTCCTCTTCGTACTGATCGTCGAGGTTGGTGGAGTGCGAGATATTGGGCAGGGCGGCACCTAAGTGAAGGGCCATGGCCTTGGATAAAGTTCCGCCGGTGAGCTGGATGACGCAGGAGAGGTTGGCTTCAGCACAGGCGTAGCCGCGGCGAATGGCGGCGGGGATGCCGTGCTCGCCGATCATGAAGAGGTCGGCGCAGCCGTGGATGATTTCGGGACCGCCGCCGAGGGCCGGGACGTGCATGAGTAGGGGAAGACTGGTCTTGGCGCGCAGTAGACGCCAACCCTCGATGTCGCGCCAGTTCAGCGGATCTTCGAGAAAGCCCACGACAGGGGATTTCTCGATCTCGTCGACGATGCGCATCACGTCGGTGGACACCCGGTTGTGATTGAAGTCGTAGTGCATCTTGAAGCCGGCGGGGGCCACGTCTTCCACGGCGCGAGTCTGTTCGAAGACACAGTAGTGGGCGCACGTGTGCATCTTGAAGATCATGTAGCCTTCGGCGACGGCGCGGGTCACTTCGGCGGCGAGATCTTCGGGGGAGGCCGGTCGGGTCCAGGCGGCGACGGGTACGCGATCGCGCATCTTAGGGCCGATGAGCCGGTAGGCGGGCACCTCGAGGTATTTGCCCACCATGTCATAGAGGGCGCCGGAGATTCCGGTGCCGAAGTCGCTGGAGAGATGGTCGGCGGGGTTGGAATCGACGAGAGCCGTTAGCGTGCTCTCCTGCAGGTCGACATGTGTACGGGAGTCTCCCCAGCCGACGATGCCGTTGTCGGCGGTGAGCTTGAAAATGGTCTGAGTGTCGATGCTGGCGAAGCGGGGCTTCTGATCGGCGTTGCGCGCCGCTAGGCGCGGGTTGATCTGGATCGCCTCGACGTCAGTGATCTTCATGCCGAATGCTCCGGTGAGTCGTTGTGAATTGTAGTGGGCGGCGGAGCTACGATAGCCAATCGCGATCCGTTCCGAAAGGCGCGGCGGCGTGCTTGGAAGAGTTCCCTGGCGGAGGGTGTGGTGGGGGATCAGTGAGCGATGCTGTCGAGAAGGACGACGGGACCCGATTTGCGGGTGATTGCGCCACCATCGAAGGAAAAGCCGCGGTCCCGAGAGGCGAGCTCGGCGAGAAATGCGTGGGGCTCCGTGGGGGAAATGCGCAGCGCTGTTAACTCGTCGCCGTACTGGTAGACGACGTTGAGTCGGTCGGTGGACATGGTGGGGGCGAGGTGCGCGCTGCGCTCCGGGGTGACGCGGTGGATGTCGGTGAGTTGCACGTTCCAGGTGAGAATGCCACTGCGAACCCTGAGGCGTTCGTGCAAGATCTCGTAACCCATGGGGAAGGTGAGCAGGATCAGGGCCACCGGCAGGAGGGCGGCGATGAAGAACAGGACGAATGGTGCGAAGGGCGACACTTCAGCGAAGGCGGGCACCGCAAGTCCCATGGCTGCCGCGTCAAGGAGGAACACGGCGAGAATGGTGAACATCAGAGGGACGAAGTCGACCTTGGTGCGAAACCTTTTCACGAATTCGCTTCCCTCCTCCTCACACCCGCATGCGCAGCATGGGACGGGCGAAGGTCACCGGCATGGCGCCGACCTGCGTCGAGCACGTGCCCGGTGACATAAAATGAATAGCGAAGGCCCGGCGCTGACGTTCGGTGCGATTGGGCGGCGTGAAGTGTAGGGTCTGACAGTGATGGAACATGGCGCCGCCGGCGGGAAGATCGACGATGACGGCGCCGCTTGTGTCGAGGTTGTCAGCGGCGTCGAGGAGCACATCGCCGCGCTCGTGGTCGGTGCGCATCAGGTGTGATCCCGGGAGCAGGTGCATTGCCCCGTTTTCGACGTTCACGTCGTCGAGAGTGAGCCAGCAGCTGACCAGGTTGGCAGGCAAGCATTGCCAGTAGGCGTTGTCCTGGTGCCAGTGGATGGCCCCGCCGGTGTTGGCGGGTTTGAACAGCGCTTGGTCGTGGAAGAGTTGGATGTTGGGGCCGATGAGGT
The DNA here is from genome assembly GCA_036336855.1 of Candidatus Latescibacterota bacterium. Taxonomy (GTDB): domain Bacteria; phylum Latescibacterota; class UBA2968; order UBA8231; family UBA8231; genus JAYZFI01. Next base: position 10,931 of record JAYZFI010000022.1, read on the forward strand.
CCTCCACCACATCGAGGATGGGCTCGTGGTAGAGCAGTTGGCGAAAGGCGAGACTGCGCTCGCACATTTGCATAATCTGTAGCATCTCCTCGTCGGCGCCCTTGTCGTGGCGTTGGGCGGCGCCTTCTGCGGCGGAGAGATTGCGGTAACGCGCCGATTCGCGGGCCTCCTCGAAGGCGTGGTCGTACTCCGATCGAAGTTCTTCTAATTGATTACCGCCCAACAGATTGCCGTATATGAGGTAGCCGTCTCGACGGAAGCTTTCGATCTGTGCCTGAGCAAGGGAGCGGTATGTATAGCCCTGAGATTCAGTATCACTATCCACGGGTAGATGGCCTCAGCATTTCAAAGGATTTTCAATAGATAACGGTAAGAAGGGCACTGCCGATGGCACGAGCAAGGCATGAACAGCCCTGCATAATGTGTCTCCAGATCATCTCTGCCCATCGCCGTGGCGCTCCTTGCCAATCAAGAAGGGTTTCGAGCGGTGCTCCGATCGACTTGTGCCTTCACCCGATACTATCTTCGGAGCCGCAGGCCGACCTACTGCGCCCATAAGTCCAAGTGAGGATGCCATGTCTGCCGACGATTTGACCATCATCCATCTGTCCGAGCTGCACTTTCATGCCGAGGGCACGCGCTATCGTGAGCATCTGGACAGCTACGCCGAGGCGTTGAATACGTTCGAACACCTGAGGAAGTATGCTCCCACACCCGATTTCTTCGTCATCACGGGAGACCTTGTTCTTGGGGAGCGCAACGCGGAAGTCGGCTATCCGCGAGTCCGGGAATTCGTTGAGGCGATGGCCGCCGAGTACGACGTCCCGGTTCTGCTGGCGCTGGGCAACGGTGATGCTATCGAGCCTTTCCGGCGCATCGTTCTGGGTGAGAGTGACGTCAGTGCGGGCCGTTACTTCTACAGCCGGGAAATTGCAGGACTCAAGGTCATCGTGCTGGACTCGCACGCGGACGGACAACACTTCGGCGACTTCGACGCTGAACAGCTCGATTGGTTGCGGGGCGAGTTGTCATCGACACCTGACATGGGCATTCTCCTGGCTTTTCACCACCCCCCCGGAAAGATCGTGTTCGGGCGCGACGAGGAAGATGTTGTCAATGCCAAAGACCTAGCGCAGATCATAGGTGGACACAGTGTCATCGGTATTCTGTGCGGCCACTTCCACATGTCCTATCTCAGCCACTTCGCCGGAGTGCCCACGGTCGTCACCAACGGCGTGTGCAGCACGATCATCTGGTCCGATGCCAGTCAGATGATCCAGGAACGGACGGGAGGCGGCTACAACATTATTCACATTCGAGATCAGCGGATGCACGTGCGTTTCGTCGACGTGACCAGCGAACGACCCACGCTCCGATGGGAGGAGACCACATGGCACGAGATGAGAGCAGAGAGACTCAGACAAGAGCACGGGCGAAGGTGAGGCTTCAGCCTCGTCGGTATCGTGTTATATTGGCGCCAAACTTGTCTTCAGTTGATGAAGGGTTGAGGCATCAACCGCTCTGCCGGAGGAATGATGGAAGAAGGACCGCATGTCGACACTGACTGAGACCACACCCTCGAGTGTGGAGTCGACTCTCAAAGACCAGGTGGCCGCCTACAAGAGAGACGGCTTCGTCATTATCGAGGATGTGCTACAAGGCGGCGAGCTCGAGCGCGTGCAGGCCGCCTTCGACAGGGCACAGGCGCGCACGCGAGTCGACTGGGAGAAGGGGAGGGCTGTGGGACGGGGGATCTCGGCCAATGGCGAGTACTATACTTCGGGAACCTGGCACGCGAGGAAGTATTTTGACATCTACCCGCTGCATCTCCTAGAGCAGGATGATGCCGCCGTGGAGATGATCGCGCACCCGCGTCTGTTCCCCTTTCTAAGCGCCACCGTCGGTGAGGATGTGCAGACCGCGACCATCCAGGTGCGCGTCTTGGAGCCGCAGACCGCGGAAGATGCCCAAGAAGAGGGCGGCTATGTAGGGTGGCATCGGGACCATTCCAGCGATGAAGAGTGGCGCTATCTGGGACGGCCGCTCAACACCAAGGTCCTCGTGTATCTCACGGATGTTGGCCCCGACGACGGCTGTACCGCGTGCGTTCCGGGCTCGCACCTGTTTGAGGACCGGCCAGAATATACAATCTACAAGGGCATGGGTGGCGGGGAGCATCAGAAAACAAAAGTGCGCGATCAACGCGACATGCCGGGCATGATTGCGGCTGAAGTAAAGGCGGGAAGCGCCTTCCTATTCAACACTAGGTTGTGGCACACGACCCTGCCCAACACGGGCGATCGAGACCGCTGGGCCGTTCTGACGCTGTACTGTCCCTTTTACCAGAAGCAGCCGGGAGTGACCCTGGAGGCCGCCGTGGAGCTAGAGGCGACGGGCCAGCTGGATACGCCCATGCGCAGACAGCTGTTCGGTCTCGAGCCCATAACCGGTGCCAACGGCTTCAAACGGTTAGCGCAGCACAATGGCACCGATGAGGATGATCGCATGTTCAAGGGAATGCGTCCGTCGACGTTCGCGCAGAGGATAGTCTGATACACTGGTCCGGCTATAGCGTTCCTCCCCACTAAACCCGAAGACCCAGAATGATGGTCCCGGGGCGATGTTCAAGGCCATAAGGTGAGGCATAGACTACTCGAGTGCCGGCGATCAGGTCGTGAATGCAGCGGTGGTCTTCGCGATAGATGAACAGGGCGTCGATGAAGCCGTACAGAGGGAAGACGCCGAGCATGTAGTTGAGCACGGAGCGTTTGAGCACGTTAGTGACGGATTCCCCGGTCTCATCGCTATCGACGCACACAATGCGAAATGCCCACCATCATCTTGCTCAGGGTCTGACCTCGCTGGGTGAGCAGAACGGCCTGGGCGATGAGGATGGCCGTCGGCAATAGCGGGAAGAACAAGACGATGCGCGTCATCCTTCCAGCGACGGCGAGAACGCCATCGAGAGATGCCGCTGCCAGGCGCGCACTGCGGCTTGGCAGGGTCCAGACCGTGCAGGCGCAGCCCAAGCGTCATGATGCCTCCAGGGCAGCGTTGGCCGCGGGCGGGAACAGTTCCTGCACGTCCCCTTCCAGACGCAGGCGCACTCCGGCGTGGTGATCGTGCGCGGTTTCCCCGCGGTTGACGATTACGTAGGGAACGCCTCGTTCGCAGGCGATGAGCGGTAGGAAAGCGGCAGGATATACGGAGAGCGTGGATCCGAGGGTGACGACGAGATCGGTGTTCTCGGCACTTTCGCTGGCGCGCTGCATGTCCTCGGCGACGAGATCCTGCCCAAAGCTGATCGTCGCCGCCTTCAACAAGCCGCCGCAGTGGCAGGCCGGCGGCTCTCGAATTTCGGCGAAGGCTCGGTAATGGGGCTCCGGCTCAGTGCGCTCGCCACAGCTCTGACATTGGATCTCTGCGTTTGTGCCGTGAATCTCCACGAGCTGATCCCGCGGCGTGCCTGCCGCCGAGTGCAGGCCATCGATGTTCTGGGTGACCACGAGCAGGACGTGACCGATGGCACCGAGACGGGCAATGGCTTTGTGCGCAGGGGTGGGGCGCGCGTTGCGAAAGAGCTGCCATCCTTCGAGCTTGAAGTCCCAGTGTTCGATCCGGGCGGCGTGGGAGTTCATGAAGTCGTGGTAATACACTGGCTGGCGGTTCTTCCACACGCCTTGGGGTCCGCGAAAGTCGGGGATGCCGCTGTCGGTGGAGATGCCCGCGCCGGTGAAGAACAGGATCTTCTGCGACTGCCGAAGAAGCTCGACGAGAGTGGGATCGGGCACCATGTACGTGACAGTAGCCGACTGAGAGGCGACCGACAAGCGGAAAGACGAAGACGGCGTTGCTCTGTGAGAACGAGACCACCTGCCGACAGGTATAGGGTGCCGAGCGACTGGACCGCTTCGGCGAGATCTCCGATCTCATACCCGGGATCTTGTACTACGAGGATCTCGAAGCGAGAGCAAAGGAGCTACGAGGTGTCGAGACGGTGTTGGGGCCTGCCCAAGCTCGCGCGCCACCACCTGCCACTCGCTGGCAGTGAGGAGAGCTGCTGTGTTACGAAGTTACGGCCGAGGTGCTGCCCGCATGGCCTGAGGCCGTCAGGTCCCCCTATCAGCAGATGATGCTGCCGCCCAGACATTCTTCTCCGTTGTAGATGACGGCGTGCTGCCCTGGCGCCACACCGGGATCGGCCTGTGCTAGGTGTACCCGCAGGCGGTCGCCGCCGAGGGATTCGATCCGAGCTTCGGCAAGATTGGGACCATGGCGCAGCTTGAGTAGCACTTCTCCCTCTTCGTGCCGTGCCGGGGGACAGATCCAGTTCAGGTCGCCGATGTCGAAGGTGTCGCGACTGTGCTCGCGCCGATGGTCGGCGTGGGTGACCTGTACGGTGTTGCTCGCGATGTCCTTGCCCACCACGTACCACGGTCCTCCCGCTAGGCCGAGGCCATAACGCTGGCCGATTGTGTAGAACCAGTAGCCGTGGTGCTGGCCCAGAGTCTCGCAGCTGTCGATGTCGACGATAGGTCCTTCGCGCTGACCGAGGTGGAAAGCAATGAACTCGCGGTAGTCAATTTTGCCGAGAAAGCAGATGCCCTGGCTGTCCTTGCGATCGTACGAAGGCAAGGCGTATCGGGCCGCTAGTTCACGCACTTCCGACTTGGGGAGGCCACCCACTGGGAAAAGTACCCGCGCGACCTGCTCCTGAGTGAGGTGGGAGAGGAAGTAGCTCTGGTCCTTCGTGGAGTCGACGCCGCGCAGCAGGCGCACGCCCTGCGAGCCTGGCAGGAGGCGCGCGTAGTGGCCGGAGGCGACGCGCTCGAAGTCTGAGCCTGGTCCTTCCAGGAAGGCGCCGAACTTGATGCGGCGATTGCAAAAGATGTCGGGGCTCGGCGTGCGCCCGGCGCGCAGCTGGGCCAGCACCATCTCGACAACGAGCTCGTAGTAATCGCCCTGCAGCGGGACGATCTCTAGGGGCACGCCGAGTTCCTCGCAGGTCTGGCGCACAAAGCCCACGTCCTCTTCCCACGGGCAGTCGCCGGCAAAGGAGAGCACCTCTTCTTCGAGCCAGACTTTGAGGTAGAAGGCGGTGAGGTCGTGGCCTTCGTCGTGCAGCAGGCGCAGAGCCACGGAGCTGTCGACGCCGCCGGAGACCAGGACGGCAATGTTCACCGGGATCCAGATGCTTTGGTCGAATCGGTCTCGTCGTCACCCGACGTCGGGGAAGGTTTGAGCAGACCGGACCGAAGCACGGGCCGGTAATGCTCAAAATCGGGAGTTTCCATGCCAGGCACCTTGCCGAAGTCGTCGTAGCGGCGCAGGAGGACGGCGTCGGCGAAGTGGGGATGGGCCTCGAAGTGGCGTATCTCGTCAGCCTTGAAGGGGCCGCCCTGCAGTTCGAGGCTGCGCACCGAGGAAGGAGACAGACCTTCGAAATAGTCGGGCTCCACGGCGCAGAGGTAGCGTTTGGCCACCACGTGCAGGCGAGCCGGCTCGGAGACCGAGGGACGGAACCAGCGGGCGAGCCAGTCGGCCCCCACGTCCTCGTGCAGACCGTCGATCCCGCGCTCGGCGATGTCTTCAGACAGACCGTGCACGAGGTGACCGATGTCGTGGAGGAAGGCGGCAGCGATTAGGGTGTCGTGGGCGTTGTCACGCTCGGCAAAGACGGCGGCCTGCAGCATGTGATCGATGGTTTTCACCGATTCACCGTAGTCGAGGTGTCCCTGGCTTCGGTAGGTATTGAAGATTCCGGTGATGATGTCGGCGTTGGGCGAGGCCATGAGTCAAAACCTATGGGACGGGCGCTGGAGGCGACAGGTCTGAGCTCTGACGCTATCGCCGGCGATCTGGCGGCTCCAGCGCCCACGGCGTGAGGGGAATAAGGACGGAGGCAGAGGTGATACAGATCCAGCTGGCGACCTCGTAGTCGTCGAATAGGTCGTAGGCGAGGCCGAAGATTGTTGGGCCCACGGCGCTGGCGCCGACACCGATGGCCATGACGAAGCCGCGAATCGCGCCGAGGTTCCGGCGCCCGTAGTAGCGCGGCCATGTCACGCTGCCGAGTAGTCGCATGAGGCCGCCCGTGGTGCCCATTCCGGCGATAAGCAGTGGCCGACCCCAGGGCTCCTGCAGATTCAGCATGCCGATGTTGGCGACGACGATACCAGCCAGGTAGAGTGCAAGGTGTCCGCGCAGAGATGTGCGGTCACTGAGCCAGCCGGCGATGAAGTTGATGCTCACAGCGATGGTGGCGATGGGCAGGAACATCTCGACGGCGGCGTCGCGATCGAGTCCGGCTTCGGCGTAGATGGAGACCACGTGAAAGGAGACGGCAGTGTGGAAAACGGAGGAGATAATGCCGCTGGCCAGGAAGATCCAGAACGGCAGGGTTCGGCGGGCACGATCGAGATTGTAATCAGGACGGTCGTCTCTGCTCTCTGCGTCGGTGCTGCTATTGCCGCCGTCAGGTCGTAGCCCGCATTCCTCGGGGTTGTCACGGTAGAGCAACGCCGACAGCAGGGTCAGGCCGGTGAAGGTGACGAGGCCGAGCACGAGCCAGGCGCCTTTCCAGGTGTAGGCGGCGATGAGGGCGTTGAATACGATGGGAGCACTGGAGAAGCCGAAGGAGGTGAGCAACCCCATAAAGCCGTTGGCGAGCCCACGCCGACGGTCGAACCAGTTCATCACCATGTTGCTAGTCGCCAATGACAGTACCCCCTGACCGAGAAAGCGCAGAGCGAAGAAGCCCACGGACGTAAGGGCGAAGCCGGATATCAGGGCGTATAGCGGCGTTGCACCCACGCCGGGGAGGGTGCGCAGCAGGCACAGGGCGACGTCGATTTGACTGAGGAGGATGAGGGCGCCGCCGAAGGCGATGCCCACCAGGAACGTTGTGGTGCGGGCTCCGAGGCGATCGTATATTCTGCCCGCCCGTGGCAAAAGCAGTGCTCCTCCGAGTGTTCCCACTAGATAGGTCAGACTGATCTGCACTCGCGTCAGCCCGGTCGTCACCATGAGGTCTTCGGTGAACACCGACACGCCGATGGTCTGACCGGGAGCGCTGAACAGTACCCCCACGGTGGCCACGGGGATAATGAGCCAGCCGTAGAACACCGGCAGCCGCGCCGGTGCAAAGGGCCAGTTGGGCCGATCGAAGGCCAGGCGACGCAGGCGGGATGAGCGGGCGGAAGAGGGCGCGGAAGCTTCCATGCGCGCTCGAATATGGGGGCGGGATGCACTTGGCGCGAAGGCGTGCTCGCCGCTTACCGCGCCATGATTCAGGAGATCAGCAACCATGCTCTACCGCGACTTTGGCAGGACGGGCTGGCAGGTGTCGGTAATCGGTCTAGGTACGTGGAATCTGGGCAACCAGTGGGGAGAGGTGGATGACACCACGTCGTGGGCGACGGTGCGCGCCGCCCACGAGGCAGGGATGAACCTCTTCGATGCCGCCGAGTCGTACGGAATTCCCAACGGCCTGTCGGAAGAACGACTGGGCACGGCGCTGACGGGAATTCGCCAACAAGTGTACGTGGTCAGCAAGATCGGCAATTGGGGTCAGCGCACGGGCCAGGGCGTGCCCAAGACCACGGTAGACATGATTCGTCTGTGCGCGCACGCGTCCCTACATCGGCTGCGTACTGATTACCATGATGTGCTGCTCTGTCATGAAGGGGACATTGAAGATCCCTCCATTTATCTGGAGGGATTCCAGACGCTGATCCAAGAGGGAAGACTGCGCGCCTACGGCATCTCCACCAACAGCTTGAAGGTGTTAAGGCGCTTCAACCACGCCGGCGGATGTAAGGTTGTACAGGTGAATTACTCCATTGCCAACCGCCAGCCAGAAGCCGAGTTCCTGCCCTACTGCCAGGCCCACGCCATCGCCGTCATGGTGCGGGGGCCTCTAGCCCAAGGCCTGCTGAGTGGCCGCTACGATCGCGATACCGTGTTTGAAGACTCGGTGCGTGACAAGTACAACGTGAGTGGTGATGCCCGTAACAAGCTCGAAGAGTGCCTGGCCACCGTGGACCAGCTTCGCGAACTGGTGAGCCCGGGCGAGGAGATGGTGCGCACGGCACTGCAGTACGTGATCTCTCACCCTAGCGACCCGGTGGCGATCCCGGGTGCCAAGTCCCCTAAGCAGGCGCGCATGAATGCCGCCGCAGGGAAAGAGACCCTGTCGAAAACGGAGATCGAACGTCTGCAGGTGTAGGCGGACTTTGACTGATCGTCCCCACGTCCTGGTCCTGATGTGCGATCAGATGCAGGCCCAACGCCTTGGTTGCCTCGACCCGGTCGTGCACACGCCCTTTCTCGATGGCCTCGTCGGTGAGGGAATACATCTGACGCATCTCATCAGCTCCCACGGGCAGTGTGTGCCGTCGCGGGCCTCCTTCATCACTGGGCTCTATCCCCACGAATGCGGTGTGGTCGTGAACTACGGATTCCACGGCCACCAGAACCGACTGTCGCCCACGAAGTACCGCGCCCTTGGTCACGTCTTCAGCGACGCTGGTTACCGCACCGCCTACTTTGGCAAGTGCCACTTCGGCGTGCCCCTCACAGAGCTGGGCTACCAGGAGGGCATCGATCACGACGGCCACAAGGTAGACGACAATGAAGCCGCACGGCGAGGTGTCACGCACGTGCCCAACGTGCTGCGCCGCGATTACGTCGGGGTCAGCGACGCGTTGGAGTATCTGCGCAGCTACAAGGACGATGGCCGGCCCCTGTTTCTTACGTTCTCCACGAATCTGCCACATCCGCCATTTTTCCACGAAATCGCACACCAACATCGCTTCGACGCGGCCTCGCTGGAACTGCCAGTGAGTTTCTACGAGGAGAGCTTTTCCGGGAAGCCGCCCTTCCAGGAGGAGCACGCCTGTGACGGCTCCCACGGCGCTTGGGACGAGGACGCCGCCCGCGAGGAGCTGGCGCAGTACCTGTCGATGATTGCTATCACCGACGAGCACTGCGGCCGTGTCGCTGCCGAGTTCAAGCGCCTTGGGTTGTGGGACAATACCGTTGTTCTGTTTGTTGCCGATCACGGTGACATGATGGGTGCTCATCACACACGCCTGAAGGGAACTCTGCCCTATGATGAGCTCTATCGGGTGCCCGGAATCCTCAAACTGCCGGTCAGCCTTGACTCGCCCCGATCCAAGATCGACGATCTCGTTTCGTCCGTGCAGCTGGCGGGTACCCTAGCGAGGTTAGCGGGTGTGGGCGGAGACGAGTTCCCGCACGGCGACCTGCTTGCCGCCTTGCAGGCGCCGGGGCACCCTGAAGACGAGATGGTGTTCTTCGAGCATCACGCTGCCTACTGGGGTACGCATCCCTTCCGTGGTGCCCGCACGCGGGAGTGGAAGTACGTGGAGTACTTCGGCGACGACGCTTGTGAAGAACTCTACCACCTCGCCGAAGATCCGCACGAGCTGCACAATCTTGCTGGTGTCGCCGAGTACCGGTCGGTCCAGCAAGAGCTGACGCGCCGGATGCGCGACTGGTGGCAGAACACTGACGGTCGCGACTTCGCATACTACGAGTCCGACGCCTTCCGCAAGAACCAACACAACCAGTGAGCGAGCGGCTCGCCCCTAATCAGCGCCGGCTGCTGCTGTCGATCTACGTCCCCCCCATCCTCGTTGGGCTCTGCAAGGGAATGGTGCTGCCTGTGCTGCCCCTGTTCGCCCTGTCCTTTGAGGTCTCGTACGGTTTGGTCGGCGCGTTGTTGGCAGCGCAAGGGATGGGCAACCTGGCCAGCGATTTACCAGCGGGTGTGGCCATGCGACGGCTGGGGTGCAAGCGGTCCATGGTCCTCGGAGGTGTTATCATCGCTCTGTCGGGTCTGGCCATGTTCTTCGCCCAGACTCTGTGGGAAGCTATCGCCTACCGGCTGATCTCCGGTGCCGGCCTGGGGCTCTGGAACATCTCGCGACACGCCTATATCACGGACTTGGTGCGGATACAAGCACGGGGTCGCATGAACGCCGGCCTCGGTGGGGTAGGGCGTATCACCGCTTTCGTCGGGCCGCTGACGGGGGGAATCATCGCCGGCAGCTTGGGCTTGCAGGTGCCCTTTCTCATCTACGGCGGCGTGGCATCCCTGGCCGTACTCGCCACCTTGGGTTTAGTGTTTTCCGATTCGGTTTCGGGATCGGCGCGCCGCGGAGATACTCCGGTCGGCTTGCGTACTGTGCTGCGGCAGAACCGGACGATCCTGATGCGAGCGGGCACGGGCGCGCTCATGGCGCAGACGATTCGCGCTGCCCGCAATGTGATCGTGCCTCTGTTCGCCGCCGAGCAACTCGGTCTAGATGCCAAGGATGTGGGGGTTATCATCAGCGCCTCGTACGCCATCGACATGCTCCTGTTCATGCCGGCGGGGATCATCATGGATCGCTTTGGCCGCAAGTTTGCCTACGTGCCGAGTTTTCTCATTCAATCTTCGGCCATGGCTGTCATTCCCTTCGCCGATAGCTTTACCTCTCTGCTGGCGGCGACCCTGGCGCTGGGGGCGGGCAATGGCATCGGCTCGGGAACCATGCTCACCCTAGGAGCGGACCTGTCGCCGCCACAGGCGCGAGGTGAGTTTCTCGGCATCTGGCGCTTCATCGGCGACTCTGGCCATGCAGCAGGGCCGCTGATCGTGGGGCGTGCGGCGGATCTGCTGGGCTTGATGGCAACGCCTTTCATAGTGGCGGCAATTGGCCTACTCGGCGCCGGCGTGCTTGGGCTGCTGGTGCCCGAGACCCTAGTGCGGGATGAGTCCGTCGCCAAGGCGAAACCGGTGGAAGGGTCTTCGTGAAAATCATCGACTCCCATCAGCACGTGCACTATCACGGGCTCGGTCCCAAAGAGGTGGTGGCCGAGATGGACGCTTTTGGCATCGAACGTACCTGGGTGCTTACCTGGTACCTGCCTGCTGTCGAGGACGTGCCCGCTAGTCACGGCACCTTCAACCCAAGCAACTTCCGTCCTGACGGAACCCATGCCGGCTCCACCTTGGACGACGTGCTGGAAGCCTGTCGCGACTATCCGGATCGCTTCGTGCCGGGGTTTTGCCCGTGTCCATCGGAAGGCTCCGCGGCTGCTCGCTTCGAGGCAGCTTATCACATGCACGACGTACGCGTCTGCGGTGAGTGGAGCTACCGAATGCTGCTCGACGACCCGCGCGCCGTCGAGCTGTTCCGCAAAGCCGGTGAGCTAGGCTGTCCAGTGGTGCTGCATATGGACGTACCCTTTCTTCCCGATGGTGAGGGCGGCCACCACTACGAGGAGTTCTGGTACGGTGGTGGGATGGGCCCCCTGGAGCGGGCGCTGCAGGCCTGCCCCGACACCGTGTTCATCGGGCACGCACCGGGGTTCTGGCGTTCCATCAGCGGGGACGAGGCTACGGACCCGGCGAAATATCCCCAGGGTCCGGTAACGTCCGGGGGAGAATTGCTGCGCCTTCTATATGCATATGGGAATCTGTGGGCGGATCTGTCCGCCGGGTCCGGGCTGGGGGCGATGCGACGGGACCTTGGGCATGCCCGAGAGTTCTTGAGCCAGTATGCCGATCGGCTGCTGTTCGGCAGAGACGCTCCCGGGGACGAACTGCGGCAGTTCCTGCTAGGACTCGACATCTCCGATGAGGTCAAGCGCAAAATTTTCTGCGACAACGCGTTACGGCTAGTTTTCGAATCGGCGAGAGGTTGACCGCCCCCGGTAACGGCTCTACCATACGCCGACTAATCCGTGCCCATCCTCTCCGACGGGAAGCCGCCGCCTCCAAATCTCCTCTCCTATGAAGCGGGTCGTCCTCGATATGGACCCCGGCGTCGATGACGCCCTGGCCTTGCTCTACGCTCTAGCCACACCGGATATTGAGATTGCCGCCATAACCACGGTGAGTGGAAATGTGCCCGTGCGTCTTGGGACACAGAACGCCCTGAAGGTGCTCGAGCTGGCCGGCGCTGACGTTCCTGTCTATGAAGGAGCCGCCGCTCCGCTGACCCGGGAACCCGTCCACGCCACGCACATTCACGGTGACGACGGCTTGGGAGATACGAAGCTGCCCGCTTCTGTGGCGATGTCTCAGGGTGACGCCGTCTCCTATCTGCAAGATGCTCTCAACGCCCCATCCGCGCCCCATCTCGTCGCCATCGGTCCTCTGACCAACCTCGCCCTCGCCGAATTCAACCATCCCGGCCTGCTGACCAAGGCGTCGTCTCTCACCGTAATGGGGGGCGCCGTGCACGTTGCCGGCAACGCCGCGCCGCGCAGCGAGTTCAACTTCTTCGCCGACGCTGAGGCGGCGCACAGTGTGTTGCGGGCCCGCGCCCAGGTGCGCGTCGTCCCTCTCGACGTGACCCGACAGGTGCTGCTCACCGCCGAGGTACTTCAACGCCACACAAAGGGCGAAGCAAGCGCCGTAGCCCAGTTCATCCGTGAATCCACTGCCACACCTATGCTCTTTGCGAGCGAGTGTCACGGGCATGACGGAATCTACCTGCACGATCCGCTGGCGGTGGCCCTAGCGTTAGGTCACCTGCCCGCGGAGTGGCAGCGAGGTTGGGGAGATGTCGAGACGACAGGTGGATTGGCCCACGGGCAGCTGGTGATGGACGAGCGGCCGACCCGATGCGATCGTGATCGCATCGGCGTCGAGCTCGAATGGGCCAGCCGCGTCAATGCGGACGCCTTTCTCGAGTTGTTCTTTCGCCGCGTGCTGGGAGGATATCGATGAAGGCAAGACGGTTCATCCGCACGGAGCGACGAAGAATTGAAGTGCAGGATTTCGAAATATCGCCTCCCGGCCGGGGAGAGGTGCTCGTGGAGAACGAGGTGACCGCTGTCAGTCCGGGCACCGAAACCTGGAACTACGTACACGGCGCCGAGCCGGGGCGGGATCCAAGTTTTCCGATTGGCAGCGGGTACTGCGGTGCTGGCACAGTGATCGAGGTCGGTGAGGGCGTTGAGGGTCTGCAGATCGGAGACCGCGTCGCCACGCAGGGGTTCCACGCGAGCCACCAGTGTATGGACTCTCATCTGACACCAATCCCAGACGCTACGACGTGGGAAGACGCGGTCTTCCTCGTCATGACAGGCATCGCCATCCGCGGCGTGCGTCGAGGCGAAGTACAGCTGGGGGCGAACGTCGCCGTACTTGGCATGGGGTTGGTCGGTCAGCTCGCGATGTCGTTAAGCCGATTGGCGGGAGGCAGCCCGCTGATTGCTCTCGATCTGCACGACGGGCGGTTACAGACGGCGAAGCAGCGCGGGGCGGATGTCATCATCGCCCCGAAAGATATTGACGACACCGCGAAGCAGATCCGCGCCTTTTGCGAGAGCGATGGCGCCGACGTCGTGATCGAAGCGACGGGAAATCCGGCTGTCTACCCCATGGCCACGGCGATCTGCCGCAATGGGGGCAAGGTCGTGGCCCTGGGTTCACCGCGTGGCTCGGTGGAAATGGACTTCATGCGCGACGTCCACCTGCGTGAAGTGGACATAATCGGCGCCTTCCAGCCCCGTACGCCTGATCGCCAATCGCCCTACTACCCATGGTCGCGAGAGCGTGATCGGAGGCTGTTGCTGAAGATGATGGCCGACGGCAGACTGATTGTGGCCGACCTGATCACTCACCGATGTCAGCCTGAGCAGTGCCAGGAGATCTACGAAATGCTCGCTGAGCGCCCCTTAGAGTCGATCGGCGTGGTCTTTCAGTGGAGATAGCGAAGCGAACGAATCACTTGAACCCGAAGTGATCGACACAGCTGCGTGAGAGAAGTTCAGCGTATAGAATGGCCCCCCGACATGAAGATCGGGTGTCTCTATCTAATAGAAGCGAGGGGCCTCCTTGTGGTGGGTCTCCTATCATTCGTCGTCGTTCTACACGGACGGCAATCACCCCTTGAAAGCTAGGAGGAAAGAGTGCGTTTTGGTCTGATCTCTGGAGCACACGTGCACACACCGGGCTACGTGAAGTCTATCGTCGAAGGAGACGATAGCGAACTCAGCGTAGTCTGGGATGATATGGAGGATCGTGGTCAGCACTGGGCCCGGGAGGCCGGCGCCTTGTATGTCGCCGACCTCGGCCAGGCGGCTGCGGCGGACGTGGATGGGTTTGTCGTGTGCGCGGAGAATTCGAAGCACCGGGATCTCCTTGAGCCGTTGATTCGCTCGGGCAAGGCCGTTTTCTGCGAGAAGCCGCTGGAAGTGTCGGCAAGCGAAGCGCGCAAGGCGGCAGACTTGGCACGCGAGGTCGGCAACAACCTGCTGCTCGGCTACTTCCAGCCCATGAGTGCAGAGAAGCAGGGCGTGCTGCAAGCGCTGCGCGATGGCGGCATCGGCAAGGTGACCCACGCCCGCTACCGCAACGCTCACCACGCGGCTTATGGCCGCTGGTTCGATAATCCACATTCCGCCTGGTTTACCGACAAGCAGCTGGCCGGTGGGGGCGCCTTCCTGGACATGGGTACTCACGCTGTGCACCTGTTGCGCACGCTGCTGGGCCCGATGGAGCGGGTCTGGGCGCATATCGACAATGTCTCCGGTATCTACCCGGACGTGGATGACCGCGGTGTTGCCGTTATCGCTTGCGCCTCCGGTGCTCTGGCTACAGTGGAGGCGGCTTGGGTGCAGACGGGGGGGCCGGGAGGGCTGGAGGTGACGGGCAGTGAGGGTACGATTTGTGAAGACGGGTCTGGAGGCTACACGATCCACGCTCCCGGGGAAAATCCGGTCGCCGTGGCCCCGAGGCAGAGCCGGCCCACCGGAATTGACCGCTTGCGAGCCTCCATTAAGGGCGATCTCAGCGCAGATGAGATCGATGACGATCTCACCTGCGCCGTCGATGCCGTCGCAATTACGGAGGCGAGCTATCGCTCAAGCGAGTCGGGGACGTGGGAGACTATGGGTGGTTGAGAGCGCGATGGGGGCTAGTCGTGCCATCGTGCTCATGGGCGTGACCGGCAGTGGGAAGACGACGGTAGGAGAGATGTTGGCCCAGTACATGCAGGTGCCATTTCTTGACGGTGATGACTACCACCCCGAAGAGAACGTTGCCAAGATGGCTTCGGGGACACCTCTGACCGATGAAGACCGCTTTCCCTGGCTACAGAGGCTGGCCCGTGAGCTCGGCGCCTTCATCGACCGAGGCGAGACCTGCATCCTCGCCTGTTCGGCACTCAGGCGCGAGTACCGGAGGATCTTGCGCGGTGGTCGAGACTCACACCAGGTCTGTCTCGTGCACCTCGCCGGCAGCGAAGAGCTGATTGCCTCCCGGCTCTCCGATCGAGCTCATCGCTACATGCCGGCATCGTTGCTGCGTAGCCAGTTCGAGGCCCTGGAAGAGCCCGAGGACGCCATCTCCATCGATATCAGCGGCACCCCGCAGAAAATCGTGGAGAAGATCGCAGACGTACTCGGCATGGCACACGCGAATGACGGTGCAGGATGATGTGTGACCCCTGGCCAACTCTCGCCAAGGAGGTGATGGGGGACTTCAAAGTGTTCTCCGTTCGCCGAGACCGGCGGCGGTCTCCCCGCACCGGCACTGAGCACGACTTCCACATCCTCGAGATGCCTGAGTGGATCAACGTGATCCCCGTAACCCGAGCTGGCAACGTCGTGGTGATTCACCAATACCGCCACGGCACTGAGGAGGGCAGCCTGGAAATCCCTGGTGGCGTCGCCGAACCCGAGGACGGTTCTTTGGCCGAGGCTGCGCGCCGGGAGCTGCTGGAGGAGACGGGGTTCTCCGCCGAAGAAATCCTGCGTATCGGGCACGTCGCCGCCAATCCGGCGATCCAGACCAACCGACTGCACACCTTCGTTGCTCTGGGTGCGCACAAAATCCAGGAGCTGACTCAGGAAGCCGGGGAAGACATCGCCGTGGATGAGGTGCCGATGGAGAGTATCTCCAACCTCATCTCATCGGGACAGATCGACCACGCGTTGGTGGTCGCCGGTCTCTACTGGTTCGAGCAGTTCCGTCAGTGCCAACCCGAAGTGCTCGAGCGCTATGTAGACTGAGCAAAACCCGCATAGAACGGGAAAGGGCCGCGAGTTCGCACGTCGACTCGTGGCCCTTCGTGTCTTGGGGTCTCGGAGTTAATGGGCGCGGTAGTTGGAGATCAGGAAGAGCGTGAGAAAGGCGAGGACGACGAGAATACTGCTGCTCGTCAGCCAGGGGCGTGAGAACAAACCGCCAGGCCCGTGGTAGACCTTCAAGCTGGCGATGAGATTGCTAACGAACTGCTTGCCCACTCCGATCGTGGCATCTCGAAACGGGCCGCCCACTGCTGAGAATGCTCGTCCGAAGCCGGGCAGCCACTTCCGAATGGCGATGTCCGCGTCGATGTTGAGAGAGCGCAACTCGGGTGGGTACAGTCCGGTCAGCTTGAGACTCGCAAAGGCCAAGGCCGAGAAAAACAGAAGCTGCAGCTGCAGAACCACGTGGGTTGCCGTATAGGGCTCGTAGTTGACGGGGTAGGGCAGTAGGCTGTAGAGCACCCAGGGATACATGCCGTTAAAAAGGCAGATCGCCGAGCCCAGTCCCATCGCGATGAGCATGTTGCGGGGGGCCTCTTTACAGCGTATCCCCGAATCGTGCGAAAAGAACGCGAAGAATGGAATCTTAATGCCGGCGTGGTGGAAGACGCCGGCAGAGGCGAACAGCAGCATTAGCCAGATGGCTACGTAATTCTGATTCGCCGCCTCGGCCATGACCATTGATTTGCTGACAAAGCCGCTGAACAGCGGGAAGGCTGAAATCGAGCAGGCGCCGGTGATACAGAACCCGGCGGTCCATGGCATCGACCGGTAGAGTCCGCCAAGATCGGAGCCGTTGATACGCCCGGTGCGGAACAGCACCGCCCCCAGGGACATGAATAGCACGCCCTTGAAGAACACGTCGTTGAAGGCGTGGGCGACAGCGCCGTTCACACCCATGCCCTCGCCGAGGCCGATGCCGCAAACCATGAAGCCGATCTGGTTGATCATGGAGTAGCCGAGAACGCGTCGCAGGTCGTTTTCGATCACGGCGAAGAAGATGGGGAACATGGCCATTGCTCCGCCCACCCAGATTAGCTCCTCGGTGCCGGCAAATCCGCGCGCCAGGCAATATACTGCAGTCTTCGTGGTGAAAGACGAGAGAAAGACCGTCCCCGTCGGCGTTGCCTCGGGATAGGCGTCGACGAGCCACGTGTGCAGGAAAGGGAAGGCGCACTTGATGCCGATGGCCAGCAGTAGGCACCACGAGCCCAGACCTTCGAGCTGCATGTGCTCGAAAGTCAGTCCCGCCTGACCCATCTCGTGATAGCGGATCGCTGCACCCGTGATAAGGAGCAGGCCGGAGCTTACGTGTATGAGCAGGTAGCGTATTCCGGCACTGATGGCACGCTCGGTTTTATTCGCCCAAATCTGGAAAACGGATGTGACTGCCAGCAGCTCCCAGAATATGAACAGGGTGATGAGATCACCGGCGAACACAGCGCCAACGGCGCTGCCGGCATACATCATCGCTGTCATCAACTGGGTGCTGTCCTTCACATGCAGGGCGAAGATGGCGCCCATGAGGGCGGCAACGTGGAATAGATAACCGAACAGCAGACTGAGCTTGTCCACATGCAGCACGTGGATGTCGATGCCTGATACCATCAGGCTGACGTTGTCGCCCGCCTCCAGCCCGAGGATGTTGACGAAGCCGACCAGCGGGATGAGAACCAGAAGAGCGCTACGCAGATGCCCCCTCACCAGCGGGAGGATCAGGCTTCCGACGATGAGGATCAGTGCGGGGTGGAGACTACTCTCGATCATAGTAGTCCTCCGAGCGCATGAGCACTTTTCTCATCTCTTTGGCGGCGAGTACGAGGAGAACGCAGGCGACGAAGCCGTATACGCCGTAGAACCCGAACCAACCCTCGAAGGGCAGTACGCCTTCGGCGAAGCTGAGGTGCCGGTGGATGACAAGGTCGAGGAGAATGAGCACGGCGCAGCAGATGAAAAGCAGTCGGATAATGCCTCTGACCCTCCGGGGATCATCGAAGAAGTGGCGCTTGTCTCCGCCACCCGCTGCGTCTTGCTGCATGGTCAGCCTCCGATACGACGGGCGAGCGCCAGAAAGGGATCGAGGTAGAAAAAGAGTATGATGCAGGAGGCCGCGGTGAAGCACAGAGGAAGCACGCACGCGACGGGTGCCTCCTTGAGACCACCCTCCTCACCTTCGGGAGGCGCGAAGAATCCGGTCACGGCCACCGGCAACAGATAGGCGATGTTGAGCAGGCTGCTCACCAGCAGCACGCCGACCAAGATCAACTGATCCGCGTCGAGGGCGGCCAGCAGCAGGTACCACTTGCTCCAGGCGCCAGCGAAGGGCGGGAGCCCGATGATGCTGAGCGAGCCCAACAGGAAGGCACCGAAGGTGAACGGCATGCGCCGTCCAAGGCCTCGCATGTCGCTAATCTCGGTTTTGTGAGCACCGACGATGATGGCGCCGGCGCAGAAGAATAGAGTGATCTTGCCGAAGGCGTGGGTGACAATGTGTAGGCTGCCCCCCAGAACACCCAACTCGTTGGCCAGCGCTGCTCCGAGCACGATGTAAGACAGCTGACTCACTGTCGAATAGGCCAACCGCGCCTTGAGGTTGTCCTTGGTCATGGCGATGAGGGAAGAGATGAGAATAGTCCCGCCCGCTACGTACTGCAGCCACTGGCTTAGCCCCATCGAATTCAAGGTGTCGATACCGAAGACGTAGACGGCGATTTTCATCACTGAGAAAACCCCCGCTTTGACTACGGCCACAGCGTGCAGTAACGCGCTCACCGGCGTTGGTGCCACCATGGCGGCGGGTAACCAACGATGGAAGGGCATGAGTGCTGCCTTACCGGTGCCGAACGCGAAGAGTGCCAGCAGGAAAGTCAGAGTAGGGACGTCGGCGCGACCGGCGAGAATTCCCCCATCGACGAAATCCAACGTACCGGCTAAGTGATAGGTCCAGATCACCGCCCACAGCAGGAATGCCACGGAGGTGCTGATGAGGATCCCCATGTACACCCGACCACCACGCATCGCCTCCTCGGTACGTTCATGGGTTACCAGCGGATACGTGGAGAGGGTGAGGACTTCGTAAAACACGAACAGGGTGAGCAGATTGCCGGCGTAGGCCACGCCGAGGGCGGCGGTGATGGCGACGGCAAAGAAAAAGTAGTAGCGCGTCTGGTTGCTCTCACCGTGCCCCCGCATGTAGCCGACGGAATAGATTGACGTGGCGATCCACAGTCCGGAGGCGATCAGGCTGAAGATCATGCCCAAGGGCTCGACCTTCAGCTGCAGCGACAGCCCCGGCACCAATTCCATCAGAGTCACCGCCGGTTGCACGCCGTCGTTGACCAGGTTGGAGATACAGAGCACAAACCCGAAAGTGATGACTCCGGCGATTACGGTGACCGTCTCGCGCAGGTTTGGCGAGGCGCCGGTAATGGCGATCAGTGGTCCTGACGCCAGGGGTAAGAACACGGCGGCGAGCAGGAGGGTATCGGGACTCACGATCCGATTCCCATTAGAATTTCAGCGCCGCGTTGCGCCACGCCACCGGTGAAGGAAGCGGTGAAACCGAAGTAGAGAGTGGCACCGATAAGGAGCCACGTGGGGATCAACATGGATAGCGGCGCCTCGGATATCTCGCGTTCATTATCAGGCTTCTGGAAGTACGCCGCTTCCACGACCCTCCAGATATAGGCAACGGCGATGAGCGAGCCTAACAGGACGAGCACCGCTACCGGCCACCAGCCGCGCTCAAGAGCCGCGAGCACGAGATACCACTTGCTGACGAAGCCCACCGTGAGCGGCACGCCGATCAGGCTAAGGCCGCCGAAGATGAAGGCCGTCGTTGTCACCGGCATGCGCCGTCCCGCGCCGCGCAGGTCGGCGAGCTCGCAGCCACCGAGTCGCAGGGTGAAGCAGCCCACGGCGAGGAACAAGGCACCTTTCATCACTGCGTGATTGAAAAGGTGTATGAGGGTCGCGGTGAGACCGGTGACGGAGAACAGCCCGACGCCAACCATCATGTAGCCCACTTGGGCGACACTAGAGTAGGCGAGCATGCGCTTGATGTTGCTCTGGAATACCGCTACCAGCGACGCAACGAAGATGCCAGCCAAGCCTAGAGGTACGAGGAACATATCGATGTGCAGGTTGTTGAAGGCAAAGTCAGCGCCAAAGATCGTGAAGTAGAACCGCAGGAAGACGTAGACTGAGACCTTAGTTGCCGTGGCGGCGATGAAGGCGGTCACGATGGACGGCGCGTAGGCGTATGCGTTGGGTAGCCACACGTGCAGGGGGAACAGCGCTAGCTTGAGGCTCAGGCCCACAGTGATGAAGGCAAAGGCAGCGAGGATTGTTCGTGTATGCATCTCTTGCGGCAGGAGCCTGGCGAGGTCAGCCATATTCAGGGTACCCGTCTTCATATACATCAGCCCGAGGCCGATGACGAAGAACGTGGCGCCGACTGTTCCCATAACCAGATACCGGTACGAGGCGGTCAACGCTCGCCGATCCTTGCCCATGCCGATGAGGGCGTAGGTAGACAGCGATGAAATCTCTAGGAAAACAAAGACGTTGAAGGCGTCGCCTGTCACCGTCATGCCCATGAGTCCGGTGAAGCACAGCAGGTAGGCGGTGTAGAACAGGCTGGTGCGAATCTCCGGCAGTTCCGCGTTGACGCTGCACGGCGCGTAGAGAATGACGATGGCGCCGATGAAGGCTACCAGCAGGAGCACGAAGGCGTTGACTGGGTCGACGCGGTACTCGATGCCCCATGGAGGAGGCCATCCTCCCAAATGATAGCTGATGACGCCCTCGCTGAGGGTGCGTTGCAACAGCCGCGCAGCCATCGATAGGCAGGCCCAGCAAACGACCACGGCGAGTATCAACGACAACTCGCGACGGCGCAGCAGGATGCACAGCGGAGCCGCCATGAGTGGCACGACGATCAGTAGAATGGGAAGGTGCTGATCGATCACTCGGCGGCGTCCTGAGACCGGATTTCGTTCTCCTCCACTGTTCCGTAGGCCTCGTTGATGCGGATGATCAGGGCCATGCCCATCCCCGTGGTGGCGATACCGACGACGATGGCGGTCAGAATGAGGACGTGAGGTAAGGGATTGGAGTAGTCCGTGCCCGGCTTGGTGAGGATGGGTGCAGTGCCGCCCAAGACCTTGCCCGCCGTGATGTACATAATGAAGACGGAACTCTGGAATAGGCTCAGGCCAACCATCTTCTTGATGAGATTCCGGCTCGCCATGACGATGTAGAAGCCGGTCATCATCAGGAAGATGACCACCCAGTAATTGATGAGGCCTACGTCGATCTCGATCACGACGGGCGCCCCCGACTGGCGAACAGGAAGAAAGTAGACATCATCACCGATGCCACAGTCATACCCACTCCGAACTCGACGAGAAGAATTCCGAGGTGCTGACCGTGTACCGGATCATGGGAGTTGAGAGCCCCGTAGTCGAGAAAGTTGCCGCCCAACAGGATACCGGCAACTCCGGTCCCCGCGTATAGCAGTACGCCGAGAGCGATGCAGGTCTGCAGCACATTGGGATGGATGACGCGCTTGGCCTTCTCCACGCCGAAAATCAGCCCGTAGAGCACAAAGGCGGCGGCGAAGATGACACCTGCCTGAAAGCCTCCCCCCGGACCGAAGTCTCCGTGGAACTGCACGTAGAGGGCGAAGAGAATGATGAAAGGGATGAACAGCTTGCCCACGATCCTGAGAATGATGTTACCGCTCATGCGTTATCTCACTCGCCATCCGGGTCACGGAAGCGGAACGACTTGCCGATGAGCAGCAGCAGGCCTACTCCGGCGGTGAAGATTACCGCTGTCTCACCAAGGGTATCGTAGCCACGATAGCTGGCCAAAACGGAGGTGACGACATTGGGCACGCCGATCTCATCGCCGGAGTCTTCGAGGTAGCGCGGAGCCACGTGCTTATGCGCCGGCGCGTTGGGATCACCATACGCCGGCATGTCTTCTGTGGCGAAGACGAGCGCGGCACCGGTGATCAAGACCACGATCAGGGGCAGGGGAGACCAGCGCTCTGGCGCCTTCTCTTCCTTTGTGGTCAAGAGCAGGGTGCCGAGCAGAATCACCGTGGATATCCCGGCACCGACGGCAGCTTCGGTGAAGGCCACGTCCACGGCATCCAGCACGGTGAACAGTGCCGCTGAAACCAGGCTGTAGAAGCCGGCGATCATCACCACGGCGAACAGGTTGCGCAGCCGGGCAATAGTGACGGCGAGAACGCTGAGAAAGAGCAGCAGCGACAAATTGATGATCTCACTCACGAGCGGTCCTCTTCGGTACCGTCCTGGTTGCCCTTATCCAGAATCGGCTTTAGGCCCGAGGCGCTGGCCGCCTTGGCGATGGCGTGGGTGCCGGTGGGACTGGTCAGCCAGAGCAGGCCGAGGATGAATACCAGTTTCACCGTGATCAAAGTTAGGCCTGCTTGCACCATGAGGCCGGTCAAAACTAGTGCCGCTCCTAGAGTGTCCGTGATACCTGCCCCGTGCATGCGGCTGTAGAAGTCCGGCAGCCGGTGAATGCCGAGCCCCCCGATCAGGCAGAAGAGGGAACCGGCCATGAGTAAAACCCAGCTGATGATGTCAACTACCGACATCAGTCGGAGTCTCCCACCGCGAAATCCTCGCGCTCGACGAACTTCAGTACAGCGATAGTGGTGATGAAGTTGAGGAACACGTAGATCAAGGCGAGATCGAGAAACTCGGGCCGATCCGTAAGGAAGCCGAGCACGGCGATGAGCAGGACGGTCTTGGTGCCGGCCATGTTCACACCCAGTATGCGATCGTACACGCTGGGCCCCCGAACCGCCCTCGCCAGAGCGAGAGCCATGGTGACCAGGATGGCGGCCATGGTGACGGCAAACATCAGTCTGCTGCGCCCCCCTCCAGCCGTGTGCACTTGCCGTCCATCTCACCAGAGCGGAGGTCGTCTTCGGCCTCCTGGGTAAGGGTGTGCACGAGGAACTCATTTTCCTCCACAGCCATGGTGACCGTTCCAGGGGTCAGGGTGATAGAATTGGCGTAGATGACTTTGCCGAGGTCGGATTTCTGGCTAACCTGAATCCGCACCATGCGAGGGCTGATGTTCAGTTTTCCCGGATTGAGAAGGCGCAACGCGACGTCGAGGTTCGACTTGATGATCGCCCAGGCCAACCACGGCACGTAGGTCAACAGACCTATGGCGATGTGTACAGGATGGGCCTCGTGATCCGCCACGTACATTCGTCGTGAGATCCAGACCACGAACAGGCAGGAAGCAGCGCCAAAAGCCATGGTCAAGGCCTGATAGTAGCCTGACCACAGAAGCCAAGTGGCGGCGAGAAAAACGCCGAGGGATGCGGCGCGAGCCAAATCACCCTCCTGTGAAGGGTTGGTGGACGTGCGAAGAGCGCGTAAAACCAAATGAGAAAGGAAATTACTAATTAATAATTGAACTGGGGCGAAATGAATACCACTGTCTCAGAGGAGTGTCAAGTAGGATCGGGTTAGAAGCTTGTAATTTCGGGCGGGCCTGCCTTACCTTGGGCGGCCGCTGACAGAAGATCCCAATAGGAGACACGGAAATGGCTATAGCGAGACCGATGAGGGAGGTGGAGAAGCCGGCAATTCGCCACATGTGCAGTCTGGGTACCCTGATGGGTCGCAAGGGCCGGAATGGACGAGAGTTGTCGATTCCTCAGAAGCTGCAGGTCATCAAGCGCGGTGGCTTTGACGGCTTTCTCGGCCGAGTACACATGCTGACGCCCCAACAGGTAGAGAAATCGGGGCTGATCTTCGCCTGTACCACTGATATGGGCTCCAAGGCCGCAGATGTGAAGGAGAAGCTCGACACTATCAAGGGGTACGGAGCGAGGGTGGTGAACGTGCAGATGCTCGACCACGACACTTTGACCAAGCTCGCCGTCACCGTTGCCCGCCGCGTCATGGCCTACGCCGACAAGATCGACCTCGATGTCTCCATCGAGGTTCACCGCGATACGTGCACGGAGACCCCGGAGAAGACCTACGCCTTGGCCGAGGGGTTCGAAAAGGCGGAGAAGCGTCCGCTGAAGATGACTTGGGACTTTTCACATCCGGCGGTGATCAAACATCTGAACGCGCCGTATTGGGACCGTCTCGCCGAGCGACCCGACCTCATGCAGCTGTCGAACCAGTACCACTTCCGGCCTTTCAATGGTCACCACGCCCAGGTGCCCGCTCTGGGACCCGGTGGCAAGCTCACGCCTGAGTTCAAGGATTTCATGGAGTTTGTCGATCGCGTGTTGGAGAACTGGCTGAAGAAGGCAGGTCCGGGTCGCGGCATGTTCGCTTGCCCAGAGCAGATACCACCCGGTTACTTCCTCTCCGTGTTTGGCGATCGCTGGAAGGACGTTCAGGCCATTAAATCGGAGATGCAGAAGGCCTTCAACCGCCACCTGCGCAAGTGGAAGCCCCCGAGGGGCGGTTTCCCTAAAGGACGGTGACGCCGATCACCGCTGATTCTCCTCCCCGCCTGCTATTGTTGGACGTCGAAGAGCTGCTGGCCCTGCGCCGCAGGGTTTACGACGGTGACCCGGATCTGCAGCGGGCCGACGAGCAGCTGCTGGAGAACGCCGAGCAGGCAACGCAGGCCGGTCCGTTCTCGGTAGCTCACAAGAAGCGCATGCCCCCTAGCGGCGACGTGCACGACTATCTAAGCGAAGCGCCGTACTGGTGGCCCGATCCGGATTCCACGGACGGCCTCCCATACGTGCGCCGTGACGGTGAGATCAACCCGGAGCGGGAGGATCGGGATCCCTCCGAACTCGCTGGTCTGATGGCGGCGGTGAGCACCCTCTCCCTAGGCTATTTTTACACGGAGCAGGAGCGCTTCGCCGATCACGCCGCCCGGCTGCTGCGTACCTGGTTTCTTGATCCCGCGACCAGCATGAACCCACATCTTGAATTCGGCCAGGCTATTCCGGGACGCGCCGAGGGACGGGCAGAGGGTATCATCGAGACCCGGCAGCTGTGCCAACTCCCGGATGCCAGCGGTTTACTTGAGGCGAGCTCATCGTGGAGCGATGAGGACGATGGGCAGTTGCGTGCCTGGTGCGCTGAGTTTGCGAGCTGGCTTAACACCAGCAGACATGGCCTCGGTGAGTGCGAACGCACCGACAACCACGGCACCTGGTACGATGCCCAGGTGATCGCGTTAAGCTTGTTTGTTGGCGATGACGACACTGCCGCCGAGGCGGTGAAACGGTTACCCAGACGCATTCAGGCGCAGATCGCAGAGGATGGCTCACAGCCACAGGAGCTGGCCCGCACCCGCTCTCTCGACTACTGCCTGATGAACCTCACCGGGCTGCTCGACCTCACCGAACTCTGTGCCCGCTGCGGGCCGATGTTCGACGCGCTGGTCTCCGAGGTGCGCCCTGGGATGGCAGCGGCGGTCGCCTGGCTCGTGGACAACGCCGTCGACAGCGAGTGGATTCATCCACAGATCACCGAAATTGACCGGCGTCAGCTCATCCCGCTGTTGACGCGAGGTAGTCACCTGCTCGGTGATCCTTCGCTGCGCGAGCGCGCCTCCCGTCTCGACGCCGATGCCGCGGCGGACCGCAGTCATCTGCTCTACGCCTGAGACGTGAGCGACCTCGCCGCTAAATTCTCGGCTCGGCTCCGCGAGATCGAGCAGCAGGAGCCCGCGCTGCAAGCTCTGGTCCCGGAGGAGGACCGCGCCGGCCGACTCGCAGGCGAAGCACGCGAGTTGACTGAGCGCTCTGACTCGGGGGAGAAAATGTCCCTCTACGGCGAGCTGGTGGGGATAAAGGACATCCTGCATGTAGAGGGGCTGGTCACTCGCGCCGGTACCGCCCTGCCTCACACGTTGTTTCCCGCCGATCGAGATGCCGCCTGTGTCGACCGGTTGCGCCAAGCGGGTGCGGCGATTCTCGGCAAGACGGTGACCACCGAGTTTGCCTATTTCGAGCCCGGCCCCACGACGAATCCCTACAACGCTGCCCATACTCCCGGGGGTTCTTCTAGCGGCTCGGCGGCGGCAGTAGCCCGCGGTTACTGCTCGGTGTCGTTGGGCACCCAAACTGTTGGTTCGGTGATTCGTCCTGCCGCGTTCTGCGGTGTCATAGGATTCAAGCCCAGTTATGGGCGCGTGCCGCGCGGTGGTCTGCTACTCTGCTCCTCGGCGGTGGACACGATCGGTGTGTTCGCCGCCGACGTGGATACAGCAGTTCGCGGAGCAATGGTCATCGTCGACGACTGGAACCGAAATTCCATTCGTGGCGACCGGCCTGTCCTCGGCGTTCCCGATGGCCCCTATCTCGCACAAGCTGCACCATCCGGGCGGTCCGCCTTCGAGCAGCAGCTGTCACTGCTAGAGGAGGCGGGCTACTCCGTGCAGCGCATTGACATGCTCGAGGACATCGCCGAGATAAACGCTCGGCACAGCGACGTCCAAGCAGGGGAGATGGCTCGTGAGCACGCTTCGTGGTTCGATAACCACGAAGCGTTGTACCGACCGAGGACGCGGGAGATCATCTTGCGCGGCCGGCAGCTATCTGATGAGCATCTCGAGGCATGCCGCGCCGGCCGGCAGATCCTACGCGACAATTTGCATCGGGCGATGCAGAATCATGGCGTGCACCTGCTCGTTTGCCCTAGTGCGGTGGGCATCGCCCCAGTCGGCCTCGAACGCACGGGGGATCCCGTGATGAACCTGCCTTGGACGCACAGTGGACTGCCAACGGTCTCGCTGCCATCCGGCTGGCTCGACGGGCTGCCCCTGGGCTTGCAGGTTATCGCCGGCTTCGACCAGGACGAGAGTCTGTTGCGTTGGTGCTTCGGTCTCGAGCACGCCTTGATCCCGCTGAGTCGGAGAGTGGAGGTTGGAGCGTGAGCTCCCGCGAGCAAAAGAACGTCCTTCTGATCTGCACCGATCACTGGAGTGGTCTGCTCACCGGTTATGGCGGCCATCCCGTGGTCATGACTCCCACCATTGACCAGCTTGCCCACTGTGGGGTGGCCTACGATCGTGCCTATTCGGCCTGTCCTTCCTGCATTCCAGCGCGACGCTCCCTATACACGGGACTGAGCCCCCGTGCCCACCACCTGCGCACATACCGCGAAGGCGTGGCCCTGCCCGAGGTGCCCACCCTTGCCGAGCTGTTCCGTCGCGCCGGCTACCAGACGTACTGCGTCGGAAAGTTGCACGTTTCGCCGCAGCGCGATCGTGTTGGATTTGACGACGTCCTGCTCGAGGAGCAGGGCCGACATCAGTTCAATGATGTGCCGGACGGTGACGCCGACGATTGGGAGATGTACCTTGCCGAGCAGGGCTTTGGCGGTCAGGAGTATGCCGGTGGGATGACCCAGAACTCCTGGGTCACGCGTGCCTGGCACCTACCCGAGCGTTGTCATCCCGTGAACTGGGCGGTGCGAGAGATGTGCCGCGCCATTCGCCGGCGTGATCCTCGCAAGCCGGGATTCTGGTACCTCTCGTTCTCGGCACCCCATCCGCCGCTGACGCCCTTACAAGCCTATGTCGACCTCTACCGCGACGTTGAGCTCGACGCACCCGTTACAGCGGACTGGTCCGCCAACTTCGAGGGCTGGCCCCATCACCTCAAGACCCTGGCCAACACCGCTAACGAGCCGCTGGCCCGCGCCCGTCCTCACGAGCTTGTGCTGACTCGTCGTGCCTACTACGCGACCTTGACTCATATCGATCACCAGATCCGTGTTGTTCTTGGCTACCTGCGCGAGAACGGGCTGCTCGATGACACCGTTGTGGTGTTCACCAGCGACCACGGCCACATGGCGGGAGAGCACGGGATGTTCTGCATGACCCCGTTCTACGAGATGTCGGCGAAGATTCCACTCGTCGTTGTTCCCGCCACTGGCGATGAGCGTATTACGCCCGGCTCCCGCGACGATCGGCTCGTGGAGTTCGGTGATATCGCTCCCACTCTGCTCGACCTTGCGGATGTGGAGATCCCGGCGCACATGGATCGCATCTCCGCTTTGAGCGACACACGGCGCGAGTACCTCTACGGGGAGCACGGTGAAGGAAAAGCGGCGATGCGCATGGTCCACGATGGCCGCTACAAGCTGATCTATTACCCAGTGGGAAACCGCAGTCAGCTCTTCGACGTGAGCGCTGATCCCTGTGACGCGCACGATCTTAGTGCCAACGCGGCGCATGCCGCCGATCTACAACGCCTGACTGGTCGGCTCATGGCTGAGCTCTACGGAGAGGACACCGGCTGGATGAAAGACGATAAGCTCATCGGCCTGCCTGACGAGAGGTTTACGCCGAGTGGGGACCTGAGCCTGCGTGGCCAGCGTGGGTTGCGCTTCCCCTAGCGCGACGTCAACGCGAAGACGATGCCGAATCCAACCCGTGGAGAGCGCCGAATCAATAGCGTTCACTTGTGGAGGGACGACATTCAGTTTTGCTCTGCAGGTGTGGAAGCCGCGAGTGGTGTATCATCTACCGTTAGAGGGAGTATTCCTTCGCCGTCGAGTATTACTCAGGACATGGACGCTCAACAGATGAAGATGATAAGAGGTTTCATTACTTTGAGTGATTTTTGATTCCTTTTGAGTCTTTGTGGGCAAAGCAAATGCCTGCCCGCTGATTATGTTCCTGTCCATATTAGGGTTGTGTGATGAACGACGAACAGAAGTATCTCTTCGACCTGCAGGGATTCCTTGTTCTTGAGCAGATTGTGCCACCGGAAATGGTGGTTGCCGCTAACGCAGCTCTCGATCGCTTTGAGGAGATGGACGAATCCGACTATCCGGCGCCGCTCTGTCTTGGCCAGGAGCGCAGCGACGAGAATCTCTACATCTCCAATATCATCGAGGGTGACGAAGCCTTCTTGCCGCTTATGGATCTGCCGCCAGTGCTCGACGCCGTGGAGACGATGACCGGCGGTCCGTACCGCCTCAACCACACTTACACGATCTACCGATGGGGAGGAGGCTATACTGGTTTGCACATGCACGGCACGCCGATCATCCCCAAATGCCAGTACCACTGCCGGAATGGCCAGATGGTATCGACTCTGACCAAAGCCGTCTTCCCCACTCTCAATTGTGCTGAGGAAGACGGCTGCTTTGCCGTGATTCCGGGGGCGCACAAGAGCAACTTCGGGCGCCCCTGGGGCAATCATCCCAACGAGAATCCTCCTCTGGTGCCGGTGCCGGCTCGGGCCGGCGACGCCATCATCTTCACCGAGGCTCTCACCCACGGCTCCACGGTGAATACTTCCGGCCAACCGAGGCGGACGCTATATTACTGCTACAGCACAGGATACATGCCCGATTGGGGAGGTCAGGCGCTGCGCTTCACCGACGGCTTCACCGACCGGCTCAGCCCCCAGCGTCAACAGCTTCTCCGGCTAAAATAGCGCTGACTTGCGGGCCATTGATTCGAGGAGAAGACTCCGACCATGCTTACACAGGAACAGGTCGCCGAGTATCACGAAAAGGGATACCTCGGTGTCGAACGCGTGCTTAGCGACGTCGAAGTCGCCGAGTTGCAGCGGGTGACCGACGAGTTCGTCGACAAGTCCCGAGAAGTGATGGATCACACGGACGTCTTCGATCTCGAGCCCGACCATACCCCTGAGTTTCCCAAGCTGCGCCGTCTCAAGAGTCCGATTTTGCATCATGAGGTCTACAAGAAGACTCTGATGAACGAGAAGATTCTCGAGATCGTCTCCCAACTGGTCGGCACACATGCCCTGCGCACCAACGGCAACAAGCTCAACATCAAGTCCGGAGAGTTCGGCAGCCCTGTCGAGTGGCATCAGGACTGGGCGTTTTATCCCCACACGAACGACGACCTTCTCGCTGTCGGCGTGGCCATCGACGACATGTCTGAGGAGAACGGCTGTCTGCTGGTGATTCCCGGCTCTCACAAGGGCAAGATCTACGACCATCACCTGGACGGGCATTTCGCCGGTGCCGTCACCGAAAAAGACTTCGATGATGCCGCAGCCGAAAAGGTTGAGCTCAAAGCGGGCGGAATCTCCATCCACCACGCCCGTGCCCTGCATGGCTCTCTGCCTAACCGCTCACCGAATCCGCGCCGTCTGCTTCTCTTCCAGTATTGCTGCGGCGATTCCTATCCCGTCCATGGATCCGACTGGGATGCCTACGTGGGTACCTTCATTCGCGGAGAGTCCACCCCTGAGATTCGTGTCACC
>JAYZFI010000023.1:0-34035 GCA_036336855.1 Candidatus Latescibacterota bacterium
GCTGACACACCGCGACATGGGGCCTCGCACGCGGTGTCTCGGCCCGTTGGTTCCTGCGGAGCCGCAGTTGTGGCAAGACCCCGTCCCCGACGTCACTCATGAATTGATCGGGGAGCAGGACATCGCTGCCCTCAAGGGCAAAGCTCTCGCATCGGGACTGTCCATTTCCCAACTGGTCTCGACCGCCTGGGCGTCAGCGGCAACGTTCCGCGGTACCGACAAGCGCGGTGGGGCGAACGGGGCGCGCATTCGCCTCGCGCCGCAGAAAGATTGGGACGTCAACAATCCGGCGGAACTGGGGAAGGTGCTGCAGATCCTGAAGGGGATCCAAACGGATTTCAACAGTTCGCAGTCCGGCGGCAAGATGGTCTCGCTCGCTGACATGATCGTACTGGGCGGGTGCGCAGCCGTCGAGCAAGCTGCGAAGAACGCTGGGCACGACGTACAGGTTCCCTTCTCGCCGGGGCGCACGGACGCGGCACAGGAGCAAACCGACGCGGAATCGTTTGCCGTGCTCGAACCGACCGCAGACGGGTTCCGCAACTATCTCGCAAACGGACACAAGAGACCGGCGGAGGAGCTGCTGGTGGATCGTGCGCATAAGCTGGCGCTGACCGCTCCTGAGATGACGGTGCTCGTCGGCGGCATGCGTGTCCTGAATGTAAACGTCGCTCGGTCGGAACTCGGCGTCTTGACCAAGCGCCCCGAGACGTTGACCCATGATTTCTTCGTGAACCTGCTCGACATGAATACAGAGTGGCAGACCTCCTCCACATCCGAGGATGTGTTCGAGGGGCGCGAGCGCGCAACGGGCGCGCTCAAGTGGAAGGGTACCCGCGCCGACCTCGTCTTCGGTTCGAACTCCGAGCTCCGAGCCATCGCGGAAGTCTACGCGTGTGACGACTCGCAGCAGGCGTTTGTGCGCGACTTCGTGGCTACGTGGGATAAGGTCATGAATCTCGATCGCTTCGACCTTGCCTGAACTCAGCGCGGTGCTCTCACCGGTCGTCTCCTATTGTGCGCCAAGCGACCGAGATAGTTGGACTATAGGCGACGCCTTAGCTCGGGTGACTCATCCCGGTCCTTAGGAGCACTAAGACAACCTGCTGACTGCGGGCTTAGGGGATTAGGGTTCGAGCTGTCCTAGGTGTACCATAGGCCTTCGCATGGAAATGCGGGGGCCTTTCTTTTGTCCTGTGGCGGTTTCGGTGGCCCAGCCCATTCACTTCTTAACGGTAACCATTCGCAGAGTCCGCCGCCGTCGTAGTCCCCTTCAGAAAGAGGAAAATGCAGACAAGACTCCTGATGATCGGATCGGGAGCCTTGGGACTGTCCCCATGGCGGGGCCATGGGGTCGCAATGGATAATGGATGGCTTAACTATTCGGAGTTCACACTGAAAAAAAACCTCGCAAGCCAGCTCGCAAACTTAATCTGAAGTCACCTCGACCCGGTCCATCGACATTCAAACACAATCCGTTCTCACAGATCACTTACTGGACGCCAATCAACCAACCTCACATGCCATATCATGTCCGCAGCACATGGGGGACTTGATCATGCCACAACCATCGGGACATTTGGCAACACCAACTTTCGTGCCGTCATCCGTGGTTATATGATCGTGCACCAATTCTTGACCACACTTGGCACAGGCTAAACCTGTGACACCCATCCCGCATTGTTCACATAAGAATTCTGCCACCGCTAGCTCCTTCATGTTTAGAGTAATTCACTTCATGACTTTCAAAATGGGCCCTTTAAGGTTCGATTGAATTGTCCAGCAAAGCAAGAACTCCTCCTTGATTGTGACACCACAAGATCTTGTAGCCAAATTGCGTGCTGGCTCTGTAACAACAGGTTGATCTACGTTGTCTGCGATGCGATCAGCTTGTTGCTGACGGCTATGTCCGTCCGAAAAGGCGGTCGAGTTCCCCTAAGTCCAACTTCACGAGGATGGGGCGCCCATGGGGACAGACGAAGGGCTCCCTGGCATCCAACAGTCTATGTATCAGCGTTGCCATCTCTTGCCGGTCCAGCCGCGTGCCGGCGCGAATCGACGTGTGGCAGGCCATGGTTGCCGCCATGGCTTCCCGGTCTTCGGATCGCACGTCCAGCTCGTCAATGAGATCGGAGAGGATCTGGAAAAACAGATCTCCCTCGGACCAGTTGCGCAGCTCTGGCGGGATCGCCTCCACGATGAGGCTGGTGGGCCCAAATTCGCGCACCTCGAAGCCGAGATGGCGGAAATGGCCTTGAGAGCTGCGAAATACCTCCATCTCGACAGGGTTTACGTCTACGGTCAGAGGCATGAGAAGTTGCTGGCCGGCTCCGGCCTCGTCAGCCAGAGCGTCGATGACTTCCTCAAAACGAATCCGCTCGTGCGCGACGTGCTGATCCACGACCAACAGGCCGTCCGGGATTGACGCCAGGATGTACCTGTCATGAATCTGCCAAAACCGATCGGTTTGCTCCAAGTCACCCAGGGCACGGTGACCTTCCTCGTCGTCGCTGACCGACTGCACCTTGGGAGTGGAAGGCGCCAATAGGGTCAGGCTCATCTGCGAAGATAGCTCGGCCGCGTATATCTCAGATTCCTCGGATCGAATCTCCCAGGTGGGAGTCGAGCCGATGCCGCTGTCCTCGGCAACGCCCCCAAATGAGGAGAAGGCAGAAGCCTCAGTTCCTGCAGAACTACCGCTTACCGGCGTGGCACGGGTAAAGCTTACCGCTTCCGGGACATCGAGAGCGGAGCGCACCGCATCCTGAATGACCTGACGCACTTGACGCTCGTGGGCGAAACGAACTTCCCTCTTAGTGGGATGGACATTGACATCCACTTGGCGCGGATCGAGGTCGAGCCACAGCACGAACCGCGGGTGAGTGCCGTGGGGTAGCAGTCCCCCGTAGCCCGCATACACGGCGGAATTTAGCGACCGCGACATTGTCGGCCGCTGGCGCACAATGTGGAACTGCTTGGTGCGCGTGCGGCGGCAGTCGGCCGGCGGCGAGATCAGGCCTTCGACCCGACAGTTATCTTCCGCTCCTTTCCCAGAGACCTCGAGCAGACTGTCGCCATCGATACCGAGCATGTCGGCGGCGCGTTCACGGCGCTGGGCACTGGGGAGATCGAAGATGGCGCGATCCCCGTGGGTGAGTCGGAAGGCAACCTGTGGATAGGCGGCGGCCAGGTGTGATACCACCTGCGTGGTGTAGCGAGTCTCGGTGTCGACGTGGCGCAGGAACTTGCGT
This sequence comes from Candidatus Latescibacterota bacterium, assembly GCA_036336855.1. GTDB lineage: Bacteria > Latescibacterota > UBA2968 > UBA8231 > UBA8231 > JAYZFI01. Next base: position 3,252 of record JAYZFI010000023.1, read on the forward strand.
CGCGCAGGGGTGTTATAGAATAGGCTGCGAACCTGAATGCCGGTGCCTACATCCCGGCCGATGGGGCCGAATTCGCGGCGCAGGCCTCCCTCCACCACGATGCGACTCCCTTCTTCTTCCCCGCGCAGGCGCGACTCGATCGTTAATCGGGCGACGGCGCCGATGCTGGATAGGGCTTCGCCGCGGAAGCCGAGGGATGCAATGCCGAAAAGGTTGGAAGGTGCACTCATCTTGCTGGTAGCATGACGCTCTACACACATCTCGACATCTGCCCGCGACATGCCTTGACCGTCGTCGTGAACGCCGATTGCGGTGCGTCCCCCATCCTCGATCTCGACGACAACGCGCTTGGCCTCAGCATCGAGGGCGTTCTCTAAGAGCTCCTTCACCACAGAGGCCGGACGCTCGATGACCTCCCCGGCAGCGATCTTTTGGATCATGTTAGCGGAGAGCTTTCGGATCGTGATAGTCACATCTCCTTCCTTCTCCGACCTGTCACAACTCGACGCTGTACGCGGATACGCGCTTCTCGAACTCCTCGCGGGAGATCTTGCCGTCGCGTAGCTCGGACTCGGCGCGTTCGATGTGCTCGCGGGGACTGCCGTCTTGGCGATGTCGGCGAGCCTGCGAGATCAGCTGCCAGACACCAAACAACAGCAGGGCGACGATGGTCAGTAACCAGGTGGTATCGCGGAGATCGGAGCCCGTCGCTCGGCGCTCGGAAACCAAGATGCCAGACACCTTCCACCGGGAAATCTCTTCTGCCGAGGGCGGTCGCCGGCGGTCCACGAGCACAGGCCGATTCTCGCTGCCGCCGCCCCCCGCAGAGGTGGCGAACAGTAGCGGGCCTTCGACCTCAATGATGGTAATGTCACCGGCTTCGATGAGATCTGTAAATTGCTCCTCCGAGACCGGCATCTCGTGAGGCGCCAGAGCGCTGAGTAGCGCTACAAGTGCCAACAGTCCCCCACCGAGGGCGAGGGCCAGCTTGGTCGGAGAAGTTCCTTCAATGGGTTCCCGCAAGTTCGCTCAGAGCTCCATTTCATGCCAATACAGGCCCTTTTCGAGCCGAGCCGAATGCCTTACCCAGTCCACGAAGCGCATCCCGCGGCTAATCTGCGACAGGTCGGGCCTCAACGATGTTGTCCGAAGGGTTCCTGTCAGCGCTGCTGCGAAGGAGTCCATCTGAAAGCACAACCCCTCGGCGTACGCCGGTCGCAAATCCTCCTCGCAGATGAACTCTCCGGCGTCGCCCTGAGCGAGAATGCGAAGGCGGGCCTCGCCGCCCAGACCGTTCACTTCGAGCATGCCTTCAGCCCCATTCTCGAACGCCAGCTGTACGGTGGCGAGGTCTTCCGTCGGGCGCGCAACTGCTAGGCTTCGAGTGCGCGCGATTAACCAGTCGATCCGGCTTCCCGCTAGCTTTTCGAGTAGGGTGTGAATCCACAGCGCATGTGTTGATAGCACGCCCGCGTCGCGTCGACCGAGCCACTGTCGGGGCACTTGGAAATCAATGCGAAGGTAGCGAAGAGTCCCCCACTCCCCTCCTCTCGGGAAGAGCGATTCCGGTAAGTTCAAGGGCTCGCAGACCACGGAAAAAGGGAGACCGCGGTCTTCGGCGCTTTTCAGTAGATTCTTGGCTTCGGATGCGCTCGGTGCCGGTGGTGACAACGCGATGGCGCCCTTGCCCGCTCCCAGTGTTTCCTTGATCCAATAGTTGCGCTCAGTCAACGGGGAGAGGATGAGCAGCCCATCTACATCGGGGTCGTCGACCAGCGACCGCTCGTCGTCGCCAACTCTGACGAGTGCGACCGATGTTCGCGTGTGTTCAAATGCCGAGGTGTACGGAGCAATGGCATCACTGCTGCCGAGGATACCGATGTGGGCCCGCATGACAGTCTTGATGGGGGTCTGGCTCAGTAGCGGTAGATATGTGGTGGGGAGAGAGACAGACAGATTATAGGGGACAGAGGCGAGTCTCAGCAATGGTGGCCTCCCGATCTTGCGAATCGTCCTTGGCCTGCTCACGCCTGCCGTATTCTCAATCTGTTCTTTCCCCTTTCCCACTGCGTATTTGACAAGGGATCAGGAGTTGAAAGAGATGTGGAACCTGGTCCTACTGGCGGGGTCAGGTTGTTAAGTGTTGCCTCCCATCCGACGTCACTAGTTATTTGACCTCGATTTGATCGCGCGAACTCAGCTACATTGCCCTCCTCACCCAAGCGCACGGGCCAAGAACACAAGAGGCCCACTCCCCCTTCTGGGAGCGGGCCTCTTTTCGTGTATCCTCGAAGACAGGCTCCTCGCTAGCGCGTCGTCATGCGATTTCCCGGGTCCCAGCGCTCCAGCATGTCGTCGCGAATTTCCTCGCGCAGCAGCGGCTCGAGTCGATCCTGCGCCACCAGTCGAATCTGGGGATCGCGGTCATCGTAGGCGAGGCGCATGAGCAAGGCGCGATCCGCCCGAGGATGTTGCGCGACACCGAGGACCACGGTGAGATCGAGGTCCCGGGCTAGGTGCTCGAGGGTTGCCAGTGGCGTGTTGGGATGTACTGCGGCGAGCCGCCGCACTTCGGAATCGACATGCCGAGCCAGGGTGTCGAGGACTGAACTTGACGCGTTCGGGTTGCTTGAAATGGCACGCCGGATGAGAATCTGCTCGCCGGCCGTCAGCCCAGGCAGACTTGTCGTGCCGAAAACTATATCCTGCATCACTTGGGGCGGTAGGTTGCGGTGCTGCAGCGCAATCATGGCCACGCTGATAGAATCGCTGGCGAGCTTGATCAAGGCGCTCTGCGGCGCGTGCAGGCTGGACGCCACCTTTCGGCGAACCTGGAGGTCGCCATCAACGGCCAGGAAATCGTAAATCGACTCGGGCAGGCGGCGGTTTTCCAGCAGACTCAGCCGTACCAGCACATTTGAATCCGCGGCGAGCTTCAGAGCGAGGGCCTCCGTGACCTCTCTGATCGTCTCTGAGGCGCGTTCATCGTGTGCCAGGGTCAGCGCTATTCCGCTACGTACTGTGGGGTCTGAATCGCTGGCAAGAAAGAGCTTGGTGCCCAAGGGGGTGTGATGGTTGGAGGCAACGAAGAACCGGACTCCGCTGTCTTCGTCATTGGCGAGAATCGCGAGCTCTCGCGGATTCGTGCTGACGTTGGCGCGCCGCTTCTGTTCGTCGTCGACCTTCTGCTCGGTGCGCAGCAACTGAGTGATCCCCCAACCGTGAAGCTTGCGCAGGTGCTGGCGCAGCCAGACCTCAAGGTCGGGATCGACTTGTTCGGTGTCCCGGTCTTGAGCACTGGCCCCGTACGTCGCTGACGCGGAGAGCACAATCAGGGGTAGGATGAGCAGTCGCAGACGGTTCATGAGCAGGCAGGATGTAGTAGGAGCTATACGCGGTGAACTATCCTTCTACCTTCTAGTATCGTCTGCTTCCTCTGAAACTTTAAAGTATTTGGAACTACGTCTTACCTAGTCACTGGTACGCCGGCCTCGTTTGCGCCGTTCGGGGCGATCTCCTCTGGCCTGAATACGCCTCAATAGGCGCTTGTTGAATTCTTGGGCGGCGTGATAGCCGTCGATCCGAAGCAAATGGTTCAAAGCGATGGTCTCTGCGATGACGGTGATGTTCTTCCCGGGAAAGATGGGAACGGTGATCTGCGGGATCTCCACGCCGAGGACGGTGCGCACTTGGTCGTCAATGCCGATGCGCTCGTAATCCGAGTCCTTCTGCCAGTCGACGAGGGTGATCATCACCTCCATTCGCTTCTGCCTACGCGTGCCCCCCACCCCGAACAGGCGCTTTACCTCGACAATGCCAATACCACGAATTTCGATATGATCCTGCAGCAATTCCGGCGCCGTACCCATGAGAATGCCCTGGGACTGGCGGCGGATGATGACCGTGTCGTCGGCGACTAGCCGGTGACCGCGCTCGACGAGGTCGAGACCCACCTCGCTCTTGCCAATGGCACTGCGTCCTGAGACCAACAGACCCACACCGTGCACGTCGACAAGGGTACCGTGCATGGTGACTTGGGGGGCGAAGAGGGTGTCGAGATAGAAGTGCAAGAGATGAATGAGCTTGGTGGTGTCGAACTCCGAGCGCAATAGAGGCACGCCGTAGGTGTCTGCTAGCGATCGCACTTCGGGTAGCAGCCGTCCCCTACCAGTGACGATGACGCAGGGCATATCGAATTGATAGATGATCTGCAGGGCGTCGCGTCGGCGCGTCGGAGACAGGCTGCGCAGATAATCCATTTCATGATTGCCGAGAATCTGTACCAGGCTGAAGGTGAAGACCTCGACGAACCCCGTGAGCGTGAGGCCGGGACGGTGGACGTCGCTGGAGTTGAGAGTGCGTTGAATGCCGGCCTCACCGGCGACCAGCCGCAGACCGAGCACGCCGCCGTAGCGCCTGAGCAGTTCCTCGATGCTCAATTGCGATCCCGAGGCATCTGGGCGCTGACCGTCATCGGGAACGGAATTCTTCCGGCCGTCGGTCACGGTTCGATCTCCTGCTTTGGCAGGTTCTCAGCGATGCGGAAAAAGCCCTCATAGCGTAGCTCAGAGATCTCGCCGTTGGCCGCCGCCTCGCGCACACCGCAACCCGGTTCGTGCAGGTGGGAGCAATCGCGATAGTGGCAGTGGCCGGTGTGGCTCGTCATCTCGGGAAAGAACTCGACGAGCCTCTCGCGGGTTACGCCCCAAGGCTGCAACTGCTTGATTCCAGGCGTGTCGGCGACGAAGCCCCCCACCCCGATACGGTGGAGCTGCACCGCGGTGGTGGTATGCCGTCCACGGTCATGGTTACGCATGAGCTGCTGGGTGGCGATTCCGAGTCCCGGTTGGACAGCGTTCAACAGAGATGATTTCCCCACTCCCGAAGGCCCGATGAGAGCACTGACGCCCTGGTGCAGATGCTCCGCAAACGCGGGAATGCCTTCGCCGGTCTCAGCGCTCGTCTCCAGCACGCGGTAGCCGAGGTCCCTGTAGATGTCGACGATTTCGCCGCGGCTCATGCTCTCAGGGTCGAGATCGATTTTGTTGATGCAGATCATGGGTTCAACTCCCCCGCTCAGCGCCATGACAAGAGTCCGGTCGATGAATCCGGGCCGTAACGCCGGCTCGCGAGCAGCGACAACGGCAATGAAACGATCGACGTTGGCAGCAAAGATCTGCTCCAACGGCCTCTCCCCGGTGGCGCTGCGGGACAGCCGAGAGTTGCGGGAAAGCACCTGCTCCACGACGCCGCGGTCCCCTTCCTCCACTGACGACGAATCGACGTGGACCCAATCGCCAGCAACGATCGGCGTAGTAGTGCGACGGCGCCCTTGTTTGAGTTTCCCCCGAAGGTCGCAGAGCAGATCGTGACCGGCGATGTCGACGACTACGGTGCTGCCCGACACCCGCATGACCCTAGCCAAGGACAGACTGTTTGCACCAGAACAGGGCGCCTCCCCCACCCGCCCTATCACTCTCCCCGAGCCAGGCGCTCGGCCACGTAATCCGGCCAGCCGAGCTCGGTGATCTTCTGCTGGGTACGGTGCAGCGGATACTCGACGCGGTGTAGCTCGACGTGCTCGGAGTCGGTGTCCCAGATCGCGTACGCTGCACGGTTATCACCGTCTCGAGGCTGCCCGACGGAACCGACGTTGACGAGGTACTGATGGCGGCCGATAGCGACGGCCGAAGAGGTCAGGGGCACTACTTGGCCTTCCATCTGACAATAGATGGCAGTGTGGTGAGTGTGACCGACAAAGGCCACCCTCCAGGTCATATCTTGCAGGCACCACTCGACGTGATGCAGAAGGTACAAATGCTGCCACTCCTCCGGCTTGAGAGGGTTGGCGTGACTGAAGACCCCGTCCTGCTCGACGTGTCGATATGCGAAGGTGCGGATGTAATCAAGCTCGTCGTCGCTCACCATCTCGCGCGAATCCAGGAGCGTCGGTCGCGCCAGGCAGTTGATCTCGTTAGAGCGAGAGAGATCCACGAGCACGTGATCGTGGTTGCCGAGAACGCAAACGGCATCGGTTTCCCGCAGGCGATATAGAGTGGCGACAGGGTCGGGTCCGTAGCCGACGAGATCGCCGACCACGATGATCTGGTCGATGCGCTTGGGGTCAAGAGCGATGAGGACGGATTCCAGCGCCTCTAGATTGCCGTGAATGTCAGAGAGGATACCCACCCGCATGGAGTTGCGTTTCCCTCAGCCGCCCTCCTGAGGGGGGGGCACCGGCCGCGTCGCTTTTGACTCTACTTTCACTTTGCTCTTGGTCCCCGCCTTGGCAGAAACTGCCGCCTCCCTGACGGCGCCTTTCTTCGCGGTCGTTTTCTTCTTGGCCGGCGCCGTTTTGTCTGTGTTCCGGCTAGCCGCTTTGGCCGCCTCGACACCGTCATAAACCACCTGGATAACTTGGCGGCGCACATCCTGGTTATAGGGCAGGAAGCTGACATGCACAATGAGCTGTTCCCGGTCTTCCATGCGCTCAAGGCGCAGGATGCGCCCGTGCATACCAGAGATGTCGAAGGGCATGGGATCAGCGCCGGGACTGAAGGTGATGAAGTCAGACTCATGAGCCTGGTCCTTATCCTGGACCAAGAGCGCCAATCCCCCGGCGCTGAGGTCTATGATGCGACCGAGCTCGGAGCGGCCATCTTCGACCAAGGAGGTCAGGGTCTCGAGGAACTTCTCGTCGGTGAACTGGTAGCTGGTCTTGAGCTCCTCGTCGACGGAGTCCTTGGTGACGATTACCGACTCGATCTCGAAGGTGCAGGGAGTCCGCTCGAGCTCGCGGCGATTGGTGTGACCGTCCCACTTCTGGTTTGCGCGCACGAGCTTTTCACGGGCAGTGTCGAGCAGGCTGCTGTCGTCCTCGGGGACCCAGCCGCGGTCGAGAGCCTGATCGGCGATGCGGTCGTACAAAGTGATCGAGCCCAACGCCTGGGAGGGCCGTTTCACCTTGGCTTTGCGTACCACACTGGTGATCACCTGAATCTCCAGTTGGCTCAAGCCTCGCACCTTGGCCACCTTCTCGAAAATGCGCCAGGATGACTTCCGCAGCTGGTAGTTCTCCCTGATCTTGGCCATGCCCCGAAATACCACCATCAACACCGCCACGCCGACAATGGCAGCGAACAGCCCGTAGACGAACCGCATGTCAGGATCGTCAATGCCGAGGTAAGTGTTGGCCGCCAGAGTAGATGCGAACAGTGCGGTGGCCATGAGGCTAACTCCCATCTGCCCGAAGGGGCACGCGCCGGTTAGGCGCTATCGGAACAACGTACTGATCGAGGTCTCGTCGTGAATCGCCCGAATCGCATCGGCGAAATGTGGGGCTACGGAGCAGACGGAGATCTTGCTCTCGCCGTCCTCAGGCTGGGGCATAGTGTCCGTGACCACGATGGACTGAAGGGGAGACTCGGCAAGTCGTTCCCGGGCATCCCCGGGAAGGGTGCCATGCACGCAGCCAGCATGGACGGCATCGGCGCCTTGCTCGACGACGGCCTCCGCACCCACGAGAATGGACTCGCCGGTAACGACTTCATCGTCGAAAAGAATGACGTCGCGATCATCGACCTCGCCGATCACCCCCTGTGCCTTGAGTCCGGCGGAACCGATGCGATTGTCGATGACGGCCAAGGGCAAGCCCAGCCGCTTGGCGTAGACCTCGGTGACTTTGGCTCGGCTGATGTTGGGGGCGGCGGCAACACAACGGCTGAGATCGAGCTGCTGGTCGAAGTGGGAGCAGATGATAGGCACACCACTGAGCTGGTCCACGGGAATTCGGCAGAACCCCATTATCTGCGGGCTGTGCAACGACATGGTGAGGATGCGGTCAGCGCCGGCCTCAGCAATGAGATCGGCCATCAGCCGTCCTGCTACGGATATGCGGGGCTCGTCCTTGCTGTCGGAGAGTGCATACGGATAGTACGGCAGAACCGCGGTGATCCGACCCGCCGAAGCGTATTTGAGTGCATCTAGAGCGATGAGGAGCTCCATGAGGTGGTCGCTGACCGGCGGGCACGACGTCTGGATGAAGAACACGTCACAGCCGCGCACGTTCTCCGAGATCTTCACCTTGATGTTGTCGTTGCTGAAGCGGACGAACTCCACCGCCCCGGGCTCCACACCTAGAGATTGGCAAATTCGGTCCGACAGCGCCCTGCTGCTAGAACCGGAGAAGACCTTGAGCGCGTTCATCGCCTTCATCACCCTACATCAGTGCGCCAAGCTCTTGCCGGGCCCGCGTCGTCGCCGATGATTGGGGAAATTCCTCCATGACCCGCTCTAATAGGGAACGCTCCCGGTCGCGGTCGCCGAGTTGCCGGTGACAGCGAGCGGCGTCCATGAGCATCAAGGCAGAGGCTTCGATCTCCGGGTGGCGGGTAGCGTAATCTACGTAGGCGGCAGCAGCCTGCTCGAAATTGCCCTGCGCCTCGTAACCCGCGGCGATTCCAGACTCGGCGGCAAAGCGAAGAACGGGCTCGTCGCCGTAGTCGTCGAGGTAGCGTTGGTAGCTGCGCTCCGCTTCGGCATAGCGGCCGAGGGCGAAGTAGCGATTGCCAAGCATAACTGTGGCCTGGGCGGCGGCCGGCGTGTTGCCAAAATCGTCGACCAGGCGTTCGCAGACCCTCAGTACGCCGTCGATCTGGCCGACCTGGTCGGCGAGGGTGGCCTCGAACAGAAGCGCTGCCGCCTCGGTGCGGGCGCTGCTGCGCTGCTGTTGTACGAAGCTGATGATCGCGATTGTGGCCACCACGGCAACAGCGCCACCGATGAAGATGTGGCCGCGCGCGCGGATGTACGCAAGAGCCGTGAGCACCCACTCAAGAAATTGATCCTCCTCGAGCTCGGCTCGGGTCGGGCGATTGGAGCGTTCCTCCATGTTGGGGTCCTTGTCTCTTCCGTGTGTTGTCGAAGCCTTGACGTGTTCACTCAATAGCTGATGACGGATTCAATGCGATGGTCCAACAACGACTCGCGCCCCTTCAACTCCGTCAGTTCGACGAGAAAACTCAGGCCGATGACAGAGGCACCAAAGGACTCCACCAGCCCGCAAGCCGCGCTCATGGTGCCACCTGTGGCGAGCAGATCATCAGCGAGCAGCACCCGGCTTCCGGCGGGGATGGCACCATCGTGGATCTCGATAGTACTCTCTCCGTACTCGAGCTTGTAACTCCGCTTCGACGCCGATCCCGGGAGTTTCCCTTCCTTGCGGGCGGGAACAAACCCGGCGCCCCAGGCAAGCGCCAGAGGAGTGCCAACGATGAAACCGCGAGCTTCCACACCAACCACGTAGTCGATGGTCTCGTCGGCGAACGGGGCGTGCATGGCCTCGACGGCCTGCCGCAACCCATCGGGATCGCGCAGCAACGTGGTAATATCGCGGAAGAGAATGCCCGTCTTGGGAAAGTCAGGGATCTCGCGGATGAGCCCGCGCAGGTTGTTGGCTGCCGTGATCGTCAAGAGTGAAGGCTCTGGGTATCTGTTTCGCACTCCCACCCCAAGTGCGTGTACCATGGTAAGATAACTTCGCTAACATGGTAGGGGTAGCATGATGTGTACGTTCAGTCACGACCTCAGAACAGGGCGTAAACAAAGGGTGCCACAGCCGAACCCTCGGTGAGGACGATTAGGCTACCCAGCAGAAACAGGGTGAGGAAGATGGGGCCGAGCCACCACTTCTTGCGCACCCGCATGAAGGCCCAGAGTTCGCGGGCGAGATCGAGTTTTCCACCCATATCTTGTGATCTTCTCTCCTTCTGCGTGTATCAGTCCAGGAGCCGGCTCACCGACTCACCGTGGTGGATCGCCTTGATTGCATCTCCGAATAGCCGGGCTACGGAGACCGTCTCGATCTTTGACGAACTCACGCCAGCAGGAAGCGGGATGCTGTTGGTTTTAACGAAGACCTCCACGGGCGATTCTGCGATGTTCTCGATGGCGTTTCCGGAGAACACGCCGTGGGTACACCCAGCCATAATGCGACGCACTCCGCGATCCTTAAGCAGGCGGATCGCCTCCATCATGGAACCGCCGGTGAGCACCTCGTCGTCGAAAATGAGGGCGTCGCGGCCTTCGATGTCGCCGATGACGTTGAGCACCTGAGCCTTCTCGTCGTCGGCGTGGCGGCGCTTGTCCATGATTGCCATCGGTAGCTCGAGACGGCGGGCGTAGTAGCTAGCCTCGGCCGCACTGCCGACGTCGGGTGAGACAACCACGGCGTCGCGTAGGTCCTTGGTCTGCAGCAGGTGATCGCAGATCAGGTTGGTCGCCCACAGCTGATCCACGGGGATGCGGGAGAACGCGGCAATTTGCGGCGAGTGCAGGGTCATGGTGAGAATGCGGTTGGCGCCAGCCGTCTCAAGTAGATCGGCGACGAGCCGGGCGCTGATAGAGATGCGAGGCTCATCCTTCTTGTCGGAGCGCACGTACGGATAGTACGGCAGCACGGCGGTGATACGGCGGGCGCTGGCGTACTTGAGGGCGTCGATGATGAGCAGCAACTCGATGAAGTGATCGTTGACCGGTGAGCAGGAGGTCTGGATCACGAAGACGTCGTCCTCGCGCACGTTTTCCTCAACGCGGACCTTAATGTTGTCGTTGGCCTCACGTTCGAGGCTCAGCCGCCCCGGGGGACAATCTAGATAGTTACAGATGTCCTCGGCCAACATGGGATTGCTCGTGCCGGTCATGATCTTCAGGTAGTTCTTCATCGCGGACTTTCTGCCCTCGGCTTGTGAGCCACTACAGGTTCGGCGCCACTTCCTTGGCGAAATAAGTCAGGATGAGATCGGCGCCGGCGCGCTTGATGGAGAGCAGCACCTCATCGCGGACCCGAGCCTCGTCCACCCAGCCGCGCTGTCCGACGGCCTTTATCATGGCATACTCGCCGCTGACGTTGTAGGCGGCGAGAGGCACGTCGAAGCGCTCGCGCGCGCCGCGCAGAATGTCGAGGTACGGCAGGGCGGGCTTCACCATGATCACATCGGCCCCTTCTTCCAGGTCAAGGGCGATCTCTCGCATCGCCTCACGAGAGTTGGGAGGATCCATCTGGTAGCCGCGACGGTCGCCGAACTGGGGTGTCGACTCGGCGGCCTCCCGGAAAGGGCCATAGAACGCGGACGCGTACTTGGCGGCATAGGACATAATGGGCACGTGCAGGTGACCCGACGCATCGAGGGCCCGCCGAATGTAGCGGACGCGGCCGTCCATCATGTCTGACGGGGCGATCACATCAGCCCCAGAGTCGGCGTAGACGACGGATTCTCTGGCCAGCAGCTGTAAGGTTTCGTCATTGGCAACATCGCAATCGACGATGACACCGCAATGGCCGTGATCGGTGTATCCGCAGAGGCAGACGTCGGCAATGGCGAGTAAGGGCAGATCGGCGTCCTTGATGGCCCGAATGGCTCGCGGCACGATGCCGTCTTCGGTGTAGCCCTCGGTGCCGCGAGCATCCTTGCTCTCCGGGATTCCGAAGAGGATGACGCCGAGGATGCCCAGGTCGGCGACCTGCCGACATTCTTCCACGAGAACGTCCACTGACATCTGGGCCACACCGGGCATCGCATCGATGTCATTGCGCACTCCTTCGCCCGGACAGGCGAACAATGGAAGGATGAGATCCTCGCGCCGCAGGTGGGTCTCGCGCACCATGTCGCGCAAGAGATGATGAGATCGTAGGCGTCGAGGGCGCTGGTTATGATCGAGATCACTCACGTCAGAAAGCTCTACAGTCACTATATCTTGGTGAGCGCACGCTCGATGTCGGCAATAAGATCTTCTGCATCCTCAACGCCCACTGAATAGCGAACGAGCTCGTCTGTGATTCCGATAGCTAGGCGATCGTCGCGGCTGAGGTCAGAATAAGATACCGTGGCGGGATGGCTGACCAGGGTCTCTACGCCACCAAGGCTGGGCGCAAGGTAGGGTAGCTCGAGGGCCTCGACAAAGGATCGGGTGCGCGCCAGATCGCCGTCGATGTCAAAGCTGACAACACCGCCGTGTCCGTGCATCTGAGCTTTGGCAATCTCGTAGTCGGGATGGCTCTCCAGTCCCGGATAGAACACCCGCTTCACCTTGGAATGGTTCTCGAGGAAGCGAGCGATGCACAGTGCTGTCTGGTTTTGTTGCTGCACGCGAAGGGCCAGAGTCTTGAGTCCGCGAATCAGCAAATAGGCTGTGTTCGGGTCGGTGTTAGTTCCGATGATGTCACGGAACTCCTTGATGGCGGAGATGGGTCCTGCCTTGCCGCAGACGCTGCCCCCCATGATGTCGTTGTGACCCCCGAGGTACTTGGTGACGCTATGGAAGACCAGATCAACGCCGAAGTCGAGGGGACGCTGGTTGATGGGGGTGGCAAAGGTGCTGTCGATGAGCACGCGGAGCCGGCGCTCCTTGGCGAAGGGCACAAGCCGCTCTAAGTTGGCCACGTGCAGATGCGGATTCGTCGGCGACTCCGCGAAAAGGATCCGTGTGTTATCCCCTACGGCGGCGTCGAGTGCATCCCAGTCGCCCGGCGCCACATTGGTGCACTCGATATCGAACTTGGCCAGCACATCACACAGTTGCACGGTACGCCGATAGCAGTCCTCCATGATGACCAGGTGCTGTCCGGAGCGCAACATGGCCAGTAGAACCGTGGTGATGGCACTCATTCCCGAGGAGAACAACAGCGCTGCGTCGGCATTGTCGAGGGCAGCGAGCTTGCCCTCGGCGGCGTTCACCGTGGGGTTACCGTAGCGGCCGTACTCGAAGTGTGAGGTCTTGCCCGCCTTGAAATCCTGGAACTCCTGTAGACTGTCGAAGACGTAGGTGGCAGTCTGCGAGATGGGCTCGGTGATCGAGCGCGCGTACTTACGACGCTCCTCTCCGGCGTGCACCGCCCGGGTGGAATCCCCTGCCTGCTGCTCGTCCGCTACCATCCTCATTCTCTTCTCTCGACCGGCTTCGCTCAGGAGTGGCTGGAGATGGACAGACTGTCCAGCACCTCGCTGCGAACCTGCTCGTAGTCGGCCGACACTTCGATGGGGTGATTGGGCGCCTCCGGAGATACCCCGTAAACGTCGCGCAGCTCGTCTCTGTGGTAGCGCACCTTGAAATCGGGGAACTTGAGTCCATGCGCGGTAGAGATGAGAACCACCTTGTGGTTAGAGGCGATGACCCCTTTGTCAACGAGCTTCGAAAGTGCCGCTATAGCGACGCCTGTGTGAGGACAGGTGAACAGGCCAGTTCGGTCTGCCCGCGCCGAGGCGTTGGCCAGCTCGTCCTCGGTGGCCTCCTCCACCACTCCGTCGAATCGCTTGAGCACGCGGACAGCCCGCTCCCAACTCACAGGATCACCGATGCGAATGGCACTGGCCAGGGTATCGCCAGCGGTCATGGCCTCGAACTTCTGATACTGGGTGAGATAGCTGCGATAAAGCGGGTTGGCATTGGCCGCCTGAGCCACGGCGATGCCGGGCAAGCGGTCGATGATCCCCATCTCCCGCATCTCTAGAAAACCCTTACCAAGAGCGGAGACATTGCCGAGGTTGCCTCCGGGGATGATGACCCAGTCGGGAACGTTCCAGTCATCCTGCTGCACCATCTCGATGGCCACCGTCTTCTGACCCTCAATACGCAGCGAGTTCATAGAGTTGGCCAGGTATATGTTCTCGCGCTGGCTGATCTCCTTCACCAGGCGCATGCAACCGTCGAAATCCGTGTCGATAGACAGCGTCACGGCGCCATTGGCAATCGGCTGGATCAACTGGGCAACAGAGATCTTGTCCTTGGGCAAGAAGACGATGACGGGAATGCCGGCAGCGGCTCCGTACGCGGCTAGGGCAGCAGAGGTATCCCCGGTGGAGGCACAGGCGATAGCAGGGATGTCCTGGCCGTTCGCGCGCATCTGGTTGACCACAGAGACCAGCACGGTCATACCAAGGTCTTTGAAGGAACCGGTGTGACTGTTGCCACACTGCTTAATCCAAAGATCCGAGACGCCGACACCCAGGCCCAGACGCTCGGCCCAGAACAGATTGCTGCCGCCCTCGTACATGGAAACGATATTGTCTTCGTCCACGACGGGGCAGACCATCTCGCGCTTGCCCCACACCGAGCTGCCGTGCGGCCAAGTCGGGCGCATGTACCGCTGGTCGAAGAGGCGACGCCATTCCCTACCCGACTTGCGCTTCAGCTCCTCCATGTCGTGGCGAACCTCCATCAGCCCCCCGCACCCACACTGGTACACGATCTCGTGAATAGGGAACTGTTGCGCGCAGCGGATGCATTCGAAATGGGCTCGATAGACCATGAGCGATCCCTGTCCGGGTGCGATGGACTGCGGCAGCTCTTGGGGGCTCCAGAATCTACCCTTGATGCCCCACGCCTGCAAGTGTAACCCGTTTTGGGAAAAGAAGATAGCCACAATTTCTTGAGCATGACTGGAGCGCAAAAAAAAAGGGTGTGAGCAAACGGTCGGTCGCTCACACCCCTCAATCAATGACAGAAAAATCGCGCAGAATCAGCCAAACAAGGCGTCGATCTCATCCTCGTTGATGGATTCCTCGTCGTCGTCCGCCTTTTTCTCGCCTCCATCAGCTTCGGCGACTTCATCCTCGGCGATCTCTTCCAAAGCAGTGTCTACTTCAACGTCATCGCCGCTGTCATCCTCTTCCAGCAGGGCGGACATCTCGTCGGCGGAAATCCCGGCGGCCATGTCCGACTCCTCATCTCCGCCGTTTTCTTCGAGCAGCTCTCCGAGATCGTCGTCGGCGTTCACCTGTTCCTCTTCATCCTCATCCTCAAAGAAATTTTCGAGTTCGTCAACGTCACCTTCACCCGAGACTTCGGCCTCATCATCGGTTCCCTCGGCGGTACGATCCTCATTCACCACGACAGTCGCCGCGGCGAGACCGAAATCCTCCTCCGAGGCGGCGACCGAAGCATCCTTCGAAACCAGGGAGTCGATGTCGCTCTGGTCTACGGACTCTAGGGCTTTCTTCTCCTCGCCCGTGATTTCCGTATTGGAGTGGATGGGTGCAGCAGCGGCAGTGGCCGCCGCTCCTCCTTGGCTCTTCAGTAGCCGGTGCAGGTCATCGAACTCACCCTGCAACCGAGACCACTGCTCACTCCCGGTTTCGCCATCGGAGATGAACCCGGCACTACGACGCACGAACTCGATAACGTGGTTCATCTGCGGAAAGGCATCGTCGAAGACGGTGAGATAGGCCTGGACCTTGGGGTCCTGGATATCTTCGCGGATGCGCTCGAACCAGAGCTTGTCGAAAAGCTTGGCGAGAGCCTCGAGGGCCTCCAATCGCCCCATGAGGTCGCTGATCTGATCTCTATTCATCTCAATTACCTGTCAATTACCTGCCCTGAGTGGCCACCTGTCGACATTCGGCGACGCCGGATGCCGGTGATGCTGCAAGATGGTCGTAGTTTCCCCCCGTCCAGGTTTGAGCAATAAATGTGCCTCTGGCTGCCTTCCAAAGGCTGACGACGACGGACTGCACCATCGTGTCGCGGCGATCCCCACCGAACCCCATATCTTGGGTGCGGCGGTCAAACCATCTGCGTGGGCTGCACGGGACCGCGCCCCGAAATCGGGAATTTGTTTCCCGCGGCAGCGTTGCTAACGCCACTCGAGGGAACGTCGACGAACCCTCCCGACGTGGTCGGACACACTCCCGCCTGAGTCTGGCAAGAAGTGAGCAGATCGCGCAATATAATGTGGCACTGGGCGTTGGCCCAATTCTGCTCAGCTGGACAGGGCCTCGCTAACGACCGATGTCGAGGGTGCAGAATGGCCCTGTTTTGCCAGTGCCGTCTGCAGCGCGGAAAGAAAGAGGGCGACGTTGCGCGGTGAGGACGTGTGGCCCATGAGACCCACCCGCCAGGCCTTGCCCGCGAAGTCGCCCAGTCCCCCGCCGATTTCGATGCTGAATTGCGCGAGAAGCTGCTCGCGCACCGGCAAGTCTTCCACGCCGTCGGGAATTCGCACCGTGGTTAGCGAGGGCAGGCGGTACTGCTCGTCCACGACGAGCTGCAACCCCAGAGCTTCCAGCCCGCGCACCAGCGCACCGTGGTTGCTGAGATGCCGTTCCCAGCGCGCTTCGAGGCCCTCTTCATGGATGAGCAGCAAGGCCTCGCGCAGGGCGTAATTCATGGAGATCGGCGCCGTGTGATGGTAGACTCGGGTCTCGCCCCAGTACTGCTCAATCATAGAGAGATCGAAATACCAACTCTGCACCTTGCTTCCCCGTTTCCGCATCACTTGGCGCGCGCGCTCCGACACCGTGACCGGAGACAAACCGGGCGGACAGCTCAAGCACTTCTGAGTACCGCTGTAGCATAGGTCAATGCCGTGACGGTCCACACCGACACTGATGCCTCCCAGAGAGGTCACAGCGTCGACAAGGAATAGAGCGCCGTGATCGTGGATGAGCTCGGAGATCTCAGAGAGGGGCTGTTGCACTCCGGTTGAGGTCTCCGCATGCACGATGGCCACCAGTTTGTAGTCGGCAGTTCCCAGTTGCCGGCGAAGTTCTTCAGTATCGATAGGGTGGCCCCACTCAGCACTCACCGAGTCGACCTGAGCGCCGCAACGACCGGCGACATCTACCATGCGCTGGCCGAACACGCCGTTGACGCAGACGAGCACACGGTCTTGGGGCTCGATTACATTGACGAAGCAGGTTTCCATTCCGGAGCTCCCAGTACCTGAAACTGCGATAGTAAGCTCATTGGCAGTTTCGAAAGCTTCGCGAAGCAGCGTCTTGGCCTCTTCGATGATCGCGATGAATTGCGGATCGAGGTGGCCCACCACGGGGGCACTCAGGGCCTGGTAGACACGAGGGTGGATGTTGCTCGGCCCCGGCCCCATGAGGAGCCGCTCTGGAGGATTGAGTACGGAGAACTCGGTCACTCGTCATTTCCCCAATCAGTTGGGTTTAGTTGTCAGGTCTGTTCGATCCTGCGCATGACGAACACGGTGATCACCGCCGTCAACACGGCTTCGGGAACCAGGTAGGAGGCGTTGTACAGCCCCGAATAGACCATCACTGGCACTCCCTCCGGCGCCAGTTCCCCAAAGTAGACCACACCGGAGGCGAAGTGAAATCCGAAGCGCACTACGTGGGCAAGCAGAACGGAGGCGACGATCACCGCGACTCTCCGCCTGCGCACTTGATGCCAGGGTCGGAGCCATCCAGCGATGCCGAGAGCGCCGAAGGCGAGTGGATAGTCGAGGACCAGTTGCAGGGGATGCACAAAATACGGCGTCACAACAAAATTGACGACGCCGTAAACAGCGCCGGCTCCTATTCCCGCCTTGGCACCATGACGCAGGGCCAGGATCACCAGGGGCACCGCGTGAAGGCTCACCGAACCGCCGTAGATGAGGTGGGGCAGCTTGATGCGAAGCAGGCTGAGGACGGCAGCCAGGGCGATGCCGATGGCGAGCTCGGCGATCATGCGGATTCTCGGAGGCTCGGACGCTACCGAATCCATGTGAGATTATCCTTGTAAGACATTGTTCCACAACGAGATATATTTCAGTATTTATCTGGACTTCAGAGTCGGTAGTGGAATTTTACAACAACTGGAAACCTCGATTTCCCCTCCAGCGCAAGAGACGGTGCGGGCCCGTCCCGGTCTCGGGACCGCAACCCTCCCTGCCACCGGAAGCCGATGGCGGCTGGGCAAGAGCGAACGCCCACCCCTCCTGCTTCCGGCCGTTCCCACTTTTCCAGGTTGCTGGTACAGACGGAGCCTCAGTTGAGCCGCTGCAGAAGCATGAAACGGGTACCAATGGGAATCAGCTCGCTTACTTGCCCTACATCGAGCCGCACTACCTCCTCTTCCACCTCGGGCCGCATGTCGCCAGGGCCGAAGAAGCCGAGATCACCTCCATCCTGTGCGTTTGGAGCGACGGAAAAACGGGCGGCGAGCTCGGCAAAGTCTTCCCCGGTACCGATCCTCCGCAGCAGGTCGCGCCCTTTGCTTTCCGTCTCCACGAGGATGAAGCGGGCCCGGAGCTTGCCGGCCATGATGGCGCGGATCGACTCAACATTAAGATTAATCGTGTGCAGAAGATTGGGATCGGTGACCAGCTCCTTAGTCCTCTTGTACCATTCCAGCGCCTCCGGGTACTGCCGCTCCGCCGCCAGCAGGAAGGCGATATTGTTGTGAGCCTCCACATCCTCGGGGTCCAGCTCCAGGACTCGTCGGTAGCTCATCAGGGCGCTGTCGGCCTTTTCCACCCGCGTGTGCAATAGTGCCAGCAGATGGTGGGCCTCGGTGTTCTCATCACTTAGCATAAGAGCCGTGTCGATCTGAGCGCGCGCCCGATCCCACTCTTGGGACTGCATGTGCAGGAACCCGAGTCGGCTATACACACCGGAGTTGACGGGGGCCAGCTCACGCGCCTGGTGAACGTAGTACTTGGCAGAGTCGATGTTGCCGCTGGCGAAGAACGCCTCGTTGAGAGCGGAGTAGGCCGCCAGCTGTCCTGGCTCTTCCTGCAGGGAACGGCGCAGATGCGGGATTGCCCGCAATGGCTGGCCGCTGCGCAGGTAGATCTCGGCGATTCGGTTCAGTACCTGGGAGCTGCCGGCGCCGGCTGAAACGGCCTCTTCATACTTTCTCAAGGCGAACTCCACCTGTCCACGGGACAGCAGATACTCCGCCTCCTGCACGAGGCGAATCAGGGGCGCTGAACCGGCCGCGGCGTTATCGATGGCAAGGGTGTCTGTTTCCTGGCGCAGGTCTTGAGCCTCTTGTGCCTGAGTCTTTGAGATTGGAGCGATGACGTGGCAGAAAGCGACGATAGGCCAAATTCTCGACGTCATGACTGAGCTTCCTGCAGGCGTCCGAGTACTTCCCGGGTAATCTGTACCACCAGCTCTTCTACCCCATCGCCATTGCCGGCGTTTCCCGGATCAACACCGGAAATGCCACAGCCCGGGCGTGCTTCGACACCGAAACGGGCGCGCAGATCCATCAGCTCTCCCACGTGGCGCTCAGACAGGGTGTTGGTTGCCCCGAGTTGGCGTGAGACTAAGGCGATGCGGGCGAAGTGCTCGACGGTTTCCATCTTGAAGTGGGCATCCATCGCCGACTTGCCGAGGGTCACGGCGCCGTGATTGGCCATGAGGATGGCGTCGTAACGGGCCACAAGGTCGCGCATGGGCTCGAAGATGTCTGGTCCGCCGGGAGTGCCGTAAGGCGCCAGCGGAATGCCGCCGAGCAGGACGATGACCTCGGGTAGGACGCACTCGGTCAGATCGAGCCCGGCGACGGCAAAGCCCGTCGCCGTCGGCGGATGCGCGTGCACGACAGAGGCGATGTCGTCGCGCAGGCGATAAGTCTCGAGGTGCATACGTATCTCCGAGGAAATCTTCACACTCCCACTCACTTGCGTGCCGTCCATGTCACAGATCGCCAGCATGTCCTCCATGAGATATCCCTTGCTGACCCCAGTCGGCGTGCAAAGGATACGATCGGCGGAGAGCCGAGCGCTGATATTGCCATCGTTGGCGGCGACGAAGGCGCGCTGGTAGATGCGGCGGCCGACCTCGCATATCTCCTTGCGAACAGCGTATGCCGGTCCAACGGTCGCGGTCATTGGCTGATAGCCCCGGGAGCAAGTGCCGATCGGCAGTGGGGCACCATCCACGCTAGGCCGGCTACCGACGGCGGCAGCACGTTCATCGCGAACAAAAGCAGGGCGGCCTGTACGGCGACGGCGGGATCCACGCCGAATGGACTCAGCACGAGTAGCGCCGCCCCCTCACGCACGCCGAGGTCCATAATCCCCACAGGCGCCAGCGCTTTGGCGCCAAACACCAAGGGAATGGCGAGGGCGGAAGCTGGCGGCACGGGCGCGAAGCTGGCCAACAACAGATATAGCTGCACAAAGAAGGTGAGGTTAAAGAGCAAGCTGAGAGCGCTGACGGTCGCCAGCGTACTGCGATCCATGGCTGTCAGAGTCTGACCCATCCGCCGCAACGAGTAGAATCGCCCGACGAACTGAATCAGCTCCCGTCTCCGGATCCACACGGCGACTACAATGGCGGTGATCGACGCCAGGGGCAAGATCCAGCGAGAAGGTTGTAGCAACCACGGCAACACCATCGCCGCACACATCAGGGTCACCGCAAAAGATACGGCGCGATCGGCGACGGCAAGGGCGGTAGCCATAGCGCGAGCGCCAGGCACGAAAAGCCCTCTTCCAAGTTCTCCCAACCGTCCTGGAGAAACCGCACCGAGAGCGAAGCCGGCAAGCAGGGAGCGCGTCACCAAGCTTGGCAGAGCGTTGGGGACGGCCACCTGCAGCAGGGCCCTCCATTTCAACCATTGCAGCGCCCAACCGACAGGCGCCAGAGCGAGGGCTGCGACGATCCACGACACGTCTGCCCGGGCCAGGGTATGTAGAAGCCGCTCCGAACTCAGGTAGAGGACTAGTGCGGCGCCGATGGCCAACGAGGTGACCCAGCGCAGCTGTACGGACCAGCGACTATAAGCGTCGCTCGATTTCACAAGCGTAGGGCCAATGGATCCGGTCCAGACAGCGGCAACAGCTCGATCAGATCGGGATGAGGGTTGGGGATCACGTGACTAGCGATAACTTCCCCCACCGAGCGCGCCGCCACGCTTCCTGCGTCGGTAGCCGCGCGCACACCTGCGACATCACCACAGTCCTGAACGGTCACTAATCCTGCGCCGAGGGAATGCCAACCGACAAATTGGACGTCGGCGGACTTCACCATGGCGTCGGCGGCCTCAATCATAGCAGACAGGCCGCGGGTTTCGATCATGCCTAGAGCGTCGGCCAACGCGGATGCGGACTCCCTGCCGTGCGGACGTGGTAACGTGTGCCGGCGGAATGACTTGAGGCGGTCAGAAGCGATTTAAGATCGCCTTGCCCAGAGCGAGCGTCAAGCGGGCGGAAGAGACTCGCAAGTCACCTTGACATCCCCTATCGCCTTGTTACCATTTGACCTCCATGGTGTCGTCGCCGCTTCCGTAACCCTTCAAGGCCTTTCAGGTGAGATTACGTAGACACGCAGCCGCACCCGCTCTTCTCTTCCTTGGATTGGTGCTGTCGGTTCCGCCGGACGCGCTTGCCGAGCCCTACATCGCGCTGCGGGAAGGGCTGAAGTGTAGCAGCTGCCACGTGAACCGGACCGGCGGTGGCATGCGCAACCAGTACGGCGCGTTGTTCGCGCAGACGGAAATTTTTCCTCTCTTCGAAAAGATGTCCGCAAAGGCCCTCGACTTCTCCCCCAACTTAGGGTCCTCGATCTCGGCAGGTATGGACTTCATTGCTGTCAACGAGACCTCTCTGTCGGTGGATGAAGACCTCTCCACGAATTCCGGGGCGACGACCTACGAGAGAGACAGCCAGAACTCCTTTCTCGTAGAGTCCGGCAGCCTCTACCTGCAGGCGCAGGTAATTCCGGGACAGCTGTCTTTCTACCTTGACGAGACCGTCGCCCCCGGCGGCGCCAGCAACCGCGAGGCCTTTGTGCTGATAGAGAGCCTGCCCCATCAGGGCTATCTTAAGGCTGGCCGCATGCTATTACCCTACGGACTCCGGGTGTGGGATGACGAGACCTTCGTGCGCCAGCGCACTGGGTTCAATTTCGACAACCAGGATCTCGGTGTGGAGGTGGGAATCGAGCCCGGGCCCTGGTCGCTGTCTCTGGCCGTCAGTAATGGCACCCAGGGCGCGCGCGACGACAATCAGGGGAAGATGTTGTCCTCCGTAGGTGCTCTGTGGCTCGGAAAGACGGTGCTGGGAGGCTCCTTCGCCCTCAACCAAAGCCGGGGAACCGAGCGTCTCCTCGCAGGTCCCTTCGCCAGCCTGCGGCTCGGGCCGCTGACCTGGATGGGAGAGGTAGACCTGATCCAGCAGTCAAGCGGAATCGACAACGACGAGTTCGTCGCCTTCACCAGCGTCGAATACTGGTTCAATAGTGCCGTGAACTTCCGAGCCTCCTTCGACTACGTCGATCCCTACGACGCAATCGAAGAGGACGAAGCAAGCCGACTGACCCTCGGCTGCGATGTCTTTCTCACGCCCTTCCTATCAGCCACCGCGTATTACCGAATGCGGGAGAGCATTCCACAGGACATACGAGGCAACAGCGACGGCATCAGCGTGGGCCTGCACGGGTTCTTCTAGCAGGCCGGACCCGTTCGGGCGCGGTGACCGCCAATACACCTATTTGAACAAGAAGGTGACGACGTCGCCGTCGCGGATTGGGTAGTCGCGGCCTTCGGTGCGGAGCTTGCCCTGCTCGCGCAAACGCGTGAGCTCGCCGGCCACTTCTTCCAGGTCCGTGGCGGCGGCAACCTCGGCACGGATAAAGCCTGTCTCCATGTCGCTGTGGATGCGGCCCGCAGCGACCGGACACGTGGTCCCCGCAGGCAATTGCCAGGCCTGTAGCTTGCCATTGGCCGTGGTGTAGAAGGTGATGAGGTCGAGGAGTTCGTAAGTGCGACTGATCAGCCGGTCGAGCCCGCTTCTGTCGAGTCCAAGTTCGCCGAGAAAGGCACGCTTCACCTCCGCATCGTCCAGTTGCGCGATCTCGGCTTCGATCTGAGCAGAGATCACGAGCACTCGATTTTCCCCGAAGCTCTGCTGCAAAGCCTGCGCCCCGGCACCGCCATCGGGTAAGTCCTTCTCGGCGACGTTAGCAACGAACAGTGAGGATTTTGCAGAGAGAAACTGGTACGCCCGCAACGCCACCTCCTCGGCATCGTTGAGCTCGACACTAGACACTGGCTGCCCGTCCTGCAGCGATGTCTGCACCCGTCGCAGCCCCTCTGCCTCGACCTGTCGGGAAGAGCGAGGATCGCTCTTCACAACCTTGTCGAGGGCAGCGAGGTTGCGCTCGGCGACCTCGAGGTCGCTGAGCAGCAGCTCGGCCTCTACGACCTCGGCATCGCGCACCGGAACGAGTCCTCCTTCCTCCACGTGCGAAACCGAGGCATCTTCGAAGCAGCGTATCACATGCAGTAACGCATCGGTCTTGCGGATGTGAAAGAGAAATTCGTTGCCACGCCCTTCCCCGTTGGCTGCTCCCCGCACCAAGCCAGCGATGTCTGTGAACTGGATCGCCGTAGAAATCGTGCTGTCCGGGGACAAGAGGGCAGAGAGATGGAGCAGACGGAGATCGGGCACCTCGACCACGGCGACATTGGGATCGATCGTGCAGAACGGGTAGTTGGAGGCTTCCACAGGAGTGCGTGTAAGGGCGTTAAAAAGCGTCGACTTGCCCGCGTTGGGGAGCCCGACGATGCCCGTGGACAGACTCAATGGCCCCCTCCTTCCTCGCTGCCTTCCTCCGGGAGCAGCTCGGGGCGAACCATGATCGTCCTCTCTCGTTTCAGCACGGCTAGGCCTGGAGTTCCCCCTCGCGGATTGGAGACGTACTTCACCAGAGTGTAAACGACCGGGACCTTGGAGGCGGTCCTGCCCTTGCTCCAGTACGCGGCGACGGCGGCGGCCTCCTCCAGAGTGCGCGCGCTGGGCTCCTGTCTGCGACCGTCGCGGCGCAAAACCACGTGAGACCCGGTGTAGCCGTAGGCGTGAAACCAGATGTCGTTTTGCGCCGCCACGCGGTGGGTGAGCATATCGTTCTCGCGATTATTTCGCCCCGCCCACACCACCCATCCGGAGCTCGTTCGATAACGTCGAGGATGGGCGCGCTCCCGCTTCCTTCCCCCTCCCTGAGCACCACCACTACCTGTCTCGCGCCCTCCCGCACCAATCTCCTCGCGCCACTGGCTCATCTCTGATTCCTCGATTCCCTCGTCCAATCGCTCAAGCAGCTGCTCAGTGCATCGCAGCTGCTCTTCCACGTTTCGCAACCGTTCCGGCAAGACCTCGGCACGGCGGCGGTAACGGGTGGCCGTCTTCAGCAGTTTCGCCGCATTCTCTGCCGCTGTCAGGCGCGGATCCACGGCGATGGCCACTGCCCCCTGACTGAAGATGTCGTCGACAACAACTTCCCGCTGACCGGGCGCGAGAGCGGGTTGGCGCGCGAGCAGCACATTCCCCTGCCTCTCAAGCTCGTCGGCTCGCCCACTCTCCTCTAGGTCGCCACGCACGGCGTCGCGCAGCCGCCGCAGCGACTTGATGGCGCGGCGCAACTCGGAACCCTTGCGGTCTCGAGACCGTGAGCGCTCCTGGCCGGCGGCCTGATCCGCGCAGCAGGTGAGCACGGCTTCGACAAGATTGGGCGCCAGATCGGCAGATTCGTCTGTGCAGGGCGGAATCACCGACACCAATCTGTGCTGACCCCGACGGACGATCCACGGACCGCAGTTGTCGCCTTCGGCAAGGGCGTACAAACCCTTGGCTGCTTCCCAGAGATCCTCTGCTTCTGCGCGGTCTATGTCGTGCACGGCGGCTTCGGCTGAAACGTCGGCGCGACGGCATATCTCCCGAGCGGCGCGACGGTCGAGGGCCGCCAGCGCTTTGCGCAACGCGGCTTCCACCGTCGAGCCCATCGCGTTGAGGCGCTCGAGGAATTCCTCGAAGGTATCGTGTCCCGGAAGCACACGTGTCGGGCCGGGCATGGCGTGGTAGAGTCGCCCGGGCGAAAATCGGCGCGGGTCCGAAGGCAGTGACCAGCCTCCGAGGATCTTGCCGTGTCGCTCCCCTACGAGAACAGCACGGTAACGCGGCGGCACCAGTTCGAGATGAAGGCTGCCGTAGTTCGGCTCTCCTTCGGTATCGCGACGCTGCAGACGCAGCTCCAAGGCCCGATCCCGCGGCAGCGTCTGTAGTTCGACCACGGCAGAGCCGGTGAGATAGCGCTCGGCGCCATCGCTGTTCGGCAGCCTCGCAGTCTTGCCGGGCGCAAGCATAATCTCTGCCGCGCCGAGCCGAAGCCGTAGATGCGACGGCGGATCTGTCCCAAACTGCAAGGAGAGCTCATCGGCAGAGGATGAGGCGAAACAAACCTGTGCGCCGACGAGACGCTGCCGAAGCTCCCTCGCGTAGCGTGCCAGGCTCGGATAATCGAAATTCACGACCGCAGCTCTCTTCGTGGTGGCGCGGGCTAGTCTCAGACGACGACTTCGATGCGTCGGTTCAACACCTTGTTTCCGGGGGTCTCATTTCTCACGATTGTTTGGGTCTCACCATGGCCAGGAGATTCCACCAATCCTCGGCGGATCGAAGACCGCCGGTGCCGGTAAGGCGGCTACAAACGGAAGATCACCCCACTGCCGTCGCGCCGAGCTCATGAGGTCAGCATCTCCAGACTCGCTTCGAGCTTGCCAAGGCTCGCACGGTATTCCTCCTGGCGTTCGTGCTCTTTCTTGACGACGTCAGCGGGGGCACGCTCAAGAAAGCGTTCGTTGCCGAGCTTCTTTTCCAGACCCGACACCAATCCACGCAATTTGTCGATTTCTCTGCGCAGTCGCTGGCTCTCGGCTTCGACATCGATGATGCCTTCTATGGGGATGTAGATCTCACTGTTCCGGACCACGGCGCTTGCCGAGGCCGGAGGTTGGGGCAGTGAGACACCGATCTCCACACTCTCCGTAGTAACTAGGGCTTCCACGTAGCTTCGGCGCGCCTGCACCCATCGCGCGGTGTGCTCCTCGGCCACGGAGATGAGAATGCGCACCGGCTGGCGGGGCGGCACGTTGAGCTCACTGCGCACGGTACGCACGGCGGTGATGAGCTCCTGCATGAACTCCATCTCTGATTCCGCCTCGTTGTCCATATACTCGTCGCGGGCCTGGGGCCAGTCGGCGATCATGATGCTGTCAGCCCGACCTATCCCCAGAGGCAGCTGTTGCCAGAGCTCCTCGGTGACGTACGGCATGATGGGATGCATGAGCCGCAACGCCTGTTCCAGCACCTCCACGGCGATCGCCTGGGCGACGTGTGTGTCTTCTCCCCCAGTGCCATCGCGCAACCGAGGCTTGATCAATTCGAGGTACCAGTCGCAGTAGTCTCGCCACAGGAAATCGTGCAGCGCTCGGGTCACCTCGTCGAAGCGGAAGGCATCCTGGCTGTCGTCCACGCGGCGAATCGTGTGCGCCAGCCGGCTGCGGATCCAACGATCCGCGAGATCGCCGCTGGTCAGGGGCGGGGAATGCGCACCGTTGGGCTCGAAGTCGTCGAGGTTCATGAGCACGAAACGAGCGGCGTTCCACAGCTTATTGCAGAAGTTACGGGCCGTGTCGGCGCTGACGCTGGCTTTAACCTGATTGTCGGCGATCTCGGCATCGAACCGCAGATCCTGCGAGGTGCCGCACTGGTGCAGAAGACCATAGCGAGTAGCGTCGGCACCGTACAGCCGCACCAAGTCCAGCGGATTTACGCCCGTACCCAAACTCTTGGACATGCGCTTTCCATCCCGAGTCTGCACAGTTGGATGGACGAACACGGTACGGAAGGGAATCTCTTCGACGAACTCCAGGGCCGTCATCATCATGCGCAGGACCCACAGATAGAGAATGTCCCGGGCGGTGATCATCAGGTCGGTGGGATGGAAGTACTCGAGATCCTCCGTCTGTTGCGGCCACCCCAGGGTGGCGAAGGGCCAGAGAGCGGAGGAGAACCAGGTGTCGAGGACATCGGGGTCCTGCACGAGATTGCCGCCGCCACAGTCGGGACACCTCTCGGGAGGACTGGCGTCGACGATGGGACGGGCTCCGGCCTCCACCGAGACACGGAAGGCGCCCTGCTCCAACGCTTTTTCGTAATCGTAACTCCCGAGCGGAATGAGCCCATCAACGCTGCAGACAGGGCAGTAGTAGGCGGGAATGCGGTGACCCCACCAGATCTGCCGCGACAACGCCCAGTCACGGATCTCACCCAGCCAGTCGAGTGCGTATCCGCGGAAGCGGTCGGGGACGTAACTAACGTCGTGGTTCCGCAAGAATGGGGCAGTCTTTTCGGCAAGCCCCTTCATGTTCATGAACCACTGCTCCATAGGCAGGGGCTCAATGACGGTCCCACACTTGTCGTGGTGCGGGATCGCATGTTCGTGCTCCTCCACCTCGACCAGCAGGCCCGCCTCTTCCAGATCCGCCACGACCTGCCTGCGACACTCGTATCGATCGAGCCCAGCAAAGCGGCCAGCCTTTTCTGTCATATCGCCTTCGAAGCCGATGACGAGAATCTGATCGAGGTCATGACGGTCGCCCACTTCGTAGTCGTTGGGATCGTGGGCGGGGGTGATCTTCACAGCACCGCTACCTATCTCCGGATCAGCGTAGTCGTCGGCGACGATGGGGATGGGGCGATCCATCAGGGGCAGCATGACCTGTTTGTCCACGGCGCCTTTCCATCGCTCGTCACTGGGGTGCACGGCGACCGCCGTGTCGCCGAGCATGGTCTCAGGCCGGGTCGTCGCGACCACCACGTCAGGACCGGCGTCGACACCGGGATAGCGGATGTGCCAGAGGTTGCCCTGAGTATCGACTTCTTCCGTTTCCAGGTCGGAGATCACCGTACCACAGTTCGGGCACCAGTTGATCATGCGCGTGCCGCGGTAGATCCAGCCGTGGCTATGGAACCGCTCGAAGGCGATGAGCACGGCCTCCACGTAGCCCTTGTCGAGCGTGAAACGCGAGCGTTCCCAGTCGTAGCTGCAGCCCAGGGTACGCAGCTGATTGTAAATGGCATCGCCGTACTTTTCGCGCCAGGCCCAGATCCGCTTTAGCAGGCCTTCCCGACCCACGTCGTAGCGCGTCTTTCCTTCCTCCTCGGCCAGCTGTTCCTCCACTTTCATCTGGGTCGCGATGCCGGCGTGATCGGCCCCCGGCAGGCAAAGGGTCTCGTAGCCCTGCATACGCTTGCGACGAATGACGTTGTCGTGGATGGCGTGCTGGATCGCGTGGCCCATGTGCAGCTCGCCAGTAACGTTGGGCGGCGGGATGGTCACACAGTAGGGCTTGCGATCGGGGTTTGGGGAGGCACGGAAGTAGCCGCTGCTCTCCCAGTGGGCGTACCAATTCTCTTCGCACTCATTCGGGTCGTATTTGGGGGCCAGCTCGCGCGTCATTCGCCGTTCGTCCGTTGCCGTTCTATTCCAGAAGATCGATGAAGTGAGAAATCGGCTGTCGATTGTCGGTTAGTGAGTATATGAGCACCCCGGAGTCCCGACAATCGGACGAGAAGCTCTCAAAGTGCTCCCACAATGTTTGCTGGTAATCTCGTGCCTGGGTATAATTTCCGCAGGCCCAAAACAGAGGTAATTCCCGTTCCGCTTCCCCGCTTTCCGTTCCACCTTCTTCTCTGGCCCCTCCGCCCCATTTCCATGGCGCCGGTGGTACAGATTTGCCCAGGCGGCTAATGGACTGGTCTCGTCTGCTCACCGAACAACGCAATCCGCGCACGGAAAACATCGACGAGCTAGATACCCTCGATCTGGTTCGCATGCTGAACCGTGAAGATGCGGAGGTCGCCGGCGCCGTGGAGCTGGTTCTGCCTGAGTTGGCCCGCGCCGTGGATGCCGTAGTCGGCGCCTTTGAATCGGGTGGCCGGCTGCTCTACCTGGGGGCGGGTACAAGTGGGCGGCTGGGGATTCTCGACGCCTCGGAGTGTCCCCCGACATACGGCGTATCCCCGGAGATGGTGCAGGGTCTGATCGCTGGCGGTGAGAGAGCGGTGTTTCGCGCAGTGGAAGGAGCGGAAGACGACCCTCAGGGCGCCGTCGCCGCTCTCGAGGAGAGGGGTCTCAGCAGCGACGACATCGTGATGGGAATCGCTGCCAGCGGGGTTACCCCCTGGGTGCTTGGCGGACTCCACCATGCCCGGAAGCAAGGCTGCGCAACCATCCTGTTCTCGTGCAGTCCTTCGGCGGCGCAGAGCACAGAAGTGGACATCCGCATCGTTCCAGAGGTCGGCCCCGAGGCAGTAACGGGCTCGACGCGGATGAAAGCAGGTACTGCGACCAAGTTCGTTCTCAACACTTTGACCACAGCCGCCATGATCCGGTTGGGAAAGACCTACGGTAACCTTATGGTGGATCTCCAGTCCACCAACAACAAGCTGCGCGATCGCTCACTGCGCATTCTGTCGACGCTAGCAGAGATCGATGCCACTACTGCCAAGGCGCGCCTGCAGGCCACCTCCTGGAATCTGAAGCTGGCCCTGGTTAGTGAGCTCTGTGAGGTCGACGTGAATCGGGCACGGCACCTCCTTGCCGGCCAGGGCGGACGTGTCAAAGCAGCGGTGCTGAGTGGGCGCGGCGAGGGCGAGATGGGGAAAGTCTGAATGACCTTCCCCGTCGTCGCCTTCGGGTCCACGAACCTGCAGGTCAGCGCTCTCGGCCTGGGCACCGTGGAACTGGGCTTGCCCTACGGCGTGGACAACGCACCCCCGCCTTCCCCCACGGAAGCAACTGCGCTCATTCACCGCGCCCTCGAAGGCGGGATCCGCTACTTCGACACGGCCGCCGCATACGGTAGCAGTGAAGAGCTGCTGGGGGCGGCGTTGGTCGGGCGGCGCGAAGAGGTGGTGGTGTGTACTAAGGTGACCCTGCCACGCACACAAGAGGGTAAGTTGTGCCCCGACCGACTCACCGAGCAAATCGACATCTCCCTCGCTGAGAGCCGGAACAAGCTGCGTCGCGAGCAGCTCGAGCTCGTGCTGCTGCACAACGCTGAAGCCATGGACTTCACCGAAGAGCTGCTCACTATTCTCGAGTCGCACTGCAAATCTGGAGTCGTGTGCTACTGGGGCGCTTCCACCTACGGCAGAGAGGCACCCTTTGCCGCCATCGACCACGCCGACATTCGCTGCTTGCAGGTTGCCTACAACGCGTTGGACCGCGCGTTGGAGACAGATCTCTTTCCGCTCTGCCGCCGCCGTGAGGTCGCTCTGGTGCTGCGCTCCGTCTTTCTTCAGGGCGTACTGTCGCACCGGCGCAATGTGCTGAATGGCCGATTTACTTCCCTGCGACGAGCCGCTCAGGCAGCGGCTGATATTGCAGATGAGATGGGGGTAGACCTGCCGGAGTTAGCGTTGCGCTTCGCCCTGTTTGAGGCCGGCGCTCCGATCACTCTGGTGGGTACCTCGAGCGTTTTCGAACTGGCCGCTAACGTGGACGCCTGGCATCGTGGCCC
This sequence comes from Candidatus Latescibacterota bacterium, assembly GCA_036336855.1. Classification (GTDB taxonomy): domain Bacteria; phylum Latescibacterota; class UBA2968; order UBA8231; family UBA8231; genus JAYZFI01. The sequence continues at coordinate 33,351 of JAYZFI010000023.1, forward strand.
ACTGCCCGCGGACGTGGTCTGCCGACTTCGCGAGATTGAAGTCGACGATCCCCACCTGCTGAATCCGGCAAACTGGAAAAAGAGCTGAGAAATACTACTCCCACCGTAAAGGAGCTAATCGGCAATATGGCCGACATTGCCTACCGCAGCTGGTCTCTCGTACCCCTCGATCGCGACCCCACCGAAGGTCGCTCCACCCTGGCCAGCCCGCCGCAGATGGCCAACGTCGCCCTCGATCCCGGCGGCAGCCTGGTCTTCGAGCTCGCCGATCCGTCCTCTTCGACTCTGGAAATCTCGCTGTGCACCACCGCCTTGTCGGCGGAAACGCGCCAATCGGTCCTGGTGTATACAGCCAACGGGGTTGAGAACTTCGTCTGCTTGCCCACCAGCGAATGGACGGCGACCCAGGATGAAATGAACATGACCTTCACCACAACCGCGTCAGGCGCGCGTGGTACAATGAAATTGCACCTGCCTGAAGGGCCCGCCCTCATCGTCATCGGCGTGGCCTTCGCGAGCTTGTGACCACTGCCAGAGGCGGTATGGACCGGCTCGTCGGCCAGTCCCTCGATGCGATAGACACGCCGGCACTCGTACTCGACCTCGATCGCTTTGAATCCAACGTCGCCCATCTCGTCGCCTACTGCCGACGGCACGACGTTGGCTGGCGACCCCACAGCAAGGC
>JAYZFI010000024.1:0-88215 GCA_036336855.1 Candidatus Latescibacterota bacterium
GTTTTCTGCGTAGATCTGCAGCCCCCCCGGGTCGGAGCGGTGGCGTTCGACTGCCACCAGGAGCGGTAGCACGTCGTTGGCGATCGCCAACGACGGGCTGCGTTGCACGGCGCTGTCGACGAGGGTGCTCACGCTGTCGAAACGGCCCAGGTAGAAGGCGAGCTCCGCCTGTCGGAACAACGCCATTGTGGCGCCCTCTTCATCGACGGCGGTGAGTTCGGTCAGGGTGCTCTGCGCCGCCCCTAGCTCGCCGAGCTGGATCTGGCAGTCGGCGCGCAGCTGCAACACCTGCCGCCTGCGCTGCCCGACGCCGAAGCGCTTGAGTAACACCTCGGTGACCGCAAGTGCTTCACCGGGTTGATGGAGCCGCTCGAGCTTCAGCCGCGCCGTCCGCAGCAGGGCGTCGAAGGCTTCCGGCTGTCCCTCGGCTTCGGCATACACCGCCTGGTAGAGAGCGATGGCTCCCTCAGCGTCCCCGCTGGCTTCCCGAAGCTGTGCCTGCTTGAGCAAAGAGCGGTGGCGGTACGGAGAGTCGCCATCGAGTTGAGCGAACAGCGCATAGGCTGTTGCTGCCGCCTCGAAGAAGCCGCGCGCCTCGCATCGCGAGGCATACTGGTAGATCGCAGAGGCCCGCTCCTCTCCGCCGAGACTCTGCAGGTAATTGAGTCCTTTCTCCGGCTGACCAGTCTCCAGAGCACAGGTCGCCAGCAGATGGGCCGTGTTCACCCGGTCGACGGAAGACTCAGCCGCTGCGGTGAACTCATCGCAGTAGCGCTGACAGCGCGTTTCCCCCGCTCTCTGCGCTCCAAAGCGGCGGTCCTGCGCCGCCAGTGCCGCGATCCGGTTCTCCAGCAGGCTGCGCCGACGCGGTTCACGCCGCACCTGGCGGAAATGAGTTGTGACTGCCGCCGCATATCGTCCAACTTCGAGGTAGAGCTCGGCGAGCTCCCACGCCAGGTTACCGTCCAATGCGACTGGGGAAGGGGCTTCTTCCAGCAGGCCGATCGCTTCCTCTGTCATGCCGGCACGCCGCAGCCGGCTGGCGATCTGCCGCCAGCGATCGGCGTCCGGAGTCAGTTCCTGAAGCAGCAGCTGCCAGGTCATCAGAGCTCGATCCGAGTTACCACTGTGCAGATACAGCTGACCGAGGCGCAGGCGCACTTCTTCGTCATTCCGATGTTCGTCAATCCAACTCGTCAGCACCGCGATGGCCGCCGGTAGATCTCCGGCGATGCGCAGTTGGGTCACGCGGCGGTCCATCTCCTCGCGTGTACCCGCGTGGAGGCCAGAGACGCCTATCAGAATCAGCAGCAGCCACGCCATCAACGCGTTACCTCCTCCGCGTCGACGTAACCCGTGTCGGAGAGATCGCCGTACACGCTCTCGTAATAATGCCGGATCAAGCGCCGATAGGCGGCGGGATACTCACCCGACAAGGCCTTCTGCATGGCTACGCGTAGGGCGTCCGGGCGTTGGCCGAGATCGTCGGGGAGCCAATCGGGACCGTTGAATTCGAAATGAGAGGCGGTCTCCGACTTGCGTCGCCGCTTGAAACCCCGGGTGCGAATGGAGCGACCGGCATCGAGCATCTTCTGCAGGATCTGCTGCTGGCTCTTCACTATCGACGTTTTCGGGCGACTGCGGTCCATCTGCCGCACCACGGACTCCATCTGTTCCTCGATTCGCTTCACTCTCTCCCGCAGCGAGCGCCAGCCGCGCAACGAGCGCTCGAGCTCGGCCAGCGCTCTCTGAATGCGGCGCTGCTCCTGGGCCAGGCGCTGATGGTTGTCTCTGCCGTGGCCCAACCGGCCGGGCTCCGTTCCCTGCTGCATGGCCTGCTGGGTGGCTTCGTTGAGCATGGTCTGTTGTTGCGACAGCCCCATGAGCTTCTCCATGGCCTCAGCAAAGCCCGAGGGCGCGCCCGCCTGACCAAGGTTGTCGATGCTCTCCCGCAACAGCAGAACCGCTTCGTTCAGGTAGCCTGTGGCTTCGACCTGCCGATGCTCCGCCTGTTGCCGGTCGCGCTGACCCAGCCTTCGGGCGGCACCGGCCATTCTCTGCAAGGCGTAGCCCAGAGTCGCGGGCAGACCATAACTCATCGTCATTGTGCGCTGGGCGACCATGGCAATGGTTTCCACGGCCCGGCGCGTGCCGGCGAGCACCGCCTGTTGCTGCGCTGCGAGGTCAGCAGCCACGCCCTCGTCACTTCGAGTGGTGGCGGCGAGCTCCTCCTGACGATGTGACAAGTATAGCAGTGCCAGCATGGCCTGATGCAGCTTATGCGATAGGTCCTGTATCTGTCCGGCCTGAAACTCTCCCTGCAGGTAGGACAGTCGCGAGGACAGCCTGCCAAGGTCCTCTTCCACGGCCTCCCCAGTGCGTTCTGCATTCTCTTGCTGCCGCGCCGACATCTGGCCCGCCATCTCGCGCATGCGGCCGCTGAGCTGGTCCTGGCCCATCTTCTCACTCTCGGTCTGCAGCTCGTCGGCGGTGGGCGAGTGCACCTCCGACAGGTCACCGGCGAGCTGGGAGAGCTCTTCAGCGAGGTGCTCGGTGTCACGGGCCAACGCCTGCTCGCCGTCGGCGAGTCGGTCGAGCTCTGATTGCCGGTCCGCTTCGGCAATCTCCTCGTTGATTGCTTGCTGCCGTTCCAGCAGATCTTCGGCTTTCGCCACCGTCGCTTCCAGAGTCTGCTCGGCTCTCACCTGATGCAGCAGGGCGATGGTGCGATCGAGGCGCTGTTGAAAGGCCACTTGATCTTCGGCGAAGCGCTGTAGTGCGTCGGCGAGCTGCTCCGGGCTCATTTCACTGGCGGACTGCTGGAGGGCCTGCAACGCTTCCTGCAATTCCGGCGACGCCACCGCGGCCATGAGCTCCCGAATCTCCTCGAGCTTCTCCAGAACCGCTTCGGAGGCCAGCTCGTTCTGTTCCATGCTTTCCATGGTCTCGGCCAGCTCATGCGCCAACTCCTCCACAGCGCGAGCACGCTCTTCCTCGGCTTCGAGCGTGGCTTCGAGCTCCTTCTTCTGCTCCCAGGTGAGCTTCTGGGTGCGCATGACCTCACGGCGCAGACGCTCCAGTACCTGCTGGGTTTTCGCCTCGCCTTCAGCGAGCTCCTCCAGTGCTTCGATATGCTCCGACTGCTGCTCGGCGTAATCGTCGAAGATCTCGTACAGCGAGGGATAGCGCAGCACGAACTCTTCGCTGACCACCGTCTTGGGCCCACTGATGGCGTCGTTGTCTCGCACTTCTACGCGGTAATGAATGCGGTCCTCCGGCAACAGATCGCGGTTGCGCAGGTCCCAGACTTCGGCCAGGCGCAGGTCGGTTCCGCCGGAGGCCAGTGGCATGTGGATCTCCTCGTCGCTGTCGTCGAGGCGCCAGACCAGCTCTACTCGGGAGATCCCGAAGTCGTCGCGGGCGTCGATGAGCAAGGGCAGCTGCTCACTCTCCGGTAGATCGGAATTGCGACCGGGCTCGACAATGGCGACTTGGGGCGGCAGGTCGGTGATCACTTCGATGTTATAGGCTATGGGGTTCGCGTTACCGACGCCTCTTTGATCGGTGAGTTCTACACAATAGCGCTGCGCGGAGTCGGCGATTCTCGCCGGTAGCGTCCAGCTCACCGTCCCCCTGCGACCCTCGACGCGGGCGGGGACCCGAAAGGTGTCGGGCAACAGCACCAAGGCCGCCGTGGACAGAGCCTTGCTTGCGTGAATGGAGAAATCGATCCGAGTACCGCCGAGAGCGCGGATGTCGCCATCCTCCGACTCCCGCGGAGAGAGCCCGCTGTACTCGGGGAAGTGATGGGTGAGCCGCAGTCGGGTGATCTCCGGAGGGTCGATGACCTGAATCGCGAAGGGTCCGGCTTGGCCGTCACCCGCGACCACGGAGTAATGGAAGCTCTGCCGTACCTTCTCGAAGCCGACCCGAACCGAGTCCACCGACTTCTCGACGACGACCTCGCGCTCTTGCCAGCGGCTCTCCGGTTGCTCGCGGTGCCGCACGGTCAGCGTCGGCGGAATGTCGCCCGCCAGGCCGATGGCGAGCCGGACGTTGGCCCCGCGCACGACCTCGGTGTTACCCGGCGACACCGAAATCTGTGTCCGAATGGGCCGTGTGTACGCGACGGTGGGATGCAGAGCTCGAACACCGGCAGTAAGAAAGAGCTGGCCACCGACTGCGGTGCAGAGGACCACAGCGGCCACGGCAGCGCCAAACCGCTGGCCAGTGCGCGCCAACGGCCGCAGATCGACGCCTCCGCGGATCCCTATGTCCGCCAGGGCGCCGCCGGCGCTGGCCGCGTTTGCGGCGATCAGCTCGGGGGAAAACAGCCCTTGTCGCTTCTGGATCTCTACGTCGACGGCGGTTACCAACTGTGGATGCAGTGCCGGTAGCCGGCGCTCGATGCTTAGCGCGACGTCGCGCAGACTAACCCCCCAGCCGCCAAGGGCGTGGTAGTACCGCGTTACTGAAACTGACAACGCAGCGACGGCGACCGCGGCCAGGGCGGCCGTACGCAAGGCCGGGGGTAGATAGAAGGCAGCTTCGGCGACGATCAGCAGCGCGCCGCCAATCAGGCAGACGCTGCCCGCCGTCAACAGCGACGCCGCGCCTTCAACCGCCAGCCAGATGCGGCGCAGCCTCGCCAGCCTCCCTGTCACCGCGGCGCCGTCGGTGGCCAGCCCTCTCAATGGGTGAGGGCCCACACGACGATGTTCGTCCCCATGCGCAGTGCCGCCTCGCGAATGTGATCGGGGTTGTTGTGCACGTCGGCGTCTTCCCAGCCATCTCCGAGATCGCTCTCCACCGTGTAGAGCACCAGCAGGCGGGTGCCTTCGAACAGCCCCAGGGCTCGCGGCCGTTGCCCGTCGTGCTCGTGAACTTTGGGCAGGCCGTTGGGCAACTCGAAGTGACAGCGGAAGATCTCGTGATCGGCGGGTAGCTCCACGAAGTCCTTCGTCGGGTAGACGCGCCTCATTAGACGGCGAAAGGGCTCATCCATTCCGTAGTTGTCATCGGCGTGCAGGAAGCCGCCGGCATCGAGATAGTGGCGCAGGCGCGCCACTTCTGCGTCCGACAGAGAGATGTTTCCATGACCGGTGACGTAGAGCAGCGGATAGGCGAACAGATCTTCGTCCAGAAGGCGAACGCGGGCTTCTTCTTTTGTCGTGCGAATCGCCGTATGGGCATTGATAAATTCGAGCAAGTTGGGCAGGGACGAGGGATCACTATACCAATCGCCACCACCCTCGTAGTGCAGGCGGGCGATGGTCAACGCCAAGGGGTCTTGTGCCGCCGTGGCGACGGGAGCCAGTACGAAGGCGGCCGCGAGAACAGAGGCGAACAGCACGTCAGCGGATGACGGCGAAGCGCCCCTCCGCCGTTCCCTCACTGCTCTCGGCCACGTAGTAGTAGATGCCGGAACTGACGAGGAAGCCCGAGTCATTGAGGCCATTCCAGCTGACCGTGGCCCGTCCCGGCTCTGTCTGCAACGCGGCGACTCGGTCACCGGCCGCGTTGTAGATGCGCAAGGTCGCACCCAGAGGCAATCCGGCGAAGGTCAGCTCGTAGCGGGTGTCCAGCAGGAAGGGGTTGGGAAAGACGCCGGAGCCGGTAACTCCGTTAGTCGGGGGTGCTCCGGACAGCTGCAAGCGGCTGAGACCGTCAAATGTGCCGATCCAAATGGCCTGCCGCTCGCGGTCGTAGAGCAGCCCTTTGACTCTATTGTCGATGAGTCCGCTGTTGCTGGCCGTTAGCGTAAAAGCGACGCGGCGGTTGCCGTCGATCTGGGTCAGGCCGGACTCCGTTCCGACCCACACGTTGCCGAAGTCGTCGCTTTCCAGAGCGTTGATCTCGTTGGAGGGCAGGCCGTCGAAGGTGTTGTACACCTGCCAGCTCTCGACGTCGAAGGTCCCTGTATCCCGGGAGTATCTACCGTGGATGGAGTTGACGCCGCTGTCGGTAGCCAGCCACACCACGCCCTCGGCATTGACGACGATGTCGAAGGCACGTTCACTGGACAGCCGGCTGTCGAAGTCGCTGTTGAGTAGCAGCATGCGATCGTCGCCGGCCGTGAAAGGCGTGCCGCCGTCGTCGAGAAGAATCAACCCGTCGGTGCGGCTACAGATCCACTTCAGACCATCAGGCGCAATCGCCATCCGATAGAGATCGACGCCGGGGTTGAGGCCGAAATCGGTCTGACGAAAGAGGAAGCCGCGCTGCTCGGGGAAGCCATCGACGACGGCGATGCCCACGAGCACGTTGATCAGCCACATGAACCCGTCGGCATCGCGCTCAATGTCGCTGATGACAACGAATTTCGAAGCCGAGGGGATGCCCTCGATCACCGATTCGTCCGGCGACAGACTTCGAAAAACACCGCCGGCATCGCGGATGCGCACACCTCCGCCCCAGCTGCCGATCCACACTTGACCCCGGGTGTCGGCTGCGACGGCGACGAGCTCGTTGTTCGGCATGCCGGTGGTCTGGTCGAAGACCAGCCAGCCGTCCTTCCGCAACGCTGTGGGATTGGCAGCGCCTGTGGAGACGCCGGCGGAGAACAACCTTTGCTGATCATCGGGCACGCTCGCGGCCCAGAGATCATCACCCACCAGGATCATGTCGTAGAATTGGTTGGATCCCGGCTCTCGCGAGGGTGGCGGATCCTCGTCGCCGATGACTCGGAGTCCCTGCTCGGTGCCGAACCAGATCGACCGCGGGCTATTGCGGGACATGGCCGTGACGTCCCTGTGCAAGGCCCCCGGGACGCGCACCCACTGCTGGGCGGATAGGCGCCGATAGGTGTTTCCGCTCTCGGCAATGATCGCTGGGCGCCCCAGGGACTGCCCCACGGCATTCACCGGTTCATCGTCCCATTCGCGGACGAAGCGGTCGCTGTCGGCATCGTATCTGAAGGCTCCCAGGTTTGTCGCCGCTATCGTCACCCGGCCCACCGTGACGACGTCGCGGACGACTCCGATCACGATAGATCGCCAGCTGTCGGGATCCTGCAGATTTGCCTGATCGAGGCGGGCCCAAGCGATACCCTCACTGGTGCCGGCGAACAGAATGCCGTCCTTGACGGTGATGGCGACAACTTCGGTGTCCTTGGGGATACTCCCGAGTCGCCGATAGCTCTCCTTGACCTCCTCCTTGTCGCGCAGGAACACACTCACGCCACGCTCCGTGCCGACGTAGACGCGGTTGCCGTCGGCGAACAGGTCGGTGATGCTGAGATTGCGAAACTCGGTGAAGGGAGGGTCGAAGATGGACGTGGCCGTCCGCATACGGCTCAGTCCCTGACCGTCTGAGCCGAACCAGAGATCGCCGTCGTCGTCGCGGACGACGCTGAGAAGTCGATTGCCGGCGAGCCCGTCGAGGCGCGTAAAGCGCCGGTAGCTGCGGGTGAGGCGGTCGAAGTGCAGGGCTCCGCCGGAGGTCGCCGCCCAGACCTCCTCATTACTGACGATCAGATCGTTGATGACCTCCATGGCGGTGAAGGCAGACCACTCGCTATCGGTCTGGGCCAGGCCGGGGATCGCGGTCAGCAGTAACAGAGACAGGTGTCGAGAGATCAACAGCATACGTGCGTGGGCTACATCGTGTTCTGAGGGTCGATAACCACCGCAAGATCTACACCGAATCTGGACGCCGCCTTTCGCAGCGGTGGCAGGGCACGAGAGGCGCTATGGCGCAGGGCACTGGCCGACGGTCCCATCAGCAGGGCCTGCCAGCGGTAACGCCCGCGCAGCATGGACAGCGGTGCCGGCGCAGGTCCTAGGATACGCACTGATGGCTTCCGGGTGCGGCGCACCTGCTCCGTCCCTTCGATGGCGGTGCGCTGCACGGCGGCTTCTTCTTTGCCGCGCCAGCGCATGACGATCATACGACCGAAGGGTGGGAATCCAGCGAGCCGTCGCTCGGCGAGCTCCTGTTCGGCAAAGCCTGGGTAGTTCTGCGCCGCCGAGGTGAGCAGCACGGGCTCTTCTGGGAGCCAGGTTTGCACCACAACTTCTCCAGGGTTTTTGCCGCGCCCCGAGCGTCCGGCAACCTGCGTCAGCAACTGAAAAGTCCGCTCCGTGGCGCGGAAGTCGGGCATGTGCAGACCGGTATCCGCCGAGATCACACCTACCAGGGTCACCTCGGGAAAGTCGAGTCCTTTGGCCACCATCTGTGTTCCTATAAGCACGTCGGCTTCCCTGCGTCGGAAGCTTTCCACCAGTTCGTCGTGAGCACCCTTCCAACCTGTGGTGTCAACGTCCATACGAATGGCCCGAGCCCCGGGAAACTGTTCCTCGAGAGCTGTCTCCACCTTCTGGGTGCCAGCTCCCTGTAGCTGGACCTGGTCGCTGCCGCAGTGCGGACAGACTTCGGGCAGCGGGCTACGGTAATCGCAGTAGTGGCAACGCAGTTGCGCCGACCGGCCCTGGTGACAGGTCAGCGTTACGCGGCAGCTGCGGCACTCCACAGTTTCACCGCAGGTGCGGCACTGTACGACCGGCGCGAAGCCGCGACGATTCTGCAGCAGCACGATCTGCTCTTCTTTGTCGAGTCGATCGCGAATCTTGAGCCGCAGAGAGCGTGAGAACAAGGCCCGCTCCTTCTTCTGGAACGGCTCCCTACGCATGTCCACGACCTGCACCTGGGGCAGTGGGCGGTCATCGACGCGGCGGGGCAGCGACAGCAGACGGTACTTGCCCTCTCGGGCGTTGGTGAATGACTCCAGACTCGGTGTCGCTGATCCCATGACCACCGGCACTCTGGCGAACCGGGCGCGCACCACGGCCAAGTCTCTACCGCTGTAGGCCATGGGTTGTTTGGCGTCGATGTCATCCTGAAAATATGAGCCGTCGTGTTCTTCGTCGACGATGACCAGGCCCAGTCTGCTGATGGGAGCGAACACCGCCGATCGGGCCCCGATGACCACGGGCTGTTGCCCATCGCGGATCCGGCGCCAGGTGTCGTAACGCTCGCCGTCGGAGAGTTGACTGTGCAGGACGGCGACGCTATCTCCGAAATGGGTGTGAAGGCGACGCACCATCTGCCAGGCGAGGGCGATCTCCGGAACGAGGATGAGCACACCCCTCCCCTGAGCAAGGGTCTCCTCGCAAGCGCGGATGTAGACCAACGTTTTGCCGCTGCCGGTGACGCCGTGCAGTAGGATCGCATCGAAGCCGACGGACTTGACTGCGGCGATGATGGACTCGACGGCGGCTTGCTGGTCGTCCGTGAGATCGAGTCGATCCTCGGCGTCGCTAACCAGGTGGGAGAGTGGATTGCGATGTACCTCTTCGTCGACTGTCTCGATGAAGCCGCGGCTGGTCAGATTCTTGAGAATACCGTAGCCGAAGCCCTCGTCGACGATCTGGCGCTTGGGCAAAGGGCCGGCGTCGACGATGCGTTCCAGGCACAGGGCCTGACGCGGGGCCTTGTGCCGCAGTTGCTCGATTTGGTCGAGAGCCCCGGCGGTCGGTTGCACCACCTGACGGTGGCGGACTGAGATCCCACCGCCACTGACTTCCAGGCGTACCACCACCCGACCGCTTTGCTGCAAGCGGCGCAATGTGGGCTCGATGGCGACGTCGTGAACGCGGCGTCGCAGAGTAGTGACGCGCAGCGGTCCTGCTGCGGCGGTTAGCTCATCCCACACTCGGCTGTCAGCCGAGCCGGCACTGGTATCCGGCGGGGCCGCACCCTCCACCGGTACCACGATGCGACGGCTACTCACCTGTATCCTCGGGGGCAAGGCGGCAGCTAGGGCGCTGCCCAGGGGTACCAGATAGTAATGCGCCATCCAGGTGCAGAGTTCGACGACATCGGGATTAAGGGGAGTGTCGGAATCGAGGAGTTGCACCAAGTCTCGAACGGTCGCGGTATCCACGCCGCCGACGCTGCCGGTGCCGCCCGCTACTTCTTCACCAACGACGAAGCCCGTGACCAAGCGCCGTTGCACCGGAACGAGGACGACAGACCCGCTATCGACGAGATCCACCAGTTCGGCCGGCACGCCGTACGTGAGCTCCCGTGCCAGTGGGGGGGGGAGGGCGACGCGCACGTAACGACGGTGGGTCACTGGTGTTGCTCGCGGGTCTCCGCGGGATCGGGGCTGGGCGAGGCGACAATGCCAATAGGCTCGAGGGTGGGCCCCAACAGTTGAACAGCTTCAGCAGTCGCGCGGAAGCGCAGAACCTTGGTGCGATCCCCAAGTCGACCCTCTCCCAGCAGCTGTCCCCGAAAAGAGAAATGCACCCCGTGGGCACGGCCCGCTGTGACCATGAAGAAGCGCCGTGCCCCCCATCGCCGGGTCTCACCCTGAGGGATGATCTCCTGGAGGTCACCCACGCCGTCCCACTGCACCTGAACCCAGGTGGAATCGATCGCTTTGGCGACGAGGACGAGGGGAAGGCCAGGTGCCGCGTCGGCCGATTGGGCAGCGAATTCGACTGGATCCTGGATGGAGTCGGCCACCGCCGCCTGCACTTTCCGCTCTGTCCCAGCATCCCGGCTGGCCGATGGCTCTTGGACCGGTGGTTCGGTGAGCGGCCCCTCTCGCACACTCACATCCGACCCGTCGGGCACCACATCTAACGTCGTCGTTGACTCGTTCACAGTGGCACTGGGTATGGCGTGCTTCTCCGCCGATGGCGCGGTGGCCAATCCCACTACCGTCATCGGCGGCTCCAACGCAGGCCATTTCGGTTTCACGGCGGACACTGTCGACGGTGCTTCCACTGCGGGTTCTGGCGCCGGCTGGGGTGTGGGTGTGCTCTGGCGCGCGGGCGTCGTGTCGGTGGCGGTATACAGGTTCACGAACAAGATGAAGGCCGAGACTGCAGCAGTTCCTCCCACCAGCCAAGCTAGCGGTTGGCGCCGCAGGAACTTGGTGAAAGGGGAGGAAATCGGTGACAGCGGGGGAGAGCCCGAGCTCGGTTCGTGCACCGGCACCCGGCGCTCTTGGGGCGCCTCACTCTCCTGGTTGTATCGGTCGACGAGGGAATCAGCGTCGAGACCGAGATGCTTGGCGTAGTGGATGAGCGCCATGCGCACGTACACCGGCTCCAAGGTATTGTCCCCACCAGACTCTAAGCCGCGCAGCACGTTGAGCCCGATACCGGTGCGCTGATGCACCTGATCCAGGGTCTCGCTGCGGGACTCGCGGTAGCGGCGCAACTCCTCGGCTACAGAGGTCTCTTCGGCACTCATCGCGCGATCAGTGCGGCATCTGAGCTCCAAACTCGTCGGCCTAAGAAAAGGGCGGGAATGGCGCGAGAACCGCAGCTACGGTTGGCAGGAATCAGGGGTCCTTGCAGCGACCCTGTCGAGGTCGTAGCCCGCTTCCTCCAAGAGGCTGCAGAGACGGGCCAGGGGCAGACCGACAACATTATAATAATCGCCCTCGATGCGTTCAACGAACCGGGCACCCTCGCCCTGAATACCATAACTGCCAGCTTTGTCAAGGGGTTCGCCACTTTCGACGTAGCCGGCAATGGACGCCTGAGAGAATGATGTCATCCATACCCGGGTGCGCTCACAGGCAGAGCGCTCGTCGCCGTCTGTGGGACCGCGAACCACGAGGCCGGTAAATACCTCGTGCTCGCGCCCGCTCAGCATCTGCAGCATGCACGTGGCGTCCTCGCCGTCCCGAGGTTTGCCCAGAACCCGTCCCTCTATGCTGACGACGGTGTCGGCACCGATGACCAGGTGAGGATCGGGACGGTCGCGGACAAGCCCGTACACCGCTTCCGCCTTTATCCTCGCCGCTTCGTTGGCAAAGGCTTCGGGGACAAGATCGTTGACTGGCTCGTCTACCGGACTGACGACCTGCTCGAAAGAGAGGTTCAACTGCAGCAGCAGATCGACACGCCTTGGCGAGGCCGAAGCGAGGATCAGTCTCGGATTCACTTCGGCGGATCCTCTATTATCAAAGTGACTGGCCCATCATTGTCGATCTCCACCTTCATCATGGCTCCGAACACCCCACGCTCCACGACAACACCGTGACTTTCAACGATCGCGATGAACTGCTCGTAGAGAAGCTCTGCCCGCTCAGGAGGAGCGGCGCTGACAAAGCTGGGGCGTCTACCCTGCCGGCACTCACCGAGCAACGTGAACTGTGAGACGGCGAGCACCTCTCCGGATACTTCGAGCAGGCTTCGGTTCATGCGACCCTTGCTATCGGCGAAGACGCGCAGGTTCACGCACTTCTCCGCACAGAACCGCACCGCCTTCTCGTCGTCATCGACGTGTACGCCGAGCAGCGCGACCAATCCAACGCCGATGGCACCGGTGACTTCTCCGTCGATGCTGACTTGACCCCGGCTGACGCGTTGTACGACGACTCGCATCAGTGCCCTTGCCCTTCAGCTGCCACGACGGCGATCGCCGCGTTCGAGGCGGATTTGTGGGATGTCCTTGAACTGCGCCTTGAAGTAGAACGTGCCATCACGGGCGAAAGTGGTGGGTTCCAGGTTCAGAGTTGCCGTCCAGTCGTGGAACTCCCGTTGCACCGACAGTAGCTCGGCGGTGATACGATCGTCGTGGAACGGGGCGACACCCGGGAAGCTCAGATTGTAGCTCAGCGAGTAGTGCAGGTGCCAGTGTTTGGCCAGACTCGCGCCGGCGGAGGCGCGCAGCCATGAGTGCCGCGACATGCCTCGGCTCTTGGAGATGTAGTGACTCAACAGCAGCGAGCCTCCGCGTGCCCGTTGTTGAATGTCGCGCTGTAGACCACTTTCGTAGCCGAAGCTCGACCGGGAGTTGTCCGCCCGTGAGGACGAGGGCACCGAACTGGTGACGGGGGAGGCGTCCTTGTCCAGCCGATCCCGGGAGCTTCGCGTGCCGGTTAGGCGCAGTGAGGTGTTCAGCTCCAGACGGTCCAAGCGCGGGATAGATTGGAAGCGGTTCCGATCATCGTAGAACTGGGAGCGCAGGTTGAGTCGAGAAGAGAGCCGGTGCCCCGCCTCCACAGAGAGGGAGGTGGTGAGATCAGCTAGAGGTCGTCGGTCGCGGTCGAAGTCGTAGGAGGTAGAGAGGTTGAGCTGTGCCACCCGTACTTTATCGTCCTCCCCGTTTTCGGCGCGCAGCACCTTAGCCCAGAACGTGTTGGCAAGCCTGAAGATGAGGCGACGACTTGCGACCCAGTCGCTGTTCCGCCCCGAAAAGCCGAGCCCACCGGTATCCGCACGGGTCGCGGCGAAGCTCACTCCGACGTCGGGTTTGACCATATGCCGCAGCGCCGTCAGCCGCCAGATGCGGGGATGAAAGAGGCCGTATGCAGTTTGCGACAGCGTCGCCGTGGCCTTGATTCGATCGTTGCGAACCGCCTGTTCGCCGTGGCGGGACTGGCGCAGGTCGGCATCGCGCCAGGCACTGCTCCAGCTGCCATTGACGTTCAGCCACTCCACCGGTCGCTGTTGCGTTGACAGGCGTAGGCTGGCGTCGGCCGTGCTAAGTTCGGTTGTCACCCCCGACCAGGGAGTGCGTCGACTATTGCGCACGTGTGCGCTGCCGTCGTAGAAAATTGCGGTGTACCACGGGGAGTCGCTGCTGCGACGTGAGTTGCCCCCGAAGACCGATTTTCGGTTGGAGCGCAGACTCACCTCGGGCAGAACCACATCCGATCGATCGGTGTCGAGGTTACGGGTCTGACTCGCCCCCGCGCTCAAGCTCCAGCCGGCCTCTCGCCAACGCTTGTCGAAACGCACGTTGGAGCGCAGGGTGCGGTCAAGGCGGTCGCGAAGTCCCGAGCTGTTGTCGCGCTGAAAGTCGAGGTTGCTCTGAAACGTGCCGGAGCCGCGTAGGCTGATCGATTCGCCCAAGTCCTGGCGGTGCCGCATCGACAACCACCACTCCCAGCTCGAGCGATCACCGCTCTGCTTGTTTTGGAAGCGGGTCTCCACCTTGCCGTCGAAGTGGTAGCGCCAGGCGTAGGAGACAGTTGCACGGGTCAGCCACCCCGAGCGTTCGCGCATGTCTCCGGCCACGGTGAAATCCCAGTAGTCGCTGGGCGCGAAGTAGTAGCCGAGGTTGCGGATCTCCCATTCGGTGCGGGTGTCGGCGAAGGAGATCGAACGGCGTCCATAGACTGGGGTCAGCACTCCCGACTGCCGGTCCTCTCGTAGGGAAAACACGTAGAAGGGAATCCAGAACAGCCGGCGCTCATCGGTGCGGAAGTAGACCGGACGCGCGATGGCCATGTCGCCCACCAGCACTTTGATGCGAGGGCTGAAAAAATCGAAGTGGGGGCTTTTCTGATCACAGGTGGTGTAATAGCCGGAGTGGACGTGGAACTCCCGCTGCGATTGTGTAAAGATGGTTTTGCCACCGTAATACCCCTTGTCGTGCCGAATGCGGCCGTCGGCAATAACCCCCTCTGCGGAGTCCATGTCATAGACAATCCGTTCCCCGGTGAGCACGTCGTTACCGCGTGTCAGGGTGGGGCGCGCGCTCACGGTGTCTCCCGAATCGGCAGCGGCGCGCGCCGAGATCAGCCGCAGCCTACGGTGGTAGACCATCTCGGCTGCCTCGAGACGGGAGCCGCCGTGGATGACGACGGCGTTGCCCTGCAGCAGGATCGAATCGCCTTGCACGTAGTCGACGAAGCGATCGGCGGAGTATTCGAAGCCTTTGTCTCGATTCACCGCGGGCATGTTGAGCAGCCGGTTCAGCTCCTTCAGCTCTTCGTCCGCAGAGACTGCTACCGCCAGGAAAATGCACAGCAGCAAGAACGGCGCTATCACGGGGCCGAATCCTCTGGTGTTGGGCGCTGGCGGTGAGCCTCGTAAAGGGCAATTCCAGCCGCCACGGAGGCGTTCATCGATCCCGCTTGCCGTCGCATGGGAATGCGAGTGAGAAAGTCACATCCCTCCCGAACCAGCCGCCGCAATCCCTTACCCTCGCCACCCACGACCAGGGCCGAAGCGCCGCGAAAGTCGACTTCAGAGAGCATGCGGTCGCTGCTGGGGTCGAGCCCGGTAATCCATACACCGCAATCCCGCGCCGCGTCCATGGCGTGGCGTAGGTTAGCCACTCGGCAGATGGGAATGCGATCGAGGGCGCCGGCTGAGGCTTTGGCCGCCGTTGCTGACAGCCCCGCCGCTCCGCGCCGTGGAATGATGACAGCCGTCGCTGCCATGGCGTGCGCCGAGCGGATGATGGCGCCGAGGTTTTGGGGATCTTGGATGCCGTCGAGAAAGACGAAGAGTGGTTCCCGGGCCTGTTTGACTAGAGTCGCGAAGTCGGTGTACTCGTGTGCCGCAATCAGCGCGACAACGCCCTGATGAGCGCCACCCGCGGCCTGGCGATCGAGAGCCGCCCGGTCGCGTAGATCGAAGGGAATTCCTGCCGATTTGGCGAGGCGGCGGATCTCCTCGACGACTGAGCCACCGCTGCCTCGGGCCAACAGCAAGCGGTGAATGGGCCGTTGCTGTTGCAGCAGGGCCAGCACTGGACGGCGGCCGTAGACTACTTCTTCAGCCTCGGATGACTCCGATCTCGACAAGGGATTTCATGCTCCGCCTGAGAATAGGAAAGATCTGTCCGCGCCTACTTCCAACTCATCAGAAAGTGG
The DNA here is from genome assembly GCA_036336855.1 of Candidatus Latescibacterota bacterium. Taxonomy (GTDB): domain Bacteria; phylum Latescibacterota; class UBA2968; order UBA8231; family UBA8231; genus JAYZFI01. The sequence goes on from JAYZFI010000024.1 coordinate 15,572, forward strand.
AGGGAACTATCGGATGTCCATGAAATATGTAAACTTGCGAGATCTTGCGGCGTTCCGGAGCGGCTTTTTCTCACAGCAGCGACAAGCGGCCTCGCACAGTATTCAGTATTTGAAGCGCTGCAGGGATACCGCCATTCTTGCCCCGTAGCGCTCGTGCTCTTTCTCAACGGGCTGGTGGCGAATCACCAGGCCTCCGGCCCTGCAAATTCAGCAGCCAGGGTTACCCAACCAACCCTACCGACGGTCCGGGTCGGAGCCCTCGAGGCCGTCGCCGAAGTCGTATCCGGCGCGACCCCAGTCGATCTGCCCGGGATTGAGGCGGGTGCGCAGCTGGTCGAGCGTCTTCAGAATCGCCGCCTCCTCATCGCTGAGGGGGTCATCCTTCTTTGTCGACAAGTCGTCGAGCTTCTGTGGCGGAGCCGCTGATTCCATGGAGAGCTCGATGACGGGTGGTCCCAGCGACTCCGGCTGCGCCGAGGACGGCACCGGCGATGACGGGCCTGGCAGGGCCTCGTCGGCGTAGAAGAAGTGCGCGAATTCCAGCATGACCGATGCCTTCTCCTCGGCGCTGACCGCACCGAGGGAGGCCATCGCTGCGTTCAGCTGCTCAATGGTATCGAGATCGACGTCGGAGAGGATTTCTCGTGTGCGCTCTTCGCCCAGGGCGATGAGAAAGACAGCGACCTTCTGCAGTCGCGTGAAGCGGTCGGCGGGACTTGGACTCATTCCATCGCCTTTTTCCATCGGTGTAACAGCTCCAGCGCCTGCATGGGCGTGGTGTGATTCACCTGAACTTCTCTGAACTCTTCGAGCAATCTGCGCAGCTCAGGATCGGTCTGTCTGCGGGGATCGAACAGGTCCATCTGGTCGCGACGGGTGGGGAGCTCGCAGTCGGCTTCGCCCACCGGAAGTCCGTCCCGCTTGTCCCGTAAGCTCTCTAGGCGTTCGAGAATCTCGTTGGCTCGACTCACCACCTCGGATGGCATGCCGGCCATGCGGGCAACGTGGATTCCGTAACTGCGATCGCAGGGGCCGGGGAGCATGCGATGCAGAAACACCACCTGGTCCTTTTCCTCGCGAACTAGCACATTGTAGTTGTGCACACCCGGCAGCCTTCCCTCGAGCTCGGTGAGCTCGTGGTAGTGGGTCGCAAACAGCGTGCGCGGCTTGTCCTCCGTTCCGGAATGCAGGTACTCGATCATCGCCCAGGCGATGCTCAAGCCGTCGAAGGTGCTGGTGCCGCGCCCGAGCTCGTCGAGCAGGATCAGGCTGCGCGGGGTGACGTTGTTGAGGATCGTGGAGGCCTCGTTCATCTCCACCATGAAGGTGCTCTCGCCTTGCACCAGATTGTCAGAGGCTCCGACCCGCGTGAAAATGCGGTCGACGACGCCGACGCGTGCCGCCCGTGCGGGGACGAAGCTACCCATCTGGGCCAACAGGACGATGAGTCCCGCCTGGCGGATGATCGTGCTCTTGCCAGCCATATTAGGGCCGGTGATCAGCAGGATTTGAGCGGACTCGCAATCTATGAGCAGGTCGTTGGGCACGAACCGGCCCTCTTGCAGCTGGCGCTCTACCACGGGGTGACGTCCGCCTTCGATCTCAATACTACGACCGTCATTCACTACCGGGCGCACGTAGCGCTCAGCCTCGGCCACTTCAGCCAACCCCGCTAGTACATCGATGGTGGCTACCGTTTGTGCCGCCTGCTGCACCTCGCGCGCCCAGGCTGCGGCGCGATCTCGCACGTCGGTGAAGATCTCCGTCTCGAGCTCACTAATGCGCTCTTGGGCATTGAGGACCTGAGTCTCCCTGTCTTTCAGCTTGGGCGTGATGAAGCGCTCAGCGTTGACTAGCGTCTGCTTGCGTGTGAAGTGATCGGGGACCCGATCGAGGTTAGCCTTGCTCACTTCGATGTAGTACCCGAAGACTTGGTTGAATCCGATCTTCAGACTGGCGATGCCAGTTCGCTCCCGCTCCTCTACCTGAAGCCGGGCGATCCAGTCCCGTCCTCCTGAGGCCACTCCTCGCAGCTCGTCGAGCTCCGCGCGAAAGCTGTCACGGATAATGCCGCCATCGCCGATGGCGGCAGGAGGATCGTCGACAATGGCCTTGCGCACCAGGCGCACGAGCCCTTCCGCCTGGGGCAACTCTTCGGTGCACAGCTTGCGCAGCAGCCCGCTGTCAAAGAGCCCTGTGATCTCAGCGATGGTGGGTAGTGCCTCGAGAGATGCGGCGAGACCAACGAGATCACGCGGCGAAGCGCGGCGACAGCAAACGCGGGCCATCATGCGCTCGAGGTCGCCGACCCGGTTGAGTTGCTCGCGCAATTGGGCGCGCTCTCGATGCCCCTCGAAAAGGGAGGACACCGCCTGCAGCCGCGACTCGATCGCGTCGGGGTGGTGCAGAGGTGCGGCGATCCACTGTCGCAGTAGTCGCGCACCCAGCGAGGTGCTAGTGCGGTCGATGACGGCAAGCAGCGTGCCGTCGCGACTGCCGTCGTGCTGGTTCACCAGCAGATCGAGATTGCGCTGGGCATTGGCGTCGAGGAGCAGGCAGTCTTCTCGACGTCGCCGGCTGATGCGGTTGATGTGATCCAAGGCGCCGCGCTGGCTGTCGCGCAGGTAGGTCACGGCGGCACCTGCAGCACGCACCGCCACCGGAATCTCCTCGCAGTCAAAGCCCTTCAGCGAGCGTACCCCGAGCTGGTCGAGGAGTCCATTGCGCGCACTGTTGTGCTCAAACTGCCAGTCAGCCAGCCGCGTGGTGGCCACCGCCGGAATACCGGCCAACCACGAGGACAGCGCATCTTCAGTCACTTGTTCAGCGACTAACACCTCAGAGGGACCGAGTCGCTCCAGCTCCCCTGGCAGCTCGGCATCAGCCATCTCGTCGAGGGTGAAGTCGCCGGTGGAGAGATCAACGATCGCCAGGCCAGCTCGGTCCTTGTCCACGAACAAACTCGCGACGAAGTTGTTGCTCTGCCCGTCGAGCATGGTATCGGATAACGCTGTGCCTGGAGACACCACCTCGACAACGTCGCGCTTGACGATACCTTTCGCTTTCCTGGCATCTTCGACCTGTTCACAGATCGCGACTTTGTGGCCGAGGCCGATCAGTTTGGCGATATAACCTTCGGCGGCGTGATGGGGGACACCGGCGAGGGGGATATCTCCCGAGGTCTTGCCGTGGTTGCGCGAGGTGAGAGTGAGACCCAACAGGCGGGCCGCCTGTCGCGCATCGTCGAAGAACATCTCGTAAAAGTCACCCATGCGAAAGAACAGGATGGCATCCTCATGCTCTCGCTTGAAGCGCATGTACTGCTCCATCGCTGGAGAAAGCTTGCCAGTGGTGACGCTGCTCATGAAGTCCCAGAGAAGCTGATGAAGTAACGGGGGAAGAGTGCTAAGATAGCCTGTGCTTCAGAAGTGACAAACGCAAAAGAGCGCGACGAAACGAGTTCGTTACGCTCCCTTGCGCCAACTTCGAAACTACCGAGGATCAGTCTTCAGAGTCGTCTCCCTCGTCAGCGGCCTCCTCATCTTCCTCAGCTGCCGCTGCCGCCGCGCCGTCATCGCCCCAACTCTCCATCTCTTCGTCCTGGTCTTCCACCACGTCGTCGACGGTCACCGGCTTCACGGGGTGCTTCTCTATGTATTCGTCGACTTCGGCCTGGTCCTTGTCGCGCAGATATTCGAGGACGCTGAGGACGATCTTCTTCTGCTCCTCGTCGAACTCGATCACTTCGAGCGGCACTTCCTGGCCGACCTCGAAGCTCTGCCGCGGCGTCTGAAGATCGTTAATACCCAGCTGCGACAGTGGTACAAAACCGTCGACATCTTCCTCGAGGCCGACTACCACACCGCGCTCAAGAATGCGCGAGATCGTGCCCTCGGTCTCGGTGCCAATGGTGAAGGTCTCGCCGAATTTGGGCCAGGGGTTGTCGAAGGAGAGCTTGTGACTCAGGGAGATGCGGCGACGTTTCTTGTCGATGTCGGTGACGACGACGGGAATGGTGTCACCTTTGTCGAACATCTCGCTGGCCTGGCGGATGCGACGGGTCCACGACATGTCGGAGATGTGGACGAGCCCGTCGATACCCTCTTCGATCTCCACGAAGGCACCGAAGTTCGTGAGGCTCTTGACGCTGCCCTCGAGCCGCGTGCCTGGCGGGCAGCGCTCATCGAGAGTATCCCATGGATCGGGATCGGTCTGCTTCATGCCCAGGGAGATCTTCTGGCTGTCCACGTCGAGTTTGAGCACCATGACCTCCACAGAGTCGCCGATGGAGACCAGCTTGGAGGGATGGCGCACGTGTTGCGTCCACGACATCTCAGAAATGTGCACTAGGCCCTCGATGCCCTCCTCGAGCTCGACGAAGGCGCCGTAGTCGGTGATGCTGACCACCTTGCCCTGGGTCTGAGTGCCTTCGGGGTAGCGATCGCCGATGCTCTCCCACGGATGTGGGGTGAGTTGCTTTAACCCGAGGCTGATGCGTTCGCGGTCGCGGTCGTAATTGAGAATCTTGACGCGAATGCGGTCGCCGATGGAGACCATCTCTGAGGGGTGGTTGACCCGCCCCCAAGACATGTCGGTGATGTGCAGTAGACCGTCGAGACCACCGAGGTCGATGAATGCACCAAAGTCGGTGATGTTCTTGACCACGCCCTCGCGGATCTGCCCGTCTTCGAGCTCGGAGACCAGCTGGCCGCGTAGCCGCTCGCGCTCCTCCTCGAGCACGGCGCGGCGGGACACCACGATGTTGCGACGTGCCTTGTTGAGCTTGATGATTTTGAAATTGTACGAGTTGCCGAGATACTGATCGAAGTTCTTGACCTGGCGAATATCTATTTGTGAGCCCGGCAGGAAAGCCTCGACGCCCAGCAGATCGACGACGATACCGCCCTTGATGCGGCGCATGAGACGGCCCTCTACAGTCGAGCCATCGTCGTGGGCCTCCTTGATGTTGTCCCAGACCCGCATGAAGTCGGCCTTCTGCTTAGAGAGGACAACGCGGCCCTCCATGTCTTCCACGTTCTCGAGGAAGACTTCGATCTGGGTGCCGATCGCGATTGCCGAGGGGTCATTGCCAAACTCTCTAACGGGAATGGCGCCCTCAGACTTGAAACCGATGTCGACGAGGACTTCGCTCGGTGTCACCGTGACCACGGATCCCTGCACGATCTCGCCTTCCTTGATGCCGGAGAAGCTTTCTTCGTACATCGCCGTGAGGTGCTCCATCTCCTGCTCCGAGTACTCAGGGCGATCGAGCTCTTCTACGCTGACCTGGCCATAGACTGGCCTCTCTTCCGGTGCCGTCGTTTCTTCCGTCATTTTTTCCTTCCACTTCCTGCTCAAGCGGCAGCCGACCCGTGATTGCGCGGGGTCGACCCCGGTTGGGGTTAGTCAGTTTCGCGCGCGTTAGCGCGCGCAACTCCGCGAGAATCCGCTGCCGATCAGCGGCCTCGCAGGAGGATCAAGCTCCGCACTGGCGAGCAAGATCCACCAATCGGTCGATCACCTGCTGCGGTGACAAACCACTGGTATCAACCTCTTCGACAACGCCAGCGGCGCTGCCTCCGTAGTCGCGCACCTCGTCTGCGAGGTCGCGGACTCGGATGTCTCTCCGAACCTGGTCCAGAGTGATGTCGACGCCCTTGGCGAGGAATTCCTCGAGGCGGCGGCGAGCTCGCTGGGCGAGATTGGCTACCATCCGGATTTTCAGATCCGCCGCCGGAAAGACCACGGTTGCCATGTCGCGACCCTCAGCGACGACTCCGCCCTCGAGGCCTAGCCGGCGCTGGCGTCTCACCAATGCCTCGCGGACCTCGGACACATCGGCGTACGAACCGACGACCCTGCTCGTCTCTATGTCGCGGATCTCTGAGCTCACGTCCTCACCGCCGAGAGCCACGCGGCCTCCCGGCTCTACTTCTATCTCCAGCTGTCGCAGCAACTGCCGCAGTGGCTCGGTGTCGGTCGGTGCAATTGCGGCCCGGGTCGCGGCCAGGGCCACGGCACGGTACATCGATCCCGTGTCCAAGTGCCGGTACGACAACGCCTCGGCAACTCCCGCTGCTGCCGTCGATTTGCCGGCGCCGATCACGCCATCGATGGCGATGATCAAACCCTTGGGCCCCGCCAAAGATCGACTACTCAAGCTCGACGAGCCGCCGCAGGTCCCGCACTTCCATGGCGGTCAGATGTCGGTAAAGGCCGGGCCGCAGGTCGCCGACGTGCAATCCGGCAAAGCGCAGGCGCCTTAGGTAGCGGACACGGTGACCGACGGCCAGGCACATCCTCTTCACTTGGTGCTTGCGCCCCTCGTGGAGAACGATCTCCAAACGGCCGCGACGCTCGCTGTGGTTGTCCAGACGCCGCACCTCGGCCGGTGTCGCCATCCCATCTTCCAGCTCCACGCCACGACGAAGTTTCTCCAGAACAGTGTTGCCAGGTACGCCCTCCACCAGCACCTCGTAGCGTTTTTCCACCTCGAAGCGCGGGTGCATCAGGCGATGGGCCATCTGGCCATCGTCGGTCAGCAGCAGCACCCCGGTGGTGTCGCGGTCTAGCCTGCCGACGGCGTTAGTTCCGGGTCGCAGGCCCTTCAGGCCATCGTAGATAGTCTGACGCGCCTGCTCATCCCACCGAGTGACGATCGTGCTTGCCGCCTTGTGGAGCAGGACGTACTCACACTCTCGCGGGAGCTTCACCACCTTGCCGTTGACCTCGACGAGATCCTGAGAGGGGTCGACCCGATCTCCCAGCCCGGTCGGTGGCGAGCCGTTGACGGTCACCGATCCCGCGGCGATGAGATCGTCGCACTTGCGACGCGAAGCTACGCCAGCCCGAGCGAGAAACCGGTTCAGGCGCATGCCCGCGGCAACTCCGATCCTGACGCCCGGCTCGACGCAGGGATCACTCTCCGTCGTTGTCGTTCTCATCAGGCTCCACGGTCATTTCGTCCACGCCAGCTGCGGCGGGCTCTGTTGAAGGCTCAGAGTTCGTGTCGACGGGAGACTCCTGCGGCATACCCGTTTGCTGGACATCTGACTCTGTGTCGGCAGCGCTTGGCGCTTGCCCCACCGGGTCGCCGGCCGTCTCGGATGGCTGACCGTTTTCACTTGCTTTGCCCTCGACATCGGCCAGCAGCTCCTCGAGTTCGCGCGGTTTGGGTAAGTCGGCGAGAGATTTTAGGCCGAAGTGGGACATGAACTGTCGGGTCGTGCCGAAAACCATAGGGCGACCGACTCCCTCAGAGCGTCCCACGATACGGACCAGGTCGAGCTCGAGCAGAGTACGCACGACCCCCGCGGAATCGACACCGCGAACCTTGTCGACTTCGATTCGGGTCACTGGCTGCTTGAAGGCGATGATGGCCAGGGTTTCCAAAGCGGCCTGTGACAGCCGTGCCTGACCGCGCTCGTGAAAGGTGCGCACCCAAGAGCCGTATTCTCTGCGGGTGACCACCTGGTAGCCGCCAGCCACCTCGGCGATGGTCATGGCATGACCGCCTTCGCGATAGGCCTCGTTTAGCTCATCTACTGCCTGACGCAGCTGCTTGCCAGTCACTCCTTCGAGCAGCGCCAACAGCTTGCCCGGCGTTGCCGGCGTGTCCGCTGTCATCAACAGCGCTTCAAGGACCGAGCGCAACTCTTCCCGAGACATCTTCTCACTCATCGACGGGCTGCCCCCCACTGAACTCACCGCGTTGTTCGATCCAGATGTCGTCAAAAGGATGGGCCTGCTGCACACGGATCCGCTGCGATTTCAGCAACTCGAGAATACCGATGAAGGTGGCCACCGTGCTCTGCCGGCTGTGGCCGGCGACGAGGTCGAAGAAGCGCAGGCGCGAGCGCCGTCCCAGTTCGTCGAGGATGCGCCCGATGGACTCCTCCACCGACGCCTGCTCTTCGATAATGCGGTGCACAACCGATTGCGGGATGTGGTCGAGGACGTGCTTGTAGACCTTGAGCAAGTCGAAGAGCGACACCGATTCGAGCTCGGTTTCGCCACTATCGCCAGCGTCGCCACTCGAGCGTTGAAAGATGTCTCGCTGCTCTAACTTCTCATTGGACAGCCAGTCGGCGATCTCCTTGAACTGCTGGTACTCGAGCAGGCGCCGAACCAGCTCTTGGCGTGGATCGCCTTCCTCCTCGCTTTCCTCCTCGTCGATCTCCCGCGGCAACAGCATCTGCGACTTGATCTTCATGAGGGTGGCGGCCATGAGGATGAAGTCAGCCGCCGCCTCGAGGTCGAGCAGATGAACGCCCTGACTCAGGAAGTCGAGGTACTGTGCGGTGATGGTGGCGACAGGGATGTCGTATACGACCACCTCATTCTTGCGGATGAGGTAGAGCAAAAGGTCGAGAGGACCCTCGAAGACGTCGACCTTGATTCCGTACGGTTCGCTTGTCGGTACGGTCTCGGCCGGGAAGGTCGCGGACTCAAGTTCGACGTGTTCAGTCAAGGAAGAGGTAGGGTTTCCAGCGGTGATCGGCGACGCCGACGTAGTTGCGCATGAAGGTCACGTTGTTTGGCCGCTTAGGTCTGCGGATCAGTTTGAGCCCGGCCTGATCTGGACGCCGATCTCCCTTGCGGGCATTACAGGCGGTACAGGCAGTAACCAAGTTCTCCCAACTCTCCGGACCCTTGTCCCTGCGCGGGATCACATGATCCACCGTCATCTTGCGGTCCACGAGGCCGCAATACTGGCACTGGTAGCTGTCGCGCTTGAGAATGTTGCGCTTGGATAGCACTACACGCCGCCGCGGCGCCTTTGCGTAGCGCTCTAGGCGCACCACGCTGGGAACGGGGAAAGCCTGTGAGACGGAGCGCACGACCCCGTCCTGATCCTCCACGCTGCTAGCGCGCCCCCGGAACACGAGGGCCAGAGCGCGGCGAACGGTGCAGACGTTGAGTGGCTCGTAATTCTGATTGAGGACGAGAACCGTCCGATTAAGCACGGCCTGGCTTCCTCTCCTGCGCCGGCCCAAGAGACCGGTAAATTCCAATAATCTAAGCGCTATGGGCGTGTCAGGCAACGGCTTAGGGCAAATCACAGGCGCCTGATCCGAGCCTTAGGTGCCCTCGATGAGATCGGCGTACGCCGCCGGTGTCATCAACCCTTCGAGGTCTTCGCTCCTTTCGAGCCGAAGCTTGATCATCCACCCGTCTCCGTACGGGTCGGCATTGACCTGCTCAGCTACCTCCTCCAGCGTGTCGTTCACCTCGACAACTTCGCCGGCAAGAGGAATGTAGAGTTCCTCCACGGTTTTCACCGCCTCCACCGTGCCAAAGGTCTGGCCCTTCTCAAAGCGATCTCCGACCTCCGGCAGGTCTACGAAGACGATGTCGCCGAGCTCGGACTGCGCGTAGTCAGTAATCCCGATCGTACCAACATCCTCGTCCACCGAAATCCACTCGTGCTGCTCGGTGTAGCGCAGCTCCTCCGGGATCCTCGATTCTGCATCTACCATCCGTCCAAATCCTCCTGCGGATACATGCCGGTGGGGCAAGCGTGCCAGCATGCGTTGAGGTCTATACCCGTTCTACATAAGCCCCGGTTCGGGTGTCGATCTTCAGGATATCTCCCTGGTTCACGAACAGGGGTACGGAGACCACGGTGCCTGTCTCCAGAGTGGCGGGCTTTACCGCCCCGGTCGCCGTGTCGCCCTTCACACCAGGCTCGGTGAAGGTGACGGCGATCTCTACGAAGTTGGGCAGCTCGATGCCGATGGCCCGCTCTTCCACCATTAACACGTCGGCAGTCGCGTTCTCTCTCAGCAAATTGGCGGAATCACCGACCAGAGCGAGATCGACGGCGATCTGATCGTAGGTCTCGGCATCCATGAAGTGAAAGGTGTCGCCCTCTGAGTAGAGGAACTGCATTTCGCGCTTCTCGATGCGGATCTCCTCTACCTTGTCGCCGGAACGGAAGGTGCGGTCGATCACTGCACCAGACATGACATTCTTGAGACGGGTGCGTGTAAAGGCTCCGCCCTTGCCAGGCTTGACGTGCTGAAATTCGACGATGGACAAGATCTCGCCGTCGATTCGTATCGTATAGCCGTTGCGAAAGTCAGTGGTATCAGCCATCTATTGTCCGGGTATCTGGTTCGTTGCCTAGCCGCTCCAGCCCAACGCGAGCGGATTCGTTGCTCGGATCATTCTCCAGCACTTCCTGATAGGTTCGACGCGCCTCGTTGCGAAAGCCCTGGTCCTCGTAGAGCTGCGCCAGTGTGTTGGTCGCCACGGGAGGTCGGGGCTCTGTGTATCCCTTGAACGCCACGCGGTCGACGGGCTCGGCGCTGTGGACTTCCTCGAATATCTCCGTCAGCCCGTCGCTGCTGCGGAATCGTGACACCGCCTCGCGGTTCTCAACTTCACCGACCTTCGCTGGTGGCTCGGTTTCGGCCATCAGGGCGCCGAGTCCGTCAATTTCTTCAACCCTCGGCGGCGAGGCGACGGCTGTTTCCGTCCTCCGCTCGTTAACCGTCGGTGTCGTCGGTTCCGCAACTGCGTCGTTGTCGAACAGGCCGGCTCCCTGGGTGGAGATCTCATTGCCCCCAAGTGCGAAGGCCGAGTCCGACTCGGCGACGTCCTCATCGACATCGCCGACACCGTTGCCAACATCGGTGGCAGGTATTTCCTCCCGTGCGGACGACTCCCCCGCGTGCTCCGGCTCTTGAGCTTTCGGTCCCAACGGATCCGGTTCCTGCTTCCACTCCGGTAATGGTCGCACTTGACCGAAGGCCTCGTCAGCGGTGGCCGGGATGTTCCCGCTCTTCTCCACTTTGGCGGGCGTTTCCGAGAATTCCTCACCGGAGCGCGCGATCTTGTGCGCAGCAGCAGCCAGCCCGGGTATCGAAGGGATCTCGACGATCGCCTCGGTATCGAAGAGACCCTCATCTTCGGCGAGGTCCGATTCTTCAAGGGACGCAGCAATCACCTCCTCTTCTGAGGGATTCATCTCGGTGGGTTTCGACAGCGCTGGCTGTGCAGGCGCCGTCTGGCCCCGAACCGGTTCGGCGCGTATGTCCCCGGCGTCGATTCCGGATTGCTGTGCTGGCAGCCGAGTCGCCGCGCGCAGCTCGGCGGTGATACCCTCGCTCAGCGGATCCTGCTCCAGCGCTCGCTCTAGGCACTTGCGGGCCAATGTGTCATTGCCCAGCTGCCGGTAGATCCGCGACAATCGACGAAACCCCGCCGGATTGGCCGGATCGAGGCGTAGCCCTTGATCCAGCGCAATGCGCGCCTGCTCCCACATGCCTTGGCTCTCGTAGCAGCGACTCAACACTAAGAACCCGGTCGGGTAGCCGGGGAACCGCTCACAGCCCTTTTGGCACAGGACCTGAGCCCGCATGAATCGGCCTCTCTTCAGGTGCTGATCGGCCAGGCGGGCAAACAGGGGAGTGCGGGGCAGACGTCGGTATGCTTTCTCGAGTTTGGAGGCGAGATCGAACACGGCTATGCCGAAAGGGGGGGACGGCCGGAAAGTCTATGCGAGTAGGGGGCAACTGTCAACCGCAATCCCGTCCTTATTCGGAGTCATACATGGATTAAAAACAAACACTTAGAGGATTTGGCGAGCTCTTCTTCCGGGTTGACAGTTCTGCCGGAAGCCCATATCCTCTAACGTTTCCCGACGCCGGTCCATCCGGTTTGCGCGCCTATAGCTCAGTTGGCAGAGCAGCTGACTCTTAATCAGCGGGTCCGGGGTTCGAGTCCCTGTGGGCGCACCATTCTTGCACAATGACTTAGGGCGTTTCGGCATTCGATCGGGGCGCCTTTCGTCATGTTTGCTGTGAAGTCTTGTGAAGTCTATTGACGTTTCTTGGGTCGCCCGAGCCTCGAAACGCTCACGCGCAAGCTGAATGAAGTTGGTCTTCGCGTGATCGAAGTCTATTCAGATGGGGAGCCAATTCCTGGGATGAGATGGCGTTGGCGAGACTCTGTGCTTGACAGCAGCTCATTGCCATTCGTTAATGCCGAGGTTTGCGCGATCATCCTGGGATTCGGTTATCATGAATAGAGTCACCTGTTTGTTGGCCGTCATGGCCCTGGTCAGCGCCGCGTCGTCCGTGAAAGCACAAGAAGAAGGCAACGTCCACGTCAAGTACCGCGAGAGAGTGATGAAGTCGATCGGAGCCAATATGGGTGCCATTGGCGATATCATAAAGAATCAGCTGCCACACCAAGCCAACATCGCTGCGCACGGAGAAGCGATCCGTCTCTCGAGCACTCTAATTACCAGCGCCTTCCGGGTGAAGGTCACCGCCAACACCGACGCGCTTCCCGTGATCTGGGAGAAGTGGGAGGATTTCGTTGCCGCTGCGGCTGACCTTGAGGTTGCGAGCAAGGCCCTGGCCGAAATCGCTGCCTCCGATGATATGACGACGATCGGTCCGGCGGTGCGCGCCGTCGGTCAAAGTTGCGGTTCGTGTCATCGCGCCTTCCGGCGGCAGGACGACTGAAGCCGATCGTCTGGATTCTGTGGCCGCTGCTGGCGGCTATGTACCTCTTGGTCTCGGATGGCAGCGCGGAATCGCTGTCCAGCGAACGCGGCGAGTACATCTTCCGAGCCAGCGGCGGCTGCAGCTGCCACAACGACACCGAGGCTGGAGGGGCGTTCATGGCTGGCGGGCGGCCTGTGAGCACGCCCTTCGGTGCGGTGTATGCCACCAACATCACACCGGACTACGAAACCGGAATCGGCGGCTGGAGCGATGCCGATTTCCTCCTTGCCATGACCCAGGGCGTAGGCCCGGAGGGCCAGCACTACCTGCCCGCCTTCCCCTACACTTCGTTCACGCGAATGGCCGAGAGCGATCTGCTCGACCTCAAGGCGTACCTGTTCAGCCTGCCTGCCGTCCGCTCCGTGGCGCCGCCGCAGGGCATTCCGGCCCCCTTTCGCTGGCGCTTCTCGCTTCTGGCGTGGAAGGCCTTGCACTTCCGATCCGGCCCTTTCCAACCGGAGCCTGACAGCTCTCAAGCGTGGAACCGGGGCGCCTATCTGGTAACGGCTGTAGCGCACTGCGGTGAGTGCCACACACCGCGCGGTCGCCTGGGAGGGCTACGGTCGGACCGAACCCACGGGGGCACGAGCGCGGACTCGGTACCGAACATCACCCCGGATACAGAGAACGGCATCGGTGCCTGGAGCACTCCAGACCTAGTCTGGTACATGCAGCACGGTCTCGGCCCCGACGGCGATTCAGCGCAGGGCGTGATGCAGGAGCTCATCGACAGCGGATATCGGTATCTCACCGACGAGGATCTGAAGGCGATCGATCACTATCTGCGAAGCCTGCCCGCAATTCGATAGCTAATCTGGCTCGCCATCATCGAATCCGTGGGCCGTCGCGATTGCCGAGCCCGGCCCGAACATCTTTTCGATGGGCCAGCGTTCGCTCGAGCTCGCAGGGGAACTCGAAGGTCTGCAGATCCTCCGCGCTCGCAGAAGCCGCTGCCTATCTGCAGGGGGGCGCTGGGGGGCACGCCGTGATTGATGTGAGGGGGAATGCAGCCGCGAAATCGCCGGGCCGTGACGGAGCGTTGCGCTAGCTCGGCGCACAGCTAAGGGCAGGCGAACGGCAGCTCGCCGGGGATGAAGATTCTCGGACACTCGCTCAGGATGACCTCGGGATCGTTGCAGACGTCGATCCTGGATAGCGAGGTTGGATCGTCACCGAAGCCAGAACCAAATATTACTGGTGTATGACGCGCCAACAGGCTGTGACGGATGAAGGCACACAAGGACGTAACCACGCCGGCCTCCTGTCGCCAGGCGCACGACTATTGCATTCTGTATTCCAACTCTGAAGGGCGGGCAACATCCCCGGGGTTCTCCCCCGGTACCAACGTGGCGGCTAAGTCACCCCGGTTTTCCTGCGGAGGCTTCTGCCGCCAGTCACGTCAGTTGGCGGCACGCTCCTCTTCGAACTTCACGCTCATGTCCATGGTGCGTAGGTAGTCCTGCAGGGCGCGACCATCCGACGGCAGGTCGAGGACATCGGAGAAGGGCCACATATCCCCCTGGAGGAACTCAACGGCACTCTCTTTGTCCCGAGAGGTGGTCCCGGCAGAAATATCCTTGATGGCCTGAAGGATAACGGCGGCAGCGAGGCGGCGGTGGCCGTCGAACTGCGCTCGGTAGGCGGACTTACGTTCTTTTGCCATGAGGAGTCTGGGATAGCCGTTTCTATGTGGGGGTGAGAACCAGAAACTAAGCAATAATCCGACGTTTCGATAGCCCCCAGAGATCCCCGGATGCGTATTACAGCTATGCCGAAGCTCCCAAATGCAGTCGTCTCAGTGGCTTAGCGTCGTCGGTCCGATGTGAGCTCAGACGAAAACACCCACGACACAGCCTGTGAGCATAGTTGCTATGGTGCCGCTCACCACCGAGCGAAGGCCCAATCGCGCCAGATCGCCCCGCCGGCTCGGGGCGATGCCTCCGATCCCCCCGATCATGATTGCCACTGAGCCCACATTGGCGAATCCGCACATGGCGTAGACGGCGATGAGGAATGAGCGCTCACTTAGCGCCTGCTCGCCATCCGCCATGAGACTGGACAGCTGTACGTAGGCTACGAACTCGTTGAGTATCGTCTTGACCCCCATGAGGGATCCCACCACCTCCGCTTCCTGCCAGCTCACACCCATGAACCACACCGGGAGGCGAAAAAGCCAGCCGAGCATCGCCTCCAAGGACCAGGTGCCGCTGGCATCGGCACCTATGAGCGCCTCCTCCAGACAAGCGATGACGCCGTTGACAAGGGCCACGAGACCGATGAAGGCGATGAGCATGGCGAGGATATTGATGAACAGAAGCATGCCTTCGCTGGCGCCCCGCGCGGCGGCATCGAGGGCATTGATGGTGTCGTCTTTGTCGATCCTCACCTCGCTACCAGTAGCAGGTGTGTCGGTTTCCGGCATCATCAGCTTGGCGATGGCCACCGCTGCCGGCGCGCTGATCAGAGACGCGGTGAACAGGTGACCGGCGATCTCCGGATGCGCTGCCGAGAGCATGGAGGCGTAGACCACCATCACCGTACCTGCGATCGTCGCCATGCCTGCTGTCATCAGACAGAACAGCTCACTCAAGGTCAAACGGTCGATATACGGTCGGATGAGAAGGGGAGCCTCCGTCATGCCCAGGAAGACGTTGCCGACCACCCCTACGCTCTCGGCAGCGCTGATACCGAAGGCGCGCTGCACGAAGCGGCTGAGTACCCCGATGAGCCAGGGCAGAATCCCGTGGTGGTATAGTACCCTGGAGAGCGACGCGACGAAGACGATGACGGCGGCGATCTCCAGGGCGACCATGGGGCCGTAGGTGGCGACGAAGTCGGGGTTAGTAACGCCTATGAACAGCAGCGATTCGTTGGCCTTTAGTGCCGTCGCTTTCAGCAGGTCTGTGAGGCCGCCGACGACACCGAAGACATAGCCGCGCAGCCCGGTTAGCAACAGCAGGGCGGTGAGCACGACCTGGAGCCCGGTGGCGACGGCCAGAGTCCGTAAGGGAATCTTCCCGCGCCTGGTGCCGACGAGCCAGGCAATGGATAGCAGTGCCACGTATCCTCCAGCGCTGTGCAACGAATCGGTCACGAGCTGGCCCCCACCTCCTGCCTCAGCATCTGAATAGCATCCTGCACGACTGCTGCGAGCGGCCGGTTCGTTTTCAGCCGATGCGCTCCCGACCAGACAGGGAAGCGGGTTACGGCAGCTGCAAAGGTGTCGAACCAGGGCAGGTCGTCTCGAGATCCGCGAGCCACCATGCGCTGACGCCAAGAGATCAAGTCAGGAGCGTCGAGGTGTAGAACAACAAGTCGCGCCGGGGCGATCGCCCCGGTCAGTCGTAGCCAAAAGCTTTCCACGGACAGCTCTGGTCCCCACCCACCGGTGAGCAGCACGGTGCGACGCCCGCGCAGATTGGCGCAGGCGGTGGTAACCGCGCCGGAGTATTCCAGCGGGCGCAATCGTCTCCAATAGTCACCCGTGCCATAGGCGTCTGACTCGTCGACTCCCGACTGCCGAGCCGCCTCGAGGATAAAGGGACCTGCGCACCAGTCCTTGTCGATGAGCAGGCTCCCAGGCAACAGATTCAGTAACTGCACGCAAACCGTGCTCTTGCCCACCCCAGGAGGGCCGGCGACGACGACGAGACACGCCTCCCGATCGCCGTCTTTCGTTGCGGCGATGACGGCTTCGATCGTGGGGTGGGGATCTGCTTGTGAGGTGGCGTAGCCGCCGCCTAGCCGGGAGACATCGGTCAAGGTGATGGTGCACCCCGATCCTGCGGTTCCCAACCCACGAGCTCCTTGGCGTTGGTGAGGTCCCACTTGTTGTCCGCTCCGAGCGACACCCCGTAGAAGATACCGAACTGAGGGTCGGGAGCTTCAAGACAGCAGGCGGTGAGATCGGCCATGTCTCGCGAGCTCAGCCAGCGGTTTTCTCCCGGCGCGTACTCCCGGTTGACTTCATCGGTGTTGGGAAAATTGGCGATGCGTACGCAATAGGAGGAGATGCCGTGCTCATCGTAGTAGAACCGCGCCAGCGCTTCGCCATAGGCCTTGCTGACGCCGTACATGCTGTCGGGACGAATCGACATCTCCGGGGTAGTGAAGATCCCTTCCTTCTCGTAGACCCCGGTGACATGATTGGTGCTGGCGAAGATGACCTTGGAGACACCGTTGATGCGGGCCGACTCGTAGACGTTGTACGTGCCGAGAATGTTGGTCTCCAAGATCATCTGGTTGTAACGAGAGCGCGGCGCCCCCCGGCTCGTGGTGGCAATGCCCAGATGCACGATAGCGAAGACGCCTTCTCCCGCCTCGACCATACACTCGAAGTTGCCGAGGTCGGCGACAATGACCTCGTCCTCGGCTTCGACTTCAGGGATATTGCGGTGGAAGAGCAGCCGCATGGCGTAGCGACCGCGCAGATAGCGACGTAATCCCGAGCCTACATTGCCGGCAGCACCGGTGATGAAGAGCTTCTTCAACTGCGTGTCCGCGCTTCCCATGTCTGATCCCTCTCTTAGCGACCCTGGCCTGGCTAAATACCCGTGGGCGCTGGACGTGGTGTCAAGCGGGATCGCGACGAAGACTGATGTAATCAGCCGCCGCCGCCGCGATGATGGCTGCAAGCACTCCCCCGAGGATACGCCAGGCCATTCCAGGGCCAACGTGGAGAACGATCAGGCAGGGGAGGATCAGCACCGACGCCACGGTGTGCACAGCGAGCACTGCGTGCGTGGGCTCGAGGCCGAGCCGTACTATACGGTGGCTGATGTGATTGGTGTCTCCCAACCACGGAGGCCGCCCTCGTCGCAGGCGCAACAAAACCACACTCACCAGATCGTACACGGGTACGACGAGCACCATCAGGGGGATCAACCGATAGGGCATGGTCGTGTCCACAAAGCCGAGCTCGCCGAAGCGATGGCTGAGCAGCACCGACAACCCCCCGACGCAGTAGCCGAGGAACAGGCCCCCTGAATCACCCATGAAGATCGATGCCACCGGGAAGTTGTAGATCAGGAAGCCACTCGCAGCGCCGATGAGGATCACGCTGAGCACCGCGGCGGGGACGTGTTCGCTAGCCACGGCGGTGGCTCCCAGAGCAGCTAGGGCGATGGCAGCCAGCCCAGCGGCGAGCCCATTCATATTGTCCAGGAAATTAAAGGCGTTGGTGAGTGCGGCGATCCACAAAGTGGCGCCCAACCAGGCCACCGTCGCCGATCCCAGAAGATCCAGCTGAAAGCCCGGGACCAGTCCGGCCATGGTTCCGGCGGTCATTATCTGCGCGGTAAAGCGGATTCCGGGACTCAGAGAGCGGCGGTCGTCGATCCATCCCACCAGAAACATCAAAGTAGCCGCCACGAACAGGCTGAGGATCTGACTGAGCTGCTCGATGGTCGGACTATCCGGCGCCAGGGGGAAGAGAGCGTATGGGGCCCAGAGGTCGACCCACATGCCCCCTTCGAGGAAGGCATCGGCCCGATTCCACCCGAGCCAAGCGGTTACCCCCAACAGCGGCACCATGGCGCCGATGAAAATGGCGACTCCGCCCCCGTACGGGGTGGTATGGGCGTGTGTCTTGTACGACTCGTCCTCGGGGTCGTCTACCAGTCCACTGGCCTTTGCCCATCCGCGAATCAACGGAATCAGGCTCGAGGTCAACAGCATGGAACCGACGGCGAGACCGACGAAGGTGTAGAAGAAGCTCATCAGGATCGAGACACGGGTGGCACAGCTGCGAAACGCATAATATAGTTCCACTGCCATCCAAGAGCAGGCAGTGAGCTGGTCTGCAACAACCTGAGATTGCCCATGTTTGATGACAAGCTGGCCATCGATGGAGGGACGCCGATTCGCACGGCACCGTTCCCACCGCGCGCCTTGTTTGGCAAGCCTGAGCGAGATGCTGCGCTATTGCTGTTTGAGGAGTCGATTGAGACCGGAAGCGCCATCGGCTACGGAGGTTCCCAGGAGCAGGCCTACGAACAGGCGTTCGCCGATTTTCACGGCGGCGGCTACGCCGATCTCGTGAACTCCGGGACCAGTGCCCTGTACGCGGCTCTGGGCGCGTTGGAGCTGGAGCCCGCTAGTGAAGTTGTCGTGCCTCCCATCACCGATCCTGGGGGGGTCATGCCGGTGGCTCTCCTCAACCTGATCCCCGTGCCTGCCGACGCCGCGCCCGGCACCTTCAACGCCGGAGCCGAGCAGATAGAGGCCGCGATGCGCGATTGCACCCGGGCTATCATCGTCGCTCACATCGCGGGCGAGTCTGCAGACATGGATCCCATCCTCGAGCTCGCCGCCGCGCGCGACCTGCCGGTCATCGAGGACTGCGCTCAGGCCCACGGCGCTCTTTACAAGGGCAGACTCACGGGAACGATGGGAGTGGTCGGCGTGTATTCGACGATGAGCGGAAAGCACCATGCAACCGGCCCCCAGGGTGGTGTGGTCTACACCCAGGATGAGGACCTGATCTGGCGGTGTCGACGGTTCTCCGATCGCGGCAAACCTTTTCAGATGGATTGCTCATCCAACGTTCGAGCCGGTCTGAATCTCAACGGCAGCGACCTTGCCGCCGCCATCGGATGCGTGCAGCTCAAGCGACTTCCGGAGATCGTAAGCCGTCGCCGCGCTTTGGCGCAGCAGGTGGCTCAAGTCCTCGCTGAGAGTTGCTGCCTGCAACTCGGCCGCCAGGTGGACGGCAGCGAAGGGGTTTACTGGTTCATACGCATTCACGTCGACCAAAGCAGGATCGGTGTCACCAAGGACACCTTCGCTGGCGCCCTCGCCGCTGAGGGCTTCCCAGTGAGCGCGTCCTATCGACACTTGCCTGCGGAAGCAGAGTGGTTTCGCCAACGTCAGGTTTTTCCACCTTCCGATCTACCCTGGAGCTTGCCTGGCTACGATGATGAGCCGAGTCGCAGCTTCCCCTGCCCCAATGCTGTCGCCGCCGTGGAGAGCCATTTCATGCTCTCCCTTCACGAAAATTGGACGGATCGCGAGATCGACGAGTTGGCTCAGGGGGTGCGTAAAGTCGAGGCGGCGTACACATCGTGAGTCGTGGGGTGGGGAGTGGATGGTGAAGGTCGTCGTGTTCGGTGCCGCCGGCTGGTTGGGCCGGGCGATCCTCGCGAACCTCCGCGGTAAGCATGAGGTGCGGGCTTTCGACTGCGGGCCCGAGGTCTGGCGGCAGGGATCTGTTTCCAAATACGAGGGAGAGATCGTCCATGGTGAAATCGCCGACTACACCGACGTGGAGAACGCTATCCAGGGCATGGATGCCGTCGTCCACACTGCGGTGTATTCCCCTACGCGCAAAGGCTCCGAGGCGGACACGGACCGCGCTTTTCTCGTCAACCTCAAGGGGCTATGGAATGTGTTGGAAGCGGCGCGACTGCAGCAAGTCCGCCGGGTCATACACATCGGGTCTTGTCAAACGGTGCATCCCGAAGGCACGTTTTTCAGCGCCGAAGTCAGGAGACCCGACGCTTCCCTATACGCGGTGAACAAGCGGCTCCAGGAGGAGATGTGCCGCCAGTTCTGGGACGGCCATCGACTCGCCACCATCGTGCTGCGGCCCGACTACATTGTCGATGCTCGCCTCGGGATCGACAAATACGGCGCCGAGCTGGCCAACGCCCGCAATGGCTGGGTGTGTCGCCATGACTTGGCCGAGGCCTGCCGACTCGCCGTAGAGAACGAGCAGATCGGCTTCGACATCTTCCACATCGTGGGTACGCCAGAAGCACGTGATAGTTGCAACGTGGAGCGCTCCCGGGAGGTTCTGGGTCTGTGCTATCGCGGCGCTATCGAGTGTTACCGATAACGGCCCTCAGCCTGCTGTGCAGCAACGCCTTATCCCGGTTCAAAAGCTTTGACAAGCCTTCTCCCCGCCGAGTATTTTTGGGGGGTCACACGGTAATCACAATTCAGAAAACCAGAAAGGTAGGCCCGTTCTTGAGCACCCGTCTCGCGTCCGCGACCTGGGTCGCCACCACGCTCGCTGTCCTCTGTGCCCCTAGCCTTCAGGCGCAGGGCCTGCGCACCTTCACGACCGATCACTACCGCATATCCTACATGCCCGGTACCGAGCGTACCGCGCGCCGGGTGGCCGAGGTCGCGGAAGAGGTGTTCCCGCACCTGGCGGCACAGTTCCAGTACTACGACGACTACGCGCCGATCCACATCCTGGTGCGCGACGATTCCGACTTCGGCAATGGTTCGGCCAGCGACTGGAGCAACCACGTCAACATCTGGGCTTCTAACGTGGACTGGGAAATCCGCGGCGAGCACGACTGGATCCGCAACGTGCTCACCCATGAGATCACCCACGTGATCACTATCGACAAGGCCCGCAAGAAGTGGCCTTTCCGATTCGCCCTGTTTTCAGTGAGCCGCTTCGATTCCAATCCCGACATCTCCTTCGAGTTTCCCCTCTACTATCTCAGCACCCCCAAGTGGTGGGTCGAGGGCATCGCCCAGATGGGGCCCTACGCTTTTGGTTGGGACACTTGGGATTCCCACCGCGACATGCTGTTGCGCATGGCCGTGTTCGAGGACGACCTGCACACCTACAACGAGATGGGGACCTTGAATAATCGCACCGGCGGCTACCGGGGCGAGATGGTGTACAACCAGGGCTACGGACTGCTCATCTACATCGCCGATCAATACGGTCGCGACAAGGTCAACCAGCTCCAGGAACACGTGGGAGTCCTCAGCTTTGAGGTGGCCATCCGCCGGGTCCTCGGGATCTCCGCCGACCAACTCTACGACAACTGGGCGCGCTTTCTCGATGAGCAGTACGGTCAACAGATCGCTGAGATCCGTTCGCAAGGGTTCTTCGAGGGAATGCCTCATGATCGGCTGAACGGCGGTGTTCTCGACTTCCATCCGGCGTATTCGCCGGATGGCACCAAGCTTGCCTACATCAGCAGCGAGGATCGCGACTATCGCATTCCTCGGCTGGCGATCTACGACTTCGACCGTGCCGAGCAGAAAGTTCTGGAGGGCACCGTGGACACCCGGGTGTCGTGGTCACCAGATAGCAAGGAAGTGTTCTTCGTACGCAATCGCGCCGGCCGCAATGACCTCTACGTCTACAATCTTGACAAAGATGAGGAGCATCGGTTATCCGCCGCGCTTCGACCCCGTGATCCGCACGTCTCCCCAGACGGAAAGCGCCTCACCTTCGTGCGCAACGAGGACGGCAGCACCAATCTCTGCATGATCAACCGCGACGGCACTGGCCTGCAGCAGCTGACTAACTACCAGGATGGCTCGCAGATCTACTCGCCGAAGTGGTCGCCAGATGGAGAGTGGATTCTATTCAGCCTGTTCCGTGGCGAAGACCGCGATATCGCCCGCATACGGGCAGAAAGTCCTCCTCTACCCAAGCAGCTGGCCCGCGGCAAGAAGAGCATGCTGTCACGGCTGGTGAATAAGAAGGACACACTGTCTGTCTTTCCAGATTCCATCGCCTTCCCTCATGCCGACACGTCGGGTTTCGAGGTGTTGCTGGCGTCTCACGCCGACGAGCGTGATCCGGCCTGGCTCGCCGACGGCAGCGGTTTTGTCTTCTCCTCTGATCGAAGCGGCATCTTCAACATCTACCGCTGCGACTTGGAGAGCGCCCAGGTCACTCAGCTGACCAACGTTCTCGGCGGTGCCTTCTCGGCTACCGTCTCCGCCGCCGGCCGCGTCACCTACGCGAGTTACCACTCGAACGACTTCCAGCTCTACGAATTTAGCCTCGGCGAATACGAGCGGGAGCTGGCCTGGGACAGCCTACTGGCGCGGGATTACCAGACCGTAAAGGACGTGCCCAGTCTATCCGACGAGTACAACGTCGGCAACTACGGGGGCCGACGCCTAATCGACGTCGTGCCATTGTTGCAGGTGGGGCCGACCTTCGTGGGCAATCAGTTCGGACTCAATCAGGTCAGCGGTGGTATGTTCCTGTCTACCGGCGAAGCTCTCGGTGGCGATCGCTTTGCCGCTCGGGCTCTGGTGGGGAAGAATTTCCGCGAGGATACGGACCTCAACACTGATTTTCTGTTGTTCTACGAGCGCAGTCTGCGGCCGGTAGAGAGCAACAACAACGGTTTTAATCCGAGCTTCTTCGCGGCTCTGCGCCGGCGCGAGATCGACTTCATCATCAACGGCAGCTCCGCTACGGCCGATACCTTCGCCACGGCGACGATTTATCCGGTTCCTGCCGACTCGGTGAATCTGCTGGTGCCCGACGCCGAGCAGTATCGCATCCAGGCAGATTCGCGCAAGGATCGCTTCAAAGACGTCTTCGGGCTGCTCGCTCTCGGTGTCGAGGTGCCAATCACGCGTCGCAACGAGGTTTTCGTGCAGTACGTGAATCGTGACTACGACGAGGACTGGGCGCTGCAGCGGTTACGGCAGCAGACCCGATTCTTCATCGTCCAGGACAGCACGAATATTTCCACCTCGCTGCCTCAGGACCTCATCCGTCAGGACACTCTGCTCGTGGATCGCAGTACGAGCTTTCCCTGGTACGAAGGGCTGGATTTCTTCGATTCCCACGACCTCACCTTCGCCTGGCGGTATCAGAGGGTGAAGCCGACGGAGGACTACCTCGTCAATGCCACCGGTAGATCAGCAACGCTGATCTATCGGTACATGAAGACAAACCTGGCGGATTCGCTGGCTCAGCAGACATCGCCGGACGGTGTTCCCCGCGACTTCTTCGCCCCGGACCGCAAGCCCATGTCCGTCAACGAGTACGTCGCGTCATACACCGAGCGCATCGGGTTGCCGTTCTACAACCGGGTCTCCTTCGAGGTGCTGGGTGCCTATCGTAATACCCGACTCAAACCCTCCTTCGTCGATGACGGCGGATTCTTCGAGGGACGATTCTATTGGCCTCTGCGCTACTACCTAGGCGGGCTCGGTCTGCTCAGCGGCTACCCCTACTTCACCAAGTCGGGGTCCAAGCTGCTGTATGCCAAGGTTTCGTATGGCTTTCCCGTTTTCCGCCGTATCAACATGAGCTTCCTCAATTTCACCTTCGCCAAGATGTATGCCGAGCTGTTCGCGGAGACGGGGGCGGTGGGGAATTTCCGGAAGCTCAAGCTGGACGAGTTCGAGCCCAACGACTTCCTCTCCGACGTGGGCGGTGAGCTGCGGCTCGAGATGTTCACCAACTACCGCATCCCCATGCGGGTATTCTTCCAGGTCGCCCACCCTCTTAACCGCACGCGGTTGCAACGGGAGGAGACCCGGGAGGTGGGTCTCTCTGTGAATGACCCCGATGCTCCCCGAAAAGTGGACAAGCTGCGCTACTACTTCGGCCTTGGGTTCTTCCCCCAGGACCTGTTGTCCGTTGGCACGCGCAAACTCTCCGGCTTGGGGACGCTGGAGTAGGCCGCAGCGGACCAACGGAAACGAGGAAGATGCAACCATGGCCGATGTCGACCTGCACAAGCTCGCTCTGCGGCTCAAGGTAACGGAGATGCTGAAGATCTACTGTCAGCGCCGTCGGCTCGCCGAGTCTGTGACGTTTTGGCAGCGCTTGATCTTACCAAACTAGGTCCGATCGCAGAGATGTCGGTCGACATTCTTGCTCCGATCCATCCCCGCTCACGGCGTGATGCGTCTGGTCTCCACCCAGACACCCACGCGCGTCCTTGTGTGCCTTCACTCGCCATACCACGGAGGCACGACTTTCAGGTGCCTTGTGAGTCGGACGACCCGAGGCCGAAACCATAACAACTCATCTCTGAGACAGGACACATGGAGGGCAGGTTGCAGCAGTTGTTGAGAGGGGTAGTCGCAGTGGTCACACTGGCGCTATCGTCGTGCGACGGGACGCCGCCCGCAGGAGAGGAATCAGATCTGGTGCAGGCTGCCATCGATGCGGGATGGGCGGTGGACACCGTTGGTGTTCGCAACATCACCGAGGCGGACACGATCAACCTGGACACTGGCCTCACCATCGTCGAGACGACGAGGTCCTTTCCTATGAGTGCCAGGGGTGGCGAGGTTTTCGCGTGGGAGTTCTACGCCGAGAC
This sequence comes from Candidatus Latescibacterota bacterium, assembly GCA_036336855.1. GTDB lineage: Bacteria > Latescibacterota > UBA2968 > UBA8231 > UBA8231 > JAYZFI01. The sequence goes on from JAYZFI010000024.1 coordinate 40,140, forward strand.
TCTGAACCCTGTGAAGCTGCTTATATTGGCCCCCGCAGAAGACCGCGGATTCGAGCTCGTGGGAGAGAGCCCCCTGGTGGTTCCGCCCCGCCCGGGGGTGCATCGCATTGCACTTCCCGAGCCCATTCCCGTCGATTTCCGCTACAAGTTCGCCATCTTCATGCCAGAGGCCAGCTCCGTACCGTTCCGCAAGGTTTTGAACTGGAAGACCTTGATTCGACAGAGTCCCTTCGAGCGGCCTTATACGGCGAGAGAAGGCTTTTCCATGTATGGCTGGCGCTACGCGGTTCGCGTATTCTGGCGCAAAGCGGCTCCGCCTGAGGTCACACTTTGAGGTGGACCGCCGCTGTGAGCGTGCCCGCCGTCCTGTTGTTGACTGCGTGTGGCGAGGAGAGAGGGAGCAATCCGGCGTTGCAGCGCATGGTCGAAGAGGCGACGGCAATCCGAGAAACGCAGCGCAGTATGCCCAATTCGCCCCTACTCTACTACAGGCTCGGCCAGACCTTCGAGAAATACGAGTTCCCGGACTCGGCAGCCACTGCCTACGAGGCGAGCGTGGGACTCCACCCCGCTTTTGCCCAGGCGCACTTTCGCCTTGGCGTGATCTACCATGGAATGGGCCAGCACGACAAGTCGATCTCCGCTTACCAGCGGGTGGTACGCTTCCAACCCGACAACTCAGAAGCGCACAACAATCTCGGTTACCTGCACCGGCGTAGCGGTAATCTTGCAGCGGCTGAAGCCGCCTACCGGGAGGCGATTCGGATCGACTCCAGCTTCGCGGAGGCCCACAACAATCTGGCTCAGGTGTACAAGGAGCTGGAAGAGTGGCCACAGGCGATCGAACACTTCCGACGTGCCATGGTTGCCGATCCCAAGTTGCGCGCCGCTTACCTCAACCTGGCGCGGGCCTACGAACGCATGGGGCAGAAGTCCGAGGAGCGCGCGCTGCTGCAGGAGATGAAAGAGCGGTTCGGTGGGACCTCGAAGGAAGGGCGCTACGCCTCGGCTCGTCTGGCCAAGCTATGGGTGGGGCCCCTTGACTGATCAGGAGGACTCATCGCGTGTTGCAACATCGGCGGGCTCACGCAGGATTGTGACGAATTGGCGCCCGTAGTCAACTGCCGAAATCGCCATCAATCCGGCGGAGCAAGTGACGAGGCCATCCTTTAGCAGTTGCGGCAGGTGAATGACGAAGGCGAGGATTGTCAGCGCGACCACCGTCGTCGCTGCTTTCCCCCATAGGCTGGCCGACACCACGATATTGCGTCTGGCAAAAAGAAAGAAACCGGCGGCTACGATGGCGAGGTCGCGCACCACCTGAGCCACCAGGAGCCAAAGAGGGAGATCCCGCCACAGTACCAGCCCGGCACAGATGGCACCCACGAACACTTTGTCCGCCAGGGGGTCGAGAATCCTTCCGGCCCGCGAGACCTGTCCGAGACGCCTTGCCGCCTGACCGTCGAGAAAGTCCGTTGCGCTTGCCAATAGGATGAGCGCCAGAGTTGTCGCCGAGGCTTGGTCTCCGTCTCGATGTAAGCTGGCCAGCACGACGGGGACGAGCAGTATGCGTAGGAAGCTCAGTCCGTTCGCCAGCATGGCGGGCAGTCGCTCTCTGCGGCTGGCTACTTGAGCAGCTCGCGGGCGTGCCGGAGGGCCGCTTCGGACACGGATTCGCCGGCAAGGAGTTCCGCGATCTCGTCGGCTCGGGCCTGATCCGTCAGTTCCACCACTTCGGTCACTGTGCGATTCTGACTTTCCCGCTTGCGGACCGAGAAGTGGGCGTCCGCCACACTGGCGATCTGCGGCAGGTGGGTGATGACCAGAGTCTGTCGGTTGCGAGAGAGGGCTTCGAGCTTGCGGCCGACTGCAGCGGCGACACGTCCGGAGATTCCCGAGTCGATCTCGTCGAAGACGAGAGTAACGACGTCGTCACTCTCGGCGATGAGTTCCTTGAGCACAAGCATGATCCGCGACAGTTCGCCTCCGGATGCGACCCGAGTCAGGGGCAGTGCCCGCTCACCCCGGTTGGCCGAGACGTAGAACTCGACCCGATCAATGCCGCTGGCGTTTGCAGCATAGCTGAGGTTCCCGTCCACCAGCGGGCTTTGCTGGTCCTCCACTTCACTCAGCTCTACGGCGAACACCGCATGCTCCATGCCCAGCGACGCCAGGCCGGCGGTGGCCCTCTCTTCCAGCTTGCGGGTTGAGTTGCGCCGTTTCGCGGACAGTGCTAGGCAGAGGTGAGAGAACTCCTCGCGGGCACGCTCCTGTCGACCTGTGGCTGCCGCGATCTGATCGGCAAGAGCGAGTGATTGCTCTTCGTGACCGGCCAGCTCCGTGCCACGAGCGATCACGCCAGCGAGGTCGGTGTCGTGCCGGCGCATGAGTCGGCGGATCTCCTCCAGGCGCTCGCGTGCAGCCTGCAAGCGAGCGGGATCGTCATCCAGACCTTCGGCGTAGTTCCGCAGTTGCGTCGCTACATCCTCGACGGAGAACATCGCGTCCCCAAGGGAGGAGGTCGCCGGCTTTAGATCGAGGTCGATTTTCGTGAGGCGCTCGAGTTCGCGTCGCGCCTGTCCGAGGGTGTCCACGGCAGAATCCTCGCCACCGTACAGACTGTGGAAGAGTTGCATGGCGGTATCGACGAGCAGTTGCTGATTCTCCAACCGAGAGACTTCTGCCTCCAGGCGCTCGTCTTCACCAAGCTCCGGGGCCAAGTGCTGGATTTCATCGAGCTGATAGCGGCGCAGCTCCTCTTCGTCTTTGAGGCGATCTCTCTCCATGGTGAGGAGGCGCACTACGTCGATCGTCTCCGACAGCCGATGATAGCTCTCGGCAGTCGCGGCGGCATCATCACTGAGACCGCTGCACTTGTCGAGAAAGTGTACGTGTCGCTCGGGGTCGAGGAGAGATTGATGCTCGTGCTGGCCGTGTAGGTCGACGAGGGCGCGACCAATGGCGCGGAGCTCCCGCACCGGTACCAGGGAATCGTTGACGAAGGCACGAGAGCGACCCCCTTCAGCGCGGATCTCCCGTCGCAGGATCAGTTGGCCTTCGTCGAGGTCGAAGTCGAATTGAGCCAGTCGCGTGATGGCGTCATCGTCTTGCTGGAAATCAAAGAGGGCTTCCACCTGGCAGCGATCGGCGCCACCGCGCACGAGGTCGGCGGTGACCGGGCCGCCCAGGATCGAATTGAGGGCGCCGATGAGGATCGACTTACCGGCGCCGGTCTCACCGGTGATCACACAGAGCCCCGATCCGAACTCGATTTCCACCTCGTCGATCAGAGCGAAGCTGTCGATGCGCAGCCGCCTGAGCATCGACAGCCTACTCCTCCTCCAAATCGTTCTCGTCCGGAGGATCAAGGAAGTCGAGCTGGAACTCGCCCTCAGCCTTCTCCACTAGTACCTGCACTCGCTTGCGGAACTGATTCAGCATCTGCGCGCAGTTCTTGGAGGTAGTGACTCCTCGCTCGAAGACTTCGAGGGCTTCCTCGAGGGTGAGCTGACCCGATTCTAGGCGAGAGACGCAGTCTTCCAACTGTTCCATCGCTTGTTCGAAAGGAAGAGGGGAATTGGGGTTGTCGCTCATGGGTCAATCTCCTCGACTTGTGCTAGCGCCTGACCCTGGGAGAAGCGTAGCCGCAGGCGATCGCCCAAAACCAGTTGGTTCGCCACCCGTACTGGTTCGCCGTCGGGCTGCCGCTCGCAATAGGCAAAGCCGCGAGCCAGCGTTGCCAAGGGGCTAGCTGTCTGCAATCGCATAACCCTCGCCTCGAATTGGCGTTGTTGATCGACCAATGTGCGGTCCAGGGCCTCCGCGTGCGCTATCCGGGTCTCGTCGAGACGCTGGCTCTGCTGGTCAACGTGGTCGCGCAACCGCATGACTCGCCGTCCGAGGTCGAGGGCGTTGAGTTCGCGCTGGTAGTTGCCCAAGCGGTTGCCTATGGACAGGCGTAGCCGGTACTGCAGATCGGCAATGCGGCGCGATAGCACCGCTCGCTCTTGGGCGACCAGTTCTGCTGCTGCCGAGGGGGTGGGGGCTCGCACGTCGGCTACATAGTCCGAAACTGTGGAGTCGATCTCGTGACCGACAGCGGAGACGACCGGTATGCGAGAGGCGTAGATGGCCCGGGCGACCGCTTCGTCGTTGAAGGGCCACAGATCTTCCGGCGATCCACCGCCACGACCGACGATCAAGATGTCGACGCCCTCGAACCGGTTCAATCGATCGATGGCGGCACAGATCTGTCGGGGCGCTTCCGGTCCTTGCACCTGAGCCGGAGCCAGAATCACCTGGATGCCAGGTGCTCTGCGCCCGAGGACCTGTACCATGTCGCGCACCGCCGCTCCGGTGGGCGAGGTGACGAGCCCCACGGAGCGAGGGAAAATCGGAAGGGGCCGCTTGCGCTCGGCGTCGAACAGGCCTTCCCCGTCTAGGCGGGCACGCAGCTGCTCGAAGGCCAAAGCGAGGTCGCCCATGCCCAGGGGCCGCATGCGATGGCCGTAGAATTGGTAACGCCCGCCGCGCTCGTACACGGAGATGTTGCCATAGACGAGGACCTGCGTGCCGGGTTCGGGCAAGAACTGCAGCTGCTGGGCGTAGGACCGGAAGAACACGCAGCTCAGCTGGCTATTCTCGTCAGCGAGCGTGAGGTAGCAGTGTCCAGCTGCCGAACGCGTGAAGTCGGAGACCTCTCCCTCGACCCAGCAGAACGGAAGCGTCTCTTCTATCACGGTCTTGACCTGCGCGGTGATCTCTGAGACGGAGAGCGGTCCCGGCAGGCCAGCCGCCTCGAAATCGGGCCCGGTGCGGGTTGTCAACTCAGTCCTCAATTTCGTTGGCGCCGGAGTCGTTGGACAGCTGAACCGGAATCTGCAGCCGCTCGATGGCCGTGGCTCGCCCCGAGGTTTCGTCGACGTCGACGAGAGCGCCGCAGAACGTAGGATTGCCACAAGCGGGCTTGAAGCGTGTCGGCACTTGATCGAGAAAACGGCCGATGGCGATACGCGGCCGGGTGCCGATGACGGAATCGTGGACGCCAGTCATGCCGGCGTCGGTGAGGAAGGCCGTACCCCGCGCCAGGATTTTCTCGTCGGCCGTCTGTACGTGCGTATGGGTGCCGATCACCGCCGAGGCAAGTCCATCGACGTGATAGGCCAGCGCTGACTTCTCGGCTGTCGCCTCGGCATGGAAGTCTACGAACACCACAGGAGTCTCTTGCTTGAGGCGCTCGATCTCGGCCTGGCCGGTGCGAAAAGGACAGTCGATGTCCTGCATAAAGGTACGGCCTTGGAGGTTGATCACGGCGACGGCGGTCCCATTCCGGCTCTGTGCCACCGTGGAGCCCTTGCCCGGCGCCGCCTCCGGATAGTTGAAGGGGCGCAGAACCCGTTCTTGTTCGGCGAGATGACGAACGAAGTCGGCGCGGTGCCACACGTGATTGCCGGTGGTGATCACATCGACCCCGTATGCGAAGAACTTGCGGGCGACGTTCTCGGTAAGCCCAAAGCCACCTGCGGCATTTTCGCCGTTGGCGACACAGAAATCGACGGCGCGCATGCGCAGTAGCTGGGGGATCATCTCCGCAGCGGCGCGTCGCCCGGGCCGGGCGTAGATATCAGCGACAAAGAGAATCCGCACTTAGGAAGAACGCCCTTGCAACTGTCGTGTGTCAGGAGCATTCCTATGTTCGAGGGCCGATCCATCTGTGCTTGCTTCGTTGCTCTCGCTCAAGGCGCACCGCCAATATGCCTCTCTCGGGCGCTCTGCGAGCCCGGCGCCTGGGGTCTCGAATTCCACAAGCCTCCTAATGAGACAAGGCACTAGCGTGCGTAATGAACAGCGCGGACTTCGCGGATAACGACGACCTTGATCTGACCATGCTGGCCCAGCTCTTCTTCGAGCAGGTGGGTGATCTCGTCGGCGAGTTGGTCGGAGTAGCCGTCGTCCACCGTTTCGCTGTCGACGATGATGCGGACCTCTTTGCCGTTCTGCAGGGCGTAGGCGCGATTCACCCCCGGGTGGTTGAGGGCGAGTTCCTCCATATGATGCATGCGCTGGGTGTAGTCCTGAACCCGCTCCTTGAGCGCGCCCGGGCGACCCGAGGATATCTCGTTGGCGGCTTGCACTAGGATGGCAACGGCCGTCCGACCCGGCTGATTGCGAGTGTGGGTCTCTATGACCTCGGCGACTTCAGCGCTCTCGCTGCACTTGCGGGCCAGAGCGCCGCTGGCTTGGGCAGGGTCGCTGCTGATGTCGCGGTCGAGGGCCTTGGCGATATCGTGAAGCAGACCGGCGCGACGCGCAAGGGAAGCATCCATCTCGAGTTCCTCTGCCATCATGCCGGCGAGAAACCCGACCTCTTTGCTGTGTACGAGCAGATTCTGCCCGTAGCTGGTGCGGAAGCGCAGCTTGCCAAGATGCTCGAGTAAGAGTTCGGCCATGTCGTGAATGCCGAGGTCGAAGGCGGCCTTGGAGCCCGACTCACGGATCAGCTCCTCCGCGTCCTCCAGGCACTTCTCGTAAATCTCCTCGATACGGCCGGGATGGATGCGACCGTCGAGGATGAGCTTTTCCAGGGTGTTCTTGGCGACCTCGCGCCGGAAAGGATCGAAGCTAGACAGCATGACGATGGCGGGCGTGTCGTCGACGATGACCTCCACGCCGGTGATCATGTCGAAGGAACGGATGTTGCGGCCGTCGCGGCCGATGATCCGTCCCTTCATTTCGTCCGAGGGCAGCTGGACCACGGAGACCGTACTCTCCATGGCGAGCTCGCCAGCGAAGCGCTGGATCGAGTGGGTGATGATCTCCCGTGCTTCGCGGTTGGCGTTGGCTACGCCGTGGTCCTTGATCTCCTTCACCCGCCGTGCTGCGTACTGTCGGGCGCTTTCCTCCTGCTTCTCGATGAGCATCTTGCGGGCTTCTGCTGTGCTGATGCCGGCGAGCTCTTCCAGACGCAGCCGCTGTTGACGGATGGCGTCGCGGGTTCGCGCCTCCTCCTCCGCGATTTTGGCCTCGCGCTGGTCGAACTGTTGCTCCGTCTTTAGCAAGCTGCGCTCCTTGCTCTCGAGGATATCCACCTTGCGGTCGAGCTGTTGCTCGCGCTCTAGCAGATTGCTCTCGAGCTCACGCAGGGAGCGCCGCGAGTTCTCCAGCTCGCGCTCCAATGGTTCGCGCTCGCGGCGCCACTCGTCTTTGGCCTCTAGGGCGGCGGTGCGGCTCAGCGATTCGGCTTCAGAGCTGGCGTCGGCGAGAATGCGTGCCGCCTCCTCCTGTGCGGATTCCAGCCGATTCCGACGATGACGGCTGTTCACCATCCAGCCTAGAAAGAAGCCGAGGCCGAGGACGGTCAGGGCCAGGACGACGGCACCGATGACGACGAGTGGCTCCATCTCAGGCCTGATCCGGGTCAGAGGCGGGCGTGTCCAGGGGCAGGGTGCGATCGGACGTGAGGTTCTGTAGGAGGCTACCGAGCGAATCGGTGAGTCGTGATGTGCGATGCGCGATGTTGCCTTCGGCGGAGGAGACCAGTTCCTGGAACTTGAGGAGCTCGTCCACAAGCTCAAGACCGGCGAGCACGGCGACTTGCATCGGGGTCTGGGCACCCGAGCACCCAATGGTGCGCATGCGCTCGTCGACGATGCTCGCTGCCTGCCTCACCCTTTCGTCGGTCTCCGATCCCTGTGAAGCAAAGGCGTAGTCGCGCCCGTGGATGGTGACCTTGACGACGCGAGGATCGGAAGGGGACACAGGTCGATCTCCGATGCGGAATGTTGCAATCAGGCCGAAAGACCGGCCTGATCGAGTCGGACGAGGATTTGCTCGATGCGGTGGCGCAGACGGGCTCGGCCCTCGACGTCGTGCTGGGCATCGTCCTCGAGCTGGGCGATGCGCTGGTGCAAGCCCTCGGCGTCCTGCTGAGGCTGCTGATCCTGCTCCAGCTTATCTGCCTCGAGAATGGCGACCTGCTCCCGCAGGGAGGCATTCTCACTACGCAACTGCTCGAGAACTTCAAGCAGGCGATTTACCTCATCCTCCAGGCGTTTGAAGTTGCCGTCTACTGTCTGCGACACGTCGTCGTCCTATGGGGAGAGTGAGTTATCTCAACTGCGCGCCGAAGGCGGAATGCAGTCGACGCAGGGCCTCCGCGACTATGCGATCGGCGTCGGCGTCCTCGAGGGTGCGGTGGGGTGAACGAAGGCGCAGTGAGAATGCGAGGCTGCGTTTACCGGCGGCGACCTGATCCCCCGAGTATACGTCGAAGAGATTGACATCCTCGATGAGATTCGGGTCAGTGTCACGGATCTCCTCCTCCACCCGGGTAGTGGGAATCCCGCCGTCGAGGACAATCGCCAGATCCCGCTCAACAGGAGGAAACTTGGGAAGCGGGCGGTAGTCCGTCGACTGCCGCGCTCGAGCCGAATTGAGCACCTCACAATGGAGATCAAAGATACACACCTCACGATCCATATCAAAGCTCTCGCCCAGCTTCTGCGAGGCTATCCCGACCCATCCGGCGGACTCTCCATCGACGATCACCTCGGCGCATCCCGAGGCTCGGAAATAGGGTGCCTCGGCCGCTCTCAGGGTGATTTCCAGACCTTCAAGCAGCCCCTCGACAGCGCCTTTGGCGTCGCTGAGCTCCACCGTACGTGCATCCTGGCGCCACGTGGAGGCCGAATACTGCCCCGACATCAGGCCGGCAATGCGGATCTCCTCCTTCACGGCTTCTCCGTCTATACAACAGTAGACACGACCGACTTCGAAGATGGCGACACCTGCCGCTCGCTGGTTGAAGTTGCGGCGAGCGACGTCGAAGAGCCCGGGGATCAAGCTTGAACGCAGGGAAGAGACCCCCTCCGAAGGACCGTTGGCGAGGCGAACCGCCCTGGTGCCGGCATCGGCAACCCAGCCATCATCGACGATGCTCGTGGTTATCACTTCATCGAGTCCCAGGCTGCTGGCAAGCCGACGTAGTCGGCGCTGGATCAGGTAATTGGCGGCCTCGGGTGCTGGCAGAGGGCCGCGAATCGTTGCCGCCAGAGCGACGTGATGGTAGCCGTGGATGCGACCCACCTCCTCGATAAGGTCGACCTCGCGCTTGAGGTCGGGGCGATAGGAGGGAACGGCTACCTCCAACTCGGCATCAAATCCCGTTACATCACAACCGAGGCGCTGCAGAATATTGCGACAGGTCGCTGCGTCAACGGGGGTCCCGAGCAGACTCTGTGCGCGTTCTGGGCGCAGGCGAATGGTCGGAGACTTCAGCGGCTGTGGGTAGATGTCGAGCCGGCCCGGGGCGATGGCTCCACCGCTAACTTCGGCGATCAGCGCAGCAGCGCGATCGCTGGACACGGGGAGCATCTGCCAGTCAGTGCCGCGCTCGAAGCGTATGGACGACTCTGTGTGCAGGCCGACTTTTGACGCGCAGGAGCGGACACGGGACGTATCGAAGTGGGCGGCCTCGAGCAGGACATCCACGGTCTGCTCGCTGACCTCTGAGTCGGCGCCGCCCATGACGCCGGCCAAGGCTACTGGTCGTTCGCCGTCGGCGATGACGAGGATTTCGGGATCGAGCTCGCGTTCAACATTGTCGAGAGTGATCAATCGTACCTCGGCATGGGCACGGCGGACTATGACTCGTCTGCCCTCCAGCTTGTTCAGGTCGAAAGCGTGCAGGGGCTGGCCGAGCTCGAGCATGACGTAGTTGGTGACGTCGACGACGTTGTTGATCGGCCGCTGGCCGACGGCGCGCAGTCTGTTTTGCAACCATTTCGGAGACGGGCCGACAGTGACGCCGCGAATGACGCGGCCCACGTAACGCGGACATCCCCCTGCATCTCCGATGTCGATACGCGCAAGGTCGGCTGCTTTCTCCCCGTTTTCTTCGACAAGTGTTTTGGGCGGCTGCAGGGTACCCCCGCCGAGAGCCGCCACCTCGCGGGCGATTCCCAGCAGGCTGAGGCAATCGGGCCGGTTCGGGGTCACTTCAAAGTCGATGAGCACGTCGTCGAGCCCTGCCTGGGGGGCGAAGGGACTGCCGACTTCGTAGGAATCAGGTAGCACGAGGATCGCGGAGGCGTCGGCTCCGATCCCGAGCTCGACCTCCGAGCAGATCATGCCCGCTGACTCCACCCCTCGGATCGTGGTGCGGCGGATCTCCCTCCCATCCGGCAGGCGGCTCCCCGGCAGAATCACGGCCACCTTCTGTCCGGTGGCGACGTTGGGCGCGCCACAGACGATGGCACTTGGCTTGGAGTCGCCGATGTCGACTTGGCAGAGCGACAGACGATCGGCGTTGGGGTGCGGGTGACGGGAGAGCACCAAACCAACAACGACCCCATCCAAACCAGTAGCGAGATCGTCGACGGCCTCCTCTTCGAGCCCGGCCATGGTGAGTCGATCGACGAGCTCCGCAACGTCCCAAGGATAGTCTACGTAATCGCGAAGCCAGTCTCTGGTGATCTTCACAGTCGCGCCCCTCCCTTGCCGAACTGCCGGGTGAAACGCAGGTCACTTTCGAGGAACAGGCGAATGTCGTCGATTCCGTAGCGGATCATGGCGATGCGCTCGATTCCCAGACCGAAGGCAAAGCCCGTGAAGCACTCGGCATCGTAATCCATGGCGGCGAACACGTTGGGATCTACCATGCCGGCTCCACCGATCTCAATCCACCCTGTGCCCCTGCAGACCCGACACTGCCGATCGGAGCCGTCGCAGATCGTGCACGAAAAGTCGTATTCTACACTGGGCTCGGTGAAGGGAAAGAAGTGGGGTCGAAAGCGAATCTGAGTGCGTTCACCGAGCATGTGCCGTCCCAGGCCCATGAGCGTGCTCTTAAGCTCGGCGAGAGAGACACCCTCGTCGACGTAGAGGCCCTCGATCTGGTGGAAGCAGTAGTGGTGGGTGGCATCGACGCTGTCGCGGCGGTAGCAGCGGCCCGGGGCGATGACCCGCACCGGAGGCGGGTGGCTTTCCATCACTCGGATCTGCACCGTCGACGTATGAGTGCGCAGCAACCGGCCATCGGGCAGATAGAAGGTGTCGTGGGCGTCGCGAGAGGGGTGGTCGGCCGGCGTGTTCAGGGCATCGAAGTTGTGGAACTCGTCCTCCACTTCCGGCCCATCGGCGACCGCGAAGCCCATGCCCCGAAGCAGATCGACGGCCTCGTCGGTGACGGCGGAGAGCGGGTGGGCCCGGCCCAGGCGAACTCGGCGCCCCGGCAGGGTCACGTCTTCGGTTGGAGCGGCGGCAAAGCTCTCCGACAGTTCACTCTCGCGCTCGGAGAGAGCCGCCTCTATCTCCTTGCGGGCGCGTCCGGCAGCCTGCCCTGCGGCGGGGCGCTCGTCAGCTGGGAGCTCCCCGATCGAGCTGAGGATCTCCCGCAGTCGGCTACGGCGGCCGGTGAAGCGGATCTTAAGTTCTTCGAGAACTTTGAGATCGGCGGTATCGGAAATGGCCGCGACCGCCTCCTCACGGAGGGTTTCGATCTCACGGACCATGGGCACCATATGCAGTAGACGCGTCTACGCCAGCCATCGCAGCCGCGTCGGTAGGGTAGTGGGTGGACAAGAATTTTTCGGGTGGGGGCTGGCAGAGGCCCGCCAGCGAAAGGGCGTGTTCGTGTCCGTGCTACAGGTGCGCTTTGGCCTGTTCGGCGACGGCCGCAAACCCCTCTGGATCCCTCACCGCAAGATCGGCAAGTAGCTTGCGGTTCACCTCGACCTGAGCTCGACTCAAACCGCAGATGAACTGGCTGTAGGACAGACCGCTGAGTCGAGCTGCTGCGTTGATGCGGGCGATCCAAAGTCGGCGGAAATCACGCTTGCGGTTGCGGCGATCGCGATAGCTGTAGGCCTGGGCGCGGTTCACGGCCTCGCGGGCGGTGCGGAACAGGCGACTACGGGCGCCGAAGTACCCGCGGGCCTGCTTGAGCACCTTCTTGCGTCGCTTACGCGAGGCTACGGTGTTTCGGGCGCGCGCCATGATTAATTTCTCCTATACCGTATTCTGAGCTACTTCAGCCCGAGCGAACGACGCACGTTAACCGAGTTGGCGGAGGCGACGCCCACGTTCTGGCGCAACTTGCGCTTGCGCTTGCGGGTGCGGCGACCGAGGAAGTGATCACCGAAGGCTGTGCGGCGCTTCAGGGAACCCTTCTTGCCTCTGCGCTTGATTCGTTTGGAAGTCGATTTGTGAGTCTTGAGCTTAGGCATGGTTATTAGCGATGTCGGTCTGTGAGGGTAGGGCCACGCCGGGCATAGATACGGCCGGTCCGGGACCGGCTTGCAGGGCAAAGGACAGAAAATAGACCCAGCACTACTGGCTGTCAACGAGGCAACGACCCCCAGCTTGGGTGCGGGCTTGGCGCCAACTACTTGAGCAGCATGAGTTTGTGCACCAGTCGTTGCTGCGCTGTGCGCAACTCGACGAGGTACACTCCAGCAGCGACGGCGCGGCCTTGGGTGTCCCGTCCATCCCAGACCACCCGGTGATAGCCCGGGATCAGCTCTCCCTCTGCCAGCACGGTGACCTGCCGACCCAGGACATCGTGGACCACCAACTGGGCGGGTGAGCCGTCCGGCACGAAGAAAAGAATGATTGTCTCCGGATTGAAAGGATTGGGATAGGCGGGCAGGAGGACGAACTCGTCGGGAAGCGCGTCGACGGCGATCTCCGGCGGAGTCGCCGATCCGACCGCACCTTCAGCGTAGACAACAGGTGACGCCAAGCGGACGACCTGCCCTCCGTTGTCCATGCGCTCAAAGCGTAGGCTGACCACCTGGTGATCCCAGCTGTTTCCCGAAGTAGTCGCCGTCGCCAAGCGGACAACGCCCGGAGATACTTCCTCAGCCCGCAAGAGCGCCTCCTCGACGGCGGACTGGGCCTCAATCCAGCGCAGCTGCTTGGCGTCAAATTCGACCCAGCCACCGGCCCCGCGTAGCTGGGAATCGCCGTTCCACAGCAGGTCCAGGACCAGTTCGCCTGCCTCGCGCGGGTGCTTTTGGGCGCTCAAGGATAGCCCGTCGATGGGCTCGACGGCGGCCAGGTGGTCTGGTGCGCGCTTGGCGGAGTTGCCGAAGACGTCGGCAAATAGGACGAAATCATCGAAATCGACGACGCCGGAGCCGTCAAGATCGAAAATGAGATCCGAGGAACCGAAGGCGTCGGCGAAGCGGAAGAAGTCGTCGAAGTCGACTCGACCGTCCCCACTGAAATCGCCGACCACGGCACTGGATAGCGTCAGAACGCTGGCGAGATCGGCCCTCAGCACGTCGGCATCATCGATTCCATTGCTGGTTACTTCCGCCCGCGAGAGTCTCACCGTGCTGGTGGCCCCAGCTGTCACGCCATCGGCTACCTGCAGGGTGAAGCGGCCGAGGGGACCGTCCCCATCGGCAGGAGTCGCTGTTCCGACGATGGAAACATTGACCCGCAGCAAGGAGTCGGAGATCGTCGTTGCTGTCGACGTCAGGGTGTTGCCGGCATCGCCGAGTAAGTTGCCGTCCCCCGCGACCTCTTCGGAGAAAGAGGCGGTGAACACACTGGGGTCGAAGACGAGTTCGAGCAGGTAGCTCACCGACTCTAGGACGTCGGTGGCGTAGACATCGAGTGTGACTTCCTCGCCGGCACGAACCGCTGCCGCCGTCGACGACTGCGAACCCGCGGCGGGATCGCAGTCGATCACTACCTGGGTGGGTACGACTCCGGTGCCTTGCACCGGGATGGTCACGTTGGGCACTTCGGGATCGTCGGTGCCGAAGTGAATTGACCCGGTGGAGACGCCGCGCAGGGCTGGAACGAAACGAAGGTCGAGATTGGTCTCTCCGCCGCCGGCAAGCTGTCCGGACGCGAAGGTCGCGCCGAAAGACAGGTTGATTACCTGCAGGCTGCTCAGGGTCAGCACGGACTTGCCGGCATTGCCGACGGCGATGGTAACGACCGCGGTGTCGCCGATGGCGGTCTCGCTGAACTTCACGGTGTCGGTGGCAACCGACACCCGCGGCACGGTGCGAGCGTCGACGAACCACAACGCGGCGGTCGTGTCGGTGCCGTCCGTGATGTGCAGGGTGACGGTATCGGCAGTCGTGGTGTCCGGAACGTACGAGAATGTCGCCGTCGCCGAAGATTGGGAGACGCCGTCGACGAACCACTGGAAGCTGAGGTCGTCGCCTTCCTCGTCATCGGCCGTGGCCGAGAATTCCACCTCGACATACGGGTCGGGCGAGATGATTGCGTCCTTAGGAGTCCGCGATGTTACCACTGGAGCGTCGTTAACGGCGGATACTACGAGCTGCCACTCCTGAGTCGTGCGCCGTTCGCCGGAATCGGTGACGGTCACGGCGATATTGTGGTTCCCGACGTCGGCCAACAGCGGGGTCCAGGTGATGACGCCGGCGGTGTCGATGGCCATCTGCGCTGGAGCCGTTGCCAGAGCGAAGGTAAGACGACTGCCCTCCTCGTCACTCATGCCGACGGTGAACTCGTAAAGCTGGTCTTCGAAAGCAGTGGTGTTGGGATCCGAAATGATCGCCGGCGGATCGTTCACCTCGCTGACGATGACGGTAAAGGACAATGTGTCGCTGGCGCCCTGAGGATCCGAGGCGACGACGCTGATCGTATCCTGACCCACGTCTGACTGCAGCGGTGTCCAGGTGAGGACGCCCAAGGAGTCCAGCGCTGCGCTGTCCGGGGCCGCCGCCAGAGCGAAGGTGAAGACGCTGTCCAGGAGGTCCTCATCCGTGGCGGTTACGGAGAGCGAGAATTCCACGTCTTCCATCAGCGTGGTATCGGGAATAGCCTCGATTATGGGCGCGTCGTTGGTGTTCGAGACGGTCAGCGAAATCGCATGGGTATTCACCGAGCCGGCGTCATCGGTGATCCGAATCTGTGCTGAGGCGTTGCCCAAATCCGCCTGTAATGGCAGCCAAGTCACCGTGCCGATGGAGTCCACGTTCAACCCTTCCGGACCCGACAGCACGGCGAAGGAAACGGCGTCGCTGTCGGCGTCGGCGACCTCGATGACGTAGCTGAAGAGGGAGTCCTCAACAGCGGTAGTTGGCGGAGTGCTGATGACGCGCGGTGGCTCGTTGGCGGCGCGCACGCGCAGCGGGAAGTACTGCAGTCCACTGCCGGCAGCGGTAAAGACCTCGATACTGACCAGGAAGCTGCCTGTGTCGCTGAGAGTGGGTGTCCAGGTGACGGGTGGCCTCACCCCGGTCCCGAAGGCGTCGGCCATCGTCGGAGGTCCCTGCCTCATCTCAATGAGGTAAAAGCTGCTCTGCGGCGTGTACACTGGGTCGTATTCATAGCCGGCTCCCTCGATGGCGAGGCTATCCGGGATGTTAGAATAGGCGAAGTCGATCGCTGTGCCCTCCGAGGGGGGTCCTGTAGGTCTCGGCCCGCCGTAGGCTCCCATGTCGGTGTCGAGAGAGCCCTCCCCGAAGCGATTGGCGTCCATTAGGGCAACGATCGGTAGGCCGCTGTCGCGCGCAGGTGAGCCGGCATTGAGCAAGAATGAACCACCGCTGGGGCGGAAGAAGTCCGGATTATCGTAGAGGTTGTGTCCCGAGCTCGCCGCTGTGGAGAAAGAGGGGATGATGCTGTTCAAGGAAGCTAGCGCGCCCGTGGTGTCCGGCACGAAGGAGACGATTACTTCGGGATCGGAAGCAGAAGTGTCAGGGAAATTCTCGGCGGTGAAGATGCGGATGTTGTAGGTCAGGAAATCGAAGGTTCCCTGGGGCGTGATGATCTCCACCCGCACCTCGTGGCGTCCGGTGTCGCTCAGAGCCGGAGTGAAGAGGATGGCACCATCTTCCACGAGTTTACCGCTGTCCACACCGGGTGGCAGGGCAAAGGGCGTGAACTTGTAGGCCGTCTTGTTGCCGCTGACTTGAACGTCGAACTCGTAGGGAATGTCTACCTGGGCCACGGTGTCCGGCTCATTGGTGACAAAATCGGGCACGAACACGCCGACCTCTTCGAGGAATGTCGTGTCGCGCACCACACGAGTGACCTTGGTGGAATCGCGGTCGTCCGACAGGTAGATGATGTCGGTGTCCCAGAAAAGGTTGTAGCGGATCCACGGCTCGAATCCGACCGCTGAATCGAGAATTGCTGCTTCCTGATTGCCGGGGTCGGACATGAAGATGTTGTTGGTGATCTCGGTGCTGTTGCCGGTCGCCAGGATTACCGGGCTGTTGTTGCGATAGAACGTGTTGTTGCGGATGAGGTCACCCTGAGTTATACCCTCGAAGGTGTTGTGCAGTTCGAGCACCGCCCGACTGGGATCTCCGTCGGCGCCGTTGAGGCGCACGGTATTGTTGGTGAAGGTCAGCTTACCGTTGCGCATGAAGATGCCGTCGCCGCCGACGCTGGCCTTGTTGGATAGGAAGTGACTGTCGACGACCTCCAGGGTGCATGCGTTGCAGTAGATGACCGCCCCGGAATCGGCAACGCCGTTGACGAAGGAGAAGTTGCGCAGGTTGAAGTCCGGCGTTGGAACGGTGATCTCCAGCGCTCGCGACTGACCCTGGGGATCGAACACTACGTTCCCTGCCGACTCGAGGTAGATGTTGCTCTGATCGATGACGAAAGGGAAGTCCTCCCCTCTCGACGGAGAATACGTGCCGGAGACAATGTCGATAATGTGGGGGCGGCCCTTGGTGATTAGCTTGGCGATGGTCAGGGCGTGAGAGATCGTCCGCCACGGCGTGGCGGACGTCTGGGCAACCGAGTGATGGCGCCTGTTGTCACCGATTTCGGGGTCCACGTAGAACCGATAGGCGTCAACTGGAAGCGCTCCGAAGAGCATCGTGCATAAAGAGATCGACAGTAAGCTTCGGGTCATGGAGTTTGGAATCTGCTGGTGAAACTTTCGAGCACGATGGCCCGGGTGCTTGGATAAAGGTCGGCCGGAGTGGGAGCTTGGCGTCCGCGAGACCCGTCGGCTACCGGGAAGGCACCAATCCCTCTTCCAACAATTGGCGCAGGTCCGGGCGAATGAAGATCGATTCGAGCGGTAGCCGCGACACGGACCGGACCATGAGTTTGATGCGCTCGGCCAGGGTGAGGTTCCTGTCCACGAGGATGTAGGCGTCACCTCCGACCCAGCAGAGCCCACTTCGGCTTTCTTCGAGGTCCTCGAATCGGATCTCCACAGCCAGCTGACCGGCAATGCCCTCCAACTCCTGCAACAGGGTAGCATTATCCATCCGTCCGTCACCATCGACGATAGAAGCCGGAGCGTTGTACTTATTTGGGGAAGATAACTAAATCGGTGACTGTGCACAGCTGTGAATGTGCACAGCTGCCACTTAATTGGTAAAATACCCGGCCGGTCGCCATGGAGGTGACGGAGAACACGGAGACCGTTGATCGACGCTAAACCCCCACTCCCCACCGGTCCCTGGATTCTGGTCAGCAACGACGACGGGATTGATTCCCCGGCATTGCCCTCTCTGTTGGAGGCTCTGCGCGGCTTCGATGTCGTACGGTGCGTGGTCCCGGCCCGGGAGTACAGTTGGTCGGCCAAGACTATGAGCCGCTTCGACAGTCTGGAGATGGTCGAAACCAACAGAGACCCATGTCCCATCTACCGTCTCGACGGCTCTCCGGCGGACTGCGTTAACGCGGGAATCCACAATCTCTATCCCCACCATCCGCCCGAGCTGGTCATTTCCGGTGTCAACATCGGAGCCAACGCCGGGCTCGCCTTTCTGCTCAGCTCGGGCACGGTGGGGGCAGCTTTGGAGGGTATGCTGAGTGGCGTGCCCTCGATGGCGGTTTCGCAAGAGATGAGTGGCGAAGATTACGCGCGCTGGCGCGATCACCGGGATGTCGACCATCTACAGGCCAGCTGGCAAGAGGCGGGGGTGGTGGCCGCCGAGGTCGCAGACGAGATTCTGCGCGGTGGGCTGCCGGCCGGGGCTGATCTGCTGTCGATCAACTTGCCCCCGGGGGCGACCCGACACTCGACCCGGGTCCTTGCTACCGTCGCCAACACGCGCTACGGTCCGTTCTTCGAGCGCGTGGCCGATGGCCGGCTTCAGCACGTCTACTCGCCCCTTCAGCGCCTCGACGGTGATGACGGAGTCACCGACCTCGATGCACTGGCCAGAGGGCACATCGCCCTAACACCTCTGCGTTTCGGTCTCAATTCTCCGCACCTGAAGGCCGATCGGGCGCGCTTCGAAAGATCACGTTGATGGCCCGGCTGACCCGCGTGCTCTCGGCCGCTCTGGTTGGGTTTCTGATGGTGGCGATCGGCCCCGAGGTCGCTGCTGCGTTGCCGGAGTCTCCGGCGGCGATTGACTCCACCGCGGTGGATAGCGCGAAAAAGTCTTCGCGCCAGATCTTTGGCCTCACCGGCACCGGCGCGGCCCGTGGCCAGACCGTGGCTGGCGCCCGCTGGGTGTCGCGCCGACGCCAATTCTCGTTCCGTGATGTGGACTACGGCTTTACCGGGCTGCCCGTGATATACTACGCCCCAAAAACGGGATGGAACTACGGTGGCCGCGTGCAGTTCTCCGATTTTCGCCGTCGGCCGTATCGCTACAAGGTGACGGTTCACTGGATAAAATCGTCGGCGGGTAAGCGGTCGACCCACATCCGCCTGAAGGTGCCCTACATCTCCGGAACCGGCTTCGGCCTGCGCCTGCTCGTCAGTGACACCAAGGACATCTCGGCCCGCTACTACGGCCTATCCAACGACAGCGAGCGAGAGACCGCCTTCACCACCGAGAACAGTGCCCACTTCATCGACGAGCACTATTACAACTATGTGCTGGAGGCGCCGCGGGTGATCCTCAGCCTGTTGCGCAACCTCTACGGGCCATTGTCGATGTCCGTGGGTTTCGGCCTCGAGCGCACCGAAGTGGCCAAGCGTGGCCAGGTGGCGTTCTACGCCATGGGCACTCCAGACGGGGTTGTAGATGGCGTCACCGGTTTCGTTTCGGCGACTCTGCAGTGGGACACTAGGGACGATCCGGTGATTCCGCGCCAGGGAACCTTTCACGAGTGGTCTTACGAGACGAGCCGCAACTCCGTCCTCGGGCTGCTGTTCGAGGAGATCGATTTCCAGCGCACGACGATCACCGACTCCCGCTACGTGCGGCTCGACGACCGCCTAGAGCTGGCGCACCGGACTATCTTCGAGGCTCTGAAGGGGTCGGTGCCTCTGTACGCGTACGGTGAGCTTGGCGGCAGCCGTCGCATCAAGGCATTAGGGGGATCAGACACCCTGCGCGGTTTCGACCGTCAGCGGTTTACCGACAACATTCGGTTTCTCACCAATACCGAGCTGCGATATCACCTCGGCTTCCGCCACGCCTTCCGCCAGAACTTCGAGTTCCTCATAGCCGGCTTCCTCGATTCCGGACAGGTAGCGCCGGGCATGGGCGACCTCGGCGTTCAGGAGACCCACCTTACGGCGGGTCTCGGACTGCGCTGCTACTGGAACGAAGACTTCGTGCTGCGCTTCGATCTTGGGGTATCTCCCGAGCAAGTCTATCCCACCCACAAATATCGCAACGTGTTCTGATCAATGCGGTCGGTGGCGGTCTGCACCGAGTCGCCGCAGACGTTCCACCAACATCGCCGCTATGACGCAGAGCATCAGGTCCTTGGGCAGAGGAGCCAGCCCCAGCTTGGCGATCTGCGGCCACTGGAGCTCAGTCCCGGTGATGTAGCGAAGGTTCAAAAGCAGGCCGGTGATCCCGAAAGCGTAGATCACCCCGATCCCTATGGCGGCGGCCACAACCAGCCGCCAGAAAGGAGCCCGCCGGTGCTCTCCTGGCGATAGCAGCCCGGCCGTGAGCGCTGCGGGTACGAAGCCCAGGAGGTAACCGAAAGTGGGCTCAAGGACGTAGTGAATTCCGCCCCCTTTGGCGAAGATGGGAAAGCCGATGAGGCCCGCAACGAGGTAGACGATCTGGCTGAGGGCCCCGCCGCGCGCGCCCAGCCACAGGCCGGAGAGGCATACCACGGTGGGTTGCAGCGTGACGGGTACAACGGGAAGGGGAAGGCGCAGGTGGGCACCCACGGCGGTGAGCGCCGCCATGAGCGCAATGTGCGTCAGGGCTCGGCGATCCAGGATCCGCCGTCCGTGCTGCGAATGCTGGACCGGGATTCGGCGCCAGCGGAAGGCGGGGCGAGCAGGTCGATCAACCGAGTCAGGGTCGCCGCCATCTCGTTGCGGGGTACGACCTTGTCGACAAAGCCGTGCTCGAGGACATTTTCGGCGATCTGAAAGCCATTGGGAAGATCGTCGATCCCCATGAACTGCTTGATCACCGCGGGACCGGCGAAGCCGATGCGAGCTCCCGGCTCGGCAAGCAGCACGTCGCCGAGCATGGCGAAGCTGGCGGTGACTCCGCCGTAGGTGGGATCGGTGAGGACGCAGACGTAGAGCAGGCCGGCATCTGAGAGCCGCTTAAGGCGCGCGCTAACCTTGGCCATCTGCATCAGCGAGAACGTGCTCTCCTGCATGCGCGCTCCACCCGACTGGCAGACGAGCACGAGACTACGTCCTTCGGCGATGGCGCAGTCGACAAGTCGGGCGATCTTCTCGCCGGTGGCTCCACCCAGACTCCCGAGGATGTACTTGGTGTCCATGACTCCCAGGCAGACCGGGTTGTCACCCATCGTGCAAGTGCCGGTGTAGATGGCTTCGTTGATGCCGCTCCTGCGTTGACTCTCGCGGATGCGGTCGCCGTAGCGGCGATGGTCGCGAAACTTAAGCGGGTCCGCCGTGGACACGCTCTCGTCCATGACCCGGAAACTGCCGGGGTCGGCGAGCAGGTCGACGTATCTTGCGTGACCGATGGGGTAGTGGCATCCACAATACGGACAAATCCAGCTGTTGCTCTCCAGGCCGGTCTGGTAGGAGGTCTCACCGCAGCCTTTGCACTTCTCCCAGATGGCTTCGGGGATTTCCCGCTTGATGCGAGTGAGGATCCCCGATTTCATGCGCTCGAACCAGTTCATCGCTAGATCTTCTCTCTCACACGATTCCGCGCTTGCGCAGACCCGCCCAGGCAATGCCCGCTGTGACCAGAATCCCTACAGAGGCGACCAGCACCGGCGATACGCGCCGCCGCGCGCGATCGATAGCCGCGGGAGTCTTGGCGGCGGCGATGTGTTCGAGCACCTGGCGCGACGATTCCGTTGCATCCGGGATTGCCGGAGGATGCAGTGCGGCACCTACCATGCGGGAGGCCTCCCGAAAAGCGGCGAGACGGCCGCGAGCGTCAGCGTTGAAGATGAGTCGCTCAGCGACGCGACCCGATTCTTGTGAGGGCAATTCGGCATCGGCGTACGCGGAGAGCTCGCGCTCCTGCCGACGCCAGGGGGTGGTCCACGTGTTCATGGATGGCAATCTCCTACAGCAGTTCCAACTGCCTGAAAGCGCTTACCAGACGGCGACGGGCGGTGTGGATGCGTGAACACACTGTTCCCACCGGAATCTCCAGCACGCGAGCGATCTCCTCGTAACCCAATTCCTCGAAACTGTTGAGTATAATCACATCGCGAAGAGAGACGGGCAGCGCGTCGATCTGCTTGCGCACGATGCGGTGAATGTCCTTGCTGATGCACTCCGCTTCCGGCGTCTCGGACGGCCGCGCCGCCATGTCCGTGGTCTCGCCGTCACCGCTGCCCAGACCGAGGCGATGCCAGCTGGTACGCGAGCGGTTTCGACGCCGGTTAAGGCTGAGACGCAGGACGATGCGGAGAATCCACGTCTTGAGAGACGCTTCGCCTCGGAACCCGGCGAGGGCGGTGTGGATTTTGACGAAGGCGTCCTGGGCGACTTCCTCGGCGTCCAGCCGATCGCTGAGGACCCTGAAGGCCAGACTGTATGCGAGGGGATGGTACTCCACCACCAGTTGCTGAAAAGCGGAGTCGTCCCCATCCAGCAAGCGGGAGATGAGATCGGCATCGACCTGCCGGCGCGCGGTGTCCTCGGCGGCGCGATAAACTTCGAGTTGAGGTTGGCGTGTCGGCATATCCCGTCTCAGGCTGTTGACACCGTCCGCGCTTTACTCCTTCAAAGTGCTGGGGCGCGGCCCTGCTCACGGCGGGTATCTAACTCACATGGAATCAGTTATTTAAGTAGATTTGTAAGATGCCCCGCATCGGTCTGATCTGTCAACTCATCGTCGTCCTGGTGCTGCTCGCCACGGCTGTGAGCGCTGTTGCACAGAGTCCCATTGGTAGCTTCGCCGACTCTCTTGGCTCTCACATCCGTGAACTGTCCCGGCACCCGTCGAGGGTTAGCGGCTACCCCGGCGTCGAGGCAGCCGCCGACTACATCGCGAACCGGCTGCAAGACTGGGGAGTCCCGGAGCTGCTGACCGACGATCTATCCGTTGTCGTACCCATCGAGGATTACGCTTTCCTCACCGCCGGCGCCGACACCATCGCCCTGCACACGGTGTGGCCCAATCTGGCCCAGGCGGTGACCTTACCCGCAGAGGGGATTGAGTCGAAACTCGTCTATGGGGCACGGGCTCTCCCCCGGGAACTCGACGGCATCGAGCTCGCCAGAGCCATCGTCGCGCTAGAGTACGACTGTGGGGGACGCTGGATTCGGGTCTTCGACCAGGGAGCACAGGCCGTCATCTTTCTGGGATCCGGGCGGGCCGAGCGCTCCGGTCGCCGGGAAGGTGCGCAGAAGTTCCTCACCATCTCTGCCCACCTGCCCCGACTTTACGCCCGTGTCGAGGAAGCCAGACGAATCCGCGAGCTCGCCGAGCGGACGGCCCTCGTGCGCCTGCGTGCTCGCTCCGAATGGAGACGGGCTTCTGTCCCAACCCTGGTGGGCATTGTACCCGGTCGCGTGGATTCCCTGGCCCACGAGGCGGTCTTGATCTCGTGCTATTACGATGCCATCTCGCCCGTTCCGGCGGTGGCGCCCGGCGCCGATCAGGCCAGCGGTATCGCCACCTGGCTGGAGACCGCACGCGTCGTGGCCCGCCGACCCGGCCGGAGAACCGCCGTGTTTGTCGCCACCGCCGGTCACTTCCAGGGTCTGAAGGGAATGCGGGACTTCATTGACGGGCTGCAGCAAATCGAAACCGAAGGGGCCGACTCGGAACTGAGTCGTCGCCTCGCTGAACTGCGCTGGGGCACGATGGTCGCTATAGATCTCTCCTCGAGGGGCAGTCACCTGACTATCAGCCGAACCGGACCTCCGTACACGCGCCTCCGTGCCGTCCGGCCGTTCCTGTTCAACCGGATCGAGCGCTTTGCCCTCTCCTACGAAGCAGAGCAGCTCTCAGGACAGCGGATTCTTGGTGGGCGCTTTGCCCCGGTGGCGGAACGGCGGATCCTCGGCGTGCTGCCCGAGCGCATTCCCACCCAGTCAGCGGTAGCTATCGCCGCCGGCTACAATGGCCTCGGACTGGTGACGGCCGGGGATCGACGGGAACTCTTCGACTCCGTCGAGGATCACTTGTCACGGATGAACATGCCCTCTCTGGCGAGGCAGGCCGCGTTCTCCTCACGGCTGGTCCAGCATCTGCTGGAGAAGGGCAGCCGTGAAGAACTCTTTCCCGAGCGAGCCAAGGATTCTTTTGCCACCCTCTCGGGACGCTTCGTGGAATGGGGCGAAGGCAGCTTCGAGCCCGACCGACCTATCGCTGGCGGTTGGGTGAGGATCCGCAGCGCTCATCGCGCCCAGATGGGGGTACGTCCCGACTACGTAGAGCTAACCGACGAGGCGGGCCTCTTTCGATTCGCCGGTGTCGAGGCCAGGACCCTTTACCTGCAGCCCATCGAGATGGAAGCCTTTGGCCACGACTCCCTCGGTTTCGTCGACCGGGTCGTCGACCGCGGTCCCTTCGGCGCCGTCAACTATCCCACCGGTGTGCTCATGGACCACGACCGCAAAGAGCGCACCCTGGTCGGCTTCCGCGCTCGGCCGCTGGTGCTCACAGATCTCCACGATCCGCGCTGGTTGACCACTCTGGACAACCCGCGAGTGCTCGACGGCTCCACAGACGCCGACTTGGCCGAGTTTGGGGTCAGCTTTCCCGCATTGGCGGGGGAGGTGGAGCGGCTCGGCTTGTACCACAGCGGCGGATCCCTTGGGGAGCAGGCCGCCGCTTTGTACGTGCCCGGACCGATGGCGGCGAAGGTGACGATGACCTCGGGGCGGTTCGGCCTCGGGCGTCGCCTCGTGCTCGTCAACGGGACCCCAGAGGAGCCGGAGGGAGGTGGATTCCTAGCCGAGGACACCCGAGTCCCCGGCTTCACTGCAAATCGTGTCGCCGCCGACCTCGGGAATCTAACGGCACAACGGCTGCGCCAGTTGCGGCGACGGGGCATCTTTAGTCAGGCCATAGCGAGCCACCACGAACTCGCCCAGAACCATCTGGAGAGGGCCCGCCAGGAGACCACCAGGATGCGCACGGCCGAGGCACTGGCACACTCGCGTGCTGCCTGGGCATTGGCCAGTTGGGCCTATAGTGCGGTGCAAGGCGTCCGAACCGATGCCGTGTTCGGGGTGCTGATGGTGCTCTTCGCCCTGATTCCCTTCGCCTTCTGCGCGGAGCGCTTGTTCGTCGAGGCGAAGTCGATGCGCGGGCAGGTTGCAGCAGCGCTGGCGGTCTTTGCCCTAGCCTTCTTCGTGTTGCGCTACAGCCACCCGGCCTTCGATCTGACGATCTACCCTCTGGTGGTGCTCATCGGGTTTCTCATCCTGGCCCTGAGTGCGGTGGTGATCGCCATAGGCATGAGTCGGCTCAACACTCAGCTGCGCCACGCCGTGTCGAGCACTGTGGCTCGCCATCGCGCTGAGAGCCGGCGGTCGTCGATGGTCGGAAGGGCGTTGTCCATGGGTATCGGGCAGATGCGACGCCGGCCCCTGCGAACGGGCCTAACCTGTAGCACCTTGGCCCTGCTGACGTTCTCCCTAGTGTCGTTTACCTCGGTGAAGTCGTCTGTCCGCTTCAACCTAACGCCGGCTGCCGGATCGGCGGGCGTCGGTGAAGATGCGGTGATGTTCCGGTTCCCCGGCTGGGAGCGAATGGAGTGGGTCACTGCTGAGCTGCTGAGTCTGCTGTTCGACGAAGCTACGGCGGAGAGGGTGTGGTACAACCGTGAGGCGCTGTTGCGATCCGGAGCGAACTCCAGTCGGGTGGCGGCGGTGCTGGGGCTTAGCCCGGAAGAGCCGCGGTTCACGGAAGTGCTCGGCGCGCTGCGGCAAGGGCGCTGGTTTCGGGCAGGGGAGAGGAGGGTATGCCTGCTGCCGGGGGCGCAGGCGCAGCGCCTGGAAATTGAGACGGCCCGCATCGAAGCGGGCACGGCTCACGTTGAGCTGCTGGGAAGTCGCTACCGAGTGGTGGGGCTCGTCGACGGAGCCGCTCTCGATGACGTGCGCGACATCGGTGGCGCGCCACTGGCCCCGCTTGACCTCGACGCCTATCAGCCTCACGAACGCCGAGCTGGGCTCGATCGGCGCGGAGAGGCACCGGCCTTCACCCACCTGTCGAGCCGACAGGTGGCTATCCTGCCCGCCGAGGAAGTGGTCACATTCGGTGAGCATTCGCGCTTGGCCAGCGTCGCCGCCGCTCTTCCCCGAGGCCGCGAGAGCCTCGAGGCCATCGCCACCCAGATCAGCCACAACCTGTTCGCTCGCATCGACGGCGAGTTCTTTGTCGTTAACACGGTGGGGGATCGTGTGTTCGCCGGAAACCGGGCGGTGTGGGTGCCGCTGTTGATCTCGATTCTTATCGTCGCCAACACGATGATGGGCTCGGTGCACGAACGCCGGCCAGAAATTTCTACCTTCAACGCCGTCGGCCTCGCGCCGGGCCACGTGGCCTGGCTGTTCGTCGCCGAAGCGCTCGCCTACGCCCTGCTCGGCGGCATGGGGGGCTACCTGTTGGCCCAGGTCTTCTCCCGTGTCGGGTTGCTCACCGGGCTGTTCCCCGGCATCACCGTCAACTACTCCTCGCTGTCGGCGGTCGCCACTTTGTTCGCTGTGGTCTTCGCGGTCATCGGCTCCGCCCTCTATCCGGCCCGGCTCGCCTCTCACCTCAGCGTTCCCGGCATCGAGCGTAGCTGGGTGCTGCCCCGACCGACAGGGGAGGAACTCGACCTCGAGATGCCGTTCTCCATGCGGCCTTCCGAGGCTCGGGCTCTGTTGGCCTTCATCGCCGAGTATCTGAGCGCCTGTGACGATCAGTCGATCGGGGCCGAGTTTTACGCTGAGGCGGTGGAAAGTAGGCCCGAGCGGCTAACCGCGCGGATCTGGCTGACCCCCTTCGACAGCGGGGTGAGTCAGGATCTGCGGATGACACTGTGCATCGATGTCGCCACCGGGTATGCCTCGATCCAGCTGAAGTTGCTGCGAAGCTCCGGAGACAGCTCCGGTTGGCTGCGAGCCAATCGCTTGTTCGTCGACGGGCTACGCAAGCAACTTCTGATCTGGCGGGCATTACCTGCCGAGGAGCGGAAAATTTACGAGCGCGGGACGACGACGTGAACCGCGAAGTCGCTGCTGGCAGCAGTCACTCTGAGGTGCTCACCTTCGAAGAAGGCATGACGTCACGTGTCGTGCTCGGCGCGTTCTTCATCGGTTTTCTCATGCTCCCGGGTGCCATCTACATGGGCCTTATCGCCGGATCCAGCATGGGACCGGCGGCAGAGTGGGTCACCGTCATCTTATTCGCCGAGCTTGCACGTCGTTCCTTTGCGCCGCTGCGTCGCCAGGAGATCTACGTCCTCTACTACATCGCCGGCGGGCTGACTCACGCCATGGCTGGGGTCATGCTGGCGGGTGGACCCTTCGGCTCTCTCATTTGGCACCAATACCTGGCGCAATCCCAGGTGGCGCAGACTCTGGGACTGGCAGGGCAGATTCCCTCCTGGGTGGCGCCTGCAGCTGGGTCCGAGGCCCTGCGGCTGCGCACGTTTATCCACGAGGACTGGGTGAAGCCCATCGTCCTCCTGGTCGCTGGACAGGTGCTGGCCCGCGCTGAGTGGTTCGGACTGGGTTATGTGCTGTTTCGCGTGACCAGCGACATCGAGAGACTGCCTTTCCCCTTGGCCCCGGTGGCGGCCCAGGGCGCGACCGCGCTGGCGGAGAGCGGAGAGCCTGGCCGCGAATCCTGGCGCTGGCGGGTGTTCGCATCGGGAATGGGCATGGGATTGCTGTTTGGCGCCGTGTACGTGGGGCTTCCAGCACTGAGTGGGCTCATTGCTAGCCGCCCACTGGAGCTGCTACCCATTCCCTGGATCGACTACACCCGCGATCTTGAGACGATCCTGCCTGCCACCGCCGTGGGCATCGGCACCGACATCGGTCTCGTCTTTCTCGGGTTCGTCCTGCCGTTTTGGGTGGTCACTGGCGCTTTTTCTGCGGCAGTCGTCCAAATCGTGGCCAACCCGCTGCTGCACGGCCTTGGAGTGCTGGAGCGCTGGCGACCCGGGATGGACGCGGTGACGACCCACTTCGTTAACGATCTGGACGTGTGGCTCAGCGTCTACCTGGGAACCGCCGCGGCCGTGGCTCTTGCCGGGATCTACACCGCCCTCGGCGCGTTGCGCAGCCGCAAAAGCGGGCCGGTAGAGGAAGTGCCCGAAGGAAGGGGTGACTTTCCCATCGTGATCGGACTCGGGCTGTACGGGGTGGCCGCCCTCGCTTACTCCGTCCTGTGTGTGTGGCTGCTCGAGGACGACGAGTTTCCCCTCGTCTTCTTGCTAGTGTTCGCCTTCGTGTTGACTCCGGCGATCTCCTACGTCAACGCTCGCATGGTCGCTCTCACAGGCCACAGCGTGGGGATTCCGCTGGTCCGGGAAGGGGCGCTAATGCTGAGTGGTTACCGCGGCATGGATATCTGGTTCGCCCCCATCCCCTTCCACGATCACGGACGACGGGCTCAGCTCTTTCGCGAGATGGAGCTCACTGGAACGCCGATCTCCAGTATCGCCAAGGCCGAGTTGCTCATCCTGCCGGTCATGCTCGGATGTGGATTCCTGTTCTGGTCGCTGATCTGGGAGATGAGCCCCATTCCATCGGCCGCCTTTCCCTTCGCGCAGAAGTACTGGCACCTGATCGCGTTGCGTCAGTTCATGTGGTTCTCCTTCACGCTGGAGGGCGGGCTGGACGTATCCGACGTGCTGCACCTGCCCTGGGCGGCCGGTGGGTTCGCTGTCGCCGGTGCCGGGCTGTGGATTACCACTGCGATGGGCCTGCCCGCAGCCCTCGTCTACGGATTTGTCAGCGGCCTGCAGGGTCTGCCCCATCTGCTGTTACCGCAGATGTTCGGTGCACTGCTGGCACGCTTCCATCTACAACGGCGCTTCGGCACCCAGCGCTGGCGGCGATGGGCGCCTGTGCTGCTGGCCGGTTACGCTTGTGGTCAGGGTCTGGTGGGGATGGGCTCGGTGGCGGTTGTCCTCATCTCCCGCTCCGTCGCTCAGCTACCCTACTGATGCCGCCATTCGATTCTCAGAGTTTGCGAGCCGGAGTCCTGGGCGTTGTCCTCGTCGTTGCCGGCGCCTGGGCGGTGCAGCACACGGCGCTGATCGCCGGCGGGCCTTCGCTGTCGGATGGGGTGCTGGCACCCTATCCGATTGCGGTCGCTGTCATGCTGACCCTCGTGTTTGGTGCCGGCGGTCGTCTTCGCCTCCCTGCCAGAGAGCAGGCCGCCATCTATCTGATCTGTGCGGCGGGAATCCCGGTGGCTGCCACCGGGCTAATCTCCTACCTGTTGCCGGCGCTGGTCACCGGTTTCTACGCGGGCTTCGCCGACCCACTCGGACGTTACGCTCCGTTTTTCAACCACATCCCCGATTGGATGGTGCCGGGACGAGTCGGCGACGAGCAGATCGCAGCCTTCTTCGAAGGCAGGGCCCACGTGCCTTGGCGGGTCTGGGCGCTTCCCCTTATCAGCTGGGCCGTTCTTGTTGCCGGCCTGTTTACCGCCTTCATGGGGCTTGCCGGGCTACTGCGTCGCCGCTGGATGGACCAGGAACGCCTGAGATTCCCCTTGGCCGAGCTGCCCGCCGAGCTGGTGGGATGCGGCAGAGAGCTGCTGCGCAAGCCCTCCCTGTGGGTAGGTATGGCCGTGCCCGGCCTGCTGTTCGGAATGAACGGCGTCCATCATTACTTCCTGCTCCCCGGTGAGATTCCCACGGACTTCAACTTCAACGAGGTCATGGTAGAGGAGCCCTGGAGAGCCATGGTGCCCTTTACCTCCCGCTTCGAGTTTGAGTTCTCACCCCTGCTGATCGGCGTTGTGTATTTCATGTCCATCGAGATCGCCTTCAGCACCTGGTTCTTCTTCCTGATGACCAGGATACAGCTGCTCACGGTTGAGCTGCTCGGCCGCAGTTCCGATGAGGGCACCTTCGTCGGGGTAGGCGGTCAATGGCGGGAGTGGCCCAACTTCCTGCCCCACTTGCGGGCCCAGGCGCGGGGAGGCCTGCTGGTTCTGGCCGTCCTCAGTCTGTGGGCTGCCAGACACTCACTGCGGGATGCCTGGCAAGGGTCGGCTCAAGGCAGGAGATGGGTCACCTGTTTCGGCCTCGGATGCGCCATCGTGATTGGGTGGGGGATCGCTGCCGGTCTGCCGCCGATCTGGAGCTTCCTGCACTGTCTATTCCTGCTACTGATGACGGTGGGTGCCACCCGACTGCGCGTCGACGGCGGCCTCCCCTTGGCTGGCGTCTACTTGCTGGTGCCCAGCTTCTTCTACTTTGCCACTGGCACCGGTCCCGGTGTGTTCACTCCGGAGACCTACGTTGCTTTCGCCTTTCTGGCGCTGATCTCGTACTCGGCGCTGACCGGAATGCTGGCCCTCAACCTAGAAGGTGAGAGAATCCTCCGCGTTGCCGGCAGCTCCGGTGCGACACGGTGGCTCGTCGTTGGCGTCGCTACAGGGGCCTTAGCGGGCAGCGCGTTCTCACTGGCGACGATCTACGAGCATGGAATGTTCTCCTTGGACCAAAACGGCGGGGCCAGGGGGATCGCTAGAATCGGCCGCTACGTGCAGTACCTGTACGCCGAGGCGGGCTCGCAGCCCGGAGAGCCGGACATCGCGCGGCTCATGGCTACCGGTTTCGGCGCCCTGATCGTCGCCGGCATGTCCGTCTTGCGTCAGTTCTTCCTGCGGCTGCCCTTCCACCCCGCCGGTTTCGTCTACGGCACCGGCTTCGGAACCCTGATCTGGTCTTCGGCGTTGATCGGTTGGGGCCTGAAGGTCCTCATCGTCCGCTACGGAGGCGCCGCTTCCTACCACCGGCGGCGGCCATTCTTCCTCGGGTTGATTCTCGGGGAGCTGGTCATGAGGAGTCTGTGGGCGGCCCTATCCGTCCTCGGGCCAGCCGGCAGCGGCTTTGATTGGTAGTCCATCGGCTTCTTCGGCGCCACACAAACCACAACCCTTGGCTGGTTGCTGGCGAATATCCATGAGGTATATTTACCGAGTTGCCGACAGGGTGGTCGCAGCCTTAGGGGTTATACATGATGAGCAAGACGCTCCGACCAACTATCGCTCACCCATATTCGCGGCCACCTGAAGATTCTGCGTGATTTCCCGCCTGTCTCAGGGAGTTGACGCACGGACTTGAATAGATTCATCACTTGCGAATTCTCCTATCCGCACTGACGGCCCTAACTGTCCTGGTGACCTCGTCCACCAGTGCCCAAGAAGAGGTCAGCGTCGCCGACTCCGTGCGCAAGTATCGCTTCTTGGGGCGCACGGCGCGCGACAACAAGTCACACGAGGCTGTCGTTGGATATTACCAACAGCTCCTGCGCTACAAAACCGATGATTACAAGCCCCACTACTACATAGGCCGGGCGCAGCTGGCCCTGCGGCAGTCGGAGGCGGCCAAGCAGGCCTTTCTGCAAGCTCTCGAAGTCAATCCTAGGCACGCCAACTCCATCCTCTTGCTGTTTCAGATCTATCTGAAACAGGAGAAGGCAGATTCCGCCTGGACCTTCCTGCGGCCGATGGTACGGGCCAAGCCGATGGACACGAAATTCCAGCGCTACCGCCGGAATATCGCGGATCTGCAGCGGCGACAGGGGCACGCTCAGCCCGCTATCGCTCACTATCAAGCGCTGATCGACTCCGGCGCCCTCGGCGATAACGTCAACCGGGGGCTTGTCGAGTTGCTCGCGGTCATGCACCGGGACAAGGG
This sequence comes from Candidatus Latescibacterota bacterium, assembly GCA_036336855.1. Lineage (GTDB taxonomy): Bacteria > Latescibacterota > UBA2968 > UBA8231 > UBA8231 > JAYZFI01. Next base: position 71,304 of record JAYZFI010000024.1, read on the forward strand.
AGACGCCGCAATCGCCCTGCAGTGGCAACACCGACTGCTCAGCGAGGGCGGCAGCGAGGTGGAGATCCTGGGGCAGATGGTGGACTTGCAGATTGCTACCGGCGACACGGTCTCGGCCTTCAAGACCCTGAAGAAACTGGCGCGGGTTGACTCGGCGGGCAGCTTCTCCCACTTCCATCGCATGTCGGAGCTCGGCGACACCCACAATAGCAGCGCCATGCGACTTGCCGGCCTCGAGGGCATCGCCCGACTGCAGCCCGACGACGCCAACGCTGTGGCGACTTTGGCCGAGCACTACCTCAAGACCGGGGACGGCGAGGTGGCTCGCCGGTGGGTGGATCGCGGCCTGCAGAGCAATCCCGAATACGCCCATCTGCACATCATCGACGGCGACCTGCTGCAGGCGGCAGGAGACGAGGTCGCGGCAGTCGCCGCCTATCAGCGGGCCAAGTCCGATCCCAATTGGGAGGCAGTGGCGCAGCAACGGGTGTGGCAGATCTATCCTCCCGAGACCGAGGAGGAGCGACTCAAGCGAGCGTTCTTCGGCGGCGAAGGCCACCCATAGCCCTGACCCCAACAACCTAGTAGCCCCACACATATAGCGAGGTGAACATGCTTCAACTCTTCAACGATGGCGGCTGGGCGATGTATCCCCTGGCCTTGCTGCTGGTCTTCGGCGTCGCCATCGCTATCGAGCGCCTGATCAGTCTTTCCAAGGCAGCCATCGACGCCGAGGGCTTCTTTCAGCAGGTGGAGGCGGCGCTGCGTGCCGGTGGACCCAAGCAAGCGGCAACCCTGTGCTCGGGGACGCATGGGCCTCTATCCTCCGTCATTCACAAGGGGCTGCTGCAGGTGAACCGTGGCATCGAGAATGTAGAGAGGGCGATCGAGAACGCTGGAGCCGTCGAGATGGCCTTCCTCGAGAGGGGTATGGTTTGGCTGTCTACGGTGGCCAACCTCGCGCCCATGGTTGGCTTCCTGGGCACGGTGAGCGGCATGATCAACGCCTTCCAGGCGATCAAGATCGCCGGGGACGTGGAGCCCTCGATGGTGGCTGGTGGTATCTCCGAGGCGCTGATCACCACCGCCGCCGGACTAGTGGTGGGCATTCTGATCCAATTCTGCTACAACTTCTTTGTTTCGCGCATCGACAGCATTATAGCCGACATGCAGGAGCACACCGCCGGGTTCGTTGACCTGCTGGTGGAGATTCAGCTGAAGGAAGAGGCGGGCGCCTAGATCATGAACCTGCGCAAGCGGGGTCAGCGGATTCTGCCGGAGATCCCCACCGCCTCGATGGCGGACATCGCGTTTCTACTGATCATCTTCTTTCTGGTCACCACGACGATGAATCAGGACAAGGGCCTGTCCTTGCACCTGCCTCCGATCGCGGAGACCAAGGAGGTCAAGGAGAAGAACATCTGTAACGTGTGGATCAACGCGCAGGATCAGATCGCGTTCTATGAAGGAGGGACTCTGAACGTGGTGGCGTCCTCTGATTTGCGGCACAATATCGAGCAGCGTCTGGCTGCCAACGAGCTGCTCATCATCTCGCTGAAGGCCGAGCGCGGTGCTAGCTACCGCATGTTCGTCGACGTTCTCGACGAACTGAAGCTGTCAGGGGCAACGCGCATTTCGATCGCCGAACCGGAGGGATAGGGTAGATGAGATTTGCTCGCAAATCCCGGGTCGGTGCTGTGGTGCCCACCGCCTCCATGGCCGACATCGCCTTCCTGCTGCTCGTGTTCTTCATGGTGTCCACTGTGTTCGTACGCTTCCGCGGCATTCCTGTGGCACTGCCGGAGGCGGAGAAGATCGAGAAGCTGGAGATGCGCCGGCACGTGACCAGTATTTGGGTCGGTGCCAACGGAGCGATTAACATCGATGACGCTACTGTATCCCTGCAGCAGGTGGGAGACCTCATCCATGCCAAGCTGACGGCGAACCCGCGTCTGATTATCTCGATCAAAGGAGACGGCCGCGCCGAGTTCGGGTTGATCTCTGATGTGCTACAAGAGCTGCGCAAGGTCGAGGCATTGCGCGTGAATTTTGCTACCGATCGCGAGAACGAGGGGAACTGACCTGCTGAATCGACCCTGGGATCTACCCCGCAAGAAAGCGCCGGAAGCGGACCCGCGGCAGACCTACGCCAAGACATTTTGGTCCTGCTTTGGGATCTCCGCCGTCTTCCACATTTTCGTGGTTGTGTTGTTTCCCGACTTCGAGGCCGATGCCTACGCCAAGTCCGAGGACGCGGTAATTATCCAGATCGAGGATGTCCCAGAGACCCGCCAGGAGCGCCGGCCCCCACCGCCACCGCGTCCGGTGGTTCCCATCGTTTCCAACAGCGAAGACATCCCCGACGACGCCACCATCATGGAGACCGACCTCGACTTCGGCCTCGACGATCTGGCTCCGCCACCGCCGCTGGAGGAACTGCGCGAGATCGAACTGGAGGAGGAAGAGGAGGAGATTGTCGAGATCTGGCGGGTGGAGAAGCAGCCGGTGCCCACCAAGTCACCGCGACCCGCCTATCCCGAAATCGCCCGCAAGGCGGGCATTACTGGCAATGTGTCGGTGGAGGTGCTGGTGGACAAACAGGGGAAGGTGGAGGCCATTGGCCAGATTATCGGCAATGAGGTCTTCCACGAAGCGGCCCGCCAGGCGGCGATGAAGTGGGAGTTCACCCCGGCCATTCAGAACGACAGGCCAGTCAAAGTTTGGGTGATGTTGCCCTTCAAGTTCACTCTGAACTAGGAGCTAGTTCGCGTAACCTTATTGACCCGCAGACGTGCCACTGTTGGCGCGTTTGCGTTGCGTTTCTCTCTCTGAATGCCCCAAGATTGTTCATGCGCCTTGTCGTCGATGGCAATGACACGCCCTCGTCTACAGCAGCGGTTCCGCGGACAGGCTCTGCGGAGAAGAACGGACATGTGAACAGGCGTGCCAGCGCGATTCCGGTGTCCTCTCTTGCCATATGTACCTGTTTTTATTAGCTTAAATCATCGTCTCGGCGGGCAAGCAGTCCATTTTGCGGTGGGCTGCGAGGGCCTCGGATCCCCTTCCGAGGCAGAGCAAAGCGTCCCGCGCGACAGACATGTCACCGCGATTCCCCCAACGTTTCTCCCCGTTCTGCCGAATGGACCCCATCTCCGTGGGATCCTCGGAGGTTGACGAAAAGAGATGCGTTGCCCCTTCTGCAATCACCAAGATGATCGTGTCGTCGATTCCCGCTCCTGCCGGGACGGCCAAGCGATTCGCCGTCGCCGCGAGTGCATCAATTGTGGCCAGCGGTTTACAACCTACGAGTACATCGAGCACGCCCCGCTCACGGTGATCAAGAGCGATGGTAGCCGGGAGCCCTTCGATCGGGGCAAGTTGCAGACCAAGATCGAGCTCGCCTGCTACAAGACCACGGTATCCAGCGAGCGCATCGAAGAGCTCATCGACCAGGTTGAGTCCGAACTCGGCAACATGGCCGAGAAGGAGGTCCCCAGCAAGCAGATCGGGGCACTGGTCATGGACCGTCTGCGCGAGCTCAACGAAGTAGCGTATGTGCGATTCGCCTCCGTGTACCGGCAATTCAAAGACAAGAGTGACTTCGTCCGCGAGCTAGAGCAGCTGACCAACTAACTGAGACGCTTGCAAGGCCCCCCTGATTGCGGAGCCCCCGTCAAGTAGCTGGCGGGGGCTTTATCCGTCTGTTAAGTACTCACGGTAAGGAAGAATTCGGGGAAAGCGACGTTCAACCCGAAGAGGGGTTTCATCGGGCGAGCCTTGGGGGTCCCAGAGGCGTGATCAAGTGCAACCAAAGGGCTTGACAAGCTCTTTCGGGGGACTGTATATTCGCCTTGCCGTTGGCCCGAAGCACAAGATATTGTGTAGGCGCTGATCCCTCCGCCAGAGATCATGGGCCGTTGTTCGGCCAGCGAAGCACTGATATCCCTGTATAACATCCATTAAGTAATAGCACTTAGCCCTTCCTCTGTCGACTTTTGTTCCCCAGACAGCGGTCAGGCTGGCCTTTTGCCCTGTGAGAGAGGGGTTACTATCCCATGTCGTCGTCTGAGCATTCCGACCCGAATCCAAGCGTCTCCGGCTCGCCCGCAGGCGTTCACCGCCTCGAAGATCTACTCGCCCAGGTGGAGGGCCGCGGTTACCGCCGTAACGGACACCACGAAGTCCTCGAACGCGCTGCCGACGCCGAGACGTATTACGGCGACAACGACCTCGCTGTCGACGTCCTTCGCAGCAAATACCTCGCGCCGGGGGAGACCGGACCCCTGCAGGTGTGGGATCGTATCGCCCGGGCCATGGCTTCGGTGGAAGAGGACCAGGAGTACTGGTACGATCGCTTCTTTTCGTTGCTCATCGACTTCAAGTTCATTCCCGGCGGCAGGGTCATGCACGGCGCTGGCCGCGACGAAGCCCAGCGCAAGCCCACCCTTTCCAACTGCTACGTCATTCCCATTGAAGAAGACAGCCTCGAAGGCATCTACAACTGCCTCAAGGAATCGGCCATGGTCTACCGCACCGGCGGTGGCGTCGGCACCGACCTGTCGATTCTGCGTCCCAAGGGCGCCTCGGTGAACGCCACGGTAGATCAGTCTCCGGGCTGCACCGCCTTCATGAATCTGCTGTCTGAGAGCACCAACGCGGTGTCCCAGGCGGGGCGGCGCGGCGCGCTCATGCTGACGCTGCGTGTCGATCACCCCGACATCGAAGACTTCATCACGATCAAGAACGACGCCAACCGGACAAAGGTTCAGTACGCCAATATCAGCTGTCTGATCACCCACGAGTTCATGCGCGCCATCATCGACGACACCGACTTCGATCTGCGCTGGGGGGGCAAGGTCTACCGGACGGTGCGGGCTCGCGATCTGTGGACCAAGATCATCACCAACGCCCACGCCAGCGCCGAGCCGGGCATCATCTTCTGGGATACCATGCGTGAGTACCACAACGTGGAGTACGCCAATCCGCTTACGAGCACGAATCCCTGCGGTGAGCAACCGCTGGCGTCCTACACGGCCTGCAACTTGGGCAACCTCAACCTGTCCTGCTTTGTGCGCGACGACGGCAGCTTCGACTACAAAGACCTCGCCGACTGCGCTCGCGTATCGACCCGCTTCCTCGACAACGTTATTGACTACAACATGGCCAACCACGCCATGTCCAAGATCGAGGAGGCGGTCTCCTCCGATCGCCGCGTAGGCCTAGGGATCACAGGGCTGGCCGATGCCCTGGTCAAGATGGGGATGCGCTACGATTCCAACGAGGCCCTTGACGCCGTCGAGAAGATGATGCAGACCATCTGCTACCACGCGTACGAGACCTCTGTCGAGCTAGCCCAGGAGAAGGGCGCTTTCCCACTGTTCGAGTGGGAGGGGGTGTCGCAGAGCAGGTTCATCCAGAGCCTGCCCAAGGGAATCATAGACAAAGTCTGTCAGCATGGGCTGCGCAACTCCACCTTGATCACGGTGCCGCCGGTGGGCACGGGCTCCATCGTGGCGCAGACCTCCTCGGGTGTGGAACCCATCTTCTGCACCAGCTACAAGCGGCGGGTCAAGCAGGCCGACGGTGAGACCTTCCGCGAATACAAGGTCTACCACCCGCTGATCCAGAAGGTCTTTGGCAGCGACGAGAACCTGCCCGATTCCGTGGTCACCGCGCACGAAATCGATCCTTATTTCCGGGTAAAGATGCAGGGCGTGATCCAGCGCTACACCGATAGTTCCATCTCATCGACGATCAATCTCTCCGAAGAGACCACGGCCGAGACCGTCGCCGACATCTACGTCACCGCGTACAAGGAAGGTCTGAAGGGGGTCACTGTGTACCGCGAGGGCAGCCGTCAAGGCATTCTACAGACGGAGTCCGAGCGCGACAGTGAAAAGGTGGAGGCCAAGGACGACGGCACTAGCGGCGGTGAGGTCGGCTCGGGTTTGCACATGCGCCCGCGTCCGGCGGTCACCCACGGTGTCACCGAGCGGATCAACACCGGTGAGGGCAAGATCTACGTCACCATCAACGAGGACGAGTACGGGCTCTGCGAGGTCTTCAGCACGATCGGCAAGGCGGGTGGCAACGCTGCCGCCCAGTCCGAGGCGATCAGCCGTCTAATTTCCTTGGCGTTGCGCTCCCATATCGATCCCCGGGAGATCGTCGACATGCTGAAGGGGATCTCCGGGCCGAATCCGGTGTGGGAGAACGGCGAGCTCATCCTGTCCACGCCGGACGCCATCGGTCGCGCCCTTGAGCGTTATCTCAAGCGTCTCCATGGCGTCGACCCGTGCACGCTGCAGCTGGAGGCCTCGGTAGAGGCCAGCGGTGGTGGACGGGCCAACGAAGAGGGAGCCAAGATCATGGTAACTTGCCCCGAATGTGGCTCGACGGTGACGCACGAAGGCAGTTGCCTGACCTGCAAGCACTGCGGATGGAGCAAGTGTTAGACGGCCGGCTAGCGCCGACCATCCAACCCTGTTCGAGTTTCTTTGGCAGGCTCCGCGGATTTACCCTCGGTAGTATGATGCCGTCGCCTTTGAAGAGGCGACGGCGTTTCTCGTTCAGGAGAGGGTGGGGAGGTCGAGGGTGAGGCCGTCGTAGGCGAGCTCGACGCCATCGGGCAGGCTGGCGTTGGTCGCCTCGTGCTCGAGGTCGTGAGCGATGTGGGTCAGGTATGTCTGGCGGGGTTTGAGTGACTCGACGACCTCCAGGGCCTGCTCGACGTTCAAGTGCGTGGGGTGCTCGCGGTGGCGGAGAGCGTCGAGTACGAGGGTGTCGACGCCCTCAAGGGCAGCCATGGTGTCGTCGGGGATGACGCTGCAATCGGTGACGTAAGCGAAGGTGCCGATGCGGAAAGCCTGCACGGGCAGCTTGCCGTGCATCACAGTCAAAGGCTGAACGGGTAGGCCGAAGAGCTCGAAGGGGCCGTCGATGGTGTGCAGGTTGAGCTTGGGCACGTGGGGCCACGGCGAGTTGAGGGCGTAGTCGAAAACCCGCTTGATGCGTTCCACGGTGATGAGGTCGGCATAGCAGGGCAAGCCCTCGTCGCGATTGAGGCAGTAGGTGCGTACGTCATCGAGGCCGTGCAGGTGATCAGCGTGGGCGTGGGTGAAGACCACGGCGTCGAGCCGACGGATGTCGTAGAGGAGCGCCTGGGTGCGGTAATCGGGCGGAGTGTCGACAAGAATGTTGCGGTCCTCGTGAACGATGAGGATGGCGCAGCGCAGCCGGTTGTTGCGCGGGTTGTCGGAAATGCACACGGTGCAGTCGCAGCCGATGCGGGGAACACCGACGGAAGTTCCAGTACCTAGAAACGTCACTTGCATGAGAGAGCGGCGTGGTACAGACCTGGAGCTACCGTGCTTGCACGGCCGTCCGGGACGCTTCAGCGACGGTCGAATCCGAACTCGGGAGGGTGAGGATCTCCGGGCCCTGCTCCGTCAGGGCGACGGTGTGCTCGAAGTGAGCCGCGGGTGAACCGTCGACGGTGAGCACGGTCCAGCCGTCTTTGTCGACTGCCACCTCGCCGGTGCCGAGACCGAAGATGGGTTCGAGGGCGAAGACTTGCCCGGCCTCGAGGAGGGGACCGCGGCCAGGCCCGCCGTAGTTGGGAATATGGGGCTCGCCATGGAGCTCGCGTCCGATGCCGTGGCCGCCGTAGTCGCGCAGCACGTGTACGCCGGCGTCACGGGCAGCAGATTCCACGGCGTGGGAGATATCGGAGAGTCGGTTGCCCACCTGGGCGGCGGCGACGGCGGCGGCGAGGGCAGTGCGGGTCGCCTCCATCAGGTTGCGAACCGGCGGGACGGGTTCACCTACGCTAAGGGTGAAGGCGCCGTCGCCGTACCAGCCTTCGAGACGGATGCCGACGTCGATGCAGAGGAGATCGCCCTCAGACAGCGGTTCGGGACGGGGGAACCCGTGAACAGCTTCGGCATTGATGGAAGTGCAAATCGAGGCGGGGAAGCCGTGATATCCCTTGAAGGCGGGCTCGCCGCCGGCCCGGCGGATGGTGCTTTCGGCGAGGGCGTCAAGTTCCGCCGTAGTGACTCCTGGGCCGATCTCAGCTTCGAGAGCTCGTTGCACTTGGTGGACGATGGCGCCGGCGAGGCGAATGCGGTCGATTTCGGAGCGCGTGTAGCGGGGAATCAAGGCGCCAAGACCTGTTTTCGCGGGCTGGAAAACTGCCATTTGTGCTTGTTTATTAAAAAGATGTGTACTCCGGATGTCAAACGGAACGGCACGGAGGTGCGTTGCGAATGACTACGTCTCCGTTATATTGGAACGATGATCGCCTCAGAGAGAGGTGAATCGACGCCCCCGGAACTCCCGGGGGACCGGAGTTCTCGAATGGCGAGGCAAGTTCCCGGAGACAAGGGGCAGGTTCCGCAAAGAAGGCTATGGGAAAATCACTGGTAGTTGTGGAGTCGCCGGCCAAGGCTTCCACCATCAACAAGATTCTCGGTAAGGACTTCGTCGTGAAGTCCTGCATGGGGCACGTGCGCGATCTACCACCAAAGGAACTCGGTGTGGACGTGGAGAATGACTTCTCGCCTCACTACGTCACGATCCGCGGCAAGGGCAAGATCCTATCGGACCTGAAGAAGGCGGCGCAGCGCGCCGACACCGTGTACCTTGCGACCGACCCCGATCGCGAGGGTGAGGCCATCGCCTGGCACGTGGCCCACGCCATCTCCAAGCGTGATGACGTGATCAAGCGGATTCTGTTCAACGAGATCACTCCCCGCGCGGTGCGGGAGTCGATCTCCAAGTCAGGACAGCTCGACCTGAAAAAGGTCAACGCGCAGCAGGCGCGCCGGGTCTTTGACCGGCTCGTGGGCTATGAGATCAGTCCGCTGCTATGGAAAGTCATCCACGCTGGTTTGTCCGCTGGGCGCGTGCAGTCGGTCGCGCTGCGCCTGATCAGCGAGCGCGACGAGGAGATCGCCGCCTTCACGCCCGAGGAGTACTGGTCCATCGATGCGCTGCTCAAGCAGGATCAGGGCGAGGGGAAATCCTTCAAGGCTCGGGTGAGCCAGTTTCAGGGAAAGAAGCTGGAGATTCTCGATCAGGAGCGAGCGGACGAGATCACTGCCGCTCTGAAGGGGTCAGAGTTCGTGGTCTTCTCGGTGAAGCGTCGCGAGCAGCGTCGCCGGCCGTCGCCGCCCTTCATCACCAGCACCCTGCAGCAGGATGCGGCGCGGCGCCTGCGCTTTTCGGTAAAGCGCGCCATGGCGGTGGCGCAGCAGCTCTACGAGGGCATCGATATCGGCGGCGACACCGTTGGTTTGATCACCTACATGCGCACCGACTCGGTTCGGGTCTCCGACGACTCGATCAACGATGTCCGCGCGGTGATTGGCAAGCGCTACGGCGAGGATTACGTGCCCGGCAAGCCCAATATCTACAAGACCCGCCGCGGTGCCCAGGATGCCCACGAAGCAATCCGCCCGACATCGGCCGAGCGCGACCCCGAACAGCTCATGGATCAACTCAGCCCAGACCAGGCCAAGCTCTACGAGCTCATCTGGAAGCGCTTCGTTGCTTCTCAGATGGAGCCTCAGTTACTCGACATTACCACCGTCGACATAGAGGCCGGCGAATACACCCTGCGGGCTACGGGATCAACGGTGAAGTTCCCCGGCTATGCCCTGCTCTACACGGAGAGCAAGGAGAAAGAGGACGAGGACGAAGACGAAGATGAGACTGGCTCCGTTCCCGCCTCGATCCAGGAGCAGGAAAAGCTCGAGCTCAATCAGATGCTGCCTGAGCAGCACTTCACCAAGCCGCTACCACGATTCTCGGAGGCGTTGCTGGTCAAGGAGCTGGAAGCCAAGGGCATAGGTCGCCCGAGCACCTACGCCCAGATCATCAGCACTCTGCAGGACCGCGAGTACGTGGAAAAGGTGGACAACCGCTACTTCATTGCCACGGAGCGTGGCGCCACGGTGAACAAGTTCTTGGTGGGAACTTTCCCCAACATCTTTGATGTCGAATTCACCGCCAAGATGGAGGACGAGCTCGATCGTATCGAAGAAGGCGAGGAGGACTGGGTGACCTCCGTGCGCCAATTTTATGACTCGTGGAAGCCCACCCTAGATGACGCCAACTCACGTCGCAAGGAACTGAAGCAGTCCTTCCAGGAAGAGACCGACGTTGAGTGCGAAGAGTGCGGCCGCAACATGGTGGTGAAATGGGGACGCAACGGCCGTTTTCTCGCCTGTCCCGGCTACCCCCAGTGCAAGTACACTAAGCCCCTCGAGGAGGACCAGGAGCCGGCGGAGACCGACGAGGTGTGCGAGAAATGCAAGAATTCCATGGTGGTCAAGACCGGCCGCTATGGCCGCTTTCTCGCCTGCAGCGGTTATCCCGATTGCCGCAACGTGAAGCCCTTCTCCCTGGGCATTTTCTGTCCCGAGGACGATTGCGAGGGCGAGTTGGTGGAGAAGCAGTCGCGCAAGGGCAAGGTGTTCTACGGCTGCAACCAGTACCCCTCGTGCAAGTTCGCTAGCTGGGACAAGCCTCTGGAAGGCCCGTGCTCGCACTGCGAGGCACCGCTCCTCTACGAGAAGGCGAGCCGCTCCGGCACGTCTTCGCTCTACTGCAAGGTCTGCGAGAGCCGCTTCGTGAGCACCCAGGCGGCCTAGCATAGCGATCGGCACCGAACGTGCCCTCCGGCGATCCATCGATCCCGCATCTGACCCCGATTTCGGGCATCGAGATCGGGGTCGATGTTTTTGTGGCCGAACTGGAGAAAGCCGGGTCGCCAATATCAGAGGCAACCCGCCAGGCCTACGAGTCCGACCTGCGTCAATTCGCCCGCTTCTTGCACACTGTCGTTGCCGGTCCCACGGTGACGTCCATCGAGGTGGGGGCGGTGCGCGCTTTCTGCAATCATCTTCAGACGCAGGGTCGGGGGCCCCGGACCTTGGCCCGTAAACTGGCGTCTGTACGGGCGCTACATCGCTTTCTGCAGAAGAGGGATTTGAGTAGCGTCGATCCCACCGCCGGTGTAAAGCTGCCCGGGATGGCTTCCGACTCGGCCGGTCTTGCCCGGGATGACGTGGAAACGCTCATGTGTCTGCCCGACGAGTCCTATCTGGGCACTCGGGACCGGGCGATATTAGAGCTGCTGTACGGAACCGGGATTCGACTTTCGGAGCTGCTGGCGCTAAATCTCTCCAGTGTCGACGTCGAGGCTGCGAGCATCCACGTCATCGGCCCGCGTCAGCGTACTGTGCCTCTGGGAGTCCACGCCGTCTCTGCCATACGCTCGTATCTGCGGCAACGAGCGGAAGCCCTATTGGATCGGCAGGTTGAGGATCTGGACGTGGGCGCGTTGTTTCTCAGTTCAAGGGGAAGGCGACTGCGATCCCGGTCGGTACAACGGATCGTTGAGCGCTATCTGCTCAAGCTCACCGCTCGTGACGGTGGCGCTCATGGTCCGGGGGTACTGCGGTCGGCCTTCGCGGAGCACCTCACCGAGTCAGGCGCCGACGCTGCCGGCGTAGCGGCTCTGCTGGGCACGCAGAACGCCACAGCGACGGGAACGTCCGCTGATCCGCAAGGACTGCGCGAACGCTATCTGCGGGCACATCCGAGAGTGTGAAGGTCCGCACCGTCCTCCGCTGGGCCACCTGTGTCCCACTAATCGGCGTCGTCAGCTGCGCCAAAGTTGGTCCGCCCTCCGGAGGGAAGGCGGACAAGACGAGTCCGCGTGTGCTGTCGACGGTTCCCGCCGCCAACGCAACAGGCGTGACCGCAGACGCCTCCATCTTGGTCGTCTTCGACGAGGTCATGGATCGTAAACGCACGGAGGAGGCGATCTTCTTGGCCCCGCGCAGCGATTTTAAGTTCGACTGGCAGGGCGGCGACCGGGTTGAGCTGCAGATCGGGGGCGGCCTGATCCCAGATCGAACCTACAATGTCACTATCGGCATCGATGCCCGAGATCGCCGCGGCAACCGGCTGGAGGAGTCCTTCAGTCTTGCCTTTGCCACCGGCGACGATCTCGATCTGGGGCGCATGAAGGGGCGCGTGATCGATGCGAGTTTCCATAGCACGAAGCATGGCGCTTTCGTTTGGGCTTACGATCTGGCCACTTTCCATGGGGTCCTGGGTGTGGAGCCGCCGGCCTACGTCACGCAGTCGGGGTCGGACGGTAAGTTCACCATCGAAAGCCTGGCGCCCTCGACCTACAGGTTGCTCGCCTTCGTCGACGGCAATCGCAACCAGAGCTTTGACAACGATGAGATGCTAGCCGTTCCGGCGAGTGATGTCGTCGTCGAAGACGACTCCACTGCCGGAGAGGTTGGCGACCTGTTGCTGATCGACACCGGTTCCCTGGTTCTAGAACGCGCCACTACGGTGCATACTCGTAGCATCGTCCTCATCTTCGATCGGGATATCGCGAGCGAGACACTCGCAGTGAGCGTGAAAGGTCTGGAGATTGAAGATCAATACATCGTGCCGGGGAGCGCGAATCGCCTCTACTTGACCACGGCGGAGCAGGAAGCCGGGAGAGAGTACGAAGTGCGCGTCGACATCGAAGGTGGGATGCGGCTGAAACCCGAAGAGTCGCTGCGGGGCAGTGGTCGGGCGGATAGACGTCCTCCCGAGGTGCTGAGGAACCACCCCGAGGGGAACATCAATCGAGCACCAGAATTGGAATTGTTGTTCAGCGAGGCCATGGCGTCGTCGACTCCGCCGTTTCCGGTGATTGACGACGGGGATTTGATACGGGTCCTCGACGGAGAGTGGGCGTGGACCGATCACCTACGCCTGGTGTTCACGCCTACCGAACCATTGATGCCAGGCGAGTTTGAGATCCGCGTGGACCTGACTGCGGTGCTCGATCTGGCGGGACAGGCGCCTGCGGACAGTGTCGCAACGTGGTCGGTCACACTGCTGGACAGCTTCGACCACGGCGCGCTCATCGGTACGGTTACGTCGAAGGCGACTCGCATCGTGGTGACTTCCGCACAGGGTGAGGAGATCGATGTCGTTGCCGATTCGACATTTGCATTGACTGGGCTGACCCCAGGGAAGTATCAGGTGCGGGCCTTCCGCGATCTTGACGGCGTTGGGGCCCCATCGCCCGGTGAGCTCGACCCTTTCCGTCCCGCGGAACCCTATCTGCTGTTCGGCGAGGTAAGAGTCAGCGCAGCGGAGACGGCCACCATCGAGATTCTACTTCCGTGACTGGATCGGTGAGGATATTCCGGCGGCGCACCCGCTGGCTGGAGCTTCTCGCATCTGGGTTGATTCTTGTCGGTCTCGGCATTGCCCACTTTTCGCGCATTACGCCTAAAGAGCGCCAGGAGATCCATCTCGAGGCGGATCTGGCGGTGCTGCACTACATGCAGCAGGACCACTTGGCCAAGCACGGTCGCTACTTTGATCTGGCGGATCCGAAGTACGGCGATTACTTGCCGGGGCTACGCAATCTGAGGACGAAGAGCCGCTTGGACGGCAAGAAGGGGTTCTCCGTCACCGTGTACGCCGACTTCGACGGAGACGGAAAACTCGGCACTTGGAGGATCGACGCCACGGCGCCGGAGGCGGTGCGGATCTCCGAGGATTGAGGCGGCAGCTACCTGGGCCTTCGATGGACCTGGGGCTCGGCGTGCGAGCCCCGAGGGTAGGGGCCGAGGAGGATCGGCTCGGCAAGAAGAGTGGGCTCAGCCTTCAAGGCCTCGGGTAGCGTATGCGCCGGATCGTCCGTAAGACCCTCCACGTACAAGTCGAACTCCCATGGCAGACCGGGCCGCTTGGCAGTCTCCACTTTGGCTAGCTTCAACCCCGATCCGACTAGCGAAGTCAGCAGCCGTTGGAGCTGGCTCGCCGACTCGCCCACCCGCATTAAGACGGTCACCTTCCATTCCGAGGCGCTCTTACCGTCAGGAGGGCCGAGGACGAGGAAGCGGGTGTAGTTGTCGTCGCGCTCCTGCAGATCCTGCTGAACTACTTCCATCTCGTAATCGACGGCGGCCTGCTCCGAAGCAATGGCCGCCTCGTCACGCCGACCGCTTTGGCGCAGCAGCTTGACGGCGCCTGCTGTATCGTAGGCTTCTTCGACGATGACGTCCTTCAGGCTCTGCAGGAAGGGTGCACACTGTGCCAGCGCCTGGGGGTGTGACGTGATGCGCCGGATCTGCGACAGCGAGGTGCCCGGATGAGCGATCAGACAGTGGCGAATGCGCAGGGATATCTCACCGGCCACGGGCGGGCGGTACGAAGCCAGCAGGGACCAGACCTGATGAATGCTGCCGGCGAGGGAGTTCTCGACGGGAGCCATGGCGTAGCAAGCGCGTCCGTCGTCCACGGCGGCGAAGAGATCGCCGAAGGTGGGGCAGGGAACGATGGAGATGTCGCCAGGCGACGCGGAGGCCGCGAAGAATTCAAGCGTTGCCAACTCGCTGTTACTGCCCAGCTCTCCCTGGACGGCAACCGACAGCGGTGCGCTCACCTGGCGCCGGCCAAGCGTGCCCGTCGGGCGGTGATCATACAGCGATGGCCATCCGGATAGTGGGGTGGGGGCGGTAGCCGACGAGCTTGAAGTCCTCGAAGCGGAAGGAGAACATGTCCTGGCCGCGATCTTCGATCATCATACGAGGTAGGGGATGTGGATCGCGGCCGAGCTGCCCGCGCAGGGGCTCGACGTGATTCGAATAGATGTGGATGTCGCCGCCGGTCCACACGAAATCACCCGGCTGTAGCCCCACGACTTGAGACAGCATCATGGTGAGTAGAGAGTAGCTGGCGATGTTGAAGGGAACTCCGAGGCCGACGTCGCAGCTACGCTGGTAGAGCTGGCAGCTGAGCTTGCCTTTGGCGACGTAGAACTGGAAGAGACAGTGGCAGGGGGGCAGCGCCATGTCGCCGATGTCGCTGACGTTCCAGGCGGAGACGATATGGCGCCGACTGTCGTGATCGCTGCGCAGAGATTCTACCAGTCGCGAGATCTGATCGATACTGCCACCGTCCAGAGTCGGCCAAGATCGCCACTGGTGGCCGTACACCGGACCGAGGTCGCCGTTCTCGTCGGCCCATTCGTTCCAGATGCGCACGTCATTGTCGTGAAGATAACCGATGTTGGTGTCGCCGGAGAGGAACCAGAGTAGCTCGTGAATGATGGAGCGCAGATGCAGCTTCTTGGTGGTGAGGCAGGGGAAGCCGTCGCTGAGATCGAAGCGCATCTGGTATCCGAAGACACCGATGGTGCCGATGCCGGTACGGTCGGGCTTGTCCACTCCGTTGTCGAGGACGTGCTGAACGAGATCGAGGTACTGACGCATTCGCGCGCGGGTTCTATCCGGGAAGGTGGTGATCGCGGAAAACGCCTCCGGGGCGAGGCATGAGATAATATAGGCAGGTGGAGGAACCGCTGAAACGGTGATGAGTGGGCGTTCGGCGTCCCGAAGAAAACCCGCACAAGTGCCTGTGTTGACAGCAGTTGGCCCGCCAAATACCTTCGCAAACTGTGCCCATCAAGAGGCCAAGGCGGCGTAGCCAAGTGGTAAGGCAGAGGCCTGCAAAGCCTTTATTCCCCAGTTCGATTCTGGGCGCCGCCTCCACCTGACGACGGCCCTGTCCGCAGCTGCGAGCAGGGCCGCTGTCATTTAGGAGGTGCGGCGAGTGACGGGGTGGTGGAATCGCGGGGCTGATTATCACGTTCCGCAGGTCGGTACGATAGTCGAAGACTTCCATTCCCATGCGAGATTCCTTCCTAGCCGATCTCGTGTCATGCTACAGCCGATGTGCAGTTTGCCTACCTGTATCCTTGGAATGGACCGCCCGGAGGCGTTACGCGGGAGTCATATAAGGATGGCGGAGGGATGCAATATCAGACAGAGTGCCCTGGGAGGAGCCTCAATTCCCTTGGTGCAGTTTGGTAGCCCGATCAACGATGCTCCGCAGACGGCGATCCTTGGCTTCGAAGGGCCTCCGAAGTTGTGCGCTTCAACCGGTTAAATCGGTAGTTCGGCATTCAGTCAGCTACGAGCCGAAGCACCCAATCGAACTTGCATACTACCAAACCATTTGTGCCCGTGACCAACGACTGCGTTCCCGTCTGGCATTAGGTCAAGTGGTTTCATTTGGACGAAGCATTGCGCCGAGTGTATCCGGCGTGATCATTAGCACGCGATCGGTCGATGCAGCCCGGTCGTCTTACCCGCTTCCCTCGTTCCACCGCTCGGGATCGATGCCAGTCGCCTTTGACTTCATGCCTTTGGGCTTGTGCGGCTGATCCCAGGCTTCGCCCGTGGTGTTGAGGTTGCGTAGGAACCGTCTCGTTTCCGGTGGTGCTCCCGCCAGCGCCTCCGGGTCCCACTCCTCCATCGGTTGCACCGGCCCCGCCCAGTCGGGACGGTAGCCCAGCTGGATGAGGGATCGGTGTTTGGGGTGGCGGTTGGGATGTGTGCCGTGGAACAGGTCCACCGGGATGACGACCGCCGATCCAGCTGTGGGGCACAGGGTGATTTCCCCCGGGTGCGAGGAGTAGCGCACATAGGGATTGGCATCGGCGTGGAACGACAGGTGTGAGCGGGGCACGAGTCGGAAGGGTGCGCGCTCGGGGGTCAGGTCTTCGAGATAGTAAAGGACGCGCAGAAGCCGTGGAGAGCTGCCCTCGTAGCCGAAGATCGAAGATCCGAACGGTTGGCCATCGGTATGTAGGGAGATCTCCGGTGATCCGGACAATGTGCGCGTGAACAACCCTCGTGTGAAGATGATGTCGGGCCCCAGGACGGCCTCGAGGAACTCGATCATCGGCGGGTGGGCGATCAACTCGGCAACGGCGCCGCTTCGCCACTGCGGTTCGAGGTGATAGGTCTGGGCTTCGCTATAGTCCTTGTGCTGCATGGGCACATTGGCTAGCTCGGTGTCCAGGCGCGCGATCTGC
>JAYZFI010000025.1:0-24478 GCA_036336855.1 Candidatus Latescibacterota bacterium
GCCACAATACCCCGAGTAGGCCAATGAAAAATAGACTTCCCGACGGCACCTCGGTAATGCGCTGCACCTGATCGATGACGATCTTACGCAGGGGCTCGGGCAAGACGACACCCATGTCGTCCAGCAAGCTGCCGAAGGCGACGGCGGAGATGTCCATGATCGACAGTAACGCTGTGAGCACGAGAATGCCGGGAAAGATGGCGAAAACAAAGTCGAAAGCCATGGCGCCGGCCGTAGAGCCGATGTCGTTGTCGTAGGCAGAGCGCAGCAGTCTGGCGAGAGTTGCACCCGAGCGCAAGCGCCACCGGGTCTGGCGACCCGAGGTGTTGGAACCCTTTCCGTTATGCGACGCTTCCGGGCGCACCGTGAGCATGTCTTCAGTGGCTGAGATGGCGCCGCACCTCGTCGAAGAGATAACCGTTAGTGGAGAAGGCGTCGTCGCCAAACAGTGTCGACTCCCCCTTCCAGTCCGTGAAGGTGCCTCCCGCCTCTCCGAGAATCACCGGCAGTGGCCCGCAATCCCAGGGGCTGATCACGGGGTCGAACATCGCCTCCGCCCTGCCGGTGGCGACGAGAATATGCCCATAACAATCCCCCCATCCCCGCACCACTTTCGCCCGTTTGGAGATTGCCGTCCAGACATCGTGCTTGCCCTCCTCGGCAAAGGAGGGTTGGCTGGTGTAACAGACGCAGGCCTCACGGAGAGTGCTGACCTCGGAGACCCTGCAAGGCCTGCCGTTCCACCAGCAGCCTTCGTCTCGACCGGCGTAGACAAGCTCGTCCATTCCGGGGAAATACACGGCGCCAGCAGTGACCATGCCCGATGCCGCCTGCAGGCCTATCAGCACTCCGTATAGAGGCACTCCCTGCACGAAGGACTTGGTGCCATCGATGGGATCAATGAACCAACGCCGACCTGACCTTCCCGCCTGCTCGCCGAACTCTTCTCCCACCAGTCCGTCCTGGGGATAGGCACGGGCTACAAGCTCCCGGATACAGCTCTCAGCCTCGCGGTCGGCGACCGTCACCGGCGAGTCGTCCTCCTTGCGCTCGACGGTGACGCCGGTTTGAAAGTAGCGCAGTGTCACCCGGCCGGCACGCCAAGCGGCATCTGCAGCGAATTCCATATCTGTGCGAACCGATTCGCTCATGGTCGATTGAAAGACTCGTTGCAACGGAGACAGCGGGGAGAGGCAGCCTGAGAGGGCTGGCGTGAGAAAAGTTCAGCGCCGTAATCAGCGCCGTAATCAGTGGATAACGCCGTAGTTTCCGCTGGGCGAGGCGTGAGAAGAAGGGCTGACTCAGCCTCAGAAGCGGGTGACGTTGTGGATCTCCGCGGTATTTCCCCCCATCTCCTTGGCCTTGTACAGCGTGCGAATCAGCGCGGTGTACAGGGCCATCGCCACTTCTGTTTCGGAATCCGAGACTTTCTTCTCCATAGTGACGACACCCAAACTGGAAGCCAGCGGCATCATGGTCTGATCGACGCGCACATTGGCACCCCCCAGGGCGCGGCGCATCTCCGTTGCCCGTTGGCGTGCCGCATTGCCGTCCATCTGACCTGTGATGACGAAGTTGGCGCCATCGACGCGGTACAGATTATCCTCCTCCTTGAGGAACTTGCGTAACCCCTTGGCGGAAGCTTGCAGCATCTTGTCGCCCATCAGCCAGCCGTGCTCGAGATTGATGGCGGCTACCTGGTCCAAGCCCACGGCGATACAGGTGATCGGCGTCGACTCGTTGAAGTTGCGGATAACTTTGGGCAGCTCGATGCGGAATAGGGCGATGCGATTGGGCAGGCCTGTAAGGGAGTCCTTGCCGATCACCTGTCGCCACTTCTGATTGTCCGCTTCCACCTCTTCCACTCGCTTGCGCAGACTCTCCACCTTCTCATTGAGAACGATGATCTGGCGAGTCGCCTTGTCGCGCTCAGTGACGGATCGCTCGCCTGACAGGGCGGGAGCCTCGGCCTCAGCGCCTTTGCCGTTTGCCTCTACTTTCGCCTTCTCCTTGTCGCCTGCGCGCTCAGTGGAAAAAGCTGCTTTCGACTTGACAGCGGCCTTCTTCTTAGCCGGCACACCTTTGCCGTCGGACTTTGCCTTCTTCTTAGCCGGCGCACCATTGCCGCCGGACTTCGCTTTCTTCGCGCTGCTTCCGCGCTTCTCGCGCAGGGCGCGCAACTCTCGGCCGCGCTCCCCGGCGTTGTCGAGTATGCCACGGGCGCGGTTGACAAGGCCACCGACGATGGACTTGTCGGATATGATCTTAACGCACTGCTCGATGCAACCGCTGAAGAACGTCGAAGCCTTCTTGTAGTCGTCTTCGTCGTCTGAAAGCTGGTATAGACGGAAACCGATCTCCGCCAGCAGAAGCCGCAGGCGCAGCTCGTCCTCGATGCTGGCCTCCCTCAGCACCTCATAGTTGCGCTCGAAGTAGGTGCGGCAGAGGCGCAGAGCTTCGACTTCGTTAGTGGCAACGATTGGCTCTTCCGGGTAGTCGACGTGGGAGCCGAGATCCTCCTTGAAGCGCTTACGGCACTTTTTCAGGCTCGCGACGATTGCCTCAAGATCGGATTCGGGATAGAAGCGCTCGTGGTCCCGGTAGCACCAGGCGATGCGCAGGTAGTACCGGGCAATGCGGCCGACCTCCAACTCAATCCGCGAACACTGGGTGAGAATACCCAGATGGAAGTGGGCGATCACCTTCACGAGCGGATCTTCCTGGGCGACCCGCTTCAACAGTGACTGCGCCCCACCCTTGCCGGCGGTGGCGCCGTCCTTGAACAGCGTCAGACTGGGTCCGGCGAAATCCTTGCGGTAGACGTCCGGATTCTTGCCGGCCTGACGATAGTCGGCGTCATCAAGCTCTCCGGTGAAACCGCAAGTGGTGCAAACTCCCATGAAAAACTGGAGTGGATCGACAGAGTCGAAGCCCGGCTTTTGCCACTTGTACTCCAGCGGGTGCCCGTCTCCCTCCATCGTGGCGGCACGGGCCATGTCGCGCTTGAGACGATGGTAGGAATTCTCCGTGGTGCAGGCTGGGCACGGGATCGTGTAAATGCGGCAGATTTGATGGAGTTCTTGCTCAGTCGGCATGGGAGGAAGGTCAGGGCAACAGGTTGCGGTCAGCTGTTGACAAGGTAGGACATCCATGCGTGATCTTCAATCGGCACAGGCAGATACAGAAAACGGGGCGACCTTGCTCGAAGATCGCCCCGCCGCGTTTCGCCATCCACGCAGATCCTGTACGCGGAAATCAGGCCACGTCGTCGACGCGAGCTTCCTCGGCCCCTTCCCCCTGGGCAGTGGTCAAAAGAGCCCGCACTCTCTTGCGAAATACCTGAATCCGCGCGTCTACCTCATCGATGGACTTCAACAGTTCCTCTTCCACAGCGTCGGCCGACATATCTCTCCCTCAGTTTTGTGGCTACCCATCGCAACGCTTGAAAACAGGCTGATGCGACGATGAGTCGAGGACGTCAGCAAGCGCGGGTGCTGATGGTACGAACCAGCGCTTAGCTCAGGGACGGGGAGAATATTGACGGACTACTCGGGACGGACAGTTCAAGGGGTGCCGCCCGTCTTGTTACCCCACGGCGAGATGAAACCTCGCTTGCTTCCTGCACGAATGCCAAATCATACCGGCCTGCGTAGCCAGCTACGCTCGGCTGTATACGCGCAGGCGATCGCAACGGCTGGGGTGCCGCAGGCGATGCAGTGCCTTCTCCTTGATCTGGCGAACCCGCTCGCGCGTGAGCTCGAAGCGAACACCGATCTGATCAAGGGTCATCGGCTCTTCACCTTCAAGGCCGAAGTAGAGGCGGACGATCTCCGCTTCGCGGCCGACGAGAGAGTCGAGCGCGCTCTCGATCTGGCCGCGCATACAGCCTGTGAGCACTCCTACTTCCGGAGACTCCTGGCGCTCGTCGGATAGCACGTCGAGGAGGGAGTGATCCTCTGCCCCACGGAAAGTGGCATCGAGCGATTTCACGGAACGGCCGCAGAGTAGGGTCTCTTTGACCTCTTCCACGGGGATGTCGATCTCGGCGGCAATTTCTTCGGGGTTGGGGCCGTCCGTAGTCCGTTGCTCGAGCCGCCGTGATGCCTTCGAAATTTTATGGAGGAGGCCAACCTTGTTGAGAGGCAGGCGTACGGTGCGGGATTGCTCGGCCAGAGTCTGCAGGATCGCCTGGCGAATCCACCAAACGGCGTAGGAGATGAACTTGAAGCCCTTCTTCTCGTCAAAGCGCTCGGCGGCGGTGATGAGCCCCACATTCCCCGAGCTTATGAGGTCGCCAAGCGGGACGCCACGGTTCTGATATTCCCTCGCGATTCTGACCACGAAGCGCAAATTCGCTTCAACGAGCTCGTTTCGAGCGGCCTCGTTTCCCTGTTTAATTTTTTGAGCCAGGGCGACTTCTTGATCCGAACTCAGCGGATTGGAGTTGGCAATTTCCCCGAGGTAACTACATAGGGAATCCTCCATGGCCCACTGCCCCGAAGCCTTCGCGCTATCCGCCATAGGCTACCCACTCGCTTTCTCTTCGAAGTGGCTGGCTTGTAACCGTCGTTGTGACCCCCGGCCATTCCTGGCGGGGCAAAATTCCAGCAGCCTAATTCCTCAACTGGGAGTTGAAAAAGTACAGATCGCTTAAAGGCACTGTCAAGAAAAAAGGCCACTGAATGCGCCGCCTCGACGGGACCTAAGTCGCTAATTCTTCAACTGGTTGGGGTGTGGCCACTCAAGGTATCCTGCTGGTGGTGTAACAGCTCCGATATTCCCTTCCAGGCAAGATCCAGAAGGCGCTCCGCTTGGCCGCGCGTCAAGGGCACTCCCTCGGCCGTGGCCTGAACCTCAACGATGCCTTCATCGGCCGTCATCACCACGTTCATGTCGGTCTCGGCGCGCGAGTCTTCCTGATAGCAGAGATCCAACAACGGACGCTCTGCCACAATCCCTGCGCTCACCGCGGCGATCTGCCCGATCACGGGATCACCCTCGAGCCTACCCTCGGACTGCAGACTGCGAATCCCCGTGACCAGCGCCACGTAGCCACCGGTGATCGACGCCGTGCGCGTTCCCCCGTCGGCCTGCAGGACGTCGCAGTCCACGTACAGGGTGCGCTCACCCACTGCCTGCAGATCGACGACGGCGCGCAGCGACCGCCCGATCAGGCGCTGGATTTCACGGGAGCGGCTGTTAGGCCGGCCCCCCGATAACTCTCGCGACACCCGTTGCGGCGACGAGCCCGGAAGCATGGAGTACTCCGCCGTCAGCCACCCCTTGGCGGTGCCGACCAAGAATGCAGGAACACGCTCTTCCACGGAGAGGGTGCACAGCACCCGTGTCTCCCCCATCTCAACCAGCACCGATCCCGGTGTGTTGCGGGTGAAGCCGGGCGTGATGCGCACGGGGCGCAGCTCATCCTCACCACGTCCGTCGGCGCGCGATGCCTGGATGTGGTCGCTCATGACAGCATGTACTGCCGATAATCCTGACCCTGCATGTCGACGACGTAGCACATCTCTATCAACCGAGAACAGATGCGACCGCCGCTCAACTCTTCGATCTCCGCTATGCTCTGATTGCTCGTGACCATGGTGAGTCGCTCATCGCCGTAGCGGGCGTCCACAAGGTCGTAGAGCATCTCCATTTCCCAGTCAGTGCCGCGCTGCACGCCGAAGTCGTCGAGCACGAGGTAGGGCACGTTGCACATCTCTTCGAGGATCTGCCAGGTGCGGCCGTACTGCTCGCTGTCCTGGGAGTAGGTGTCGCGCAACTGCTGAAAGAACTTGCGGGACAGGTTGACGAAGCGGCCCGGTCGCACTCGGTGAAGGAGCAGCTCGTTGAGGACGATGCAAGCCAGTAGCGTTTTACCGGTACCGGGAGGCCCGTGAAAAAGGTAGCCCCGCTGCGGCTCGCGATCGTCAGCCAGCAATGCCGCCAGGTAGTCAATTACGGGCTGTACTCGTCGCGCCGGTAGCAGCGCCGAACCATCAGGGCCGGTAGCCTGAAAATCGTTACGGAACTTGAAGCGGAAGCGCGTCGGAATGTCGGCGTTGCGGAACAGCTGAGTCACCTGCGCCAGGCGGCGTCTGGCGCCATGACAGGGACACCACTGGCGCTGATGGTCATCGTCCCAGTACTGATGCGGCGGCCGCCCGTCGCAGCAGCACTGCTCGCTCTGGCAATGACACAGACCCAGCGTGCCGAAACGACCAACCTCGACGCGGGGATCATAGCGCAGCCCAACGCCACCACAGTCGGAGCAGCTGACAGGTGTGTCACGGGACGAAGGGGAGAGTTCGGCAGAGCTCAAAGTGGCAAAAGACTCTAGTCGTTGCGTCCGGAGAGAGCACGATCGATGTCCCGCTCCACATCTCTCTGCGCGATCTCGCGACGGCGATCGTGCTGGCGTTTGGCCCGAGCCAGGCCGATCTCGACTTTGGCCACGCCGCGTTTAAAATAGATCTTTAGGGGAATCAGGGTCAGCCCCTTCTGCTCGGTCTGTCCGATGAGGCTGCGCAACTCCCGGGCGTGCAGCAGCAGTTTGCGGCGCCGGTCGGGGTCGTGGTTGAAGCGGTTCCCAGAATCGTAAGGGCTGATGTGCAGACGGTAGAGATAGGCTTCACCTTCTTCTATTCGAGCGAAACTATCTTGAAAGCTAGCCAAACCCTGACGCAAGGACTTCACCTCCGTACCTTGCAGGACGATACCGGCCTCGTAGTTGCCGAGGATCTCGTAGTCGTGTCGGGCTCGGCGGTTCTGGGCAACGAGCTTGGTTCCTTCTCCCAAATCTCCGGACCCTGCTACAGCATTTTTCGGCATCCCTATAGCCTGACTTGACCTTGTTCGAGTCCATCGTAATTTTCGGTTCATCGGCGTGCCGATGTGGCGAAATTGGTAGACGCGCTACGTTCAGGGCGTAGTGGGGTTTTCCCCGTGGGGGTTCGAGTCCCTCCATCGGCACCAACGCAATCTCATCCGAAGTCCCGAGCACCTGCCCTGCTCTCGACATCGGCCCGGCCGCTTTGTGCGGCCGTTGTTGTTTGTGGGGAGTAAGGGCAGTCCAATCTACAGACCCGAGTCCCCTGCGCAAGGTCATTCAGCCGTCATCGCAATGTAAATAGGAGAGTCCCCAATGGCCGTCTTCCTCCACACGCGGATCCGCGTCTCCGACCTTGACCGCTCCATCGATTGGTACTGCACCCATTTCGGATTCGAGGTGAAGAACCGCACAGACAAGTCCCCCGCCGGAAATTTCATCGCCCATCTCGAGTTGCCCGGCAATGACCACACTCTGGAGCTGACCTGGTCCGAGGAGTACAAGGTCAACGTGCCCGAAGATCTCATGCACTTCGCCGTGGGTGTTCCCAACATCATCCAGTTCTGCGACAGACTTGAAAAGGCCGGAATCAAGATCTGGCCCGGTGGCTGGCGCCAAGAGTTCCCCGCGGGCAGCAAAATGGCCTTCGTAGACGATCCTGATGGCTACGAGGTCGAGATCCTCGAACGCTCTTAATATACGGAACTGGTTGTTGCTGAACGCGTTGCCTGCGGTGTCCGCGCATCACCGAAAGGTGACCACGTGGCCACTTTCTACCTTCTCCGTCCTCTGCCTGCTCTCTGACAGGACATTCCCCAACTTGCCCCTCAAGTATCACGCTGTTCCCGTCGATACAAGTAGTATGTTATAGTCTTACATACGTGTATGTAGGGACAAGGAGGTCTTTATTCATGGCAGCGCGAAAGACGAAGTTGATTGGTATCGAGGACGCAGCCAAGCTGTTCGGCAAGTCCATTCACCAGATGCGCGAGTACAAATCCAAGGGATTGTTGAAAGTCGCGGACTGTCACGGCAACAAGGATCTGTACGATATGGCTGAGGTGATCCTGCTGAAGCATCTCATTCACGACATGCGGGTCACCGAAGGCCTATCACTGCTTCAAATCGCACGTCGCCTGGATCAAATGATGGGGCGCGCCGCTTGACGCCAGCCGATCGGACAGCACCACAACAACGATCGCAGTTGAGAATACAGAGGACACGGTACCAGCGTTGGACCGCCAGCTGACGCCGGTAGACAGTTGCGGAAAGAAAGGGCTCGCACTCCTTGGGACGCGGGCCCTTTCTCGTATCAGCGCCGCGCGCGATCGCAGGCGGAGTTCACAGCTCCCAGGAGCTGATCGAAGAGATCGCCTACCCAAGACGGCAACTGGGTCGCACGATCGGAATGGAAAACTGCGGCGAAGCTTCTCCGCACTTGATCCATCTCCTCCCGCGTCGCCCCGTCGCTGAGGCCCAACAACTGACCAGAAGGTAGCTGCGTCAAGTCTCCGAGGTTTACGCCCCCACCGCGACCTGCGGTCTCCCGCAGGCGCTGGTCTAGCTTAATATACTCCTCTCGCAGTCGGCGCAGCTCTTCCACCGAGTCCCGCGACTCGCGCTCCACCTTGATGCGGCGACTGCGCTCGCTGCGCAGCTTTTCCCCATTTTCCTTATCCTGGCGCAGACTCCGGCGCAGCTCCTTGGCCTCGCGGTCCAAGGACTCCGTCTTCCCAACGGCGCGCTCTGCCCGATCCAAGGCCGCTTCGAGCTCGCGGCGCAGGCGCTCCTCGCTTTTCTCCGCTTGGCGCCGGATCTCCTCGACCTCCTTGCGGGCTCCTACGCTCGCCACCACCGGGTCGAGCTTCTCCAACCTTGCCAGGAAGCTCGAGACGACCAGCCCCTGTGCAGCTTCCGTGTCCTCCCCGTCCTCGAGAGCACTGGCGCGGCCGTTGATCCAGCCGCCGAACTTGTGGTCTTGATCGCGAAGCAGTGCCAGCAGCGCCGCGCACTCGGCATCACCCTCTTCGCCGCAGATTAGACGCAATAATCGGGTTCGACCCAGCGGCCCAGCCACGGTGAGAACCGCCGGCTCTATGGCGGCCGTTCGCACCATCCGCTGCGCCGCCCATTCGCAGCAGGAGATGACGAAGGCGCGGGCGCGATCAGCGAAATTGTAAACGCCGTCGTCGTCGAGCAGAATACGGCCGAGCCATTGATGCAGTTCCCCCATACCCTCACCCCGACGCACCCGCTTCCCGTAGTCAAGGTAGCTCTTAAGGTCGCGAAGACCGAGGGAATCTACTTGCGCGCGAAAGTCCCGGTATTCTCGCTCGTCAATCACAGACGTCCGCGCGCGATGAAAATTCAGCCTCCAGCGGCGGCTGAGTAGCGTGGATAAAGGGAAATCACGTAGTCTCGCGCCGTGCGTCCCCCCACTAAGTCGTGCTGATTGCGAAGGCGCCAGATGTGGAACCCCTCCAGCAGACGCTGTCGCGACAGCGGCAGCCCTGCACGCTCCGCATAAGCGACGACGAGATCCTCGTAATCCTCCTTGCTCGGCAAATCAAGGAACACCTTTAGGGCAAAGCGATCGTCGAGGGCGCGACGCTCGTCGAGGCGTTGAAACTGCTGCGGGTCGTAACTGAGCTGACCACCGGCCATGGCCGGCGCCTCTCCCGGCTGCCCAAGGGGGGGACCGATCGGGCGCTCGCCCCCCCGATCCACGAGATCCTTGAGGTTGGAGGTGCCATAGAACACGAGATTGTCGGGCAACCTCTCGAGTCCGCCTTCGAGAACGGTGGACAGCTCCCGGTAGCCGCGATCGTGTGAGGTCATGGAAATGTTGTCGAGGACACCGACGAAGCACTCGCCGCGATGACGCACGAGGTCGTAGAGATCGCGCAGTCGTCCGTAGCTGCTAGCGGGAATCTCGATGGCTCGCAGCCCTTCCAGGTAGTGACGGGTCAGCAGGGCGCGGATCAGGGTTGACTTGCCGCAGCCTCGGGGGCCCCAGACCAACGCGTTCTGAGCCCGGTACCCACGCAGGAAGTTGCGCGTGTTCTCGGCCAGGGCCTCCATGCGGGCCTCGTTGCCCTTGAGCCACTCCATCGGAAAGGCGGCAACTTCTGAAATCGGCAACAACCCGTTGTCGGTGAATCGGTAGGCCACGCATCCCTGCTCGGAGCCGGCTCCGTAGCTCGCGACAAATTCCGTTACCCGCGCCGCACCGCGAGTCCAGTCCTCCAAACCGGCGATGTCGACCATGAGCTGACGGCGCAGCCCACTGCAGCCCCAAGGTGCCGGCACCGACAGCAAATCGTCGACGCCGACGACGCGGTCCATCGCGGGAGCCGCTTCCACGGAGCCGAAGGGCAGGCCGGCAAGAGCCTGCAGAGATGCCAGATCTCGGTGGAGAGCCTCGGTCAATCCGGCCCCTGCTGCCTTCAACGCAGGATGAGGTGGATCGCCGGCGACGAGCCGATATAAGAGCCAGCCGGCCAGCGGCTGTTGGGGGGTGATTTCCAGAAGGGCAAGCTCACCGATCTTCTCCAGATAGAGGCATATCTCCACCCGAGTTGCCTCCACAGCAGCGTGTCCGGATGCGTCGATGAGTGCCGCCAGCTGTTGAGCGTCAGCAGCATTGAGAATCCTGGAACGTAAGAGCTCGAGGGCGGAGTGAAGGAAATTGGAATTTCCGCCTTGACGGGGCGGCGATGAGGACAGCGCCGAACTGGCGCTACACGAGCGAA
The DNA here is from genome assembly GCA_036336855.1 of Candidatus Latescibacterota bacterium. GTDB lineage: Bacteria > Latescibacterota > UBA2968 > UBA8231 > UBA8231 > JAYZFI01. The sequence goes on from JAYZFI010000025.1 coordinate 10,579, forward strand.
AGCTGGAGGCGAAGGACACTCAGCGGGCTTCCTGCCAAGTTTCCTCGTGGCGCGTAGAGCCCCGCCGAATGGCGGGCACGAGCCCCTGGGTCTCTATGCCTTGGGTAACCATCACCATGCGGGCGGGATCATCAGGGTCGGCATGAGCTTCTGCAGAATGCGACCTATTCTGGAAACCGCATCTCCACGCGGCGAATTCATCGCGCGGTGTCGAAGACGGGAAGTAACGAAGATTGGACATGATAGGGAGGTGAATTGTCTGATTAGATACAAGTAGGTCAAGGGGGCTGTCAAGCCTTTTCAATACGGCTTACTCGTTGGGCCGGAAGCGATTCAGAGCTTGGCCTACATCCTCTTGAGACCTTCGCGACCACTTAGGGCCTTCGGGCGTGTCCTCCACTTCGATTCCCGCTTCCGACAGAGCGTCCCGAAGCCGGTCGGCAGTCTCCCAGTCCTTGGCCTTCCGGGCCTGCTGACGCTCCTCGATCATCGCCCGAAGCTCCTCGGGAAGCTCCGGCTCTACGGCCCCCTCTTCCGGCTCGTCAAGAATGCCGAGAACGGAGTCGACCTCTTCTAGGAAAACAGCAACGATGGCAGCATCGGACTCGTCCATCGAGTCTACCGCCTTCTCCGCCGGGTTCGCGAGCCCGAAGACCGCCGCCATGGCCCGAGGAACATTCAGGTCATCGTCCATGGCGGTGCAGAATCCCTGGCGCCCCGCCTGCACTTGCTGAGCCCAAAGACCAGACGAGGCGGGCGGCGCGGCGGCGCGAGTCCGATACAACCGACCGTAAAGGCGATTGATCCGCTGACGGGCGCTGATCGCCGCGTCCAGTGCTTCCCTCGAAACGTTGAGGGCGGTCCGGTAGTGGCTGGTGACGATCAGGTAGCGGTAGCCCCCCAGATCAGGACCGGAAGTGGCGATCTCCTTTAGGTTCAGTTCGTTGCCCAAGCTCTTCGACATTTTCAAACCCTCAACATCTACGAAGGCGTTGTGCATCCAGTAGCGTGCAAGAGGCTTGCCCGTGGCCGCCTCGCTTTGGGCAATCTCGTTCTGGTGATGAGGGAAGACGAGATCGAGTCCTCCGGTATGGATATCGAAGGTCTCGCCGAGGTATTTCATCGACATACAGGAACACTCTATGTGCCATCCGGGACGTCCGCGCCCAAAGGGGGAATCCCACGCCACCTCCCCGTCCGCTTCTGTCCACGCCTTCCACAACACGAAGTCGCGAACGTCATCCTTGTCGTAGTCGTCGCTGTCGACGCGAACTCCAGCCCGCCGGCCACGGGCGTCGAGATGCGCAAACTCCCCATACGAGGGAAACGCGGAGATCGAGAAGTACACCGAGCCGGCGCGCTCGTAGGCCGCACCCTTGTCCACTAGACGCTGAATCAGCTCCACCATCTCCGGTACGTGCGCCGTCGCACGCGGGTAGAAATCGGCTCGATCGAACTTGAGGGCGTCCAGATCTTCGAAGAAACCGTCGATGTAGGTCTCCACGTACTCCTCGAGGGTGCCCTCATGGGAACTAACCTGCTCGACGATACGATCGTCAACGTCGGTGAGGTTCATGACCTGCTCGACCTCGAAGCCGCGATAACGCAGGTAACGCTTGAGCACGTCGGAGAACAGAAATGATCGGTAGTTGCCAATGTGAGCGTGGTTCCACACGGTGGGACCGCAGCTGTACATCTTCACCTTCCCAGGCTGCAGCGGTTCGAAGACGCGCTTGCTGCGGCTTGGTGTGTCATACAGCAGGATTGCTTGTGGGTTATCCACCACTGAGCTAATCTTAATCCTCATGCTACGTGTCTTAACGTCTTTGGCCCTCCACTGGCAGATCCTGCTCGCCCTCGTACTCGGATCTGCCGCCGGCCTGCTGCTCGGCGACAGCGTACTCGCCATCGGTTTCTTCGGCGATCTTTTCCTCAAGGGGCTGAAGATGGTGATTGTGCCGCTGATCAGCACCTCCATCATCACCGGAATAGCCGGCCTAGGGAGTGCCGGCAGTATGGGGCGCCTCGGGGGCAAAACCGCCCTCTACTATACCACTACGAGCCTGTTCGCCATCCTCACCGGTCTCGTCCTCGTCAAACTCATCCGCCCCGGACAGGGCTTAGACCTCGGTCTCGTGGAGCAGCCGGAACGACTTGTCGAATCCATGGCCAAATTCGGCGACGGTCCCTGGCAAGCACTGACCCGCCTGCTGCTCGACCTAGTTCCCGCCAATCCCATTGCCGCCATGGCGGAGGGGAAGATGCTGCAAATCATCTTCTTCTCTATCCTGCTCGGCTATTTCATTACCAAGGCGCCCGAACGTCACCGAACGACACTGGAGGGCTTCTGTCGCGGGCTGTTCGAAGTTGTCATGCATATTACCCACTTCGTCCTCACCTTTGCACCTCTCGGCATCTTCGCCTTGGTAGCACGCACCGTAGCCACCACCGGCCTCGAGGTCTTCGCGGGCCTCGGATGGTACGCTCTCACTGTCTTTCTCGGCCTCGTGGTGCACGCCACTATCACTCTGCCAATGCTACTGCGCCTCTTCGGCGGTCTGTCCCCCATACGCCACGCCGTCGCTATGTCACCAGCTCTGATGACGGCATTCTCCACCTCCTCGTCGTCGGCGACACTGCCGCTGACCCTCGACTCCCTGGAAAATCGCGCCGGCGTCTCCAACCGGGTGACCAGCTTCGTCGCCCCACTAGGAGCCACGGTCAACATGGACGGCACCGCTCTTTACGAATGCGTAGCCGCTATATTCATCGCCCAAGTCTACGGCATTGAACTGACATTTGGGCAACAGTTCCTCGTCGTCATCACCGCCCTGCTCGCGTCCGTAGGCGCTGCAGGAATCCCCATGGCGGGACTGGTGATGATATCCGTCATCCTGACTGCCGTCGGGCTGCCCCTGGAAGGCGTTGGCCTCATTATCGCCGTGGACCGCGTGCTCGACATGTGCCGTACCACCGTCAACGTCTGGTCCGATAGTTGCGGTGCCGGCCTAATCGCCAGCACCGAGAACGAGAACCTCTCAGGCGACCGCATCTCCGAATAGCGGAGTTCCCTTCTCCGCACACCACCTAACATCGACCTCCCAGTTCCTCCCCTCGAGTGAGTTGACCAGCGCCTGCGCTCGTCAACCTGGGCTCCTCGATCCTCCGACCGTCAGGCCAAGTGGGGTCGAGCGGCTCGATGCAGGACATCGCCCGTCAGCTCGGCCCGCCAAGCCAAGCGGACGTCCTACGTGCCCTTCGGGAGATTCGCCTCATGCACGTGGCTCCTGCAGATCGGGTTCCTGAAGTTTGGCTTCGATGAGCTGGTAGCAATTAAGGATTTGCCTCCACAACCGGCGCCCTGGAGGCACGCATCGTGCGTTACGGGTCAATGAAGGCGCGGCCCCTTGACCTCGCCAATGATGGCTTGAGCCAGTCCCTGTAGACTTCGAAGGATCTCTTCCAAACTCCGCGCCGCTGACGGCCGCGGCTAAGGTGGGCTTTGTGGAAATCCGGATCTCCCGTACCGGGGGCAGATCCCTCGCCCGATCACGTGGCTCTCTCTCTTCCCCTGAAGGAGAGGCTCAGGGGATTCCGTTACAAGCGAAAAACCAACCCGGGAGCCGTCAGGCCCGGAGCATCCGCGCAGCGTTACAACCATGACGAGAGGTGTTAGACCAACACCACAATAAACTGTGGCACAATAATTTCAGGGGGTGCACCGTTCTCGGGAATGGCAGCGCAACCCTGTTGTTGGTACCCCCGACAGGATTCGAACCTGTGACCCACAGATTAGGAATCTGTTGCTCTATCCTACTGAGCTACGGGGGCAATTCGCGACCCGACCCTCCCACGATGCAAAACCACGGTAAGCTATCGTCGAGCCTTGACTTAGGCTTAGTAATCGGGTGTAGTATAGAAGGGACTGCTACCATGGTCAAGAATGCGCTGAGCACGCCTCCGGCGGTCCTTGGCAGCGGAACCCGCCGACCTTTGCCACAACCGACTCTCAGAGAAAAACAACATTCCGATGTCTACTTCGTTGACACCCTGAAATGGTAGTCCTACATTTTGCCCGCTTTACAAGGCATCGGCCCTGTCTTCGCGCCGAAGCGGCCGTCGACTCGTCGTCGACAATCGCAGCGCACACCCGATCGGGCCACGCTCTCCCCGGCCGTAATCATACATAGCAGTTCGAGAAATTGTCGCAGTTCGAGAAATTGTCGATTAGGCAATTCCGTTCCCCGGCTGTACGGCACCCGATTCTCCTTTGGCGATCGGTGAGGGTGCCGTATCAACCCCGAGCACGAGTTCGATAGATGGCGCAGGTCTTTGGTCGCAGCATCAACTGGGCAGCTCGCGCATCCATTCTGGCGGTCGTTGTCCTCGTCGGGGGCGCCCTCAGCGTCCTTCTCAACATCAACCGCCTCGACTACGTCAGCTTTGTCGGCGTCGCACGAGATCAGCCTGTCCCATTCAGTCACAAGCACCACGTGACCGGCATGGGGATCGATTGCCGCTACTGCCACACTACAGTGGAGGAGGCACCCTTCGCCGGGATTCCCCCGGTGGAGACCTGTATGACCTGTCATTCGCTGGTCTGGACTGAAGCGCCGCTTCTCGAACCCGTGCGCGCCGCCTTCCGCGACAACAAGCCCCTGCAGTGGACCCGAGTCCACGATCTGCCTGACTTCGTCTACTTCAAGCACGACATCCACATCAACAAGGGAATCGGCTGTGTCTCCTGCCACGGTCAGGTCGACCAGATGCCGCTGATGTGGAAGGAGAACACCCTCAACATGGAGTGGTGCTTGGAGTGTCACCGGAATCCCGAAAAACACATCCGGCCTCGGGAGCACGTCTTCGACATGAATTGGACCCCTTCCGGTGATCAGGAGAAATTGGGTGCCCAGCTCGTAGAGGACTACGGCGTCCAGGTTCAACAGCTCACCGACTGCTCGGTATGCCACCTATGACGGATACGAAATTGCCTACTTCACAGGTTCCTCTTGTCCGCATTGAGAACGCGCCGTCTGAGACGGCAGCCCCCGCAGACAAGAGCGTACCTGGCCGCAAGCAGCTCGACATCGCCCAGCTTCGCCAGCGCCTCGAAAAACAGGATGGTCCCAGCTACTGGCGCAGCCTAGAGGAACTGTCCCAAAGCCCGGAGTTTACCGAACTCCTGCACCGTGAATTTCCCGAAAATGCTACCGAGTGGGCAGATGGTTTCAGTCGTCGAAACTTCATTAAGCTCATGGGTGCATCCCTAGCCTTCGGCGGTCTCACCGCCTGTACGATTCAGCCTGACGAGAAGATCGTCCCGTGGGTTCGAGCTCCGGAGAATCTGATCCCTGGCAAGCCGCTGTACTACGCCTCGGCCGCCAGTTTCGGCGGGATAGGAACTGGCATCCTGGTGGAAAGCCATATGGGACGCCCAACCAAGGTCGAAGGTAATCCCGACCACCCATCCAATCTCGGGTCCTCCGATGCCGTACTGCAGGCCTCGATCCTCGATCTCTACGATCCTGATCGCGCTCAGGCCGTGACCAACGCCGGTCACATCAGCACCTGGGGGCGTTTTGTGCAGGCCCTAAGCCAGCACGTCGAGATCCTGCGCCTCAAGCACGGTGAGGGACTGCGCATCCTAACCGGTGCCGTCACCTCCCCAACCCTCGGACGGCAGCTGCAGACGCTGCTCAAAGCGTTGCCCAAAGCGGGTTGGCACCAATACGACCCCGCGCACAACGACAACGCCATCGCCGGTTCCCAGCTTGCCTTCGGCAGGGCACTTGACACGGTCCACGATTTGGCCCGTGCCAAGATTGTGGTCTCGCTCGACGCCGACTTCATGCAGATGGGGCCTGCTGCCGTGCGGCATGCCCGCGACTTCATGCAGCGTCGCTCGTCAGCCGTGAAGAGTGGCGCCGATGCCAAGAGCTTGAACCGTCTGTACACAGTCGAAGTCACGCCCTCGGCCACGGGCAGCGTCTCCGATCACCGTGCTGCCCTCGATAGCGGGAGAATCGAGGCTTTCGCCGCCGGTCTCGCCCAGGCGCTGGGCGCTTCCATGCCCGCTCTGATTCGCCGTAGCATTAGCGAAACCGGCAACTTCGAAGATCCCACCGGATGGATTCCGGCGTTGGCGGAGGACCTCAGGGCCAATCGCGGCGCCAGCGTCGTTATGGCTGGTGCGCAACAGTCAGCGGAGGTTCACGCACTCGCCCACGTGATCAACAACGCCCTCGGCAACGTCGGTTCCACCGTTCACTACATCGATCCCATCGAGGTCGAGCCCACCGACCACGACGCTAGTCTGCGTCGCCTGGTGGACGACATGAACGCGGGCGAGGTTGAAGCACTGGTCATACTCGGAGTCAATCCGGTGTACGAGGCTCCAAGCGATGTCAACTTCGCCTCAGCTCTCGACAAGGTGGACTTCCGCGTCCAGTTGAGCAGCCATCAGGACGAGACCTCCAAGCTGAGCCACTGGCACGTTCCCGAATCTCACTATCTCGAGGGCTGGAGTGACGTGCGCTCCTTCGACGGGACTGCGACCATCGTTCAGCCTCTCATCCAGCCCCTCTACAATTCGCGATCCGCCCACGACCTGCTCGCCGTGCTCGGCGGACAGGGAGGCAAGCCGGTCCTCGACATAGTAAAGGAGACTTGGAGTAATAATGGCGCTCTGGGCAGTGGCGATTTCGATCGTAACTGGCAGATCGCCTTGCACAACGGCTTGGTCGACGGCACTCGCGGCGAGGCACAGCGGGTCTCCTTGCAATCGTTATCTCTACCGAGCGAATTCGGGCAACCTCTCGATGCTGAAGAAGCGACGGAGGTGCTGCTGCGACCCGACGCCTACTTGGGCACCGGAAGGAATGCCAACAACGGCTGGCTGCAGGAGACCCCGCGTCCGATCACCAAGCTCACTTGGGACAACGCCGCGCTCGTTAGTCCCATAACTGCTCAGCGCCTGGGAGTAAGTAACCAGCAGGTCCTCACCATCACCGCCGCCGGCAACACCCTGGCCATCCCAGCCTGGATCGTCCCTGGGCAAGCGGACGGCGTCGTCGTCGTCCACCTAGGCTACGGGAGGGAAGCCGCCGGTCACGTCGGCAATGGCGTCGGTGCCAATGCCAACCGAATCCGAAGCACCGGGTGGAAGGTGGCCGGGGCCACCGTGGCCAAGACCTTCGACAAGCACCCTCTGGCCTGCACTCAGGACCACTACAGCATGGAGGGACGTCACCTCGTCCGCCACGCAGACGCGGCACACTATCGCGCCCATCCCAACTTCGCCCACGAGGAAGCCCACGAGTTCCCCGCCGAACTGACCCTCTACGATAGTTACGACTACCAGGCCCCCAACCAAGGGGGCATGACCATCGATCTCAGCGCCTGCATCGGCTGCAATGCCTGTTCGGTGGCCTGCCAGTCCGAGAACAACATTCCCATTGTCGGCAAGGACGAAGTCCTCAACGCGCGCGAGATGTCGTGGATCCGCATCGACCGCTACTACACCGACGTCGACGATCCCGAGATTCTGCACCAACCGATTCCCTGTCAGCAGTGCGAGAACGCCCCCTGTGAACTCGTCTGTCCGGTGACGGCGACCTCCCACAGCGAAGAGGGCCTCAACGACATGGTGTACAACCGCTGTGTCGGCACTCGCTACTGTTCCAACAACTGTGTATACAAAGTTCGGCGCTTCAACTTCCTGCAGTACTCGGACCGCGAGACCGAAAGCCTCAAGTTGCAGCGCAACCCGGACGTCACCGTGCGCTCGCGCGGCGTCATGGAAAAATGCACTTATTGCGTGCAGCGCATCAACGCCGCCCGCATTGACACCAAGAAGTCGGGAGGAGGAGCCATTCCCGATGGTGCAGTGCAAACCGCCTGTCAGCAGGCCTGTCCGACGCAGGCAATCGCCTTCGGCAACGTCGCTGATCCTGAGAGCCAGGTGTCTCAGCTCAAGGCAACGAAGCGCAACTACGGAATTCTCACCGAGCTCAACACTAAACCGCGCACCACCTATCTGGCGCGCGTCAACAATCCGAACCCGGACATCAGGAGCTAACTGTCGTAGTCAGCTCCTGACGCCCAGCGAGACCAGACAACACCATGTCCGAGGCCAATAAACGACGCCCCTACACACCCCCCACCCCCGAGCTGGGTCCGGGCCAGACGTCTTATACGACAATCACGGAGAAGATCAGCTCCGTCGTCCTCACCCCACATACGCCGTGGCAATGGTTCCTGGTCGTCCTGATCGGGCTCACGGGCGTCGGTATCCTGCAGGTGTCCATCGCTTGGCTGGTGTACGAAGGAGTCGGCGTCTGGGGACTCAACGTCCCCGTGGGATGGGGATTCGCGATCATCAACTTCGTCTGGTGGATCGGAATCGGCCACGCGGGCACACTGATCTCGGCAATCCTGCTGCTGTTCAGGCAGAAGTGGCGCACCTCCATCAATCGATCCGCAGAGGCAATGACGATCTTTGCCGTCCTCTGTGCCGGGATGTTCCCGATGCTTCACACCGGACGTCCCTGGCTGGCGATCTACTGGCTGTTCCCGTACCCCAACAGCATGGACATCTGGCCTCAATTCCGCAGTCCACTCATCTGGGACGTCTTTGCAGTGGGCACCTACCTCACCGTTTCGCTCGTGTTCTGGGGCCTGGGACTGATCCCCGACTTCGCGACCTTTCGTGACCGCGCCAAGCATCGCGCGACGAAGGTCATCTTCGCGATGCTCTCCATGGGCTGGCGGGGTTCGGCCATCCATTGGGAACGCTACGAGATGACCTCACTTATGCTGGCAGGCCTGTCGACGCCGCTGGTGCTGTCCGTGCACTCCGTGGTCTCCTTTGACTTCGCCATCTCCATCATTCCCGGATGGCACACCACCATCTTCCCACCCTACTTCGTAGCTGGAGCAATCTACGCCGGCTTCGCCATGGTCCTGACTTTGATGATCCCCCTGCGCCGCCTTTACGGCCTGCAGGACTTCATCACCACACGACATCTCGACAACATGGGCAAAGTGATGCTCACCGCCGGGTTGATCGTCGCCTACGGCTACTTCATGGAGCAGTTCATGGCCTGGTACAGCGCCAGCCAGTATGAAAGCTTCATGATGCAGAACCGCATGTTCGGGCCCTACGGCAACTACTACTGGGCACTGATCATCTGCAACATCATCGTGCCGCAGCTGCTCTGGTCGCGGCGGGTGCGACATAGCACGGGCTGGTTGTTCTTCGTGTCCATGTTCATCAACGTCGGCATGTGGCTCGAGCGCTTCATCATCGTTGTCGTCAGCCTCACCCGCGACTACATGCCCTCCTCTTGGGACATGTACTCTCCCACGATCTGGGACTGGGGCCTCTACATCGGAACCATCGGCTTCTTCCTTTTTGCCTTCTTCCTCTTCGTCCGCGGATGGCCACTCATCGCCATCCACGAGATTCGCTCCGTCCTGCCCCGCGGCGGCAAGCATTGAGCCCCTTGCCCTGATCCGTGGACCAAACCGAGAAACGAGATGAACGAATCGCATTCTGAACCGGCATACGGCCTGATGGCCGAGTTTGAGGAACCGGAGGATCTCCTCAGCGCCGCCCGCAGGACGTTTTCCGAGGGATACCGTAAGATCGATGCCTTCTCGCCGTTACCTATTCACGGACTGGCGGCGGCCATCGGCTTCCCGCAAACCAACATAGGCGTACTCACCTTTATCTACGGCGTCATCGGTGGTCTGACTGGCTACTTCCTACAGTACTGGGTCCATGTCATCGACTACCCGATCAACATCGGTGGTCGGCCCCATCATACCGGACCCATGTTTATCCCGGTGACTTTCGAGATGACGATCCTCTTCGCCGCAGTGGGGACGGTGATCTCGCTGCTCGCGCTCAATCGCCTGCCACAACCTTACCACCCCGTGTTCAATGCTCCTGGCTTCGAGCGTGCCAGTCAGGATCGCTTCTTCCTTTGTATCGAAGCTGACGATCCCCAGTACGACGCCAGCGGGACCCGCAGCTTTCTGCAAAGCCTAGATCCCGTCAACGTTGCGGAGGTGGAACCCTGACGATGACGAATCGAGTGAAACGAAATACCCCCTCGTTTCTCGCAGTCGCTGCGCTTGCCGTTTGTCTGACTGGTTGCGAGCTCCGCAGGGAGATGTACGACCAGCCCAAGTACGAGGCCCATGAGACGACAGTGATGTTCGACAACGGCTTGAGCAACCGCGCTCCCATCGCCGGGACCGTGGCGCGTGGCCAGCTCCGCCTGGACACCCACTACTACGACGGAAAAGTCGGCGGCGAGCTGGCCACAACTCTACCTGTCGCCGTCACCCGTGAACTGCTGGAACGGGGCCAGGAGCGCTTCAACATCTTCTGCTCGCCGTGTCACGATCGTACCGGAAGTGGAAACGGCATGATCGTTCAGCGCGGCCTCAAACGACCGCCTTCATACCACGAAGATCGCCTGCGCGAGGTCGCCATAGGCCACTTTTTCGACGTCATGACAAATGGATTTGGCGCCATGTACAGCTACGCGTCGCGCGTCCCGGTAAGAGATCGCTGGGCCATCGCCGCTTACGTCCGCGCTCTGCAACTCAGCCAGCGTGTCGACTACGATCAGTTGCCCCCAGAAGACCAGAGACAACTTCCATGAACGACGAACTCCAACGCCAGAGCGAAGCACTGGCATCGCAGTTCGACACCAAGGGGCGACGCGCCCTCGTTGTCGGGGTGGCCGGAATCGTGCTCGCTGGAGTTGGCTACACGACCGATGCTGATCACTTCTTTCAGTCCTGGCTCATCGGTTTCACCTACTGGCTAAGTCTCACCCTGGGATGCCTGATGATCCTGTTCATCCACAACCTCGCCGGAGGACGCTGGGGCTTTGCCCTGCGACGACTGCTGGAAGCGGGAACGCGGACTCTCCCTCTTATGTTCGTGCTCGGGCTACCGGTCTTGGCAGGAATGCACAGTCTCTACGAATGGACCCACGCAGAGCATGTGGTGGGCGACGAATTTCTGGAGCACAAAGCGCCCTATCTGAACTCGACCTTCTTCATCATCCGCTACTTTGCCTGCTTCCTGCTCTGGGGCGGAATGGTCGCGCTGCTCAACCGGTGGTCAGGACAGCAGGATGAATCTGCAGACGACACCTCGCCGACTCGCCGCATGCAGATCCTCTCCGGTCCCGGCATTGTCCTCTTCGTGCTACTGTGCACGATTGCTAGTGTGGACTGGCTCATGTCCCTCGAGCCGCACTGGTTCTCAACGATCTTCAGCGCCATCTACATCATCGGCCAGGCGCTGATGGCATGGGCTTTTATGGTCCTTGTCGCCGTTCCCCTGTCCCGCCAGAAGCCCCTGAATGCCCTGCTGACCAACGAACGTCTCCGCGATATCGGCACCTTCATGCTCGGATTCGTCATGCTTTGGGCCTACACCTCTTTCTCTCAGCTGCTCATCATCTGGGCCGGGAATCTGCCTGAAGAAATCACCTGGTACTACACCCGCCTCCAGGGCAGCTGGGTGTATGTCGGCTACGGCCTCATCGGCTTCCACTTCGCCGTTCCCTTCCTGCTGATGGTCTCCAGCAGGATCAAGGCGCGCGTGCAGGTCCTCATCAGTGTCGCCCTCGGTCTGATGCTTATGCGCTTCCTCGACCTCTACTGGATCACGGCCCCGGCACTACAGCACGGCGAAAGTCACTCCGCTATGCCGCACTGGCTCGACCTGGTGGTCCCTGTCGGTATCGGTGGTATCTGGCTCTACGTGTTCTTCGGCCAGTTGAAGAAGCGCTCTCTAGTTCCTCTCAACGATCCGCGCTTCGACTTCGAAGCCCTGGCTGCTGAGGCTCACGAGGAGCACTGATCTATGGCTGAAATCAAATCGCCTCCCGCCAGTGCTGAATCCAAAGCCGCCGGCCACGAAATATCAGACGTCGACGCCGGACCTCTGGCCAAGGTGGGCATCGCCATGGCCCTGGTCGTACTCGTTGCCTTTGTCGGAATGGTGGTGATGTTCAAGGTAATGGCCTACTACCAGCCGCTGTTCGACGACACACCGCACGCCCTCAGCACGACCCGACAGTTGCCTGCGGAACCACGTCTACAGGTGGACCCTCCTGTTCAGAAGGGCGACCTCAAGGCTCATGAGGACCACTTGCTCAGCACCTACGATTGGGTCGATCCCAATGCCAAGATCGCGCGCATACCGATCGATCGTGCTATTGCCATCATCGCCGCCAAGGGGTCGCCCGATGGCGCCGAGTAGCGCATCAAGCGGAGATCAGCAACTGTGACCCATTCGCTCCTGAGACATCCGATTTTGTGTGGCGCTCTGGCGTTGACGGGGGGATTGTACGCACAGTCGTCACTGGCTCAGGCCATCGACCATCGCTTCGGCGATGGTATCCGCATTGATCAGAAGCTCGACACCCAGGTCCCCTTGGACCTGTCGTTTGTCAACAGCGTCGGGCAAACGGTTCAGCTGGCCGACCTCCTCCTCGGCCGGCCGGCAATCCTCAATTTGGTCTACTACGAATGTCCCATGCTTTGCACGCAGGTGTTGAACGGACTCCTGCGCAGCATCAAAGTGCTCTCCCTGGACGTCGCCTCTGACTACGACATCATCACTGTAAGCATCGATCCCACGGAGACCTCGGCTCTGGCCAAGGCCAAGAAGAAGGAATACGTCGGCCGCTACCGGCGCGATGGCGCCGAGAACGGCTGGCATTTCCTCACCGGCACCCAGGACCAGATCACCCGGCTGGCCGATGCCGTAGGCTTCCGCTACGAGTATGACAAAGAGACCGACAACTACGTCCATGCCAGCGGCGTCATGGTATTGACGCCCGAGGGACGGCTGGCGCGCTACTTCTATGGCATTGATTACGCCCCAAAGAATTTGCGCCTCGGCCTGATCGAGTCTTCAAAGAATAATATCGGGAATCCCGTGGATCAGCTGTTGCTGCTCTGTTTCCAGTACGATCCGGCCACCGGTCAGTACAGCCTCGCTGTCTTCAACACGGTGAGGGTTGCGGGCGCGATCACCGTCGCTGTGCTCGTGGGCTTCGTCGTTCTCATGCTGCGTCGCGAGCGACGATCTCGCCGCGTTGCGATGGTACGGTTGGCCTCAAACGCGGCACCCACTGGCCCCAATCAGAACTAGTCGAGCACTATGACACTCGCATCGACCACCACCTAACCCGCAGCCTGAACCTCGAGCGATGCAAAGCGAATTCCAAATACATCCCGACCTGGCGTCGACTTTCGCGTGGCAAGTAGACGGCCTCTACTTCCTGATGGTGGGCCTTAGCATCTTCTTCACCGTCGGCGTGGCCTTTGTCATCGTCCTGTTCTCGATCAAGTACCGCCGCCGCTCCGAAGATGAGCGCCCCAAACCCGTGCACGGGTCGATGGCCCTCGAGCTCGCCTGGAGCATCATCCCCCTTATCCTGTGCGTGGGTATCTTCACGCTGGGTGCTGAAGTATTCTTTCGGATGTATCGCATGCCGGAGGAAGGAATCGACATCTACGTCGTCGGCAAACAGTGGATGTGGAAGATCCAGCACCCAGAGGGCAAACGCGAGATCAACGAGCTCCACGTACCTGTGGACACTCCCGTGCGACTCACCCTGGCCTCGGAAGATGTGATTCACGCCTTTTCGATTCCCGCCTTCCGCACGAAACGCGATGTCGTTCCCGGTCGCTACACCACCATGTGGTTCGAGGCGACCAAGACCGGAGATTATCATCTGTTCTGCGCCGAGTTCTGCGGCACTCAGCACTCGGGCATGATCGGCAAGGTTGTGGTCATGGAGCCGGAAGACTACCAGAACTGGCTTGGCGGCGGGGTCAGTGGCGAAAGCCTGGTGGAAGCGGG
>JAYZFI010000026.1:0-38332 GCA_036336855.1 Candidatus Latescibacterota bacterium
GACGATAAATTCGCTTGTAAGGGACAAGCGTAAGCCCTATCTTTGTAACGACTTACAACACTATAGCTGGGACTCGTGAGAGGTCGAGGTATGGCTGAAAAAGGGCAGGTCCAGGGAGTTCACGTCGAGATCTTCGGCGTGAAGTACCAAATCAGTGGCGACCCGCGTCAGGTTCAGAAGGTCGCGGAGTACGTGGACGCCAAAATGAAGGAGATCAGGGAGAGGGGACCCCTGCCGACCGCCCAGGTTGCTATGCTCGCCGCCTTGGAGATCTCCGACGAGTTGGACCGGGTCAAGTCCGAGCGCAAGATTTTCACCGACCGTTCTCGCGAGAGCATCGAGCGTCTCAGCAAGCTCGTCAAGGATGGCGCAAAGCTCGTCGAGGATCGCGCCAACCTGCGCGACGAACCTATTGCCTCCCGCGCCCGGGATCACGATTCCACCGAGCTCGTCGGGGATCTGCGCGACGAGCCTGTTGCTCCCTCCATCCGGAATCGTGAATCCACCGAGGTTCCCGTCATAGAGGAGCGCATTCGGCCCACCGTCCGCCTCGGAGATTCCACACCCGTTTCATGAGTTGCCACTTGGCACGAGGCGCCGTCGCCGTCGCGGTTGCGGCAGCGGCCGGGTGTGCTTCCACCCCGAAGTACATCGAAGCTGATTGCCCCGTCTACGAAGGTCTCGGCGAGGTGCGTGTCAATCCCGCTGGGGCGCCCCAGCGTTATCTCCGTTTCGGCGCTGCCTTTCAGGTTTGTCCGCCTGACGAAGGGGTCACTGAGATTCAGCGCAAACGCATCGAGCTCAAGCACAACATGCTCAGCCTACTCAGCTCGCAGACTGAACAGCAACTGAACGACCCGCTGCGCGCCGAGAAGCTTCGCGAGCAGTTGTTGTTCATGGTGAATGAGAAGGTACTAAAGAAGGGCAGGGCCATCGACGTGTATATCACGGCGATGGAACTCGAATAGCCACAGTCAGTCGTGGCGTTCAGCCGCGCAGCAGCTCCTCTGCTTCATCGCACAGCTTGGTTGCCTCTTGCGGTGACGCACTTTCCGCGATCACTCGCACGATGGGCTCGGTGTTCGAGGCCCGCAGATGGATCCACGGGCACTCCAGAGATCCGGTAAGGTAGAGCTTTACGCCGTCGACTACGGGATGACGGAGGGCAGAGGGGTAGCGCGCCACCATTTCCTCTACAGCGCGCTCGAAATCCTCATGCTGGCAGCCCACCTTGCGTTTGTCGATGGCGTAGCGGGGCAGGCGCGCCACCAGTCGGGACAGGCTGGTCCGCTGCATAGCGAGGACGTCCAGCACCATCGCCATCCCCACAGCGGCATCCCGTCCCGGATCGACAGACGTGAGGATCACACCGCCGTTTCCCTCGCCCCCGACGACGGCACCCTCGGTTATCATGGTATCCACGACGAACACCTCGCCCACCGGTGTCAGTAGCACCGGACATTCCGCTGCCGCCGCTACATCGCTGACGATCTGTGAGGTCGACAGGGTGGTAACCACCGGTCCGCGCTGCCGCTGAGTTACCGACTGCACGGCCAAGGCCAGCGTGTAATCTTCGCCCACGGGCTCACCGTCCTCCGCGACCAGGGCGACTCGATCAGCGTCGGGATCGATGGCAAAGCCCACCTGACACCTGCCGTTGCGAACGGCCTCACCCAACTGCTGCAAATTCGCCGAAATGGGCTCAGGTTCATGGGCGAAGTCACCGTTGGGTTCGTCGTTGATGACGATCGCTTCCACGTTCAGCGCGTCCAGCAGCTCGCGGCAGTACAGCGCCCCCGTGCCGTTGCAGGGGTCGACGGCGGCGCGGAGGCCTGCGGCGCGAATCGCCTCTGTATCGACGGCAGCCAGCACCCGTTTCAGATAGATGCTGCGCGTCTGCGACCACTCGATGCTCTCCACATTGACGCTGGCTTCCTCGCGGGACCTGTCGTCATGATAGGCACGCTCCACTCGGGCACTGGCTTCCGCGTCCAAGAAGATGCCGTCCTCTCGCACTAGCTTAAGACCGTTCCACTCGATGGAGTTATGGCTGGCCGTAATAATGAGGCCCCCTTGGGCCCCGTCCTCGAGCACCATGAGCTTCGCCGCTGGTGTAGGGCAGATCCCGAGGTCGATGACAGTGCAGCCGGAAACCTGTAGGGCTTCGGAAGCGATGCGACTGAATCGCTCGCCTGAGGGGCGGGTGTCTCGAGCCAGGATGACGCGGGCCCCAGAAGTTTTCTCGGAGGCAAAGGCGCGAGCGAAGCGGGCGACGGTCTCGGCGGTGAGAGACTGATCCACGATGCCGCGAATGCCGGACACACTCACGATGAGGGGAGCTCTCTCCACTTAGTGACGCCCCACCCTGACAGGGGCCCCACGCGCAAGAGCCAGTCTGCTGGCAGCGCTGCCGTCACGAACGGCGATCTCCAGCAGATCAGTGGATCCCACGATGGCTAGCAGCTCACCCTTGGCCACGGCATCGTAAGACTCCACCACGGGGATGGGATCCTCCAAGCCTTGCACGGTCACACCCGAGGCCACGGCTCCGGCACTCAACTGGTCTCTATTAATTCCGGTGATGAGGTTGCCGAAGTGATCGACATACACGACCCGACCCTGTACCCATTCCGCATTCACCTCTACCGCAGTGTCATCGAGTACGATGGGATCGGAGATTCGGGGACCGACGTCTCCGGCGGCCAGACCGCCGTGAAGACGGGCCGCGGTGGGGGCGAAGAGATCGCGGCCGTGAAAAGTGGCGCTCATTGGCGTACGACGCAGCTCCACTAAGTTGATCTCGTAGACAATGGCATCGGGTCGATCCAGTGCGAAGCTGAACAGGCCGTTGTCGGGACCGACCCAGAGATAGTCGTCGGATTGAACGACTATCGGCCGGCGCGGCCCTCCGACCCCGGGATCGACGACGGCGAGATGAATGGTTCCAGTGGGGAATTCGCGCGCGGCTTGGCTCAGGAGGAAGGCGCCGGCATGCACGTCCTGGGCCGGGATCTCGTGACTGATGTCGACGAGGAACGGAAACGGTGCCTGCGAGAGCAGCACGCCTTTCATGGCCCCCACATAGGAATCGCGGGTACCGAAGTCAGTAGTCAGGGTGACGACACCCAACGTCTATCCCGTCGCCCCCGCATCCTCCGAGCTATCGTCGGCTGGTGCCTCGCTGTCATCGCCACCATCTTCACCGGCGACTGTCGAATCGGCTGGCCCCGACATGCCGTCGTCCTCGG
Source organism: Candidatus Latescibacterota bacterium (assembly GCA_036336855.1). GTDB lineage: Bacteria > Latescibacterota > UBA2968 > UBA8231 > UBA8231 > JAYZFI01. The sequence goes on from JAYZFI010000026.1 coordinate 3,249, forward strand.
TGTCTTCGATCTCCACCAGCAGTCGCAGATCCAAAGAGACTCGAGTCGTATCACCCACGGCGATGGTCAAGTTCCGCTGTTGCCCCGACAAAATAAGCCGACCGTCGAGATCATAGGCTTCGATCTTCAGGGTTCGTCCCGTGCCTGGCGAAATGCCCCCGATCGTGAGCGTTGCGGGACCCAATGGCGTGGCGTGGATCAGTTGTTTCACCACAGGATCCATGTCGGGACCTTCGATCCGTGCCACCACGCTGTCCACCACGATCGCGAGGGTTTTGGTCAGAGGCAACAGCACAGTCACACTGACACCCTCTTGGGAGATGGCCGCCGTTGCCGTCGCTGTGGAAGAGCTGGCCGCCGGATCGACGGGGTTGTCCCGCTCTAGCGAGCTGCAGGCCAGCAGCCCCAGCAGCGCTATGGCGGCGGACAGGTGTCGAGTAGGTCTCATGCGAGAGGGGTCTCCGAAGGAAGACAGTCTCTGTTGAATGTAAGAAAATCACCGAGAACCTTCACCGAAGTCAAAGTGTCTTCTTGACACTTGCGACGGCCAATGTATCCTAAGAGCCCGTTGACGAAGCCCATTTAAGTTGCGACGAGCGTTGGCGGCTGCTGACTGCGTTGCCCTTGCTCACTGAATCACGGAGTCGATAATCCGAATCGCCTCCGCGATTTGGCCACTTCCGATTCAGTTCCGCTTAGGCACCTTGACCTCGACCGTTAGCCCCGTCTTGCTAGCAAAGCGACTTCACCAACGGGCTCTTAGCTATTCCGTGTTCGAACCCGAAAAAGGGGGCCGGAACCGTATAGTTCTGTTCTGCCTCAACCTACTCTGTGTCTCCACCCTTTCCTGCACCCTTCCCTTCTTCGGCCGTGCCCGCACCGGCATCGTCGGTCCCCCATCTCTGCGGGTGGACTTCAACAGCGCTTCAGCCTCTGCTAATCTGATCTGGGAGCGGCCAGAGATCCGCGGTTTCCGCAATTATCGCGTGGAGCGCTTGACGGATTCTGCCGACTTCGAGGTCGTCGCCGAAGTCGGCGACAAGACTGACACCACCCACGTCGATCGCGATTTGCTCGCCAACACGGTGTATCGATACCGCATAGTCACGGTGTTCTCGCCGGAAAAAGAGGGCAAGGAACAGGTACTGGCTAGCACCACTGTGGAGGGAGGAATCCATCGCTTCATCAACTCCTGGTCATTGCCCGAGGATTTCCTGCCCACCCGCATTGTCATCGATGATTACGGCGTGCTCCACGTCGTCGGCGCGGGGGCTGGATTTGTGCAGCGTTACGATCGGGGCGGCAATGAAATGGGGCGCTGGCTGTTTTCGATTGAAGTTAATGCTCTGCTGGAAACTGCGACCTTGGACGGACCTGCTGTCGCCATCGGTCCCGAAGGCAGCGTGTTCGTCGTCTACAACAGCTTTGTGGCAGGCGGGAAGCCGCGGCCGAAATGGGCCAAGTTCGATGCCGATGGCGATCTGCTGTGGAAGCGCCCGCTGGAGACTGTGTTTGCTCGACATATCGCCCTCGATGGCGAACGCATCGTGGTGGAGAGCATCAGCCAGCTTCACGAGTTCGATTACGACGGCGAGTTGCTGGCGCGACATCCAATTCCGCCCCTAATGGTCTCCAGCATCGCTTTCTGGGAAGGAGCTTTCGCCGCCTTGGTCGAGCCCTTGGGCTTCGATACGGTGGGCTGGCAAGCGCCCCGGGTGGTTGTCTACACGGGCCCGCAGCGAAACCAGGTCGAGCGCGTCTACGGCCGCGACCCGCTGTCGCCGGAGGACCGCGGCGCCGGGCTATTGCACCGGCCGAGCGACTTTGCCTTCGATAATCCCACCAATCGCGTCTTCGTCGTCAACGCTGGGCGTGATCGCATCGAGGTGTTTCGCGATCAGCGTTACCTGACGCGATGGGGATGCAACGGCGACGGCTTCGCCTGCTTCGACTTCAGCGGTAAGATGATGGTACTCGACGATGTCATCATGGGAACGCGAAGGGAGCAGGATGTCGTCGCCGGCGGGATCGCTCGTGATCGCCAGGGTTACGTCTATGTGGCCGACACCTTCAACAACCGCATTCAGAAATTCCAGCCCTGATTCTGCCCACCTTACGGTGAGTACCCTCAGCCAGTATCAGACCAGCCTCTGCATTGCTGCCTCGCTACTCGCGGTCGTCTGCGGTTGGTCCTCCTCGAGCGTCGCCAAGGAGCGCTATAACGTCTGGGCGAAGGAGAAGATTCGGGTTCATCGCGATCGAGTAAACCAGTTTCCCAACAACGCCGAGCTACGCGTCGTGCTCGGTACCGCGTACTACGAGGATGGCAACCTGCGCGAAGCCGAAGTGCACCTGAAGCGCGCCATCGAGATCAAGAGCGACTACCCCGAGGCGCACTGTAATCTTGGCATCGTCTACCAAGCATGGGCCCACCGCAGCGAAGCGGAGCGGCACTATCGCGAAGCGCTGCGCCAGGATTCCACCCTCATCGAGGCGATGGCAGGCCTGGGTACCCTGTTGTGTGCTTCCAACCGTCACGCTCAGGGCATTCAACATCTCGAGGGAGTGCTGCGCCTGGACGCCCGCCGCGACGATGCCCGCTTCAATCTCGGTGTCGCTTATCACAAGGTGGGGGATCACATCCGCGCCATAGAACATCTCGGAGATCTGTTGAAGCGCCGACAAGACTATCCGGGTGCCCGGCACGGCCTTGCACAGGCCCACCTGGCGCGCGGGCTGATGTACTTGCAGGCGGAGTTACTACAGCCTGCCCTTGACCAATTCCAGTTCTCGCTCAGGCAGGTGTCGACGGCAAATGCCCACTATGCTCGTGGCCTTGCCTTCCTGCAGTTGGAGGACCTCGAGCACGCGGAGACCGAGTTCGCCAGCGCCGTGGAGATGCAGAACGATCACGTTCCCGCCCTGCACAATCTCGCTGTTGTTTACGAGGAGACGGGCCGCTTGAAGGAAGCTGAAGACTACTACCTACGTGTCGAGGAGTTGACGCCCCATCTGTCCACGATCGACGCCGCCCGCAACGCTGAGTACGACGAGAAGGTGTTGCTCAAGTAGCTGCGGCAGAGCGAACTATCGTTGACTTTCGCAGGGGGCATGAGTAGCTTGTGTGACTGCTACAGCAGAATGCGACAACAGGTCTAAAGGCATGAATCTCTAGGCAGGAATTCAAGCTGTCGGTTTCCGCGAGCGTAAACTGTGACCCGTTGTGGACAGCCTGCGCTCGTTTTTTTGTGCTACGCGCTATCCGATGACCTGGTAGCGGCAGCGTCGACGCCAAGCCGAGGAGCCGCATTGGCAAAAGAAGAGGCAATTGAGGTCCAGGCAGTAGTCAAGGAGGCCCTGCCTAACGGCTTCTTCAAGGTAGAGATGGAGAACGGCCACGAAATCCTGGCCCACATCTCCGGAAAGATGCGCAAGTATTATATCCGCGTGCTTCCCGGCGATCAGGTGACTGTTGCCCTTTCCCCTTACGACCTAAGCCGGGGCCGCATTACGTTCCGCAATCGATAGGAGCCTTCATGGGCTCCCGTGCCCATCTCTGTACGCGCTTGAACGGGTCACCTGACGCTCGTGGCTGAAAGAGGGCGATTCAGCAAGAAACTCACCATGGCCCCATTTAAGTCCTGGCCCTTTACCGAGGCCGAGCACATCCGTTGTCACCTCGGCGAAAATGCCAGTGATCGCCCGGTCCTGCTGCAGACTGGCTATGGCCCCAGCGGCCTGCCCCACATCGGCACCTTCGCCGAGGTCGCTCGAACCACCTGGGTGCGCCACGCCTACGAGCATCTCAGTGGCGGCCGCACTCGTCTGCAGTGCTTTTCCGACGACATGGACGGCCTGCGCAAGGTGCCCCTCAACGTTCCCAACGGGGACCTCATCACCCCTCATCTCGGCAAGACGCTGAACTCCATTCCCGATCCCTTCGGCTGCTGTGATAGCTTCGCCGACCACAACAACCGTAAGCTGCAGGAGTTCCTCGACACCTACGGCTTCGACTACGAGTTCAAGAGTTCTACCCAAGCCTATCGCGCTGGGGAGTTCGACGAAGGTTTGGGTATCCTACTAGACAAGGTCGAAGAGGTGCGCGCCCTTGTGCTGCCCACAATGCGCGAAGAGCGTGGTGCCGACTGGTCTCCGTTCTTTCCCATCTGTCCGAACTGTGGCTCGGTGTACGCGACGCGAGTGACAGCATACCACCTGGAGCGTCGCACCGTGTCCTTCTCTTGCGACCGAGAGATCGGAGTCAGCAACTGCGGTGAATCCGGAGAGGTTTCTGTCCTCCGCGGCGCTGTCAAGGTTGGGTGGAAGGTGGACTGGGCGTTGCGTTGGTTTACCTACGAGGTCGACTACGAGATGAGCGGCAAGGACCTCATCGATTCGGTGAAGCTTTCCAGCCGTGTCGTTCGCCTCATGGGCAGGAGGCCTCCCGTGGGCATGACGACGGAGATGTTCCTCGACGAAGAGGGCAAAAAGATCTCCAAGAGCGTGGGCACCGGCGTCAGCGTCAATCACTGGGTGGAGTTTGCTCCCATCGAGTCGCTGCTGTTCTACATCTACCAGAATCCGAAGAGAGCGACGCGACTCTACTGGGACGTCGTGCCCAAGAGCGTCGATGACTACCTTGACGCCTTACGCAACTGGCCCGATGTCGACGAGGAACAGCGTCCCGATCAGCCTCTTTGGTATCTGTTCGCCGGAGGTCCGGTACCGGAGTACGGCGCCCGCGTGGATTTCAGTGTCGTCAACAACCTGATTTCGGCGCTGGGTACGGATGACGAGAACGTTCTCGAAGACTACCTGCGACGCTACGACCCGAAAGTGGCGAAGTACTCCGAGGTGCTGCATTCCCTCGTGCATAAGGGACTGGCCTACTACCGCGAGCAAGTTCTGCCCGACAAGCAGTTCCGTGCGCCCTCCGAGGAAGAGCGTTCGCTGCTGGGTCAGGTCCACGACCGGCTCGCTGCCACCGAGAACCTTGACGAGAAACTTCTGCAGTCGATTCCCTTCGATGTCGCCCGCGAAGCGGGTCAGGAACCGAGACGGTTGTTCCGTTCGTTCTACGAGATTGTGTTGGGACAGGAGAGAGGCCCGCGTTTTGGCACTTTTGTCCTGCTCGTTGGCAAGAAGCGCGTCCTCGAGATGCTCAAGGAGAAGGTCGTCGTCTGAAGAGAAGGGAGCAGCGTCTGAACGAAAGAGGCGCCCCTTCTCGTTTGGTCATGACTTACGGCAACTGGATTTTCGGGTTGTCGCTGTGCCGCCGGTAGAGCAGGAAGGTCCGTCCCAACACCTGCACTAGGTGCGACTCGGTAGCTTCGGCGACCTGAGCCGCTGCTTGCTTGCGGTCCAGGGCACAGGTCTGCTCTACCCGACCTTTGATGAGCTCGGACTTGTTGTAGGCGTCTTCCACCGACTTCAGCAGTGCCGGAGACATGCCTGCCTTGCCCACAGAAAACGAGGGTTTCAGGCCGTATCCTAACGAGCGCAGATAGCGCCGTTGCTTACCCCGAAGCTCGACGTTTTCCACCTCCCCACCTCAACTCGCCGTGTAGTGCCCGTGAACCTCGTTGGGGCGAATGCGTCTACCCACCTGCCGCTTGAGCCCCGCTTTGATGACGTGCCGGCTCCCGGGAAGCACTGCGGCGAAGCCGATGAGGTCGGTGAGGAATCCCGGGGTCAGCAGCAGCAGGCCGCCGCTGAGAACGAGTATCCCATCGAAGATCTCGTCTCCGGGAAACTGCCCCGACGACACTGCCCGCTGCAGCCGCTGTAGGGCGCGCAGCCCCTGGGTACGGGCCAGCCAGGCTCCCGCCGCTCCGGTGGCGAGGACGATTGCCACCGTCAGTCCGACGCCAATGCGGGCTCCGATCTCGATAAGCAGACCGAGCTCAATTACGGGGACGAGAGTGAAGAGCAGGAAGAGTCGTAACAGCATAAAGGGGAATATACCTGGGCAGGTGGGCCTTACAAAATAGCGATAGCGCGCCAGCTCGAGTCGTGGGATGAGCTTTGCCATGGCAGAGGGGAGAGGGCACAGGAAGACGAGCCGGCCGTGCGCAGCAGCTAGGCGGCGACGTCGAGGAACCGCTGGTAGAAGGTCAGGAAGTTCATGCTCCGACCCAGCCGCATGCCGAAAGGGGGGTTGGTGGCGATGACATCGAAGCTACTGGCAGAGCCCGTTTTGTTGGTGGAAGGTCAAGGTGGAGTCTCGAAGAACTCGTCCAATTGGTCGTAGATAAGCTTGGCGATCTCGTCGAAGAACGGATCGAGGTTGTCCTGATGGACGGGGTCGCGCTGCTGGCTACAGTGATCGAACTCCGACTGAAAGGCGATGGCACCGCCATCCGGCTCGAGGAGCTCGATCACTCCTTCCAAGCACGGCCGCAAATCGAGATTGGTGCCGGTGAAGCTCAGCTCCTGCACGAGCACGTGCAGCTCGTAATCGGGGATCACCAAGGCGTTGCGATCGCGGTCGCGTAGGGCGAAGCGGATCCCACGAGAGTCAGGTAGGTTGAAGGCGAGACGGGGCATGATGAACCGCTGGACGTCGCGCACTGCCTCCCGAACCTGGGTTTCATCCTGGGTGTTGAAGAACACGAGCAGGGGCTCCAGGCGGTACTCGTAGTGGGTCGTGCGGCCGAATAGAACAAGCCCTTTGGGATCGGGCTCCCAATCACTGGTGGTGTCGATGATGCCGTGCTCCACCAATCGCTGAGTGAAGCGATAGGCATCACGCGCCGGCACCCGTGCCTCGCTGGCCGCGTGGCGAATCGCGAGACGCAGTAGGTAGTCCTCGTCGACGGTCAGCACCTGTCCGGCGCTGCGTGTTAGCTCCTGAAGCAGGCGTCGCATCTGACGAGCGGATAGCTCGTCAGGGCTGAGTCCTCGTAGCTCGGACAGCAGAGAGTCGGACCTCGGAATCTCAGACAGACTGTCCACGATCGAGCGCAGGTGAGCGCGTACCTCTTCCACCGGACGCTGCGTCTCCGTCGCCACATCAGCGAACAGGCGGCGGGCGTGAATCGGATCGGGCAGCTGCAGGCGTTCGTCCAGCAGGATCAGCGCCGACTGCACCACTGGGTCGGTCGTGGGTGCGGCCGTCGCCGAGGCGACCGGAGCGAAGGCGAGAGCAGCAACGAGCGTTCGCAGCAAGAGACGGCTCACCATGCGGGAATGGCGACGAGGGGAACGATCATCTCTTCCCGGGTGAGTCCGCCGTGGCTACCGAGTTGTTCGTAGGCGCCGTGGCCATAGTCATAGAGCAGCTGTCTGCCTTTTCCTGCTATCGCGATAACGTCGCCCAACCGCGAGCGATACTCTTCGCAATCACCGCCGAACCATCCCGCTGCAATAGCCGCGTCTGCCGGAATCAACTGCGCCGCCGCTATGAGATCAGGGTTGGCCATCAGGGCTGCGGGCTCGGGGCTGCTCAGGTAGGGGACGCGCCGGCCTCCTCCCGGCGGACGGTCCAGCAGCTCAGCGATTTCCCCGTTGAGCCGCAAGGCTCGTTGCGGCTGTAGCGGCGTTTGCCCGTGGTCCGCGAGGATCACCAGTGACAGTAGATGGCGGCGGCAGGTCTCGGCAATCTGCGATAGCATGAGATCGATGAATTCCATCTCGCGCAGGCAGCCCTCCGATCTCGCGCCTGCCAGATTGGGTCCGTGGCGATGACTCAAGGAGTCGATGTTGGGCCAGTAGATTGAATAGAAGCCGTGTCCACCGGCATTATCCTGACAGGACTGTTCAAGGACGTACGCCACCTGAGACTGGGCTGTAAACGCCGCCAGCGAACTGCCACGCTGCAGTAGGCTGGTGAAGCTGCTGCCCTCGTACTCCGCATTAGTGATCAGCCACGAGGGGACACCGACCTCGGCCAGGCGCTGGTAGACCGTAGGTTGCACAGCAAGAATTTCTTCATCGATCCTCCTTGGCTCGGTGCCCACCGTCGTAAAGCGCAGGAGATCGCATGTGTGGCCCAACTCTTCGAGGTACATCAGATGACCGAGCACGCCGTGGACTGCCGGCGTCTGCGCCGTGGCCAGACTTTGAAGAGCGACCGTCGTCGTCGACGGAAACACCGACGTCAGTTGTTGGAGGCCGCGTGGGGCTCGCTCGATCAGCGAGGCGAAGAAGGGAATGCGTCCGCTCTCTAGGGCATGGGAGAGCTGGGCATGACCAAGGCCGTCGAGGACGAGAAGTGCCACGCCTCCCGGTGCGCGCAGGGTATCCCCGGGCAGCAGTTCCTGCCTGCATGGCGAGGTAGCAGGCTCCACGTCGAAGGCGGCCAGCACCGAGCTCGCGAGATTGACGATAGAACCGCCGGAGTAATCTGGAGAGACCATGTGTTCAGGGTTCGGCAATGTTCTACAGCCCGTGGCGCCGCAGGCCGGATAGGTCAATCCAGTAGCGGAGCTTGCTCACGTCCTCGTCGGCGCCGCGGCCCTCGGCGCGGCGGATCGCTGCGTCCATCACCAGCGAGCTCTCGTAATCACCGCCATTGGCTTCGATAATGCGGCGCGAGGGCAGGTTGTCCGCGTCGCAGGTGACCAGCACGCAATCCATGGTTTCCGCGCACTTCTCGAGGGCCAGCGCTAGGATTCGAGTACCGTAACCCTGGCGACGACGACCCGGCCGAATGCTGTAGCCGATATGACCGCCATAGGTTATGAGATAGGGTGTACCCAGCTCGGGCCGAATCGAGGTCTGACCGATGTACTCGTCGCCGTCGAGGAGCCAGAAAATGCGGTCCTGGTAGCCGCTTTCCAGCAGGCGGGAGCAGTTTCCGAGATTGGCGAGGTCCCACACGAAGGTGTGGAAGTTCGTGCCGAGGCTATCCAACTCGTAACCCAAGGAGGTGGCGTACGTAGAATCCAGCTGACCCTCGGCGTCGAATTCACGCGCCCCTTCGAGAAAGCTGTCACGGAAGCGCTCGGAGGGCGCGTGCAGTGCTGTGAGTTCGCGTTCTCCCAGGGCTTGGGCGGCAGCGAGTTCACTCTCCGACGGCGCGGCAGTTGCAACGGGGTTGCGCAGGGTTTTCCGATCGTTACGGTTCAACTCCGAATCAACTCCGACGAGGTGGCTGGATCTCCGACAGGATCCGACATCTATAGAAAGATTCCCTATATAAGGGGGTCAGGCAAGCCATGTCCCCTCCCGACCGCAAAACCCTGGAGATTCCGGTAGCGCCCGGAGTCTTCACTGAGCCCTGGTCTCTGCGCAAGATCCGGGGTCTGTTCGCCGTGTTCGGCCCGGCGGCGATAGTTGCTTCTGTCAGCATTGGCGCAGGCGAGACTATCGTCGTTGTGCGCGCCGGTGCATGGGCGGGTTACGATCTGCTCTGGCTGGTGTTACTGGCGGTGATCGTCAAAGGCGTCTTTGTCACATACCTGCTGGGACGGTTCACCGCCGTCAGCGGCGAGCCCATCGGCCACCGGCTCGTGCACATGCCCGGGCCGCGCGGCTGGATGCCCATGCTCATGATTGCTTGTGAGATGATCGGCGCTCCGCTGGGCTGGGTCGCCATCGGCAAGCCCTGCGGCGATCTGTTGCATCATCTATTGCGGCCAGATCGGCTCGCCGGCGGCGATGAGGTGTTCTGGCAGAATCTCTTCACCACGGGGCTCATTGTCCTGGCCCTGGGCCTAGCCTTGCGGCTCTCCTTCGAGCACCTCGAACGACAGCAGCTGCTGATCTGTATCATCCTCGTCGTCGGCACCACGTTGGGTACGCTGATGGTGCGGCCCGACCTTGCTGCCGCATTGGCGGGTGCCCTCAACTTCGGCCATCTGCCCGAATTTCCACCGTGGACGCCTGAATCAGTGACCGAATATCCCGCCCTCACCATGGCGACGACCTTCGGCTATGTCGGCGGTGGGGTTTTCATCTACATCGCCTATTCGAACTGGGTGGGATTGCACGGCTGGGGGATGGCTGGGCATCCGCGGGTTGCCTGGATTCGCAAGCGTGCCCTCGCCAATCGCAAGATCGACTTCCTGCCGGAAGGTCCGGCCGGGGTACGCCGCATGCGGCAGCTCATCTCTCCGGTGCGCTGGGACGTGGGCACCGGGGCCATCGTGCTGTTCGTGGTGACGGCGGCCTTTATGATCTCTGGCGCCGCCGTGCTCTATCCTCTGCAATCTCGATTCGAGGGCTGGGCCCTGCTCACCGAGCAAGCTCACGTGTGGAGGGTGATTCATCCCGCCTTAGTGTGGATCTACTACGTCTGTATCGTTGCCGCCCTCTGGGGCACTTTGCAGGCGTTACCGGAGATCTACGCGCGGGTGATTCAGGAGATGCTGGCCGCCGTTCGGCCCGAGCGCGAGTGGAGCTACGACCGCCTGAAGCGTGTCATATGTTTGTACATCTTCGTCTCTGCGACTCTGGTGATTTGGCTGGGGATTGCCTTCGACACGCTCACGGCGATTGCCGGCTTCATCCTTGCCAACTTCGCCATTTTTCTCATCGCGCTGGCGGCTTTATATCTGAATCGCACCCTGCCGGCCTGCTACCGCACGCATTTGATCGTCGAGTTCGGCACCTGGGTGGCGGTGCTCGTACTCGGCGCCTCGGCTGTAGTCAGCGGTCATGGCCTGCTCGTGCGTTTCGGATAGGTACAGTTTCTTTAGCCCAATCCAGTGTGCTGCGAGGATGAAGTAGGGCGCCGACAAGCTCTTCAGAGCGCGCGCCTCGGTGATGTGTTCCTCGAACAGCGTTCATGCAATCCCCGAGGCGATTCTGTCGGCAATGGGCAGAGCGAATGTCGTCAGCGATCTGGTTTCAGACATCTTCCGTGAGCTCGATTTTCGACAGGCTGGTCTCAACAGACTCAATGGTTTTTCCAGCATTTACCCCCAGGGTGAAGACCATCTGTGCCGCCTTGGTCGCAATGCGCGACGGCCGCTCGGCTATGTAGATCTCGAAACACTCGTCGGCTGAGAATGGATTGGGTGATGGCGTGCTCGACCCAATTCGCCGAGTCGAATCCGGACCTCTGGAAAGTGGAGGGCGACGGCGCGTCGATCCCCAACAGGGTGACAGCGAGCAGGCTCTTGGCCCAGCTCCTGAGGTTTTCGAGATTGGAATGAAGGCGAAGCGAACTTGGAGCTATGCAGCCTCCTTCGGAGCGGGAGGGAGCCACCGCCGAGCCCGTACGAGCACCCGAGAGATTGATGAAGCATCGTCAAGCGATTTCCGCCGCCGTCGGACTGACTTGGCTGACAGGCATTGGATGCGCTTCCACCACGGAGGGATCCTCCTCAGACTGGTTCGCGGAGCGGCCTTCGCGGTTGGTGGAGTGTGCTCCGGAGCTGATGCCCAATTACCTGTTCCACCTCACCGCCCTGGCAGGAGTGCTGCACTCGGCTTCGTATGAGAGCAACTATGTCGCTTCCGTGGAGCGCAGCGACCTCAACGAGCTTCGCGCCAGCCTGCCGCTCATCAACTGGGGCTACGATTACACCGGCGACTTGGCGCCGTTCTTTGTCTTCCTGCCCGCCTACCTGGAGCTTGAGGACGACTTCGAGCTGCAGGAGTACTTTGACCTTTTCGAGCTTAGCGTTCGCCGCAGCAACTACGCTCCCTTGCGGAATCGCTTTGCCAACGCGCACGACAGACTCGACCTGTGGCTATTCGATTACGAGGGATTCTTCTACGGCCGAGCCGATCTCTTCCGCGAGTTTCTGCCCCGAATCCAGCGCATGTCCGACATCTTTGAGCGCAACTTCGCCTCCTACGCGCAGGAAATTTGGCCACAGCTAGAGTCAGAACTCGAGTTGATCGCCGACGAAGTTAACGGCCAGTTGTGGAGCCTCGATCTCATTCAGCAGTGGGAGGCGCTTTCGGGGGTGCACTTCCAGGCACCGAGCTTCGACGTCGTCATCACTGCGGCGCCGAGCGGGCCGCGGCCGCATCGACTCGGCTATGCGCGCTCCTTGATCACCGCCGAGCGCAACATCGAGCGCATGGTGCACCTGCTCAACCACGAGGTAGGCGCCCATTTGCTCTACGAGCTCTACGATCGCCAGTTGCGCGCCGACGCCGAAGCCGGAAGCCTCGATTGGGAGAACTGGGCGGCCTACGAAGGCCTCGTGCAGTTCTACGGGCGCCAGATTATGCCCGGCTTCGAAATGGACGTCGACAACGAAGTCGAGCGCTTCCACGGTTACTACCAGCAGATCTTTGACGCCGCCCCCCGTGCCGACGCCGCGTGGATGCTGCAGAGAGCCCTGCGTATACATCGCGATGGAGACTGAGCAGACCATGCCGGAGAGACGGAACATCCTGTGGATCTCGCTGGAAGACACGAGCCCACGCTTTGGCTGCTACGGGGACGAGGTGGCGCGAACGCCGAATCTCGATCGCTTCGCCGGCGAGGGCTGTCGCTTTCCCAACGCGTTCTCCGTCGCCGGTGTTTGCGCCCCCAGCCGTTGCGCCGTCATCACCGGCATGTACCCCACCAGCATCGGCAGCCATCACATGCGCACCAGCCACCGCAACGAGAACGTGCCGGAACTGCCGACGCCGTATTCCGTCTGCCCGCCACCACCGGTGAAGTGCTTCACCGAGTATCTACGCGGCCTGGGCTACTTCTGCACAAACAATCAGAAGACGGACTATCAGTTCGACCCGCCACTGACCGCTTGGGACGAGCTCGGTCCGGAGGCGCACTGGCACCATCGCCCCGACGGGGCGCCTTTCTTTGCCGTCTTCAACCCCACAGTCACCCACGAGTCGGGCATGTGGCCGGAAAAGCGCCGAGAAACTGGGCTGACGACTGACCCCGATGCGGTGAGTTTGCCTCCGTATCTGCCCGACACCCGCAAGTGCCGGGAAGCGCTGGCCCAGCACTACGACAATCTCGAGCTAGCCGACCGGCGTGTCGGCGAACTGCTGGCCGAGATCGAAACCGATGGTTTGAGCGACAATACGCTCGTTTTCATCTGGTCCGATCATGGCGAAGGCTTGCCTCGAGGCAAGCGCTGGCCTTACGACGCCGGCATCCGCATTCCTCTGATCGTTAAAGGTCATCCGGCTCTGGTGCCGGGCAGCGTCAGCGATCAGCTCGTCAGTCTCATCGACCTCGGCCCCACCATGTTGTCACTGGCGGGCGCCCAGATCCCGCGCCACATGCAGGGACGGCCCTTCCTTGGGCCGCAGTGCCGACGTCGCGACTACATCTATGCTAGCCGCGATCGTCACGATGAGTTCTACGATCGGGTCCGCGCTGTGCGCGACCGCCGCTACAAGTACATGCGTCATTATCACCCTGAGCTGCCCTACCTACCGTGGAACCCCTACCGCAACCGCCATCCCGTCATGCAAGAGATGTGGCGCCTGTACGCCGGTGGTGAGCTCACTGGCCCCGAACGCCTGCTCTTCGAGCCGCGCCCAGTGGAGGAGCTCTACGACACCGAGGCGGACCCTTTTGAAATGGTGAACCTTGCGGGTGATGCCGATCACCAGGCTATTCTCGAGCGGATGCGTCAGGCGCTGGATGAGTGGATTGCCGAGGTCGGTGATCTAGGCGAGATCGCCGAGGAGATGATGGTCGCCGCCTGGCATCCCGGCGGCCAGCAACCAACGACGGCGCCGGTGCAGACCATCGTGCTCGGCGCGGATCATCCGGGCCGCGAGCCGGTGACAGAGGCCCAGCTCGAGATGGATTGTCTCGTCCAGCTGTACAGCGCGACCCAGGGCGCATCCATTGCCTGGCGGCTGGAACCCGCAAACGATCCTGGTGGCGCCGAAGCTGCGGATGGTGATGATGCTCACTGGCAACTTTACACCCAGCCGCTGAAGTTGCCGGAAGGCTTATGGTATCTGCACACTCGAGCTGTTCGCATCGGCTACCACGAAAGTGAAGAGCGTCGCGTCGCCCTGGCGGTGCGGCGGCGCTAGCTGACACCCCCCGGGTCGCTTTCCCAGACGTCGTCGAGCGCGCCTCCGCGGCATTGCAGGAGCAGGGAGTGGATGCCATCGCTGCCCGCGTCCTGACCGAGCACATGGTCACTGCCGATTTGTGGGGTCGCGCCACTCACGGCATGTCGAGCCGCTTTCCCGCCATTCTCGAACGGGCCCGACGCGGCGTCGGCCGGCAGCCACCCGAAACCGTCCGGGATGACGGCGACAGCCTAGCCGAAGTCAGCGCTACCCTCGAGCTTCTCTGCTATCGCCACGTTGGCGATCAAGGGGGGCCACTGAGCGACATTTTCAAAGGGAACGGTGCCGCGGTACCCGACGATGGCTCGGGTAGGGCATACGCGCCGCACCTCAACGGTTTGTGCCCAGGCATAGGAATACGCCGGAGTCAAGCGTGACAACGCCGCTCGTCACCCCTACGACATGGATGCCTACGTGGAGGGCACGGCAGCTTGAGTGGGACGATGCCGGAATTGACGTCATTGTGCTTATGGACCTCTGTCCCCCCTTTCCCGGGCCATTGAGCGCAGGCAGAGAAATCCTCTTGCGCTCTATCTGCCTGGAAAAGACTGGGCTACGTGTCGGGTACAACCATCCGCGAGCGCTGTAGGTCCTGTTCCTTAGCCATAGGTGTCGGGCGGGTCCTCGGGGGCAACAGTATCTTAGCCGAATGCTGCAGATCCCGGGACTTCAGAAGCTGCTGCGCAATCTGTCGTTGGCCTCGACAGGTGTCACTGTCGTCGTCATGACTTTGATCTCCCTTGAGTCCCTGAACTTCCTCAAGGTGTTGCAGGTGCCCTTGGTGTTGAGCACGGGCCTGTGCTGGGTGGCGTACACCGCGGTGCGCAGCATGGCCGGCGAGAAGACGGGCGGCCGCTTGTTGACCACCGTCGAAGGCCCGGGCGAGGAGCTCGTGCAAAAAGCGATCCAGACCAGCTTCCAGAAGTTCGACGACTACACCCCCGGGGAGGAGGCGGAGCAGCTCTTTCTCGAAGGTGAGCAGTTATACGAGACCTACCACTTCCCCAAAGCGGCCGAGAAGTATGAGGCTTCCGTCGACGTGCGGACTACGCTACCGGCGCTCATCAATCTCTCCGCTGCGCTGATCAACACCTCGGACTTCAAGCACGCCGAGGAGGTGATCGAGCTCGGCCTCTTGCAAGCGGAGCGGCTGGGTAAGAGGGACTACCGAGCCGCGTGCTTGGCGAACCTCGGCGTTGTTCGCCACCGCCTCGGCCGGCCTGGCCCGGCGCGAGAGGCCTGCGAGAGCGCTCTCGATTTGTTCCGCATGGGAGGAGACGGCCGCGGCCAGGCAGACGTGACTCTGACCATGGGTAACATCCACGTCCACTACGGCGAGGAAGAAGAGGCGCGCGCGGCCTACCTGTCGGCCCTGCAACGCTATGACGCCACCGGTCACACCATAGGCCGCGCCAACGCCCGCGGCAACCTCGGCAATCTCAGCATGCGCCAGGGGGATCTCGAGGGTGCGCTGAAGAACCATCGAGCCGCCCTGGCGTTGCACGAAGAAGTGGGCAATCCCGTGGGTCGGGCTAACGCACTGTCCAACATCGGCAATGTGCGATTCCGCCGAGAGGACTTCGAAGATGCCAAGAAGGCGTACAACGCCGCCCTTGAGCTCTATCGCCAGATGGGTGTGCCGCTCGGGGAGGCGAGTGTCCTCGGCAATGTCGGCAACATCCTGTTTCGGCAAGGCAAGCACGACGAGGCGCTGGAAACCTATCAGAGCACCCTAGCTATCCACATCCGCATCGGCAACGCCATTGGACGGGCTAACACGCTGACCAACATGGGTAGCCTGCTGTCGCGGATGGGTGATCGCCAGGCCGCCCTGCAGGCGCTACACGAGGCGCGCAAGATTTACGCTGAGATGAATGCCAGAACCGCCGGATCGGAGGCGGTCCTCGAACTCATCGCCCGCGTAGCCGGCCACCGCGAGATTCCGGACAGACACGACGAGGACGTTGCAGAGGATGCCCCCGGGAGCGCCGACGTTCCATGACGCCCTTGGAGCCGATCCTGCCGCCCGTACCCGACAGTACCGTAGTGCTCACCTTCGACGACGGCAACCGCTCCGACCTCGAGCTTGTGGCTCCCAGACTTGCCGAGCGCGGCTTCGGCGCCACGTTCTTCATCACCAACGACGAACGGATTTGCGGCGACAAGACCAACTATCTGAAGTGGTCAGAGGTGAAGGAGCTCGATGCCGCGGGTTTCGAGATCGGCAATCACATGATCGAGCACGCCGACGTGAGCACCCGGACCCGCGTCGAGCTCGAGACGAGCCTGAGGGGACTGGAGGATATGTGCGCGAAGTGGGGGATCCGGCCGCCATGCACTTTCTGCTACCCTGGTTACGCCACTAGCCGCGAGTGTGCGGAGGTCCTGAGAGATCACGGCTACCTGTTTGCGCGCCGCGGCTGCGAGCCGGTGAGCACGCGCGAGCAGTACGGCCACGGGGGCCGCGGACCGGCGTACGATCTCCAAATCGATCCGGCGCTGCTTGTGCCCACCACCGGCGCGGCGGGGCCGAACTGGGGTGAAGAGGATCTGCGCTGGGCGATAGATCAGGCTAGGGATGGCAGGGTGGCGGTCCTCACCTTTCATGGCGTGCCGGACAGCCACCCCCACTGCAGTACCGCGCCCGGCGACTTCGAGCGCTACCTGCAGGTGCTGGTGGAGCGCAACTGCAAGGTCATCGCCCTCGGCGAACTCAAGAGCTACGTCGCCCCCGGACGGCTCTCCTCTAACTGACTGATCGGCAGGACGTGTCTGGAGTTCAATCGAGATCCAGCATTGCCTTGACCACGCCGCCGGCAGGATCGAGCCAGCCGGGAAACTTCTCCGCAATTCGGTCGTACCCGGCTCGATGGGTGATCCACGGCGAGGTGTCGACGCGGCCTTCTTCCATCAGCTTGAGGATCCGCTGGAAGTCACCTCCCGTGCTGTTGCGGCTGGCGAGAATGCTGAGCTCTCGGCGATGGAAGTCGGGGTTGGAAAAAGAGAGTGACTCCAGCTGGAAGCCGACGTAGACGAGGCGGCCTCCGGCGGCGGGGTAGTGGAAGGAGGCCGCCATGGCGGCCTTGCTTCCGGTGGCGTCGAAGACCGTCGCGGGCAGGTCGCCACCGCAGAGCTCAGAGAGTGCCGCACACGTCTGCTCCATGGTGTCGGCGGGAGCTGCAGTCCCCGCTAGATCGAAATGAGAGGCGGCGAAGGCACGGCGCTGATCGCTGAGCTCCATGAGGAAGACTAGCGTTCCCGCCAGCGCCGCGAACTGGGCCGTCGCCAGGCCGATGGGGCCAGCACCGACAACAAGTACGGATTCGCCGGCGCAGAGACCGGCCCGAGCCACGGCGTGGGCGCCGATACCCATGGTCTCCACAAGGGCAAGCTGGTCCAGCGATAGCTCGGCGGAGGGGTGCAGCTTGCGGGCCGGCACGGTGATGCGCTCGCGCATGCCGCCGTCGGTGTGGACACCGAGAACCTGGAGGCTGACGCAACAGTTGTAGCGCCCGGCGCGGCAGACGATGCACTCGCCGCACTCCAGGTAGGGTTCCACGGAAACGCGGTCGCCGGCGCGGACGTGCTCGACATCAGCGCCAACCTCCAGGACTTCGGCGCCGAGCTCGTGGCCCAGAATCAGCGGATAATTGATGAAGGGCTGGGTGCCCTCGAAGGCGTGCAGGTCGGTACCGCAGATGCCGACCCGGGAGATGCGGATCAAGGCCTGATCTGGGCCGGGGTTAGGTGGCTCTTCGGTGTCGGTGCGCTCGAAGTGCCCGGGCTTTGCCAGTACGAGAGTCTGCATGGCAGCAGAAGGTACTCACCGCCTGCCTTGTCGGCTCGACCTACAGCAGTCGAGATAACAGCGGTGGCTTGCGCCCGAAACGTTCCTCGAATTCCCGTGCCGTCGGCACCAGCCGGGTCTGCAGCTTGGTCTCGTGGTGTATGGCGATGTCGGCGAGCCGATGGTGGAGATGGGGGTTGCCGAAACGTTCCAGGCCGCTGCGGACGAATTCCTCGAGATCGGGAACGCGGCCTTTGAGCACGGGCAGGATTTCCTCGTCGAGCAGCTGGCGCAGCCACGGGCCGACTTCCGAGTGCTCCAGAGCCTCGGCGACGGTCTCGATTCCCAGGGGTAGGGCGCGGCACACAAGGGCGGTGTGGATTCCGTTGAGCACACGCACCTTGCGCAGCGAGAACGGCGCCACGTTGTCCACCAGGCGCAGGTGCTGGTGCCGGAACAGCTCGAGGTCGGGGCGGTTTTCGATG
Source organism: Candidatus Latescibacterota bacterium (assembly GCA_036336855.1). GTDB lineage: Bacteria > Latescibacterota > UBA2968 > UBA8231 > UBA8231 > JAYZFI01. Next base: position 21,474 of record JAYZFI010000026.1, read on the forward strand.
GCCCAGAACGCGTAGGGCTCGGCGACCACGAGGAGAGAGTCCTCGGAAAGCAGGGGGTGGGACTTGGGCCGGCCGGAGACGATGCGGTCCACCAGGGTGTTCGGCCATAGGCATTGATTGCGGATCCACTCGAGCAGATCGCCGCTCAACCCCCAGCGCCTGGCCTGTTCGAGAACGAGCTTGCGCAAGCGATCGCCGTTCTCTTCGTAGAGCTCGCAGGGCACCACGGTTAGGGCCGGCAGGCCTGAGTGGTAGCGGGCGGCGAGCACGGCGAGTAGCTTGGCGGGGAACGATGCCGGCGTCGCCGACTGCGGCGAGGGGGGCGCCCCCGGCAGCAGGCTGGCGGCGGCGCCCAGCGCGGTACGGGCGACGTCGGAATGGCCGTCGGCGTCATCTAGGATGAAGCCGGCCTCGGTGGTGTTGGAGACGACCAGGCGCAGATCGGGGCTGCGTGCCAGGCGCAGCACCTCAGGCCAGTCGCTGGCCGCCGGGAGCGCCCGTGCCAGGCCGCGGTCGTAGCGGCGGGTTTCGTCGACCTCGACGCCTTCGAGCCGACCGCGGCAGTGGACGTGATATGCACCGCGGGAGGCGTTGATCTGCTGCGCCCGGGGGCTGTCGGTGGAGGTTATCACTACAGCAAGGCCGACCTCCTGCCCCTCGACGTTGGCATCGTGCAGGAAAACGTCGACGAAGGCGCGCAGGAAGTTGCCGCCCCCGAACTGAAGAATGGTCTCGCCGTCTGGCCTCACCGTTGACTCTGCCTCGTGACTACCGGCTGACCTCCCGCATCCGTGCACAGACCGGTCATTCTAGCTCCAATCGTATCCAGCGTGCATGGGTTATGCCGCCCACCATGCACCAGAGCCAGGCGAGCAGGGATCCGCGTCAGGGCGATTACCACCGGGCTTGCCGAAGGCGATGTGCACCCCCTGCGGCTCGTGAGGGGGACGTCGCCGGTTTCGAAGCGCGTGCTGGTCATCACCAGGAGAGGAGTGCTTCCTGAGTTGGCATTCTCGACGACCCTGATCTGTGGTCCCCGGTAGGCGAAGCCGTCCTTGGACCACAGCACGACGACGTGATTGTCGGCGGAGCCGAGCTCGGAGCCAACGTGCTGAGTGGCGATGAAGGTGCCGTTTGGCAGGCAAGGGGGTGATCCAGGACATGTAGACGCCCCGCCCTGGTCGACGATGCGAAGCATGGCGGTACGGTCGTTGGTGCAAGGGTGGCTGATGGGAGTGGGGAGCAGTATAGGCTATCTTCTCACTCGATTCGAACGAGCGAGAAGGAGACCGAGGATGACGATCGCTCTCGCCAATGAGAAGAGCGAACAATTGCTGCGTGACGGATACTGCCTGTTCGAGCAGGTGATGGACCGCGATCTGCTGGAGCGGGTGCGCGAGGTTTCCGACCAGATGTTCGACGCACAACCGGCGGAGCACTTCGAGCAGCAGAAGTCGACGGGCTCCATGATCAATATTCATGAGAATCCATTCTTCGCCGAGCTCGTCAGCGCCGAAGGCGCGTTGGCCTCGCTGGCGGCGCTCGGCTTCGACAAGCCGAAGTGGTGGTCCGGGTTCATCATCAGCAAGCCGCCACACAGCCCGCCGTTGTTCTGGCATCAAGACTGGTGGGGCTGGAACGACGAGATCAGCTACACCTGGGACCAGCCGCAGCAGGCTTTTCTCATGTGGTACCTGCAGGACACGACCCAGGAGAACGGTTGTCTGCGTCTGATCAAGGGCTCCCATCGTAAGCGCCATGTGGTGCACGAGTACGTTCCCGACGCGCATACTGCCGAGCTCCGACGCATGGCGGATCCAGACCATCCCGCCTATCAATGCCACGAGGATGAAGTCGAGGTGACGGTGAAGGCGGGTGATCTCGTCATCGGGGACTCGCGTCTGTTACACTCGGCCCACGCCAACAAGACCAATCAGCGGCGCACCGTGATCACCCTCTGGTACTTTCCAACCTGGGACGAGCTGTCGGAGCCAATTCGCGCCCACATCGCCAACCGCGAGTTGCCCGAGTCTTGGAAGGGCGAGGCTATGGCCCGGCTGGAGTCACTGGTCCCTGCTTATAACGGTGACGCCGGGGGGATCGAGTGGAACCGCATTCCAGGTGAGAGATTGCAGTGACGAGACGGGTGGACGGGAAGGATCTGCAGCGCTTCGCCACCGAGGCCTTCACCTCCGCCGGCATGCCGGCGGAGGACGCGGCGACTGAGGCGGAGGTGCTGGTGTGGGCGAATCTGCGAGGGGTGGATTCCCACGGCATTTCGCGCATCGATGCGTACGTCAGTGCCTTGGAGAAGGGCTCGATGAACGCGCGACCTGAGATCCGCATACTCGCCGAGCGCGCCAGCGCCATATTTATCGAGGGTGACCACGCCATGGGTCCGGTGGTGACCAACTTCGCCGTGGCCCAAGTGGCCGAGAAGGCACGGGCCACCGGCGTCGGTTGGGCGTTGATTCGGAACACCACGCACCAGGGTGCCATGGGCTACTACGTGGAGCGTCTGGCGCTGATGGGCTTGGCGGGGATCTGCATCGTCACCAATCCCCCTAACATGGCGCCCCCGGGTGCCAAAGCAGCGGGTACCCACAACAGTCCCATTGGCTTCGGTGTGCCCGGCGGCGAGCACGGCCCCCTCATCTTCGACATGGCCACTTCGGTGGCGGCATTCGGCAAGCTCACCGTGGCGATGGACAAGGGGGAGTCGATTCCCGACACCTGGGCCCTAGACGAGCACGGCGAGCCCACGACCGACCCCGCCGCCGGTCGGATTTTGCAGCCGGCGGGAGGCTACAAGGGCTACGGTCTGGCGCTCATGTTCGAGTGCTTCACCGGCTTGATGGCGGGCAATCCGCTGCTGTCCCCGCATCTCCTGAAGGACAAGGAGGGCAAAGCCAAGCGCGGCGCCCAGAACAGCGTCGTCGCTGCCATCGACGTGTCCATGTTCGACGATCTCGACGAGTTCAGGCAAGAAGTGGACGATCTCGTGCGTGCTGAGAAATCCCTGCCCACGCGCCCGGGGGTGGATGAGGTCCTCGTTCCCGGAGAGCTGGAGAAGCGCACTCTAGCCGATCGCAGTGCCAAGGGCATTCCTATGCCGCCAGGAACGTGGGATCGATTGTTGAACGTGGCGGAGAAGTTTAGCCTGGAGCTGCCCCGTGAGGTCGATTAGCGGGCTGCTGCCCCGCAACCACGCATGCGCAACGGAAACGAAAGAGGAGAACACGGATGCCGCTGGGAACGAAGAACGGAGTCATCGCTGGAGGAGGCTGTCATCACCTCGCCGTGCAGGCCCGGGACTGGGAGGAATCGATGAAGCTCTATCGCGACGTGTTGGGTATGACGGTGGCCGCCGAGTTTGGCACAGATAGGAAGATCGCCCTGCTCGATATGGGCGACGGTAGTCACATGGAGTTGTTCGAGCCCAAGGAGGACACACCCAGTCCGGGGGATGAGTCGGCGAACGATCCACTCACACACTTCGCCATCGCCACCGACGACACCGAAGCAGCGATCGAAATCGTGCGCGCGGCCGGTTACGAAGTGACGATAGAGCCCAAGACGCTGGATCTCGGGGCGCTGAATGTGACCATCGCCTTTTTCTGCGGCCCCAGCGGGGAGAGCATCGAGTTCTTTCAGCAGAATTGAACGGGAAAACCTCGCCATCGAGCACTATATCAATAAATATTGATATTTGACTTTCGCCGGAATTGCGGCTATCTTCTTCGAGTCTCTGACTCAACTGTGAGATGGCGAATCCGCTCCACATCCACAAGGCCTTGTCCGACGAGACCCGTCTTCGGCTGGTGCGGCTGCTAGCTCACGGGCCTCTCAACGTGAATGAGATCCTCTCAATTATGCGTATGGGGCAGAGCCGCATCTCCCGCCATCTACGGATCCTCGCCGACGCCGAGCTGGCTTCCCGCCGGCGGGAAGGCACTTGGATCTACTACCAGAGCAGCCTCGATTCCGACTCCGACTTGGTTACGCACACGCTGGAGCTGCTCGGCCAGCACGAGCGCGAGATACCCCACTTCGAAGAAGACATCCAGGGTTTGGAAGCAGCCCTCGAGAGCCGCCGCCGCCAGACGCGCTCGTTCTTCGACAGTGTCACTGCCCCGCACGCTGTCGTTCCCGGCGATATCGACGGGACCTTTTATCGCGAAGTCGCCCTCGGTCTGCTGCCCGAGAGGAGCGACACCGTGGTCGATCTAGGGACGGGCTCGGGACTTATGGTGCCAGGTTTGCTCGAACGTGCCGACCAAGTCATCGCCATCGACTCCTCTTCCAGCATGCTGGATCTGGCGTGCAAGACGGCGGGCACCGGTGCCGCGCGTTGTGACTTTCGCCTCGGCGACCTCGAGCACCTGCCGGTGGCCGACGGCGAGGCTGAATCGGTAGTAGCCTGCATGGTCCTGCATCATGTCTCCGATCCGGCCTCCGCCCTATCCGAAGCCTACCGCGCCCTGCGCCCGGGGGGAGAGATCGCCATCGTCGACCTCGACCAGCACGAGAGCGAAATTATGCGGGGAGAGCTCGGCGATCTCTGGCTCGGGTTTCGGCCCACGGAGATGCGCCGCTGGCTGTGCAAGACAGGCTTCGGGATCACCCACGCCGAAATCGTGATCCCCCACAGTGGGACCGAAGAAAATGACACCCTCAGACTTATCACATTCAGAGGCAGAAAACCATGGGAAAGACCGTCACCCGCAAGCCCGCGAAAGGCAAAGCCAAGCCGAGCCGAAACGGGGGCAAGCCGGACCACAAAATAGCCGACGTCGGCCTGGCGGAGTGGGGTCGCAAGGAGATCCGTCTCGCGGAGAAAGAGATGCCGGGACTCATGGCGCTGCGCGAGCAGTATGGTGCCAAGAAACCCCTGAAGGGGGCCCGCATCGCCGGTTCGTTACACATGACCATTCAGACTGCAGTGCTCATCGAGTCCCTGCAGGTGCTGGGCGCACAAGTCCGCTGGGCCTCCTGCAACATCTTCTCCACCCAGGACCACGCCGCCGCCGCCATCGCCAAGGCGGGCACTCCGGTGTTCGCGTGGAAGGGGGAGACGGAGCAGGAGTACTGGTGGTGTACGGATCAGACTCTGAACTGGCCTGACGGCAAGGGTCCCAATCTGATCCTCGACGACGGTGGCGATCTTACCAACTGGGTCCACGATGAGAGGCCGGACTTTCTCCCTCAAATTCGCGGCACATCCGAGGAGACCACTACCGGCGTGCACAACCTCTACCGCCGCATGGAAGAGGGGACGCTGAAGATCCCCGCCATCAATGTCAACGACTCGGTGACCAAGTCGAAGTTCGACAATCTTTACGGTTGCCGGGAGTCGCTGCTCGACGGCATCAAGCGAGCCACCGACATCATGACCGCCGGCAAGGTGGTCGTGGTCGCCGGCTACGGGGACGTCGGCAAGGGGTGCGTGCAGTCAATGCGTGGCCAGGGCTCTCGAGTGATCGTCACCGAGGTGGATCCGATCTGCGCCCTGCAGGCGGCGATGGAGGGCATCGAGGTCATGCCGATGAACCGGGCGGTGAGGGAGGCGGACATCTTCATCACCACCACTGGATGCGCCGACGTGATCACCATCGACCACATGGCGCGCATGAAGGATGGCGCCATTGTTTGCAACATTGGCCACTTCGACGTAGAGATTCAGGTTGCCGCCCTCGAGGCCTACAAGGGGATCACGAAGCAGGAGATCAAGCCCCAGGTCGAGGAGTACACCTTCCCCGACGGGCACTCGATCATCCTGCTCGCCGAGGGACGCCTGGTCAACTTGGGCTGCGCCACCGGCCATCCGTCGTTTGTGATGTCCATGTCCTTCTGCAACCAGGTGTTGGCGCAGATGGAGCTATGGCAGAAGGATTTCGAGATCGGCGTTTACCGCCTACCCAAGAAGCTCGACGAAGAGGTAGCGAAACTGCATCTGAAGAAGCTGAGCATCCGTCTAGAGCGACTGGGCAAGAAGCAGGCCCGATATCTCGGCATTCCCGTGGGAGGGCCGTACAAGCCCGAACACTACAAGTATTAGGAGAGAAAGACAGGCTACACGAAAAAGGGGGTCGCGTGCTGAAGCGCGAGCCCCTTTTTCGTGCGGTGCATGCACCGGGCGGCCATGTGATGCAGGGGAGACCTGCGAGCCGCTGTCCGGTTAGGAAGCACTACCTATAAGAAAGAGCAGCCAACCCACCCGAATACCGTCTTTCTGAATGTCGAAGTTCCATATCTACGTATGGAAGAACTTCCATCGGGGTATTCTTCTGTGAGTTCAGGCTACTCTTCTCGCCCTTTCTTTAACAATTGCTGTGCCACAACCCGAGGGATGTGATTCTCTCGGGAGATACATCTCTGAGAGCCATGGGCAGCGGAACTTTCTACCGCTTGTGCGAATCCGGTAAGAAATCAATTCCCGTCCGAAGATGCGTGCGATAATCGTCACCGTGGTGGCGGCGACGAAGAAAGTGCATGAACAGAGCAGGTGAGGAACATCACTCACGCCACCCGCGAATCAGCTGCGGAGGTCCTCGATCCAGCCCACCACCTGCTTCACATTCTTGGTCAGGGTGGCGTAGTCCTTGTTGGCGACGATGTCCTTGGTCACCAGGTTGGAGCCGATGCCCACGCACGCCACTCCAGCGGTGAACCAAGCCTCCAGAGATTCCCGAGTGGCGTCGACGCCTCCCGTGGGCATGATCCGGGTCCACGGGCACGGCCCTAGCACCGACTTCACGAAAGCAGGTCCGCCCACCTCCTTACCAGGGAAGACCTTGACGATCTCACTGCCGAGTTCCTCAGCTTGGGCGATCTCGCTGAGGGAGCCGCACCCGGGGGAGTAGGCGACCTTACGGCGGTTGCAGACTCTGGCTACCTCGGGATTGAGCAAAGGGCCGACGACAAAGTTGGCGCCGCTAGAGATGTACATGCCGGCCGTCGGCGCGTCGACGATGGAGCCGACACCGAGAATGATGTCGAGGTCGTCGGCGATGATGGTCTCCATGGCCTCAACGAAGACTTTCCAGGCGAGATCGCCCCGATTGGTGAACTCGACGCAGCGGGCGCCGCCATCGGCGCAAGCCTTTATCACGTCGATAGCAACTTGCGGATCCTTGTTGTAGAAGACCGGTACCATGCCGATGTTGCAGATGGCGTTGAGGACGGTCATGCGATCGTACTTGGCCATGTCAGTGAGTTTCCTCTTGGAGCTTGTATTAGTTGCGCTCGGGCGGCGCGAAAGGCACGGAGGTGTCGGGGTAGTGGTGATAATTGTCGGATCCGCGCAGCAACACGGGCTTCCACTGCGAGCCGATAGAGTTGGCCTCGATCTGGCGTGCCTGAGGCGGGATGAAGCGCACGGTCAGGCCGGCGCGTCGGCGCTGCGAACGGTTTGGATGACTGGCATGAAAGAGCTGGCCGTGGTGGACCGAGGCCTGGCCGGCGCCCAGCTCGATGTTGACGACATCACTTTTGTCCACGAGCTCGTCGGGAATCTCTTGGTTGATGCTGAGCAGATTGCCCTCGCGGTCTGACTTTCCGTGCTCGACGATGCCGTGCCGATGCGAGCCGGGGATCACCTGCATGCAGCCGTTCTCGATGGCGACGTCGTCGATGGCGATCCAGGCGGTGTGCGCCTCTGGGGGTTCCAGTCCCCAATAGGTAATGTCCTGATGCCAGGCGACGAATTTCTTGGCGTCGTTTTCCGGATACTTGCAAAACACGTGGGTCGAGAGCAGCATGATGTTTTCGCCCATGCACTCGCTCACGACATCGACGACGCGCGGATCCGTCGCCATCTCCCAGAGAAACCGCAGATCAAAGTGGCGTCCCTGAAGCCCGATCTGACATTGCTCTCTGCCTTCCCGTTCTTCGACCTCGTTGAAACGGGCGCGAAACTTGTCGATCTCTGACTTGGAGAAGATGTCGAGGTGGGTGATGTACCCATCGCTCTCATAGGCGCGGGCGAGATTGCCAGTCGCGGTCATGGGCGTGCCTCCTTCAGAGGTGTACGTACGGCTAGTGGCCATAGAGCGTCAATTTCAGATGGGTGAGAAGTCGGTGGAGAATAGCGTCTTCTCGATGATCTGTTCCACGATGGGCCCGTTGGCCTCAGTCACTTTCCGCGTTTCGATCCACTCCGGATCGGCGCGAAAGGCTTCCCAGGCACAAGAGCTGGCCTCGGGGCTGTCCCAACGCAGCAGGTAGACGAGCTCGTTGTCCGCGTCGTTGACAGTCCAGAAGCCGACGACGTCGAAGCCGTGCCGGGCGAAGATCTCCATGGTTCGGGAGCGGAAGCGCTCGACGATGTCGGGTAAGCGCGCGGGTGGGCTGATGTAAGTGCGGAGCTCGTAAATCACAGTACAGTGCCTCGATACAGTGCCTCGATTGAGAGATGTTGTCCGGAAACGTAGACTCGTTGAATAGGGTAGTCACAGAAAAGGTCATAGGTCCATGAGCAGTCCGTCTTCTTTGCAGGTCAACGAAGAGCTTCTCGCCGACACCGAGTTCTTCTCCAGCGACGAGCGTAAACAGGTCCTGCGGTCGATGTTCAACCTTGACCGCCGCCGAGTACTGTTTGGCCATGGGGCACTGGCGAGCCTGGGGTCCGAATGCGAGCAGCTCGGGGTGCACTCTGTCCTGTTGGTAAGGGAGCGGGCGATCGCCGAGGTTGCCGCCCCGGTGGAGGCGGCCTTGGTGGAGGCAGGGGTGACGGTGACGGGGGTATTCGCCGACATCGTGCCGAATCCTACAGTGGCCAGCGTTGATGCCCTCGCTGCCTTCGTTGCTGCCAGTGAAGCCGACGCCGTGATCGCCGTCGGCGGGGGCAGCACCATGGATACCTGCAAGGTCGGTCTCGCGGTGGCGACCTGCGGGGGCTCGGCGATCGATTACTTCGGCTTCGACCAGTTTCCACAAGTTGCCCGTTGGCCGCTGATCTGCCTGCCGACAACCGCGGGCACAGGAGCTGAGGTCAGCCAGGTCTCCGTCATTGTCGCTGAGGGCGGCAAGCAGGCTGTGTACAGCGATCACATTCAACCCCGCATTGCCATCGTCGATCCTGCCCTCTCCGCGAACATGCCGGCGGGATTGACGGCGACGACCGGCCTCGATGCCCTCGGCCACGCTTTGGAGTGCACAGCCTCCACCAAGAGTAACGAGATCGGTGACGCCGTGGCCCGCGAGTCCCTCCGGGCGGGAATGCCGCACATGATCCGGGCTATCGAGTCAGGGGCCGCCGATGCCGAAGCACGTTACCAGATGTGCCGCTGCAGCCTGCTGGCCGGTCTGTTGCTGTCGCCGATCAACACCGGCGCGGCTCACGCTCTCGGCTACGGTATCGAGAAGGTCTCTTTCGAGAAGGGTAATCCCGTTCCCCACGGCACTGCGGTGGCTCTGGTGCTACCGGGAGTCATGGAGCACAATGCTCCGGCCGTGGCGGACAAGTACTACTTCGCCGCCGGCGTCGCCGGCCTGGACATCGCCGGCAGCAGCAGGGAGCAAGGGGTACGAGCTGTCGCCGGATGGATCGAGGACTTGCGTCGGAGCTTCACTCCCTATGCCACGCTCGCTGACGCAGGGCTCACCGAGGCAGATCTGCCCCGCATGGTGGAGATCGGAATCCAAGTACGCCGCCTGCTGGAGCCAAACCCCGTCGAGGTGACCGAAGACGACGCCGTGCACATTTATCGAGCCGTACTCGCCTGAGCGACTAGGTTCGACCCGCCGCCCACAGCACGCTGTTTTCCACCAGCTGGAGGAAATCCAGTTCCCAAAAGTCCTTCTGGTGACCCAGGGAGGTGTAGGCAACTCGGCTCCGACGCTCGCAGGTCCAGGCCACAGGCTCGGTGTGCTGCTCCGTGTACCCGCGCAGCAGCAGCCGGGCATCCTCGGCGATCGGTGTGTTCTTGTAGAGAGATCCGTAAGCTTCGAAAGGCTGGACGCCCATCAGCACGGGGTGAACTTCCGCCCCGTCGGCGATCTCCACAAGCGTTGTCTCTCCGGGGCCGTAGTGTCCGTCGTAGTTGCCTCCCAGCACATCCCGATCGAGGGCAAGCCAGTTCTGGAAGCCGTGACTTGCCGTGCGCAGCCCCACCAGAGGGCGTCCCGACTCGCAGTACCGGCGGAAGCGGTCGAGCTCGATACCCGCGGTGAGCAAGCGCCGGGTGAAGAGCACGACAACGTCTGCATCGTCGACGGGACGCAGCGACACGGTGTCCTCCTCGTGCCGGAAGATGACGAGCTGGCAGCGGAAGGAGCCATCGACTCGGGCCGGCACGTTTTCGTGCAGGTAGTCGCGCAGGATGACGAGGGACTCCTCCGAGTCGTACTCGAAGGAGCCGGATATGAGGACGACCTTAAGATCGTCGGTCACTTGCCGGGCTCCATGGGATAGAAACCGGAATGGTAGGCGCAACGACTCCTCTTGTCACGGCGGGAGCGCTCGGTGTACCCTTCGGGTGCCGCCGTGCACGATGTCTCACGAAGGAGATTCGGGAATGAATCTGGGGATGTTCATGATGCCCCTTCACCCGCCAAAGAAGGACCGCACGCGATGCTTCGACGAAGATGTCGAGGCCGTCCTCATCGCCGATCGGCTGGGCTTCGCCGAGGCTTGGATCGGCCAGCATCATACCGTCGCGTGGGAGCCGATTCCTTCCAATGATTTGTTCATCGCCCACTTGCTCCCCAAGACCCGGCGGATCCGCTTGGGAACGGGCGTCTCAATTGTTCCTCATCACCATCCCGTCAATATCGCCGTTCGACTCGCCTTCCTCGACCACCTCTCCCGCGGCCGCATCAACTGCGGCTTTGGTCAAAGCGGCGTGCCCACGGATTTAGAGCTCTTTGATCTGCCCGATCCCAAGACGCAAGGCCTGATGACAGTCGCTGGCATCGATCTCATCCTCAGGCTGTGGGAGGTGGAGGCACCCTTTGACCTGTCTAATGAGTTCTGGAATGTGAAGATCACCGATCCGGTGCCGGAGCATGGCATCGGCGAACTGCTCAAGCCCTACCAGAAGCCCCATCCGCCGATCGGGATGAGCGCCATAAAGGGCACCTCGCTTGCGGCGCGCATGGCGGGTGAACGCGGCTACATGCCGATGAGTACGAACCTTGTACCCACCTCGACGGTGGCCGAACACTGGGTCACCTACAGCGAAGGCGCGGAGGCCGGCGGCAGGGAGCAAGATCGCGGCCTGTGGCGAGTCTCACGCAGCGTATACGTGGGCGAATCGCAGGCCGAAGCCGAGGATCATTGCGCCTCGGGCACTATGCGGGAATCCTTTGCCTATCTCGTACACGTCCTTGGCTCGCTGGGACAGTTACCGCTAATGAAGCGCGATCCCGAGATGCCTGACGAGGCGGTGACGCCCGACTACTGTCTGGAAGAGCTCTGCATCATCGGCGATGCGGCGTCGGTCACCGAGCAGCTCGCCGCGCTCAAGGAGGAGACGGGAGGCTTCGACACTCTCTTGATGATCGCCCACGATTGGGACGACAAGGAGCGGTGGGTGGCTTCCATGGAGAAACTGGCCGAAGAGGTGATTCCGAAGTTGTGAGCGATTCTGACGACGAGGCACTGCCGGATGTCGGCGATGCGGTGAGGCAGATCGACAACCAGGGTTACTGCGTGCTCAAGGGCCTAATCAGCACCGAGCTCGCAGGGGCGCTGGCACAGCGTTGCCTGCAGCTGCACGCCGATTCCCGCTACCGCGAGCTTTGGCACGGCGACGGCCACTATCAGACGCTGTTCGGCATGATCAACCTAGACGATCGCGTCTGGAGCCTGGTTTTTCACGAGACCCCTGTGGCAATAGCGCGCCACTTTCTCGGCCCTCGGGCCCGCGTGGTGGAGGCTTGCTCGAAGCCCACTTGGCCGGGCGCGCCCCACCAGTCGCTGCATATCGATTCCGCGCAGCACTTTGAGCGGGTGCCGGACGTTCCCTGGATGATCAACAGCATCTGGGCTCTTACCGACTTTACCGAGGAAAACGGGGCCACCGGAGTGATCGCTGGTAGCCACCGCATGCGCTGGCAGTCGCCACCGGCCGGCATTGACCTGGATGGGCCTGAGCTAACCGTCGCCGCGGCGCCGGCCGGAAGCCTGGTCATGTGGCATTCAGGCACGGCGCATATGGCTCGAGCCAACCGTGGTTCCGAGATCCGTGTGGGCCTTAACGCCGCCTATTATCCGCCCTGGTTCAACAACTGGGTCGAGGGCGGCCATCAGCCCATATGGCCGGAAACCTTCGAGCGCATGCCCGAGGAGCATCGGGGGCTGGTTACCGGCAAACAGGCGCGCAGTCGCTGCGAGGCTTACGAGGTCCTGGTGTGATCATCGACGCCCACAGCCACATCTTTCCCGAGGTTCACGGCGAGGTTGCGGGTGGTCTCACTCGCAGCGCCGGATACGGTCGGATCAAAATTGGGAAGGAACGGGTGCTCCAGCTCATGCCTCCGCACGGAAGGGAGACTACCTTCCCACTAGAGGCGATGCTGGCGAACCTGCATTGGGCCGGGGTGCGGCGCGCCGTGCTGCTGCAGGGGACCTACTACGGAGAGTGCGACGACTACGTGGGCGATGCCGTTGCCGCCTACCCCGACCGTCTGGTGGGAGCCCTCTGGTGCGATCCGTGGCGCAAGGGGTTTCGCGAGTATTTCGAAGAGAAAGTGGACAGCGGTCGCTATGCCATTGGCAAGATCGAGTTCTCCGTGGGCAACGGGCTCTCCGGCCTACACCCCGGCGCCCGGTTGGACGATCCCGAGGTCCAGTGGCTATGGTCAGAGCTGGCCCGCAGGGGGATGACTCTCACTCTGGACCTAGGGCCTACGACCAAGCCGGCGTACCAGACAGATGCGGTACGCGCTCTCATTGCCGCAAACCCCGATCTAAGGGTCGTGCTAGCTCATCTCTGCTTTCCCCATCCGCGCTTCGATTCCGAGCCCGAGCTGCGCCGTCGCTGGGAGGACCAACTGTCGCTGGTAGACACTGGCCAGGTTTGGTTTGACACCGCAAGCTTGCCCGCCTTGGTCCAGGAGCAGGGCGGTGTCGAAGACTTTCCATACCCCACGGTAGCCGTCTGGCTTGCCGAGGGGATAGATCGGGTCGGGGTTGATCGGCTAATGTGGGGCACGGATCAGCCAGGCATGTTGCACCACCTCAATTACCCACAGATGCTGCGCCTGGCACAGCTGCACATGGAGCACCTCAGCTCAGAGGAGCGGGAGATGGTGCTCGGCGACACGGCGAAGAGGGTCTACTTCCACGAAGCGTAGCCAGAGCTTCGCATGGTGGTTGTTTACGCAGCAAAGGTTGGCGATGGCCCGTCGGGATCGACGAGCAATTTCGCGGTTGACGGGAGCATGGCAAGCAATCTGGGCATGTGAGCAGACTGATGCAGCCGGAACCGGTTCCCCCTTGGTTTCGGTGCCATGTCGTTGCCAGTTTTCACCCAAGCGGAGCCAGTCATGACTGAGCACCTGCCGACCACCAATGGAGACGGTCTCCCGGTGATCCCCATGACCGAAGAGCAGAAGTACGCCTTCGATTTGAAGGGCTGGATCTGTCTTCCCGGGCTCCTCAGCGAGCAGGATCTCAAGCCGATCCGTGTTCACCAGATGAAGTTTCTCAATGATCGCGAATCGCTACCCGCTGAGCAGCGCGACAACCACGGCGGGCCCTCGCAGGCACTGCTCGACCATCCCGCTGTGGTGGGCGTTCTCAACGAGATCCTCTCCCACCAGGCGCTGGCCACCGAAGACTGTTACGGGTTCCGTTACGATCACACCTACACCAGCTATCGCGAAGCGGGCCACGACAACTACAGTCCCCACGGTGGCGGTGGCTACTTCAACTTCGAAGGCAACTCCCACATTTATCAGATGCTACCGGGACGAGTGCACTCTGGGCTTACCCGTGTCCTGTGGGAGCTCAACGAAGTTCGCGAGGGCGACGGCGGAACGCTATTGCTCTCCGGCAGCCACAAAGCGGCCTTCCCACGTCCAGAGTCGCTCAGCGGCCGCGACAGCGAGCTCTGGGAGAGCTACGTCTGTCCGGCCGGTTCGGCGCTGATCTTCACCGAAGCCCTGTGCCATTCAGGCACGAGGTGGACGAACACGCATTGGCCACGGCTGAGTCTGTTTACGTGCTATAACACGGTAAACGCCAAATGGGGAAAGGGCAGGCCCACTGACGAGGTGATCGATGCCATGTCACCCAAGCGGCAGACGCTGTTCCGCGGCGTCTGGCATGGAATGAACGAAGTTCCTGGCGTGAATCGTTATTGTGACCCGGCCAACACCGCGGTATGACGGCGATCTATCCATGTGCGCCACTCCGGGGAGGAAGGGATGTAGGTCAGATCCGGACTGCGCCCTTCGAGATCGAAACAAAGACCCAGAGCAGTCCCTGGCGGATCTCCACGCCATTGGGCTCGTTGCCGACGAGGTGGCCGACGAACGCTGAAAAGGGCCTGTCCTACAGCTCGTGGAAGGCCTCGCGATCGCGCTTCTGTGAGATCATTCTAGGATACCGATCCTTGACTCACTGTCTTCACGAAGCAGGACAGGAGATAGTTTAATGGGAGGACGAGTTTTTCGCTGCTGACGACAGCCAGGCATTGAAGTAGGCGGGGGCCCAGCGGCGGGCAAGCTCATAGCGGCGGCGAGAGTAGGCTCCCCAAGGGGGCTCGCAGTCGGCCTCGATCCATCTTTCTGCCTGGCTCAGTTCTGTGAACTCGCAGAGCCAGAGGACGGACCAGTCCGCTTGGCGACCAATGAGCTGAAAGAGCTCGCCGTGAATCATCTCTCCCGAATCCGCGAACTGGCGCAGGCGTCGCCACCTTGGGTCGTCGCCTCGCTGCTTCGACGCGACGTCCGCCGAATCCGGCTCCCAGCCCCCGAAACCGAGGACGACGATCGAAGCGGAATCTGCACGGAGGTCGGGCACCACGTGCGGATCTCCCTGAGCCGCGGCCACAGGAGATTTCTGCGGCATCCAGGAGAGGGCCGGTGGGCACAGTCGACGGGCGAGTAGGTACTCGTAGTGACCGTAGCTACCGTAGGGAGGGGCGACCTCGGCGGCCATCCAGGCCTCGGCGGCCTCAAGAGCTGGGAACTCCATTACCCAGAAGCGTTCGCAGCTTCCACAGGGAGCCAACAGCCGGAAGCCGTCCAAGCGCAGCAGGCCATGCCGCTTGGCGACCGATAGCATCAGGAGCACGTGTTTGCGCTGATAGGCGTTGCGTTGTGAATCGGTCAGACGGTGCCAGGATGGCAATCGACCGCCGCGGTAGAGGACGACAACGGATGACGCAGACGAGGTGGACAAGGCGCTCTCCTTTGACGGGTCCGCGGCAGTAGCTGAGAATTGCGAGTCCCACCCAAAGAAAGAGCGAGAGATGGCCGAGGACGGAATCGACAAAAGCGAAGAAGAGTGGCTTGGGCAACTCACCGTTGACCAGTTCGCCATCCTGCGGCAGAAGGCGACGGAGCGCCCCTTCAGCGGTCGCTACAATGATCACAAGAAGTTGGGTGCTTATCTCTGTGCCGGCTGCGGAACCGAACTGTTTTCTTCAGAGACCAAATTCGACTCCGGTTCGGGCTGGCCGAGCTTCACTCAAGCCACCGAAAACGCGGTCGACGAAGAGCACGACACGAGTCACGGTATGGTGCGCACCGAGGTGCTGTGCCGGCGCTGCGGCGGCCATCTGGGTCACGTATTCCTCGATGGCCCGGCCCCTACGGGGCGGCGCTACTGCATTAACTCTGCTGCCTTGGACTTCGAGCCCGAGGAACAGTGTGGTGATCAGGCTGGAGACAGGGAGTCATGCTGACGGGCGACTTCGAGGCGTATATACCTGATGAGTTCAACGGTGCACTTTATGGTCTCGAGGGAGTGCTAGCGACGATGGAAGGAGCCGGAATCGACTTCTCGGTGGTCTTTCCGGGTGGTGTGCCGCCTGATCCCCGGGCAATAAACCGCCTAACCCTGGAGGCCTGCCGGGGTGAAGATCGGTTGCTGCCCGGCTGCTTGGTCAACCCCACCATGGGGGCTGTCGCCGTCGACGATCTGTGCCGCTGCGTTGATCATGGGGCCCGGACGGTAAAGCTCATGGCTGCCCTTCACGGCTACCGGGTCGATTCGACCTGTGTTGACCCGGTGATGGAGGCGGCAGCTGAGCGCGGAATTCCCGCTACCATACACTCCGGTTCGGAGCGGGCCGGCTGCACACCGACCTACATCGCTGCCCTGGCGGGACGACACCCGACAGTGACGATCATCATGGATCACATGGGCTACCGCGAATGGACCAGACTGGCCGTAGACGCCGCCACGGCACACCCCAACATCATCTTGGGTACGACGCTAATTGCCGCCGCGGAGCCGATTACGATCAAGCAGATTGTGGAAGAGGGGCATGTTGGTGCAGACCGAATCGCTTTTGGCAGCAACGCACCTAGCGGAATGGCCAAGGCCGGAGTGGAGGGGATCTGCGAGGTGGGCTTCGCCCCCGAGGACGAAGCGGCCATCCTGGGCGGTACGCTGACTTCTATCTACGCCATCTCCTTAGGGTAGAGATCCCGAGGCCGGTCGGGCTCAAAGGCAAGGAAGTAGACTCCCAGAGCGCTAAGAACACTGACTTCGAGGACGGAGTAGTCCCTATGGTTCGGACGTTGAAGGCACATGAGCTCCGATAGCGCCACGGGCGGATTCGACATCAAGCAGGCCTACCATATTGAGGAGACTGTCAGGATTGACAGTCTCCTCTTTTGTTGTCACGCCTAACTGCCTGTTTCCACTGCATATGAGCGAGACGAGAGTATTCGTCCGGTTG
>JAYZFI010000027.1:0-25041 GCA_036336855.1 Candidatus Latescibacterota bacterium
TTGGCCGTGGCCAGACCCGCCGGATTGGCGAACACCGCATCCCCGTTATCCGCCACTGCCACAAAAGCGTTGCCCAAAGCCGACGAACGAGCACTGGCTCCCAGGTTCTGGATGTTCACTACCGCGTCAGAAGCACCGACGGCGAAGCCAACCAAAGCGGCGGTGACGGCGAGACTTCGCGGGGAGAGAATAATGGAGCGCATGGATGGTGCCTCCTGTATCCCAGGCTGACCTGAAGATCTTTCAATTTACTATGACGACCACACCGCAATTGGAAGGAATCTACACCCATTGTTTCAGAGTGGCAAGCAGCTTTCTTGGCCTTCTTTCACGGACCGCGGAGACCGATCGCGGGGAAGTTCCGCCCGCCGAGAGGGGGATCACGAACGCTCGGAGGCCAACCCGTTCGGCGGGACAAACCCCGCCATCAAGCGACTGTGAAACGTTTGTGGGCTAACCGAAGATACTTCGCGTAACTCACCTTCGAAGAATAACGATGATCACAAGAAATTGAGAGTAAGCCTTTGTCACCCCTTCTTGACCTCTGGCCGCCGTTAGAGGTCGATCCATGCGCCACCTTTCGCGGAGCTATCGACGGCGGCCTCGACGAACCGCATCCCCGCCACCCCTTCGGCGACCCCGGGATGGTCATAAGGCTGGGGAGCCTTCTCCCCGCGGTTTCGGCGGATCGTGTTCTCCAAGGTCACGTGGAGATTAGCCAGAGCTCCCCAAAAGTCCTCATTGTGTCCAGGGGGGATCCTCAGATAAGGTCCGATGCTCTCGGGGAAATAGGAATAACCGCCACCGATCCAGTACGTCTCATCCACCTCTCGGGTGCGCACGAGTAAACTCTCGGCCCGCTCCTGGTGCCATTCGAGTGAGCCTTCGCTACCGTAGATGCGGAATCCGTTGTCGTTCTTGTAGCCAATGGCGATCTGCGTCGCCGTAATGAGTGCGGTCCCTCCGTTGTCCAACTCGGCGACGACATTAAAGTCGTCGTCCAGTTCTCGCCCTGTTACGAAAGAATTCAGGCGAGCCGATACGCGCTTCACAGCGTGACCGCTGACCCAAGTCGCGGCGATAAGGGCATGCGTGCCAATATCACCGCCGCAATTCGAGATGCCCGTCTTCGCAGGATCCGTTCTCCATTCCGCCTGCTGAATGCCCTCCTGCTCCAGTGCCGTCGCCAGCCAACCCTGATTGTACCAGGCCTCGACCTTGCGCACATCACCCACCTTGCCCTGGCGCACCATCTCCTTGGCGAGCATCATCATCGGATGACCGGTATAGGTGTGAGCGAGGACAAACGGCGTGTTGTTGCCGTCGACGATGGCCTGTAGATCCTCAGCTTCCTCCACCGTCATGGTGATGGGTTTCTCGCACATCACCGGCACGCCGGCTTCAAGGAAGGCCTTTGCCGGCGCGTAGTGAGCATGATTTGGAGTTACGATGGTGACGTAGTCGAGCTCTTCTCTTCCATTTTGTGCCGCCTCCAAAAGGGACTGGAAGTCCTCGTATCCCGTCACTTCGTAGTCCACGGCTGCAGCCAGTGCCTCCTTAGGATCACTACGCAGGGCGCCGGCGACCAACTCTCTGCTGTTGTCCATAGCGATAGCCCGCTTGTGCACGTGACCGAAGAAATTTCCGGGACCGCCGCCACCAATCAGTCCAACTCTAAGTTTTCCCATACCACTCTCCTTATAGCAGTCGCCCAGCAATACGGGCGCGTTGTGAAGCTTCGTCGCTTTTCTGCTCGTCTCGGCGGGTCAATCCGAAGCAAATTGTGGCCTTCCCAGCATCGGTATGTCAACGGACATCGGACCCACATTTCGGGCAGCTCGTCTGATCAACGCGGCCGAACAGACTCAGGGCAGGGATCCGTCTGATGCCCGTTTTGCCGCCGGCCTTCAACGCCTTCAGCGACAGGGCAAGCCGCCTGGGCTCGGACCTTCCGAAGCAGCGGTCGACAGGCACTGCCCAAGTGACGACGTCAAGCAGGATAAGAATGAAACGAAGGTGCGACACTCGCGCAGGAGCTTGCACATAGAGGCCTTGCCTGTATGTGTACCTAAGCGCCGGAGGTCATCCCAGGCGCTGGACATGTCCAGCGATGAGCTCTACCGCTTCGTCCATGGTGACCTTGCCCATGTTGATGGTGAGGTGGTAGAGCAGCAGATCGTCCCAATCGGCGTCGTGGTAGTTGCGTAGGTAGAGTTTGCGCCACTTGTCGTGCTGTTCCACGAGCTCTCGAGCATGCTCCTCCGTGACATCCCGGAATTCCTGCACGCGCTGGCACCGTTGCTTGAAGGGAGCGATCACCTTCACGTGCAGAGCGTTGGGA
Source organism: Candidatus Latescibacterota bacterium (assembly GCA_036336855.1). GTDB lineage: Bacteria > Latescibacterota > UBA2968 > UBA8231 > UBA8231 > JAYZFI01. The sequence goes on from JAYZFI010000027.1 coordinate 2,342, forward strand.
TTGCTGCCCAGAATCACCTGACTGGCGCGCCCCACGATCACGGCGCGACCGGCATCCCCGTAGTCTTGCAGAAGGGTCGTGATGAGCAGCTGGTAGGCACCGCGATCCAGGTAGGTGGCGGCCTTGGACCCGGAACGTTCCACGACGTACGGAAACTCGACGCCGAACTCGGGAAAGTAAGCCGACGACGAGAGTGGAAAACCGCCCGGGCTCATGTCCGGGACGAGTAGACGCTTCAGAAAATAGCGGACCCGCCCCTCGCCCTTCTCATCGTATTTCTCAACCTCCTCGGTGGAGGTGTCGGTGATGCTGCCAATCTGTTCGATCAGACGCCGGTCCACCAGCTCGTAGCCGAGCACCTGGGCAATCCGCTCCGCGATCTGATCACCCCCGCTACCCAGCTGTCGTGAAACGGTGATAACGGCCATGGGCCACACCCTGGTTGTCCGATTTGAGCTCTCCGAACGGATCCCAATACCGCCCACAACTCCCCACTCCGAAAAAAGTACCATACCGTGGCATGGTCTGCAAACAAAAGGCCCCAGCGTCGTTTACGGCCGTTTGGCTGTGTGTTTTTTGTGGCGGCGCAGGTGAGGGACATGCTATCTTGATGTGTCGCTTCCGCCTTCCCCGAGCAGGTGGAGCGGTCCCCGGATCCCAACTGAGAAGCGACGCGACGGTGGAACCCGTCGCGTGCACGGCCAACACATGCCGAAGTCCGCAGTTCGAATCCTCGTCGCCCTACAAAACCCGGCGTCAGAGGGTTCCCTTGTCCGTCTCGCCGCAACCCTGGCGCAATCGCCGTGCGGTGAGCTCCACCTTACCCACGTGGTTACACCTCACAGCAATCCCCCACCCGATATCGAAGCACGGTTGCGCCGTTCTGCCGAGCTTGCTCTCGAGCTGAACGTCGGGGCCGTCCCTCACCTCGTACACGGCCCCTCCGTAACGGAGGCCATGCAGGAGGCGGTGCGTCGCTGGAATTGCGACATGTTGCTCATGGGGTGGTACGGTGATGTCGATCAGGCCACCGTTCTGTCATCCCGAAATCGCGACCTGACCAAAGCCCTCGATGTCGACACTCTGATCTACAAGAACAAGGGTAAGGAGCAAATCGGCAGTATTCTCGTTCCCACAGGAGGTGGCAGCCACTCGCTGATGGGACTCGGGGTGGCGAACCGCCTGGCACAGAGCTGGGACTCCGAGATGAAGGTCCTGCGCGTCGCCCGCGACCCCCATTGCCGGGCGCACGATCCCCTGCTCGAACGATATCGGGCCCAAGTCGCCGAGGACCTGCGACTACAGTTGCGCTTGCTCGACATCGATGCGCCCTACGAGGTCGTGTCCGCCACCGAAATTGTCAAACCCGTCATCGAGCGCTCCGCAGGTAGCGACCTGCTGGTGCTGGGTGCCTCCAACGACTGGCGCCAAGAAGAGTACCTCGCCGGGTCCATTCCCGACGAGATCGCCTACAAGACGGATTCCTCCGTCCTCATGGTTCGCTCCCGAACCCCGTCGACCTACAGCCTCAGTAACATCTTCTGGGAACACACGATTCGCCTGGACCTACATCCTCAGGACAAATGGGATGCCATCGATCAAATGGTCGACATCCTCATCGAAGAGAAGCAGATCCCCTCATCACAGCGCGACCTTGTGTTGGCCGCGGCCCGATCCCGGGAGGAAAAGAGCCCCACTTCTATTGGTCGCGAGACCGCCATTCCTCACGCACCTCTGCCCGACCTTCCCGGGATCATCGGCGCTCTCGGTATCTGTCGGGAGGGGGTCAACTTCAACGGCCGGAAAGACGAGTTGGTTCGCTACATTTTCCTACTCCTGACCCCCCAGCAGAACTACCGCACATATATACCCGTCCTCGCCCAGATCGCCTCTCTCATGCACACGGACGAAAATAGAAACGCCCTCCTGTGCTGCGAGACCCCTTCCGATCTGACGGCGCTGATCAAGAAGAGCGAAATCGCCTCCGCCGGATGAGTAGTCCTAAGGATGGTGACCCAGAATCGGCGGTGTCCGCCATCGACCTGGGCACCAACACCGTACTCATGGTGACAGCCCGGCGCCGCCATGATGGCGACCTTGAAGTCGTCGACGACGCCCATGCCATCGCCCGACTAGGACAGGGCGTCGACGCCACCGGCGATATCAATGACGACGCCGTCTCCCGCGTCTGTAAAATCCTCTCCGAGTACCGCCAACGTGCGCAAGCGCTGGGCAGTCACCGCATTCGCGCATTTGGGACCTCCGCCCTGCGTGATGCGGGCAATCGAGAACACGTCATCTCCCAGGTATTGAAACACACGGGCATCGAACTGGGCATCCTCACCGGCGATGAGGAAGCGGGGTTGACATTTTCGGGCGCTTGCTTCGGCTTGACTCTACCCGAGCGTTACGCAGTTCTCGACATCGGCGGTGGCTCCACCGAACTCGCCTTGGGCAACCAACAAAGCGTGGAACGGTCGGTATCTGTCGACATCGGTGCCGTCCGCATCACCGAGCGGTTCTTTACCCAGCTACCTCCCACTCGCGAGCAGTTGCACCAAGCGGACAGATGGACGCGGGAAGTTCTTCAGGATCTCTTCGTCTTGAGCTCAACCGACACTCTAGTTGGTGTCGCCGGCACGGTGACCACCCTCGGAGCCCTGGACGTTGGAACGGAGAACTTCTCTGCGCCAGAGCTTAACGGCCACCGGCTGTTGCGCGATCGCGCTCGCGATCTCGCGCGTTTGCTCCAGTCCATGAGCCTGGAGCAAACGCGCGCCCTCCCCCAGGTGAGCGATCAACGCGCCGACATCATCGCGGGCGGTGCCTTCATTCTCACGTCGGCTCTCGACCAACTCAACGTTCCTGAAATCGTGGTGTCGACCTGGGGAATCCGCTACGGCCTGCTACTCAGCATGCTAGATGGAGAGGTCTGATGCACATCGTCGCGCTCGTCCTGGGCACGCTCTGTGTCTTGGCGGTTCCAGCACGGGGGCAGGTGAATATCGAAAAGCTACGCACCGCGAGCCTCGGGCTTAGCGCAACTGGGAGTGTGAATGCTGCCCTGCGAACCGGCAGCGTCGAGCGTCGAGAGATCGGATTCGAAGGGCGCTTCGATTTCATGGGGAGTTCCAATGCAACCCTGGTGCTGCTGCAGAGTGAACTCGGTTGGCAGGATGGCCGACGCTACTCCAACATAGCCCTGAGCCACCTGCGTCACACCCTCGATCTGAGGCCCACTGTTGCCCTCGAGTTCTTCACCCAAATCGACTACGCGCGCCAGCGGCGACTTGATGTTCGCTGGCTGTTCGGCGGCGGCATCCGCATAAGTTTGGTGCCCGGTCTGTACTACGGGAGCGCATACATGTGGGAACTTGAGGACAACGACCTGTCGGCATCAGCGCAACATCCTCGCCACACGCGACACCATCGATGGAGTCAGTACGTGAGCCTGCGTCACGAGACCGAGCAAGAAGTGGTCGGCGTTGCGAGCGTCTACTACCAAGCGAGATTCGACGATCTTTCTGACCACCGTGTGTTGGCCGAAGCCCGAATCGCGGCGCCGTTGACTACGCGCGTCGCATTGGTGGCCACCTTCGACCTACGGCGCGACTCCCGTCCCCCCGACGGAGTGCCGGACCAGGATTCACGGCTCGGCAGCCGTCTTGCCATAGACCTCTAAGCGTTGGCATCGCGTTCAGCGCGGGTAGTCAATGCGACAGTCTCGCCACTTCCACTGGACTGGAGACCTGCCAGCAGGATTTCCGTTACGTGCCGCGCTGCCCAGGCGTGGCTCAGGACGGGTTGCTTTCCCTCGGCGATGCACTCCAGGAAATAGGAGTGCGCATTCGCCGTCCCCGCGGGGCAATCCAACGCCGTTGTCTGCACCGACGCGTGCTCATCGGTATACGAGGTGGGAGTCCACTTGGTGAGCTGCGCGCCGGCGATTCCCGGAGAGGTGAGCTTGCCCGCCGTTCCGTGGACGCTCAGTTCCCAGGTGCGAGCCGGATCGCACCAGCTGGTCTCCGCCGTAGCCAATGCCCCCCCTTCGAACTCGATAAGCACCGTCGCCACGTCTTCGAGTTGAGTAGGCTTGTCGAAGGTCGTCACCCTCGCACTGACAGCCCGTGCCGTGCCCATGATCGCCACTAGACTGGCCACGGCGTAGACCCCCATGTCGAACAGCGCACCCACCGACGCCTGTTCGGAATCGAAGAACCACAGGTGCGCATTGTCATCGGGGTCTTCGGCAAAGGCCTCGCGTACGCCCGCATAGTAGATCTCCGGTCCTCCGTGGCTGGTACGACATCGACCTCCGGAGACTCGGCCAATGGCACCCTCCAGACAGAGCGATTGCGCCACCGTGATAGCTGGGGGAAAGAACGGCAGGCAGAGAGCCACGCGGTCCGGATAGTCCTCCAGGACCGCGACGAAAGCGTGGGCCTCACTCATGTCCGCGCACAGCGGCTTCTGCATGAGGACGTGCTTGCCCGCCTCCAAGGCCCGGATTCCCCACTCCACGTGCAGGGGGTGGGGCGTGGCAACGATTACGGCATCCACATCGTCTGCCTCAACAACTTCGGCATACGAAGAGGTCATGCGGCCAACTTCAAACTGGCGGCTGAGGTGCTCTAGCCGAGACGACCGACGTCCGGAGATCACACGGATCTCTGCGCCTTCGAGCTCTGCTATTTGAGGTAAGTGCAGTGTTGCGGCAATGCCTCCCGCACCGACTATGCCGCAACGCACTGGGAACTCCGGTGAGGGATTCATTGCTTCTGATAGAACTCGCACAAGTCCATGAGCCGGCACCGGCCGCAGTCAGGATGCTTCGCCTTGCACACGTAACGCCCGTGCAGAATCAGTCTGTGGCCGAACCCGATCCACTCCTCTTCCGGTAGTACCTCCCCCAAGGCGCCTTCGATCTTGACCGCGTTGTTCTCCGTAGTGAGGCCGAGAAGTCGACTGACCCGGGACACGTGGGTGTCTACCACGATGCCGGGAACACCGAAGTAGATTCCGAGAATGACATTCGCCGTCTTGCGCCCCACGCCTGGCATTTGTGTGAGCTCATCCATGGTGCGTGGGACCCCGCCGTCGAAATCATCCACCAGCATCTGCATGGCGCCCTTCAGACTCCGGGCCTTCTGCCGGAAAAAACCTGTTTCCTTGATGTCTTCCTCCAATTCAGCGTCTTCGACATCGAGATAAGCTTGGGGATTGGAATACTTGGCGAAGAGATGCTTGGTCACGCGGTTGACGCGCTCGTCTGTACACTGGGCGGCCAGGATCGTGGCAATCAGCAGTTCGAGAGGATTCCGGTGATCGAGCTCGACTCGTGCCTCAGGATGGTCCTGGCTCAGCCGAGTAGCCACCTCCAGCGCCTTGCTTTCAGATAGCCAGGGACTCACGATGCGTCGCAGGCCGGGGACTCGGAGATTGATTCAGGGGCGGTGTCCCGGGCCCGATCACTGCGACCCCTGCGGTAGACCCTACCCTTCCATTCGAAGCGACCGACGACGCCGAGCACTCCGACCACGACGGTGTAGAAGGGCTGCAGCAAGATCCAAACGGGGGCATAGCGCAGGAGGTCACCTCGCCGGAAGCGCCGGGCTCCCACGGCGACCATCGCGAGATCGGCAGTCGCCTTTAGACCGAAGGCTATTCCCAGAGTCGCAAGACTGGCTGCTCCGACAGCGACCAGCAGAGGGGCGGTTACGAAGACCAGGCTCAAGGCGAAGATACTGCATAGGTATAGAAAAAAGAGAGGATCGAGGGTCAGCTGTATGGGCGCGTTGGAGGCCCAGCGGGCACGTCGGCTGATGACGTCGCGGAAGGAGAGCGATGCCGGGTGCGACACGTGGCTCTTGGGATCCTGAGCGAACACCACCCCTCCTCGTCCTGATCGGTGAAGCAGCTGCAAGAGCAACACATCATCCCCGGACGCCCGGTGACGGATCCGCTCGTAGCCACCGACTTCGACGAAGGCAGTGCGACGGAAAGCGAGATTCTGTCCGCTCGCAGCCAGAGGGTAGCCATTGCCACAACTGCCGGCTGCTGCGGTCATCAACGCAAGGAAGTCGAGTCCCTCCCACCCCTGTTCCATGCGCTTGATCTCATCGAGCTCTCCGATTTGCGAGAACCCGACAACCGCAACGACTCGCGCGGAGAAGCTTGCGACCATGGATCGGACCCAGCTCTCAGGCACCTTGCAGTCGGCATCCGTGGTGAGAATGAGCTCCGCGCCCGTGCTACGGATCCCCAGATTCAGGGCGTCTTTCTTGGAGCCACTTCGGCCCAACTCCACCTGGGTGCTGAGGACTCGGGCGTTTGGCCCTGACCAGGAGTCGGAGAGCACTTCCTTGGCGAGATCGCCCGTGCCATCCCGAGAGCCATCATCGACGAGGAGGATCTCCCATGCCTCGCGGGGAAAGTCCTGCGCACCCAATTGGCGCAGACACGTGGCGATGTTCGCCTCCTCATCCCTGGCCGCGATCACCACTGCCACTCGAAGATTGTCTGTTTCTTCCACGGGCCGGCGCGAGCCGCGCCGGATTCCCCGGAGAAACCAACCGGCGCCCGCGGCGTAGATGAGCGTGAGAGACAACACCAGGAAATCGGCGAAGCCCCAGACCATCACCTATCCCGTCAGCTCGCGAATCATGGAGAACATGCCGCGATATCCTTCCGAGCAGTTGCGGCACATGTCCACGTCGGTGCGATCGCGTAGCAGATTCTGCCGAAAGTCCATATAGGCCCGGCCCTCCCACAGCTCACCGAAGGTCTGACTGTTGAAAGCGGAACCCATGTTGAAGTCCACGTCCTTGTCGAAGCAGCACGGCGCCACATCGCCGTTCCAGTTCACCATGGAGCTGTACCAGAGCACCTTGCAACCCCATGCCGGTTGCCCCTTGACGACCAACTCACCGTTGCCGTCAGCGCCGTTGCTCTCGTAGCGGCGATAGAGCTCCTCTTCCGGCAAGAACGTCGCAGCCTCGTCCTGGCTGTACACCTGCGCGGTCTTGATAAGGAACTTCTCCGCTCCCAACTCCCGCGCCAAGCGCTCAGCTTCCGCGAGATCGGACTCGTTGTGCCGGAAGACGATGAACTGAAGGTTGACTAGGGGTGTCGCCGAGCCGAGCTCTCGCTTGGCCTCGGTCAGTAGGCGCGCGCCCGTGAGCACGCGCTCGAGGCTGCCACCGACCCGGTATTGCTCGTAGGTCTCATTGTCGACGCCGTCCAGGGAGATGATGATCTCATCGAGCCCACTCGCGACGATCGCGCGCGCCTGCTCCGGTGTCCTCACGAAATGACCGTTGGTGCTGGTCATGGTGGGGATCTTCCGGGAGTGGGCATAGCGCACCATTTCGTTGAAGGCCTTGTTGATGAAGGGCTCCCCCTGATTCCACAGCATGAGCAACACAAGATGATCACCGACCTCGTCGACCAGGCGCCGGAAGTCAGACAGGTCCATGTTCCCGCGGTCTCTGGTCATCTCGCCGTTTCCGGACGGACAGAGCGGGCACTTCAGGTTGCAGAAGTTCGTCGGCTCGACCATCATCATAAAGGGCCGTCCCCAAACGACGGGGCGTCGCAATCCCCACGACAGCCCCATCGATGCCAGGACCTTGGAAAAGTTCCACAGGCGCTTCCAACTGAAGGCATACCCGTAGCGCTGGACATAGAAGGGAAGCTTCTTCGGCGACAACAGGAATGCCATTGGCGATCGCTTGTGGAGAACGCACCTGAGCGTTCCGGGCGGTCTCGGCTACCGACTATTGGGGGCAGCCACTGCGCCCGCTTCGGGTTGGATTTCGCCCTCGTTCTCCTTCCACGAGAACAGGCCGGCTCTGCCCAAGGGGACGAAAATCGTGACGTATGGAATATAGAGAAGCTCTACCAGCGGCAAGAGCAGCAGGCGACGGCGATCGGTTACCCTCGGAGAGAATCCATACAGCAACGCGCAGTCCGCGATGAGACGGGCCGACCATACCCCCAGCAGAGCGGGATCGGCGATCTCCAGGAGCATCAGGCGAAGTGCACCGTACCCAAGAAGGGCGTGAAAGGCATATGCGGTGGCGCCCACTCCCAAAGCTCCACCGTGGTAGCGCGCCACTTTAGAGGCGTGACGGACCTTGCGGCCCAATAAGAGCTTCCATGCCAACGGTCCAGGATCGCTGAGGACGACGGCATCATCCTGCACGCAGGTTGCGACCCGCCACGAAGTTCGCTCGTGGACGAGACGCATGAAGTACACGTCATCGCCACTGATCAGATCGCCGATCTGCTCAAAGCCATCGACTTCGTCAAACACGGTGCGACGATAAGCCAGATTCCGACCCGTGCACGACAGCGGCCGGCCCATCCCCGCACTGCCTTCGCTCAATGCTGCCATGCCGAGTTCGTCAACGGCAAGGAGCCAATGCCGCAGATAGCGGCTCTCCCGGGCGATAGCGTAGCCGGCGACCATGCCCACATCAGGAGCGAAGGCGGCGACCATGCGCCGCGCCCACGCGGGGGAAGCTTCGCAGTCGGCATCGGTGAACAACAGGATGTCGCCCGAGCTCGCTACGACTCCGGTGTGAAGGGCTCTCTTCTTGGGACACGCGTAGGACGGATGTTCCCCTGCCGGGACCAGGCGCAGGCGGGACGGTCCGCGCCAGGTCTCCATCGCTGCTGTCACAATATCCGCGGTCCGATCGGATGAGCGATCATCGACAACGATCATCTCCAATTCGCCGGTATAATCCTGATTCTGCAGACTCAGCAGGCAAGCCCCGATCCTCGATTCCTCGTTGCGTGCGGCGACGATGACGGAGACAGAGGGCAGGCGCTCGGTCGGCGGCCGAGCGAAACCACTTCGGTAGCGGCGACGACTGCGCACGATGCCGAGTCCGAGCCAGGCGATAGCTCCGAGATAGAGCGCGCCACCGAGGATCAGGAGCGATGGGTAGAGCTCACTCAAGAGCTAATAGTACCCGTAGCGAAGATCGACGAAGAGGTGCTGCTGCCTCCCGTCGCCGAAGCCAGTGCGCAGGTGCGGGGGGACGAATTGGCCCCAGTTTGGCGGCAGCGGTACGTCGTCACCCCGTTCTATCGCCCCACCGACCTTCAGGTGGAGGCGCGGCCATGGCCGCCACTGCAACTGTCCGACGATCTCGGTTCGCGTCGCCACTCGTCCGTCGAGGAAGTCCTTGTTGCCGCGCTCGTCACCAGGTCTCCATCCCCGGTGTAGATCACCGCCCACGTTGAGAATAGATCCATCGGCCTGCACCACGTTGTCACCGTGTCGCGACCGCCGCAAACTCAGGCTGGTGCTGGCTCTCGCCGTCCAACGCTTCTCAAGAGCCAGCGTCCAACGATCACTGTTGGGCCCCAGGGAGTTGCCCAAGGGGGAATCAAAGTGCCGAAAGGTGTTTATGGGAAACTTGTGTGTGTAGATCCAGGGCTCGATGTGCACGTACTCGGCTCGGAGGTCGAGATCTCCCAGGCTCAGGGGATCGACCCAGAGGAGTCCCGTCTGCAGGGAGAACTTGTTGGCGAAATCGTCGGAGAAAATCTTGAGCTTCTTGAGATCATCCACAGCGTAAGTGGCGTACCAGCGAAACCCGTTGCCCGGGTGCACGTCGAGATCCAGAGCCATCATCAGATTGTCCTTGTCGCCGAGGTAGCTCTGTGCCGCCCAGTAGAACATGAAGGGATTGAGATAGCTTAGCTCCGGACCGCGATCACCGTACACCACCAACTCCTGAAACCCAACGTCGAGCCAAGACGAGACCGCCGCCTCCAGCCTATGGCCGGCGAGATACTTCTCACGGTCTAGGTTACGGGTGATGTTGTTGACGATGTAGCTAGCACTGGAGTCGGCTTCGCCAGTGCAGATCGGTGAATCTGGCCGATCCGGACAGGTTCGCAGGGCCCCGGTGATGTGAACAAGCTTCAGAGCGCCGAAGCGGGACCGCACGCGCACCATGTCGAAGCCGGGCGCGTTGCCGGTCAGGCCGAGGTTGTCCGCCGGCGCCGGCCCCCAGCTGGCCTGATCCTTGCCAATGTCGATGTCCAGGTAGGGCGGTAGACTCAGAACAACATAAGCGCTGCCTTGATGATAGTCGGCGAAGTCCTCCTTGAGCTGCGGCACTTCGAGACGCCTCTCAAAGACGTGCTCGCGCCGAAGATAGTCTCGGGTACCCTGCTCGCGAGTTTGCTCGAAGGCGAAGCGAAAGCCCAAACGATCCCCCACCCTACCGCGCATCATAATGCCACCGCGGTTACGCAGGATCCTCTCGCTCTTGTCCCGCTGGCGCCCTCCGAAAACATCAGTCTGCTGCCTGAAGAGCAGATCCGCGAAGAGCTGGCCGCGGGGGGTGTTGTAGCGCGCCAGAGCCGCTCCGGACCGCGGAGCCGCCACTCCCGTAGCCTCGGCAGCATCGGTCACCTGATCGAGGAGTTCTCGCACCTGATCGCTGTCGATGGCCGTCATCGGCACGTCACCACTCAGCCCTTCCAGCAGCGACCGCACCTCTCCTCGAGTCAGCGGCTTGATGCCATCGCCAACCCCGCTGAGTAAGCCACGAACTTCGAGTCGCTCGATTAGCCCGTACCCCCAGTGGTCCAGAGGAAGGTTGGTGGTATGATCGAGTTGCGCAGCAGTGGGGATCGCGATCCCCAGTAGCGCTGGCACGAGCAGGCGGAACCGCCTTGACGTTCCCTGCGCGCCCGAGTAGGTTCGCCGCCCTTTTCCTTTCCGTACTCTTAACCGCAATGAATTTCGCTCCTCACATGCACACCATCGAAGAAATCCACGGACGTGAGATCCTCGACTCCCGTGGGAATCCGACTGTCGAGGTCGATGTCACCCTCCACAGTGGCCACCGGGGCAGAGCCGCTGTTCCCTCCGGTGCATCGACCGGAGAGCACGAAGCGGTGGAAATCAGAGACAGCTCGGAATCGCGCTACCTCGGCCAAGGCGTGACGCAGGCCGTCGCCAATGTCTCCGAGCAGATTGCACCGGCGCTTAAGGGCGTCAGCGTCTTCGAACAGTCCAGCATTGACGAGAACATGATCGACCTCGATGGCACGCCCAACAAGGGACGTCTGGGAGCCAACGCCATTCTCGGCGTCTCCCTCGCCGTCGCCCACACCGCCGCTTCCGCCGCCGGCCTACCCCTCTACCGCTATCTCGGCGGCCCCTCGGCACACGTCCTTCCAGTACCCATGATGAACATCCTCAACGGCGGCGCCCACGCTGACAATAACGTCGATCTTCAAGAATTCATGGTTATGCCGGTCGGGGCGGAGAGCTTTCGCGAAGGCCTGCGCATGGGTACCGAAATTTTCCACCACCTCAAGGCGGTGCTCAAGGACCGCGGTCTCAACACGGCCGTCGGCGATGAGGGCGGCTTCGCTCCCGATTTGGCGTCCAACAACGACGCTCTAGAAGCCATTGTCGAAGCCGTAGGACGATCCGGCTACGAGAGTGGCAAGGACATACTTTTTGCACTCGACGTCGCCTCCAGCGAGCTGTTCGCAGACGGCGCTTACACCTTCCACTGGTCGGACGGTAAGAGTCGCAGTGCCTCGGAGATGGCCGACTACTACGGAGAGCTGTCGCAACGTTTCCCTGTAGTTTCCATCGAGGACGGCCTCGCCGAGGACGACTGGTCGGGTTGGTTGGATCTGACCTCTCGCTACGGAGATCGGCTTCAGTTAGTTGGCGACGATCTCTTCGTCACCAACACCGACCGCCTTGCTCGCGGCATCGCCGAGGGCGTAGGCAACTCGATCCTCGTCAAGGTCAACCAGATCGGAACTCTGACTGAAACCCTCGCCGCCATCGAAATGGCCCATCGCGCTGGTTACACTACGGTCATCTCTCACCGCTCGGGTGAAACGGAAGACACAACGATCTCGGACATCGCCGTGGCCACGGGCGCCGGCCAGATCAAGACCGGCTCGGCGAGCCGTACCGACCGGATCGCTAAGTACAACCAGTTGCTGAGAATCGAGGAGTCCCTCGGCGATCACGCCCGATATCCCGGACGTGACGCTCTGTTCAGCCTCAAGCAGTAGTTGCCGTCTCGTTGCCGTCTGTAGTCGGCGCCGAGGCAGACGGGTCGGCGGGTGCGTTCTGAACAGACTCCCATCGCTTTGCTGCAGCTCCGAGGACAAACTGGGCAACCAGCACGGCGGCGAGACTCGCGTTGGCGACCGCTACCGGGGTGGCCAACGCGACGCCGGCAGCGAGCACGATGGCAAAGTCGTGAAGCTCAAGTGTAATCGGCGCGATCGGTTCCTGCACGACGCGTCTCCGCGCCCGCAGGATTCGACTCAGCAACTGCTCCCTTCCGACCTGCACGGTGGGCCGGAGTGTGAGCAGGGCGGCGAGAACGAAGATGAGGAAGGGGACGTGCACACCCTCTCCCCGAGTCAGTGATTCCCCCAGCATCCAGGCGGCAAGGAACGGCGCCACTCCCGATAGTGCAGTTCCCCGACGCACCACCTGGATCACATCGATCCTGCGTAAAGTGGCATTCACCAACCAGAACCCGGCGACAGAACCGATCAACGACGGCTCCAGGGACAGGGCTGCTCCGAAGCCAGCGAGCATGAGGATGACTGAGGCGACTTGAATCTGCGCCGCTCTCACCTCGAAATCGTCGCGCAGTATGAGATCGGCCAGCAGGCCTGTCACCGCCCCCGCTGCGACCCCCCACAGTAGCCGGTCGAGTAGCCCCTCCACCTCTATGGAGACGGGCTCGTTGAACCACTCACCGGCCAGGGTGAACTCCGCCATCGGTGTAGTGCCGCCAGCTACTGCTGCCAGCAAGGCACCAAGCACTGGCAGAGAAGAGGGACGCCAATGGCCGTGTCGTCCACCACTGCGCGCCCTCTCCGCATCCAGAGGCAGGGGACTAGCAGCAACACAGGCGGCGGCCACGAGCAGAAGGCTCGCCCACTCCAGCCCAAGGCCCACAGGCACTATGGGTTGCAGAGCAAAAGCGACGACGACAACAAAGGCCGCGCAGCCTGCAGCGAGTAGAGCTTCGTAGGCAAAGACAAGTCGGTGGGCGCGGCGGGTCACTCGCATATCAAGGCCGCAGCCCGCAGCGAACCCCAGCCAGCCAGCCAGGACGACGACGGTGACCTTGACGACAGTCGTACCGGGTCCGCTGATCCAGGACGGTGCGGTGGCCGCCAGTACCAGTCCTGACAGCGTTGCCAGGAAACGCCTCTGCACCAGCGCCCGAGCCATCCAGTGCCGCGACTGCGACGCGCGACGGGCCAGAGGCACAACGACGACGATGACAGCGACAGCTGCGATGAAGAGGAACCAACGGGGGGTGGGGATCATGGCACCGCGATCAATTCTCCATTGTCGAGATCGAAATTTCTCAGGCCTGAAAAGTCATCGTGCCAGCCGTCGATATACTCCTCAACCATCTGCGCGGTTGCCGCTGTGACCTCCGCCACCAATGCCAGGTCGGGTTCAACTGGGCTGGCGATGGCGACCTCGTCCTCCCACTCGGGGCGCTCTATCAGGATGGGAAGCTGCGCTGCCCACCCTGTGAGCCCACCAATGCCCTTGCCGATCACCCGACTCACAACTCCGGCAGACACCGGCCGGCAACTCCCCGTCCACACGAAGATAGGACCGATACGGCGAACCCATCGCTGTGTGGTTTTCCACCCAGCGGCAAAGGCGTCCTCGCTGGCTTCGGAACCGAAGAAACGGGTCGCCGTTCGCCCCAGTAAACTGGCCGCCAAGGATGGTGGAAAGGATAGAGGGAAGCGCCAGGGAAAACGATGATGGGGGTCAGACTCGATGCTGTGGCAGTCCAACCCCCACTCCACCCGCTTGTGGTAGAGATCTTCGCGAGTGTCACCGTGCCGCCCCAAGGCTCGGCGCAGCACGTCGGCACGATCATTCACCAGTGGATGGATGGCGACGTCCGTGTACACGTGCAGAGCCCAGCCGGCAGCGAAACAACGCTCTGCCGGCCCGTTCGCGGCAGCTTGCAAGGCGTGGACGAGATCGGCAGTATGTTCGTGATGAACCCGCTCAGAAAATGTCCTAGGCCCGCCGGGGAAGAACCCGATATCCGGCCCCAGAACGCCACCTAGGAAAGACGCTCGTTCTGTCCCATCGCCAGGTAGGTCGTAGAACAAACGAGGCCACAGGTCGTCGGCGATTAGAAGATGTAAATAGCTACCCGCCAATGGGTTGGCAGGTATACTTGAGAGATATTTGCACCTGGTTCAGGCCGCGCGCTTGGGACCTCGTTGCGCCCTGTTAGAAGGGCAGGTCGTCGTCCTCAGGCCCGGCAGCGGCAGGAGCCGGAGGCTCGTGGCGTCCACCCTGGTCGCCACCGCCAAAGTCCTGAGCCACCGCTGGCCCCGGTCCTCTACCGCCAGGATCACCACCGTTGTCCCCACGACCGTCAAGCATCTGCATGTCGTTGACGACGATCTCGGTGGAATAGCGCTTCTGTCCGGCTTGGTCATCCCAGGAGCGTGTTTGCAGGCGACCTTCGACGTAAACCTTACTGCCCTTGCGCAGGTACTGGCCAGCGATCTCAGCGAGTTTGCTCCAGAACACGAGCCGATGCCATTCCGTACGTTCCTGTCGCTCGCCACTCTTGTCGGTCCAGGACTCGTTGGTAGCGAGATTGACGTTGGCTACAGCCGAGCCACCGGGAGTGTAGCGGACCTCTGGCTCCCCGCCAAGATTGCCGATTAGAATCACTTTGTTGACGCCACCCCGCGACATGGGCCGTTCCTTTCAAGAGGGCTAATGCAGATTGCGCGTTACTCTACTCAGGCCATAGTTCCCGGTCAAGGCGCAGAAGACACCCGGCGAGAGATTTAGCTCTCTGACGTAACGCTATTCACGTCGTTTGACGGATCACTTTCCTTCGTTACCTTGGAGGTATAGGCTGGATATGTGGGTCTGCCACCGAGGCTTCTATTGAAATGTTGGCCATTCTTGCTCAAAGGCAGGGATCCTATGTCGGATTCGGCGACGACGCCGGGGCTGCCGTCCCTGCGACCGGTCTGTACGTCTTCATCGGCGTCTTCGTCGTCGCCCTCGCCATCGGGATTGCCATCAGTGCGATTCTGAAGAAGCGCAGCCGTGCCGCGACACGCAGAGCCGCCGGTCGGGCCTCAAAGAAGCGTGACCGAAAAGCACAGAAGGATATGCTTAGCGAGTTCGCGGTCTCGGTGATCGACATGGATCCGGTCATCAATCCGCCCACCGACCGACCGCCATCCATACCCGACGAACTTCCGGCTGGCACGGTTCTCATGAGCAAGCGTCTCGGAGTGAAGTGCCTGCTCATCGACAATCTCACCGAGGTCAGCAGCGGAACGCTGAAGGAGATCTGCGCGCGCAAGTTGTCTCCCGCTCAGGCGACCTACTTGCCCGTGGGTACGCAGGTCTATCACGACGAGATCCTGCAGCAGAATCGGGGGGGAGTCAAGCTACGCAAGGGCGGGCTGTTCCTCGGCGCGGGCGGTCAACCCAACACCTTCCTGCTCAACGACCTGAGGCTACCGCTTCGCAAAGAGTTGAGCCGCACTTCGCAGATCCTACCCGTCACGGAGAGCACGGCGCAGAAGTATCTGCAGGACCTCGTCGACATACCCTCGAGCTTCGAGCTCATCAAGGAGGAGGTGCTATTAGACACCTCCAAGGAGAACGTGCGCGAGGTGGAAAAGGGCACTCTCGTCATCAGCCGCAGTGGTGCACTGGTGGGGCTCATGCTCGAGAACTACAACCTGCCCCATAGAGGGCCCCTCGGCGATCTCGACTCGCTGTTCCAACTACGCACCCAGTACGAGCGCTATCCCATCGAGACCTTGATCCAGCGGGCCGCCAAGACGGGCGGCCGGCCCATTCAGATCAACCGTGGCACCTTCATCTTCAGTTCGGCGGGGAAGGTTTACTTCGTGTGGAAGGAGGGCCTCGAGGCCGACGAACAGACCCTGACGTCATGGGCTCGGGGCTCCCAGATCAGCTCCGACGGAATCATTGAGGTCTCCAAGACCAAGGGCAACGATATCGGCGGCCCCGGCGTCGTAATCAACCAAGAAGAGCTCAACTATCTGCGAGACGTGTTCCGCCAGGCAGGGACGACAAACATTCGCCAACAGACCCTGCTGCTCGAGCAGAGCATGTTCTTCAAGTTCATGGGTGAGATGCCCTACGCCCAGACCGGGCGATTCCGCCATCTTCTCGGCAAGCCGGGCGGGGTCTTCCAGTTGAACAGCGCCAGCCGGGGCACCTTCAGCATCGAGCTCGGTGGTAAGGACGTGGAGATGACCGAGCTCGACCTGCAGGCGGTGCGCAAGCACCTCATGCCGGATGGCAAGTTGCTGATCAAGATCGGCACTCTGCTGCGGATCCGGGACGAGCGCTACGGGGACTGGGTGTACAAAGCGCACACCAACCTCTTTTACCCGTACGACACCTTGACGCGTCCATTCATGGAGGAGTTCATCCCCGAGAGCATCCGCTACTCTCACCGCGAACCCAAGAGCTCGACGATCATCGGCTTCCAGGACAAGCCGACCGTCGGCGATGTCGGCGCTGCCGGAGAGCCGGTGGGAGACCTCATCGCCATCATCAACGGCGAGCTCTTCAATAAAGAGAAGAACGTCTTCGTCCTCGACGGTACCATGTTCCACTGGAACGACCGTCTCTATCGGGTTAACGAGGAGCTCGCGTTCCGCACCTACGAGTGGACAAACAAGCTCGAGGATCGCGACTTTCAGGGGTTGGCGGCAGACTGGAAGATCAACACCGTCGTCGAAGACGGGGACAGCGACGAGGAAGTCCCTGCCTTCGTGGAAGAAGAAGATCTCGAAGACCTGCCCTTCGACACTGGTGCCCTTCGGTGAGGCTCTCTCTTCACTCGCGCCCATCTCCACTTGCAATCCGCACCTGCGGTAAACTGCCGATTGCAATCCTGCTGTGGTTAGTTGTCGCAGCCACCTCATTGGCAGCTTCTCCGGTTCGAGTCGTGACCCTCGGCGGTGAAGAACGCTTCTTGCTTGATACCACCAATCCCCTCACCTACCCCTCTCTAGCGCCAAGCCACCGCCATGCCGCCGTGGAGCTCTTCGATGATTGGGCAGGCGGCCTCCTCCCCGTCGGCGGCATGCGAACATTGGGAATCTATCTGAACCGCTCCCCGCGCCCTGCCCGAGATCTGTCGTCCTATGTGGAATCAACGGGCAGCCGACTATTTCGCTCGCTGCAGCCGCGTCAGTGGCTGGATCTGCTGTACGGCGATCGGCTGAGCTCGAGTTTCGCCTACGGAATTGCTTTGGGCTTGGCCTATGATGTCCAGGAGCGGGGAGCAATAGAGGCGTCGGCCATTCAGAATGAAATCAAGGTCGGTGTCACACTGGGAGGCCCCGCTCGTTTACTCGATCTGAGTTTGGGGCTGCAACGTGTTGGCTTGACCGACGGAACGCTCGAGCAAACCGGCGGATCCGGTCTGTTGGCGGAGGCGCGCGGACGCTGGCGGATCGATGAGCGAACAACCGTCACTCCCGTCGCGGCTATTGAGTTGACGGCGTACGGTTTGAGCCCGGAGACTCGAGAGAGAACACGAGTCAAGGCAGGCGTCGCCATGAGTGTGCGCCCCACGCCGAGCGTTCTGGCGATAGCGGGCATCCTCGTGGAGGCAGACGAAACCGGCCGTACGCCCACACCGGGTGCACCGAACCTGACTGATCGCGTGCGAGTCTTGCCGGCGCTCATCGCCGGAGGCGAGGTGGGGGTGGGATCAATGGTGTTCCGGCTGGGGATCAGCCACCGCAACCTGCTCGTGGACCGGGACGTACTACTCCGCGACGGCTCCCCGATCAACAATCGATCCTCGGACACCGACATGGACGTCAGTGTCGGCCTCGGCTTCGTGTTCGGTGATCTGCTTCTCGACGGCGTCATAGAGAAAGACTTCCTGCGAGACGGCCCACACCTAATCGGCGGTAGCCGGCACGGCGGAGGCATTCTCTCGACGCTGAGCCTCACCTATCAGCTGTAATCGACAACTATTTCTCCACCGATTCGAGCTCCATCTCGGTCCCGTCTTCGTAGTCCCCCTCCGCTGCAGGCGGCTCGAACTCGGCCAATTTCTTCTCGAGATCGTGGATGATCCGTCCCTGGCTCTCGCTGAGAGAGTTGGCGTCGCTGAGTCGCGTGGAGAGAATCCCCACCAAGTTGTGCAATACCTTCACAAGTGTCTCCTTGTCGGACCGCAGCGCCATGCCAAGGTCGGCACGGCGCAACAGAAGCGCCGTGGAGTCTGCTGCGGCTGAGATCGAAGCCGATCGAGGCTGGCCGGTAAACAGCCCCATCTCGCCAATGGACATTCCGGGCGAGATCGTCGCAAGTTCCTCGCCCGCCGTACCCAAAACAAGGAGCTTGCCCTTGAGCAGGACCAGCATTTCCTCGCTCGGCTTCCCCTTCTGGTAGATCTTCTCGCGGTCGGAGAAGCTCTTGAACCGGCAGACCCGAAGAAGACGCTGGACCTCAGTGGCGTCGAAGTCACGGAAGACCTCCATCTTCTGAATGACCTTGACCAAGTGGTACTGTTTTTCGTTCACAGGATGCGCCCTGCCCGGAATCCTAAGGTTGGCGAGGCGGGAGGCAAAATTGTCCCCTCTCGCCTCGATATTGATCAATATCGGCCGCGACTGGACGAGTCTCAAATAGATCTTGGCCGCTCTCTGGCTATTCCTCTCAGCGCCAACCATAGGCCATGTTACCTAACTGGCGTGATCGGGGCCGGTCGCCGCCGCCCTCCGCTCCAAGCGTCGGTACACACTTCGAAAGAGCCTGCTCTCCATCGAAAACTGCCGTAAACCCCTTTGTTCGCACAATTTACTTGACGGTAAAACAGCTCCTATGTATCCTTCGAAACGAGCCGTTGTGAGCCCGTTGTGAGCCGATTCTTCCCTCCCCTATTTGATCGGCCGCGCGGGGTAGGCCTCACGCGGCGCTCAACTCCCTCACGGGTCTCTTCGGTCCGTTCCCCGGGGCTGGTTCGTCAGCCCTCCTCGACGACATACACCATTCTGATCCGTCTGCGCGTGGGCTGCTGCACGCAGTCTCTCATTGTTCTGTCCTGCGCTGGTTGACGGGAGGAATTGCTGAACACCATCGGGATTGAGGAACTGCTACATATGTCATCACCTGTCGTCGTACTGGATATCGGCACCTCCAAGGTGCTTTGCTTGGTAGGAGAAGCCGACCAGGTCGAAGGACTAAAGATTCTGGGAATCGGGCACAGCGACTGTCGCGGAATTCGGCGCAGCGCCGTCATCGACATGCCGGGCGTGGTTGAATCCATTCGCAACTCGGTTATAGAGGCAGAACGGTCCGCCGGCCTGCGCATCACCGGCGCCTACTTGGGCATCGCCGGCAGCGGCATCCGCGCTCAGACCAGCCGCAGCGCGGTCGCGATTTCCGGGGCGGGCAACCCTATCGACGAGAACGACGTTGAGCGTGCCCTCGCCGCTGCCGAAGAAGCGGCCCCCCCTGCCGATACCAACGTCCTGCACCGGTTCGTGCAGAGTTACGCCGTCGACGGTGAGCCCGTTCAGAACCCTTTGTGGCTGCACGGCGACCGGCTGGAGGTGGAAACTCTGACGACAAGTGCCTCCAACCACGCCTGCACGACACTGCGGAAGGCCGCGGAAGAGGCGGGCATCGGCATCGTTGGCTTCATCTTGGAGAGCCTGGCTGCCGCCACCTCCCTCTTGTCCACCGATGAGCGCGAGATGGGCGTGGGAATCCTCGACATTGGCGCCGGCACCTGTGACCTAGCGATCTTCCATGACACTCTCCGGCATATCGCTGAGATCCCGCTCGGAGCTCAAGACGTGACCCGCGACCTATCCCTCGTGCTCAACATCTCGCCGCGTGAGGCCGAGGAGCTTAAGTGCTCGCACGGAGGCGTGTGCACTAATGAAGAGAGCTCCGACGAATGCATAGAGTTTCGCACAACGGCAGGCAGGTCGCACACCATCCCGCTACAACAGCTCCACGCCATCATTGAGGCTCGCCAGCAGGAAATCTTCGAGTTCGTCGCCCACGACATCGAAGCCAGCGGGCTGGGCCAACAGATGGCAGCCGGCGTCGTTCTCACGGGGGGCGGAGCTCTGCTCGACAATGTGGAGCGTCTAGGAGAAGAGGTTCTCGGACTGCCGGTCCGCGTCGGTATTCCCGGAGACATCGTCTCCGCTTCCTCCGTTGGCGACCCCCGCTACACGGCTGCTGTTGGTCTTCTGCGCTTCGCCACGAACAATGCCGGAGATCTGAGAGCCGCCATTGAGAACGCCCCCTCTCGCGACCGCTGGATGGACAAGGTCGCCCGCCTCTTCAGCTTTCTCTGAGGCAACCTCCATATCCAGCGTTGACAGAGAGAGGACCGGCGGTATATTGGGGCCGCGTATTCCTTGGGCATGTCGGGTAGCCACAACGACATAGGCCACCCTAGCTCAGTTGGTAGAGCAACTCACTCGTAATGAGTAGGTCGCCGGTTCGACTCCGGCGGGTGGCTCCACACTCCCTACGCCTGATCTGTGATAGACGCCATACTCTCAACAGAAGTCATCGCTGTGATCCTCATCGTCGGTGCCTTGGCCATGGCAGTGCGCTCCCTACTGTTTTTCGCCCGAGAATCGAGTCAGATGGGATCGAGACTGCAGAAACTCGAGAGAGATCTCGGCATACTTCGCGACGGGATATCGGAGAAAAAGGGGATCGTTACCGAGTTGACATCGATCGTCGATCCCCTCAAGGCCAAAGAACGGCGGCTGCGCACCTATTACGAGGATCTGAAGGCGCTCGAAATGCACCACGAGCGCGCCAGCGCGGAAGCCGAAGAGATTCAAAGGTTGGAGAAGGAAAAGCGAATGAAGCGAAAGAACGACCTTCGGCTTTCCTATCCCGGAGCCGGAAGTCTGAGCAAACTCAAGAAAAGTCTTGACGAGGAGGAAGCCCAAAAGCAGGAGGAGCAGAAGCGGATCCAGAGAAAGAAAATGGGCTTCGACTGATTCGATGACGGTCAGCGATCTGCCCGCACTGAACGCTTCTCTGAACGCCATTTCCGCGGCCCTCCTTCTCGGCGGCTATCTCAGCATTCGTCGGGGTCTTCATGATCGCCACCGCCGATTTATGTTCGGCGCGCTTGTGACGTCCGCGCTCTTCCTCACCTCCTACGTCATCTACCACGCTCTCGCCGGTTCCACGCCGTACCCGTACTACGACTCGACCCGGCCTGTCTACTTCGCCATCCTAATCCCCCACATCTTCCTCGCCACAATTATGGGGCCCTTCATCTTCGTCGCCATTCGCCACGCGTGGAATGGACGCTTCGACCACCACCGCCGAATTACGCGTTGGGTGTGGCCCGTTTGGATGTACGTATCGATTACCGGAATCATCATCTATCTCATGCTCTACCAACGTGAGGCACCGGCACCGGCGGTCTGAGAACGAGAAAGGGGCACCCGCAGATGTAGGTGCCCCTTCGTCAAGTTCGCTCCGTTGTACTTTCGATTAGGCGCTGGGCCCCTCCGCCCAAACTTCCGCCTGGAAATTTGGGCAGGCGCAACTGTCACGTCCGATGATGATCGCCTGCCAAGCCTCGTAGAGATCCTGCATGATTCCCCGTGCTTCGAGGATCGCCCCGCGATCGAGCCGGACACTACCGTAGATCAGTCTCCTGTAGATGTACAGGTACAGCCTTTGCAAGTTGTCGGCGATCGAACCCGCCGACTTGTCGAGGGCATCCGACAGCTGCAAGACGATCTCTTGCGCGTGAATGAGTCGGTCGCCCTTGGCCACGACATCCCCCTCCTCCATCAATTCCACCGCCTCATCCATGCACGAAATCGCCTTGTCGTAGAGCAGGAGGAGAAACAGGCCCTTGTCTGAGAGAACAGCAGGGGCCCATGGGGAATCCACAGCGCTTTCGACGCCGTCTTGTGCGTGCAGATCGATGTTGTTGACCATCCTTGGCCTCCTTGAGCTTTGGATCCACCACCCGGCGGATCCGGCGTCCATCAATGCCGGGCGACATCCCGTCGCTTCGGCCCCCGTCCCTGACCCCTACCAAATTCGCCACGAAGGGACAGGCTTGTTTTGACTTCCTTCAACGCCTCCTTTCCGTCTACACGCACGGATGTGCGTCGTTCTCCAAGGAATAACCGGACAGCTTCCTGGTGGGGCGCCAGGATAATAGGATTTTTGATACTATGTATTACTATGTATCGGCGAAGCGGCTCGGATCTTCAGGCCTTTGCGAGTTGCCGCCGAGGCCTGAAGAATGGGTGTATATTACTAAGTCGGATGAGCGTGAAGATTCCTGTCCAACCTAGCCTCCCTCATAAGAGTGGCTGACCTTGAGTGACGAGATCTCAGAGGACGAGCTGCACCAGCTGATCGAGGCGGCCCGCACATCGCGGGATGCTCCGATAGCCAGCGCTCAGGAGAGTGCTCAGCGGGCGCCCATATCCTACGACTTCCGGCGTCCGCAGCAGGTCAACGAGGACCAAGCGAGAAGGATGGAGGGCATCCACGAGCCGTTCGCCCGCCTCATCGCTGCTACCCTGTCGAGCAACATGCGGATGGTCATCGACGTCGACCTGGCGTTCTGCAGCCAGTTAGTCTATAGCGAGTTCAT
>JAYZFI010000028.1:0-96559 GCA_036336855.1 Candidatus Latescibacterota bacterium
CATTCCGTCGACGTGGACACCTGCCACTGGCACGCCTATCGGCCCTACTTCGTGGGCGGTTGCTTCCGTCACAGTGTCAGCCACTTCTCGGACGAGCCGTGCGCGTCCCACACCTTTCTCGACAACTGGATTGACTACTACTACCTGACAGGTGATCTGCGAACCCTTGAGGTTATCCGGGAGGCGGGGCAGTTCTTTCTCCGCTACCGATGGACGGAAGACCCTCGTTTCAGTTTCAGCCTAAGAAGCATTGGCAATGTCCTACGAGGTCTCCTCTACGTCTATCAGGTCACCGGGGAAGAGGTTTATCGAAAGCGAGCCGATGAAGTTTTCGAGGTGATCACCCGCGGACAGTGCGAGGATGGGAGTTGGCTCAAACGCTTCCAAGTGTCTACGTCGGATCATCGCCCCGCGCAGCAACCGTACGGCATGGCGACAGAGGGCACGACGCTAGCCGTCGAGCTGGGCGCCCCCCCTTTTACCGACGAGGAGCATCGGAGCCTGAGCGGCACCGATACGCCGATCTATCGCGAGGTCCCTTTCGGCGAACTTAAGGGCTATCAGACGCACTATCTACTCATCGGGATCGAGCTTCTGCACCGGATGACGGGCCGTGCTGATGTGGCCGAGGTCTATCGGCGTGCGGTAGACTGGTTCATGGAAGCAGACCACACGAGACACCACTACGGCGGCATCCTTTGCCGGCACTTGGCCTACGCGTGGCGCCTCACAGGAGCGCGCTCTTACCTGGATACGGGTGTCGATGTGCTGCGGCAGTTGATGGCAATGCAGGACACGAGCGATGATCCGCGGCGGCGCGGCGCGATCCTGATGAGCCCCATGTACGTGAGTCTCGCCTACTTCGGAGTGCCTTTCTTCCTGCGGGCGCTGCGAGAGGCAGACATGGACGAGCCGACGGCTCCCTGAATGGAGTTTCCAATGCCGACGTTTACCGTCACGACCACCCTCGACGGCCATGCACTCAACGAAGCTGGTCGCCTGATCGGCCTGCGATGGGACCCGGGTGCGACTACGATCGGTCTTCGGGACCGGATGCTGATCGAGGATGATGCTGACGCAATTGGCCGGCCCGAGGGGGCCGAGGAGGGCAGCTGGTTCGAGCGCTTGACTCCGGGTCTCCGCATTCGAAAGGAGCTGGTCCTGTCCGATGCCCGATGCCACGGCGCGCAGCTGACTTGGTGCGGACGCGAGCCGGACGACAATAGCGTGCCCCTCCAGCTGAGCGTCAATGGCTTTGCCATCACGCGGCCGGCGACGAAGCACGCCCATCCGCAATGTCGCCATTACTATACTTCCGATTGGGCCTCTTCCACCTTTGACAACTGGTTCGTTGTTGCCTTACCACCAGACGCCCTGCGCGAAGGGACGAACACGATCGAGATGTGGGTCGACGAGGCTAGCGACGGCGTCTGGGAGATCATGATCGCCGCAGACAGCGAACGTCCTCGCGGCGCCGCACCGCCCCGGCCTCCCGTCGGGCGCAGTGCCCGCAGCCGCGACGCGGGAGCGACGTGGAGCCGTTCGGGTCTCGGGCAGTTCGATCGCATCGACGGCGAGTATTGCGTGCGCCTTAATGTCCAACAGCATGCTGCAGTCGGCCGTTTTCTGTCCGCACCGATCGATTTATCGGGGTCCGAGGGCATCGCCCACTGCCGGGTTGTTCGCAGCGCTGTGGATTGGAACATCGATGGACCGGGACAGGTCGACATCCAAGTTCGCTTCGGTGAGAGCCCGGTGGAGGAAGGCGATGGCTGGTCCTCGTGGGTATCGGCAGACGATGCCGCCGGGGAGTGGTCTCATCCCCGGGGCAGGTGGATGCAATTCGCTGCCACGATGAGCACGAAAGATCCACGTGTGTCTCCTTGTCTGCGCGGTTTGCGGATCGTGTCCGAGATTGAGACCGGTGCGTCCCCGCAACGACCGCGTCTGGTGCGGCTACACAACGGGGAGGTCACCCGCTCATCCGTGGCCTACACGTGGGAAGACCCCGAACGCCTCCAAGATCTCCGAAGTCGATTCGACCTAGACTGCGTCGTAAAAGGGGCCACCACGGAATTCGAGCGGATGCTCCGACTCCTTCACTGGTCGTACCGGATCCCTCTTGGGCAGTTGAATCCCTATGGCTGGCGCTACGACGATCTGCCGCAGCTCGAGAGTGAGGCCGACGGTTCCATCCGGCTTCTCGGGCCGTACGATGGACCCAGGCGTCAGGGTCATTGCCTCTATTGCAATCTCACCCTCATCGCCGCCCTGCTGTCCTTCGGATACCCCGCCCGCTGGGTTAACATTTCCACGAAACACACCTACGGTCACGAAGTGACGGAGGTCTGGTCGAATGACTTCGACAAGTGGGTCTTTCTTGACGCAACGCGCGATTACTACATGACGGATCCGGAGACCGGAATGCCCCTGAGCCTGAGCGAAATCGGTGAGCGTGTCGCCGAGATCTTGCCCCGTCCTGTCACTTGGGACCAGCCGATTCCCCACCTGTTACCCAGCGGCGTGTCACCCGACAACGTACGGATCGCCTACCGGACGCCACCCCACGGCGGATCGGTCTTCGCCGATGGAGCTGATCATGACCTACTGATGATCGGCCATCTGCAGATGCCCCTGCGCAACGATTTCGTCACCAGACCACAGCCCGTCCCTTGGCGTGTGAGCAGCAACTGGGGATCGGGCGAGTTCTACTGCTGGTCGAGTCCGATGTTTCCGCCGAAGCTGGAGTATGACCACCATACGGATCGTTGGCAGGACTGGGAGCCGCCCCTCAACCGGACACGACTGGTGCTCAGCGAAACCCAGAAGCCTGCGATTCTGCAGGTCGACGCCGACACGGTGACCCCGTGGTCCGATGGCTTCGAGGTCTGCTTTGAGGAGGATCCGTGGACGCACCGTCAGGTTGTCCGCTGGGAATGGCCGCTCCACGAAGGTCAGAACCGGATGAGGGTTCGGTCTAAGAATCGGATGGGGGTAACCGGCCCAGAGAGCGAAGCGGTCGTGTGGTGGACTAACGGCCCTGGCCCCGTTCGGCCCGAAGGATAGGAGCTACGGCAGTACGGTACCGAATGAGGGTCAAGTCAAACTGGGCTCACACAATCTCAATGCGCCTGGCAGTTGGCTCTGCCCCTTGGAAGGAGCTTGCTTTGGAATGCGTGGCCTGATTTTCCCATTGATTCCCCTCGACTACATCACCGACGGAAGTTCCTGATCCCCAGGTCCATCTATGGAGCACACCATCATCCTAAGAGAAGAAGGCCGGTACAACGCCTTTCCGATCTTGGACCGTCTTCCCGATGGGCGCCTGACCCTCGCCTGCATCTCTTCATCGGTGGGCGACCATATGGGAATGGGGAACTGGCCTGTGTTCGTGTCCGCGGACAGCGGCCGAACCTGGACCCGCTCGGATGATCCCACTCTGCCGCCCAACTGGCCTGGTACCACCCCGCGCGAGAAGCACGACAGGCTCTGCCGCATCATGCCCAACGGCCGCTTCGTTGCCGTGGGCTCTGTCGGGTACGAGCTGTGGGATCCGGGACGGCGCGACGAGGCGGAGGCCCGGGGTCTACAAATCTACGAGGGAGATATCATCAACCAGCAGTTTCCCGGGAAGCTGATCGTGTCGGGCCACCAACTGGTGGCGATTCGGTCCCGGGATCACGGCCAGACTTGGGACCGGCGTACCTGGACGGTGCCGGGGTACACCGGACTAGTCGGCTTCCCACGCGGCACGGTGCTCGCGAATGGCACCTGGCTCTTCCCGATCTACGCCCGCCGGCCTGATAGCGGTGTTGACGGACTGATCTTCCGTTCGACCGATGTTGGAGAAACTTGGAGACTCCACTTAGCCGTCCCTCGGGTGTGCAATGAATGGGCTCTCGTGGAGGTCACACCCGGAAAAGTCTTAGGCCACATCCGCCACGGGTATCGCTGGGGGCATCCCGAGGACGATCGGATCTACGCCCTAGAGATCTGGTCCGAAGACGGCGGCAAGACTTGGACCCAGCCCATCGAGACCAGATTCCAGGGCTACCCGAACCACCTGCTGAAGCTGCGGGACGGTCGCATCCTGTGCACCTTCGGCTACCGCCGAAAACCCATGGGAGTGCGTGCTCTGATTAGCGAGGACCAAGGCAATACTTGGGACCTGGACCACGAGTACGTGCTTCGGGACGACGCTGGCACCACGTCGAATGCCTGGCCCCCAGAAAAAGACACGCCGGAGGGATTCGGCAGCTCGGACGTGGGCTATCCTGTCTCGGTGGAATTGGACGACGGCTCAATTCTCACGGCGTACTACACCACCCCGGCCGACGCCACGACGCACGTGGCCCTGACCCACTGGCACCCGGATCGGGATCGGCCCTGACAGAAAAGTCCCTGCCTACGCACAGGATCCCCGTTGGAGCGAGAGTTCAACCTCGCAGCGCGTCGGCATCCCTCTTACCGGCGGTTATCCTCAAGCTATTCCCTGATCTGCGCGGCATGCCGGGTGGTCTATGGCTGCTTCTTATAACCTTCGTACTTGCCGCTGACGCCCAGTTCGCGGGTTCGTTCAAGCAGGGCTGTCAGTTCCTTGCCCCCAAAGGGGACGAAGTTCTTCGCGGTCTTGACATTCTCGTCAATACGTTGGGGGGAGTCCATGCCGGAACAGACCGTCGAAACGGGTAGGGACATGGCGTACCGAAGGCATTCGGCGGGGCGCACCGCGCCGGTTTGTGGTAGGCGTCCGGGCGTCCCCCCCATCGTCTTCATTGCGATAACTCCGATGCCATGCTCGATGGCCACAGGTAGGACCTGCTCGACGAAACTGAGGTAATGGGGGTCGAAGAGGTTGATAGGCATCTGTACGGTGTCCCAAGGAAATCCACGCTCGATCATGCGAAGGTGGAGCGCAGGGTAGGTGTGTCCGGTGAAGCCGATGTATCGAAGTTTTCCCTCTTTCTGCGCTTCCAGGGCGACGTCCAAGAGCCCCTCATCGTAGACTGCGCGCACGTCACGTCTGCTCTCGATGTGATGGAACTGCCATAAATCGAGATGATCGGTCCGCAGTCGGCGCAGACTCTCTTCCAGCTGTGCTCGCGCCTGTTTTGGGCGACGAGCCAGCACTTTGGTCATGAGGAACACTCGCTCGCGGTAGCCGTTGGTGAGGGCTTTGCCCATCCGTTGCTCTGAGAGGCCGCCGCTGTAGGACCAGGCATTGTCAAGAAAATCGATCCCCGCATCTACGGCCTGCCGGACGAGACGCTCCGACTCGGCGTCACTCAAGGCCCTATCCTGTGCCAGATGCGCCCCCCCAAGTCCCAGCAGCGATACACTCCGGCCAGTGGGGCCGAGAAGACGTCGCGGCAAGCCGGAATCGGCAGCATCAGAGAGGCGGGGTGGGTGGACAGTTGTCGCGGCGATGGCAGCGAAACGAAGGAACGTTCGGCGATTCATCAGGTTTGACCTGTCTGTCGCGGGCCCAGCGCTGTAGACCCGATAATGTTTGTCAAGCTTCTCGATTCGTTTGCCAAGGCGCGTACGCCGAAGCGTGTTCCCAGCACTTCGAATCCGGTGCCGTTGGCTTCGACCTCGACACGGTCGGTCGACGTCGTAACCGTTCCCTTCAGCAAGACACGGCGGTGGCCTCCGCGGAAGCGGTCGGGATACTGCAGGGTGCTCCCGGCGTCAGTCGTACGGCCTCAACCGACAGAGCGAAAATTCCCCGCCAACATACGCCCGATGAGTTCCATCTTACAACATTAGCCGCGAGCGTTTGATCTGTGTATAAGGCCCAGGGTCGTCTTCGGAGATCCGTCAATAGAGACCGGTGCCGTCGGCTGGCCGGAGGAAGAGATCGATGAATCGCGCAGCGAATTCACGAGCGTGAGGCTGAGAGAACTCGATGACAGTCGGGCATTCACCCAAGAAGGCACACCGGGGACGCCGGCTGGCGGGTGAGTAACCACTTGATGATATTGCAAAACCGAACTAATAGGCATAACAACGACATGTGAAGGGCGTCGTGTGCTTCCCTTTGTTGCTCCAAATATTGGGAGTCGCGGTCCCACAAGCAGTGCGAACACTTGGTGTTGAAAGGTAGTTGAGATGAGGCGTTGGCCTGAGATCGGGGGACTCGGACTGCCCCGAGCCGCCGCGATTTTCGGACTGTTTTTCCTCTACGTCTGGCTGCGGATCGACCCGCGTCTGATATACCATGTTCAAGAGCCGGTGTTCTTTCGTGGCGGATTGTTCTTCGCCTTCTTCCTAGGCCATCCCGGGGGTGTGACGGAATACCTGTCCGCCTTGTTCGGACAATCCTACGTAGTGCCGTGGTTGGGCGCCTTCGTTATTACCGCGGTCGCGGTAATGATCTGCGCCAGCACTTACGTCTTTCTTAAGGCGGTCGAAGTCTCGCACGCCGGATTTGTCTCGGTGATACCGGCCACGCTTCTACTTATCCTCCACAACCGATACCGCTACGACCTCGGCTATGACTTGGGCCTCTTGTTAAGTTTGGCCGGTGCCGCGCTCTACGCGTCGCTGCCATGGCGACAGCCGTTCGCCCGGGGCTTGGCGTTTATCGCGCTGACTGTGCCCATCTACTGGGTCGCCGCGGGACCGTATCTGCTCTTCTGCTTAGCGGCTGCCACAAGTGAACACCTTGCCCGACGGCGAGTGGCGGCGATGGGGTGCGTCTTGGCGGGCGCGGCGGTTCCGTGGGTGGCAACTTTCTCTGTGTTCCCGGGAATGGTCCGCGACGCCTACCTGCACCTGCTTCCGGTTTCCGGTAACCACCTGGTCGGCGAGTACGCCGTCATCGTAGCCGCCGTGGCCCTGTGTGTATACGCCCCGGCCGCGGCTCTGGCTGGGGCTTGGCGCCAGGCGCGATCGGAACCCACGGCGGTCACCAAGTCCCAGGGAACGATACTCATACGAATCAGCCGCGACCTGACGTTTCTGATGGTGATGGCGGCGCCGGTCTACGCCACCTTCAGTGGCAACTACAAGACCATGATGGAGGTAGACTACCACGCTCGCCACAAGCGCTGGCCGCAGGTGCTGAACGAGGCCCGACAGCTGACCGCTTACAACGTACTCACCGTGTACAACGTGCAGCGGGCCCTGAGCCACCTCGGGCGTCTGTCGGACGAGATGTTTTCGTATCCGCACCTTGCTAATGCGCCCATCTTCGTCCCCTCGCCGGAGACCCCTTCTAGCTTACTCGTACTGTGTGACAACCTGATGGAACTGGGCCACGTGAATAAGGCGGAGCATATGGCCCAGGAGGCGCTCGAAATCTACGGGGACCGGCCGTCGATCCTCAAACGGCTGGTGGCGATCAACGTGTTAAAGGGCAGGCCCGCGGCCGCAAGGGTGTACTTGGGACTTTTGGAGAAGACGCTACTGCACCGGGAATGGGCCCAGCGTCGCCTCGAGGAGCTGGCGGTCGATCCTCATTTGTCGGAGAACGCCGAGCTGGCCAAAGTGCGGGCGCATATGGTCGAGGCTAACTACCCTGGGTTTTTCACGGCCGAGGAGCTCTTGATGCAGCTGCTTGACCGCAATCCGCGCAACATGATGGCCTTCGACTTTCTGATGGGTCACTACCTGCAGACCATGCAGCTCGACAAGATCGCGGGCAGCATTGGCCGCCTAAATGCTTTTTCGGATGGCTTACCACCGACACCCCTGCCGCGGCTCTACGAAGAGGCCGTGATGCTCTACATGACTCAGGGCCGCGTGCAGCTGGGCGTTGTCCCAAAGGTGCCCCTCTACGGGCGCCAGCTCAGCGGCAACACTCTACGGCGTTATTCAAGGTTTAGCGAGGTTCTGGCTGCTAACGACGGCGATGCGGAGGGCGCCCGCCACAAACTCGAAGCGAGTTATCGCGATACCTACTGGTATTACTATTTTTTCGGCGGGACCGAGTCTGGGGCACCTCTCATCAGTAGAGCAACAAGGCCTGTTAAATGAGAAAGCTGAGTCTCGCCATCCTGCTGGCACTGGTAGGCGTGGCTACCAGCTGTACCACTAGAGCCGAGGTTGAGTCTGACGTCGGCGTTGGCGACCGCCTGCCTCGCATCGACCCCGACCCTGCAGGCGCCGTCATTCCGCCTAATATCGCGCCGCTGAACTTCACGGTGCGTGAGCCCGGCAACGAGTACCGTGTGCTTGTGCATGGGCGTGCCGAAACCAGCGGTATCGAGATTGAGTCAGACGAGCCCGACATTATCATCCCCTCCGGTCAGTGGCGAGACTTGCTGGCTGCCCACCGCGGCGAGGAGATCCGATTCGATGTCCACACCCGGACAGCGGTGGGGGAGTGGCAGCGCTTCGCCCCGATTGTAGTCCGGGTGGCGCCCGACAGCATCGACGGCTACCTCGTCTACCGGCTGCTGAAGCCGCTCTACAACAAGTACGTCCACATCGGCATTTTCCAGCGACACCTTGAGAGCTATCAAGAATCGCCGGTGCTGGAGAACCGTTTCGCCGACAACGCCTGCTTCAACTGCCACACCTTCGCTCAGAACCAGCCGGATCCTATGGTGCTGCAGACGCGCAGCAGTCACGGGCTGTCGATGCTGATCGCCAGCGAAGGTGAGGTGACCACTGTCGACACCCGGACCGCTTTCAACAAGTCGCCGGCAGCGTACACCTCATGGCATCCAGGCGGCCGTCACATCGGCTTCAGCGTCAACAAGGTATCCCTGTTCTTCCACACCGATCCGGCGCGGGAGACGCGAGAGGTGTTCGATGCCGGGTCGGACTTGGCCATTTACTCGGTCGCCGACAATACCCTTACCACCACGTTGGCTATCGCCGATCCCGAGCGCGCCGAGACTTGGCCGGAGTGGTCATCCGACGGTCGCTTTCTCTACTTCAGCAGCGCCCCTGTCACTCCGATCGAGCGGTTCGAGACCGTCCGCTACGACTTGATGCGCATTGCATATGACGTCGACACGGGTGCTTGGGGAAAGCTGGAAACCGTGCTGACGGCGGCCGAGACAGGCCGTACAGTGACCCAGCCAAAGATCTCGCCGGACGGTCGCTGGCTGGTGTTTACCATGGCCGACCACGGAAACTTTCCGATCTTTTCGGCAAGCGCTGACCTGTACTCGATGGATCTTCGCGACGGAGGGTACCGCAGGCTCGAGATCAATAGCGCCGCCGCCGCCGACTCTTGGCACGCGTGGTCGAGCAACGGCCGTTGGCTGGTGTTCAGCAGCAAGCGGCGTGACGGATTGTTTGCGCGACCTTACTTCAGCTACGTCGACGAACAAGGCACGTTTCACCCGCCCGTGCTAATGCCCCAAGAGGACCCGAGGTTCTATGATTCCTTCATCAAGACCTACAATGTGCCGGTTTTTGTCACCGGTCCGGTGGAGGTGAGTCAACGCGACCTTGCGCGGGCGATCTACGCCCCGTCGCGACCGTTGGCGGCCCAGCTCGACGCGCGGGTCGCGGCGGCGATCCGAAAAGAATCTGACGCTGCGGAGGTGACGGAACCGTATAGCTCGGGGACGACCCGATAGCGATCGCCGCCGCGGTCAAGCGGCCGTGCCGTTGGGGCGCACCGCGGCCAGCTCGATCTCGCAGAGCCACTCCGGCCGGCAGACATCGGCGACGACGACGCTGTTGAGCATGCCCGGCGGCACGCGGCGGTCCTGGCAGACGGTATTGAAGATCGGAAAGTAAGAGACGTCCTTCAGGTAAGTGATCGCCGACAGGGTGTCGTCTAGACCGGCACCATGAGCGGCCAGCAGTGCTTCGACGTTGTCGAGCATGCGGTGGCACTGTCCCTCAATGTTGCCCACGTGGACGACGTCGCCCCGAGTGTCGATGCTCGCGGTACCCGACACGTAGAGCACCGTGCGATCGTCGCGCTCGACCCGTAGCCCCCGCGAGAAGGCCGAGCCGTACTCGGTGGCTTCGTTAAGGGTGTGGGCGTGCATCGCTTCCACCTTGAGATGCCCGTCGCCCCATACGGCGTACGCATCGGCGGCGCAGCGCCATGCCCACGGGAAGGTGCCGGCCTGGATCCCGGTGCTGGCCGGAGGACGCTCGATTCCCCAGTCGGCGAAGCAAGCATTGCGGACCTCGTTCAACTCGTCATAGTCCTGCTCTAAGTCGCGCAGGTATATCCATGTTCGGATAAGTCGGGACAACGGCACTTCGCAGCGGCGCAGAGCGGTGGCCAGGTTCTCGAACAGGCCAGCGCATTGCGACCGGAAGTCGGCCTCAACTAGATCGCTGCCACCCACAAGGTTCTGCAGGTAGAGCTGCATGTACCCGGACGTGGTGACCAGCTTTCCGGAAGCAGGTGTAGGTAAGCCGGTGAGGGTGTGCACATGGTGGCCCTCCGCCCGCGAATGTAGCGCAAGAGCCTGAAGTTCGAAGAGGCGGCCCCGATGACAGGGGGGCTGCTGCAGGTAGGAGGTCGCCGGCAGACATTTATCCTCAGCGCCACCGTAAAATCCGGTGCGGATCTCTTGAGCTGCTCCAAAGTCCCGGTCGATGTCGGCGAAGAACAGCTTTTCCCAAACAACATCGCTGGGAGTCAGACCGTGGTTGGATAGCACCTCCGACAAAGCTACGTAGACTGAGCGGACCTGGTCGTCAAATCCAGCGGCCGTGTCCTGTGGCTGCACACGGCAATGGAGCTCGGCCAAGTCGCCGGCGTCGATCCGAGCGAACTGGATCTCGCTGTGGCAGGTGCCGCCCCGCTCAAGTCGGAAGGCATCGGGCATTTCAGTCGGCCTTGACCGGCTGAAATTCGGCTTGAGTGGCAGGACGTTCGATGGCGTCACAGTTTTCGATGGACATCACGTGCCACGCCATTTTCTGCAACTTGCCTGGACAAGCCTCGCTCTGGACCCACATAACAGGCATGTCGATGTGCATATGAGGCATTTGCCGCAGCCCCGTAGGGATATTTTTTTCCACTTGGCGTGGTTTTCCATCCTCCTCGTGGCCGAACACTCCCTCGCGCAGGACGTCACCATCATAATCCCGGCACTGTTTCTCGTCGGTAATCACTCCGCCCATTCTCACGCTCCTTCCTTGCCAGCCCCAAGAAACTACCCCAGTTAGTATCGGGTACAACCCGCGCGCAGGGTAGTTTGGATGGATCTGTGCGTTCGGAGTTTTCCGAGCGTTATCGGAGCGTTGGAAGAAGAGACGACGTAATCAGAATGGGGTAATCAGTCTCCGTTTGCAGCTCTCGGCCAGCAGAGGCAGATGCGCGCCGGAACGCTTACAATTTCAGGGGCGTCGGCCTCGCTGGCTCTGAGAATGTGGAGGTGAAGAACCTCTCGATTACAATGCGATGAGCTCTTAGGCGTCGACGATCTCCCGTTCGGTGAACCCGAGGCCGGTGATAACATGCGCCCCACCAATCGTTGCGACGAGTGCATCAGATGTCACGTGGTGCGGCCGTGACCGGAACTCAAGTGCCGAGAAGCAGCCCATGGTGGTCTGAGCGCACACATCGCTTGTGCTGGATTTGGGGCCGGTCTAGCTTGGCCGACAATGGCTGACCCATCCTCGGAACAGATCGATGCCGGTCTCCGGAAACTTGGTTTCAACGCCTTTCGCGCCGGCCAGCGCGAGGCCGTCGAGACCCTACTAACCGAAGGCCGGCTGCTGCTGGTGGCGCCCACGGGCGGCGGCAAGAGCCTTACCTATCAACTGCCGGCGACCCTGCTTGCCGGCACGAGCGTGGTGGTGTCGCCGCTAATTTCGCTAATGCACGATCAGGTCATTGCCCTCCAAGAACGCGGGGTGGCCGCCACGTACCTGGCATCGACCCTCGGCTCGGATGAAATTCAGGTGCGCATGGCGCGCATCTCAGGCGGTGACTACAAGCTGGTCTACGTCGCTCCCGAAAGGCTGGCCCAGGAAGGCTTTCTGCGCATGCTAGGAGCGGTGAAACAGGTGCCTCTCATCGCCGTCGATGAAGCGCATTGCATCAGCCAGTGGGGCCACGATTTTCGGCCCGAGTACATGCGGATTGGCGACGTTTTGCGCCAGCACCCAGACGCCAAAGTTCTGGCGTGTACGGCGACAGCGACGCCGGTAGTGCGTGATGAGATCCTCGACAAGCTCGGACTGACACCGGACACTCCTCAGCGGGTGCAAGGCTTCGCGCGGCCCAACCTCGCCTTCCACGTGCGCGACACGCGAGGGAAGCGCGAAGCTGAAGAGCACGTTGATGAGACGCTTAGGGGGGCCTTGGGAAAGCCCGACGAGGGACGCGGCACTTCCATCGTGTACGCACCGACACGCAAGCGCACCGAAGAAGAGGCAAGACGTCTATCCGCGGTGGGCTGGCGGGTGGCAGCCTATCACGCTGCCATAGAGGGGGAGGAGCGCGAGCGCACACAGATCGCCTTCGCCTCGGGCGAGCTCGAGATTGTGGTAGCGACCAATGCCTTCGGAATGGGCATCGATCGACCCGACGTGCGCTGCGTTATCCATTTGGCGCCCCCCGACTCCATAGAGGCCTACTATCAGGAGGCGGGCCGTGCCGGTCGCGACGGCGAAGACGCTGTGTGTCTCATGCTGACCTCGGCTAATGACATGCCCCTGCGCCGGCACCTCATCGAGCGCGACTTCGATGGCCGTCTCCCCGAGCCGGAAGTGGTGGCCCACAAGTGGTCAATGTTCCTCGAGCTCATGCGCTGGGCAGAGGGTGGCGGTTGCCGCCACGACGCCATTCTGCGCTACTTTGGCGATGAGGCGGAGGTGCTGTCGGGATGTGGCCGTTGCGACGTCTGTCTTCAGTTCGGCGAGGATAGTGGTAACGATCCCCAGGAGGTAACGACCATCGTGCGCAAGGCGCTGTGTGGAGTGGCGCGGGTGCAAGGCCGCTTCGGTCTCAACGTGGTGGCGAAACTGCTGTACGGCGGCGGCGACGATCGCCTGCAGTGGTCGGGCCTGAATGACACCCCCACCTTCGGCACTCTGTCGGACTACGCCGAGGAGTGGATCATCCGGCTGCTACGGCGCTGTGTCACGGCGGGATGGGTGGATTTCACGGGCGGCGATCGACCGCTGGTGAAGGTGACGGAAGAGGGCCGCGAAGTCATCCACGAACGTCGGCCGGCGCGCCTGTTGCTGCCGCCGACCCGGTTAGCAACCCCCGTTGGTCGCAGTCGCCGGAGCAGTGAATCGCGAGCGAATCCCGTAGACGAGCTCGACATTGCCGGTCGGCAGCTGTTCGAGGCGCTCCGCGCTTGGAGGCTAGAGAGGGCCCGTGCTGCCGACGTGCCGCCCTACGTCGTGGCTAGCGACCGTACCCTGCGCGACGTGGCGCTACTCAGGCCGGACGATCGTAACGAGCTGACCATGGCCCACGGCATCGGACCGGCCAAGCTCGAAAATTACGGAGAAGAGATCCTCGAAGTCGTAGCCCGGCAGCCGCGCCTCGAGGATGCGCAAGAATCTCTACGGCAAGGAGCCCCGCAATGACTGCGTCTTACCCCACGGCACGGGTGGGCATCGCCCGTTCCGACAACCGTCGCACCAACGTATACAACGCCCTAGACCGGATTCGCGACGACGTGACCCCGGTTTTGGCCGAGGAAATCCTGCTGAAGCCCAATTTCCTGTCCGCGACCAACCAGCTAGCCTCCACCCACGCCGACGCGATTCGCGGCGTTATCGACTTCACCATGAGCACGCCGAAGCCACCGCAACGCGTGCTGGTCGCCGAAGGGGGAAACGAAGAGCGATCCGGTCAGGCCTTTGAGGAATTTGGCTACGAGGCTATCGCCGACGAGTACGACGTACAGGTGGATTGGTTCGATCTCAACCAGGAGACTCGCTGGGAGACGGAGGAAATCGAGCTCGCTGACGGCACTCCGTACACTGTGCACATCCCGCGCACCGTGCTCGACAGCCCGTGTACGATTTCGGTGGCGGTGGCCAAGACCCACGACGTCTGCGTCGTTACCTTGGCGCTGAAGAACATGATCATGGGCACGATTCGGAAGGACGACCGGGTGAAGATGCACGGTTTTCGCTCGCACGCCGAGCGCGAGCTGCCCACCGAAGCGCGGCGCCTCAATGTGAATCTCATGCGCCTCAGCCAACACCTGAAACCGAACGTGGCTATCGTCGATGGCACCGAGGGCTTGCAGGGCAACGGCCCAGGGGGCACTGATGTCGTAGATCTCGGGTTCGCCGCCGCCGGCGTCGACGTTTTTGCTGTGGACGCCGTGGTGACCAAGGCCATGGGCTTCGAGCCTGCCGAGCAGGGGATCCTTCACTACGCGCAGCGTCTCGAAGTGGGGATTGCCGACCTCGAGCGCATCGAGGTGCTCGGAGAGGATCTCGATGCCGTGATCCGCTCATTTCTGCCCCACGAGAGTACGGATCAGCAGTTAATGTGGCGAGATCCGTCACTGGAATGGCAGCTGCCGAGATAGTCCTCGCGATCGGTGGCTCTGGGGATGGAAGTTTCTCTTCCCGTCCAGCTTACCTACCAGTCGGTCAGATCGTCAATGAGCTGTGGGTAGCCAGTGGATAGACTTGAACGTACTCGGGAGACGCCCCGACCCCACCGACGCGGAGCGTCGTTGACTTCAGTGACTCAACGAGGAGGTGTCCCCACCGTTATAGTGCTCTCGTTGTGGGTGGTCGGGTCAGTCTGAGGTGAGATCGCCTTCGGTTATTGAGTCCGAGAGCGCGTGGGGGCGATCACGGACAGGACACGGTGGTTAGTCGGGGAGTGCAAGGATTCCATCGCAGATTTCCCCACTGGAAACTTCTTGTCCGAGTCACTTCCCGACGTAGTTTACCCGTGGATACCCAACGAAAGTGCAAAATGACCACCATCGTGGCAGTGCTGGCGACCCTAGTAATGAGCGTCGGAGTAGGTGCCGCCCCGGCGACAATTTTCCTCGTGCCCTGTCCCGAAGAGACCGTTGGCGCTGAGTGCGGCCACTTCGAAGCCCTCGAGAACCGCGAGGTGGGTACAGGGTGCAAGATTTTCCTGAACATCGCCATGCTTCCCGCCCTCGACATCGACTGCCGGTCCGACCCACTGTTCATTCTCACCGGAGGTTCCCGACAGGCCGCTACCGAGGCAGCGCCGTTAGCGGAGACTGCCATGCGCCGCATTCGCGAGTACCGCGACATTGTGCTCGTCGACCAACGCGGCACCGGTGACTCCAATCCGCTCGACTGCGCACCGGTAAACGCGGACTCCGCCTACTACATGCTCGCGGCGCGACTGTTCGAGCGCGAGCGCATCGTCTTCGGGCGCTGAACGAGCGAGGCGATCCGCGTGCACAGCTCGGTGCTAAGGGGCGAGGACTTTCGGCTGCAGTGGCGCGGGGTCGCGACACCACACTGCGAGTTCTTCGCAGGTCTACAGCCCACAGATCGCCTAGGGGTGTTCGCCCCCGGCGGCAGCGAGGGCGCGGGGGCGGCGACGCTGATCCTCGCGTATGTTACAGGCTTCTACGACCGCTATCGCGAGCAGGGCGAAGAGTTCTTTGCCTACCCGGACTACTACTCTTTTCAGTGCGCCGAAGCGCTGCGGCCGTATTCCATGTTCGACATTTGGCCAGAGCACAAGAACGTGGCGGTAAGCGACGATCCTAAACAGATCTTAGCGGCGATCTGTGACCGCGCCGTGCAAGTGTTGTTGGTTCCGGACGGAGAGCAGCGGGGATGGGAGATGTCCAGAGAGCTCCGCGCCAGTGTGGAGCGCTTGGTTCGACGTTGTTGGCTTTACGACGCCAGCGGAAAGGTCAGCGGCGACGCCGACCTGGAGATCGAAACCGCCGCTGAGCCCATCGGCGGATGGATACAGGTCGATTCGGACGGGGAGTGTTCTGATGATCGATTGCGGCAAACATTCCGCGAAATTCACTTGGAAGAGGCCATTCGCTACCTCTGAGCCTTCCTTCCTCCGGCAACGCAGCCACCGTGTCCCGGACCCCTCTTGAGCCATCAGCGAAAAAACACCCCGCACTGGAGGGGAGGTGGCGAGCGTGGTGCAAGGGGTGGGTGGTGAATTATGTTGTCGACTGCGGCGGCCATAAGGGTTCGCGTCTCTCGCCATCGGCCCCCTATGTCGGTCGCAACGAGAGGAGAAGGGCGATGACGACAAGCAAGGAGCGCCAGAGCTACGACCGCGAGGGCTACGCCATTTACGACGGCGTCGTCGCCGCCGAGCTAGTGCAGGAAGCCAGAGACCACGTCGTCTGGCTGCTGGAGCGCAATCCCGAGCTGCGCCCCGAGCATCTGCACCACAACCTGATGACGAACGATCCGTTCTGGGTGCGCTTGGTCGCGGATGACCGCCTCGTCGACATCGCCGTTGAGTACGTTGGGGACGACGTCGCCCTGTTCGCCTCCCACTACATCTCCAAGCCTCCCAAAGACGGCCGACCCGTGCTTTGGCACCAAGACGGGTCGTATTGGCCCTTGGAGCCAATGGAGGTAGTGACCCTGTGGCTGGCCGTGGACGAGTCGAATCTCGACAACGGCTGCATGCGAGTGATTCCCGGCTCACACACCATGGATTTGCAGGAACTGCACCGGACTGCCAAGGGCGAGAATGTGCTGGGATCGGCGATGGACGAAAGTGTCGTGGACGAATCGAAGGCAGTCGACCTCGTTCTCGAGCCTGGAGACGTCTCTGTCCACCATCCTAACATAGTCCACGGCTCTAACCGGAACACCTCGGCTCAGCGCCGCTGTGGCCTGACCATCCGCTACATCCCCGCTACCACCCGGATTGTCATCGACACCCCGTCCTGGCCGAGCGCCTTCCTGCTGCGCGGTTCTCCGGTGGAAGGGGTCAACGATTACCATCCCTGGCCGGAGTACGTGACTGGGGAGAGCATGCCTTTTCGCGGCTGCGAGCACTGGCCCCCTGACTCCATTCCCGCCGTCGGCACCCTGCGTGTGGCCTAGCCGAGAGCCAAAATGACGGGGTAGGAGGTGACCACGTGGTTGGAAGCCGCTGTAGCACCACGGGTAGGTGGAGGGGGGATTAATCAGATCGCAGCTTGAATCCAAGGCTCGGGATTGAGCCCCAGCTCACGGGCGCGCTCACAGATTCGGGCCCAGGTGGTGTCGTCGATGGGGATCCCCTGAGCGCGGCGCTCGCGCTCACTCCGGAATTCGGGTTCGCCGGGCAGTTTGATCTCGCCGATACGGGGATCGACCCGACTGCTGAGGACGTGAGCGACAAGGCCTTCCATTTCTCGTTGGTAATCAGAATAGACGGCGAAGAACGAGGGATCGTAGGCGGTCAGTAGCAGCCCGTTGCTCTGCATGATGCGGTCACCGGCAGCGGTACCTTGACCAGAAAAAATACCGCCGAAGATCTCCACGATCATGCTCAGGCAGTAGCCCTTGTATGCCACGACACCCCCCAAGGGCAAAATAGCTCCCCCGTCTTCCCCGAGGTAATCGGCGGGATCAGTGCTGGGCTCGCCGTCGCGGTCGATAATCCAGCCTTCGGGGAGGTGGTCACCCCGGTTGGAGTAGACCCGCACCTTGCCTTCTGCTACTACCGAGGTCGTCATGTCCACGAGGATCGGATCGTGGCCGCTGCGCGGCGCCGCGAAGGCGACGGGGTTGGTGCTGAGCTTTCCGTCGAGGCCGCCGTAGGGGGCGATCTGCCGGCCCAAGCGGCCGGCGTTGACGAAGGCGAGACCCACCAGGCCTTGGCGCGCCAGCGCTAGTGGGTAGGCGCCGATGCGGCCGAGATGGGCGCAATTGCGCAGGCCGATGGAGGCGACGCCAAGCTCGCGCGCCTTGGCGGCGGCCACCTCGACCGCGAAGCGGCCACCGATCTGGCCCATGGTGCCGCCCCCGTCGATGACGGCGGTGACACCACGCTCCTGCACGACCTTCGGGGTGCCCTGAGGGGCAAAAATACCGTCACGAATTTGTTCCACGTACTCGTAGAACCGCAGTGTGCCGTGGGAGTCGTGACCGAACAGGCTCGACTCCACTAGGTGCTCGGTGACCGTGTGAGCATCTTCGGCGGAACAGCCGCAGGCGGTGAATAGGGAGACGCCGACCTCGGTCAGGGTATCCGGGGAGAATCTTGGCATCAGGCCCGGTTCGCTGCGGTCAGGGTGCGCTCGACCTCGGTGCCGAAGCTATCGCCAACGGCGATGCCATACTCTGCTATACCGCCTTGGGCCTCGGGACCGGTGACGAAGGGGCGAGTGTTGCGATCGGGGGCGACGAGATCGTCGTGAGCGTAGTCGCCGTGCAGGAAGTGGAAGGCGACGCCGGCGCGGCTCTTGTCAGAAGGGTTATCGCCGGTGCAGTGGGCGGTTCCGTAGCAGAAGAACGCAGCGCCGCCGGCCTTCACTTCGACGGAGATGGGCTCGGCGTCGTCGGGGGGCGTGAAGGTGATGTGATGATCGGAGTAAGGGTCACGCTCGTGAGGGAAGCTGTGGCGATGGCTTCCTGGCAGCAATTGCAGGGTGCCGTTGCCGACGTGAGCGTCGTGAATAGCGACCCACATGGCCGTGCCCCGCAGCGGATCGGAGATCTTGAAGTAGGCATTGTCCTGATGCCAGGCGGTGCCGGTGCCCTGCTTAGCCGGCTTGAGGAACATCTGATCCAAGTGAAGTAGAAAGGGGTCACCGATGAGAGCGGAGATCCCGTTTACCACCCGTGGATCGAAGGGCAGAGCGCGCATGAGATCGCTCTTGTCGAACAGCGGGATCAGTTGAAAATTGATCTCCTTCTCAGAGTGGGTTTCACCATCATTGTCGGTGCGTACGTTGCGCACCAGGCCCTCGCCCTGAAAGCGCGCGACCTCGGCCTGCAGAGCAGCGACCTCACGGTCGTCAAACAGACCAGGAAGGCAAGTCCAACCCTGGTCGCGAAACTGGGCGACGTGTTCGGCAGTTAGAGGGTTGTTCACAGGGATTGTATCCTTGTCGAAGTTTCGAGCGGATCAGGAGTGGCTGAAGATAGCTGGTGCTCGAAAACGCTACAAAGACGAAACAGGAATCAGCTTGCCCGCCCCGGGGGGTATGGTTACCCTAATACCATCGGAGCGACGGACCTGAAATACCCACACCGCAACGATTAAGGGACATCACCTCACCCCGGTGTTCCGAGCCTCGAGTCTCCCCTTCTGACCCCTCCGACATCGGGACCCACTGCCTGAGCTGCGGAGGTCGACGGATGGTTATGATCCGGGCGGCTCGTTGCCGGCGTGCCTGAACGGTGTCCACCACTCCACACCAATGACACTGGAGAAGGGACGGGGAAGGAAAGAAGTGGCAGATATCCCAATAGCGATCAATGGGTTCGGCCGCATTGGCCGGCTCGTGTTCCGCGGAGCCGCCGCCAAGGGAGGCGTAGATGTGCGTGCCATCAACGATCTCACCGATGCCAAGACGCTCGCGCACCTGCTCAAGTACGACTCCAGCCACGGACGCTTTGCCGGCGATGTCAGTGCCGATGGGGACGCCCTCGTTGTCGACAACAAGCGAATTCGCGTGCTCAGTGAGCGCGACCCAGCGCGTCTGCCTTGGAAGGATCTCGGCGTCGCGGTGGTGGTCGAATCCACTGGTTTCTTCACCGAACGTGTCAAGGCCGCCGTGCATCTCGAAGCCGGTGCCAGCAAGGTGATCATTTCGGCCCCAGCAAAGGGCGAGGACGTCACCGTTGTCCTCGGCGTCAACGACGACGAGCTCAAGCCCCAGCATCAGGTGGTCTCCAATGCCTCTTGCACGACGAACTGTCTGGCGCCGATGGCGAAGGTGCTGCACGAGAACTTCGGCATCGTTAAAGGCATGATGAACACCATTCACTCCTACACTAACGATCAACGCATTCTCGACCTGCCGCACAAGGACCTGCGGCGGGCGCGTTCGGCAGCGGTCAACATGATTCCGACGACGACGGGTGCCGCCGTGGCTGTAGGCAAGGTGCTTCCCGATCTCAATGGCAAGCTCGATGGGCTCTCTATCCGCGTGCCCACCCCGGACGGGTCTCTCACCGACTTCACCGCCGAGCTGGCTATGGACGTCACGGTGGAAGAGGTAAACGCCGCCTTTGCCAAGGCGAGTGCTGGCGAATTGCAGGGAATCCTCGAATACTCCGAAGAGCCGCTGGTTCTGTCTGACATCGTCGGCAACCCAGCGTCCTGTGTATTCGACGCTGGGTCCACTAATGTCGTCGGCGGTAACATGGTGAAGGTATTAGGTTGG
The DNA here is from genome assembly GCA_036336855.1 of Candidatus Latescibacterota bacterium. Taxonomy (GTDB): domain Bacteria; phylum Latescibacterota; class UBA2968; order UBA8231; family UBA8231; genus JAYZFI01. The sequence goes on from JAYZFI010000028.1 coordinate 20,211, forward strand.
TACGACAATGAGTGGGGCTACGCGAATCGCTGTGTGGACTTGATTTTCCGACTGGTCGTCTGAGGAGCAAAGTCAACGAGCGCGTGGTCTCGGGCGGCTCAGTTAGCAGTGAGCGCAAAGGAGAAGAGCGATGGCTGATAGTTGGGTGTGGTGGTTCATGACATGCGCTTTCAGTCTTTACTTCGTCATGCTCCTCCTCGACTTCAATAAACCGTCGAAGAGGTTGATGGAGCAGATCGACCATCAGGAGACGCGGCGCCGCGACATGGAGACCAAGCATGGTAAGCTTGCCGAGGATATCATCGAAATCAAGGGTCGCTCCGAGGAGCTCGATCTGCAGATGGAGGACCTCGAACAACGGCGCAAGGACCTGTTGCCTGACGCCAACAAACGGCGGATGGTTTTGATTCCCGGCGGCCAATTCACCATGGGGGGAAGCCAGGAAGAAAGCCCCGAAAGCGAACGCCCGCCCCATCCGGTTGATCTTCCCGACTTCCACATCGACGCCTACCCGGTGACAAATCAGGACTACCGAGAGTTCGTCAACTGCACTGGATACAAGACACCCATCCACTGGCAGCGTGGCACTTATCCCACCGGTCTGGCGCGACATCCGGTGGTCAATGTCTCCTGGCAAGACGCCAAGGCCTACGCGAATTGGATGGGCGCGCGGCTGCCCACCGAGGCGGAGTGGGAGAAGGCGGCGCGTGGCACTGACGAGCGGCTCTACCCTTGGGGCAGCCGTTTCGTCGACGACCGTTGCAACTTCAACAACGTAGTCGGTAGCACATTGCCCGTGGATGAGTTTCCCCTAGGCCGTAGTCCCCACGGGGTCTGGGACATGTCCGGTAACACCTATGAGTGGTGCGAAGACTACTACGACGAGGCATACTATAAGTACAGCCCGTCCACCAACCCCAAGGGGCCGGAGGGCGGGCAGGAGCGAGTGATTCGCGGCGGCTTCTTCTCCGAGACCCGCACCAACGTGCGCACCACGCACCGCTCCAGCGCTGCGGAGACGCACACCCGCGATAATGTGGGTTTTCGCCTCGGTTGCGCCGCCGACGGCTAAGCTCGGTCAACGCCAGCACCGCAGGGGTTATCTTCGGGCAGACGATCGGTGTTAGCCGACCGTCCCTGCCCACAGCAGAGAAGGAGTGAGAACGATGTTCGAAGACGTCTGGAAGCACTACGATGAGAACGAGCTCACCCATTCTGCTGCCCATCACCTGATGGCGGTGCATGCGCTGCGTGAGCAACACGGCTACGCCCGGGTCTCCGACATCGCTCAGCACCTCAAAATCACCAAGGGCTCCGTCTCGTCGGCGATGAAGCACCTGAAGGAACGCGGCTTCGTACAGGAGGACCACAGCCGCTTCCTCGAGCTCACCGAAGTCGGTCAGCGCGTGGTCTGGGAGACAGAGGCGACGCGTCTAGTCGTGAAGAAGTTCCTCAGCCATGCCCTCGGTATGGACGAAGACGATGCCGAGATAGACGCTTGCAAAGTAGAACACCTGATCAGTTCTGAAGCCCGCGGTCGCCTTGTGGGCTTTTTGCGCTTCCTGTTTTCCGAGGAAGACGTTTCCGCCATGTTCCTCGGAGCCTTCCGTACAGCGTTGAAGAGTCAGACTATGGCGTGCAAGAAGGACGTCTCCAACTGCTTGCTGTGCGACGAGGTCTGCTTTGTCCAGCCCGCTATCGCCGAACTAAACACCAGATAGGCATACTCACAAGGCAACTGCGGCCTTCCCGCCTTGCGCGTTCTGCCTCTGACGCGCTAAGCTGATTCGGTCTTCTCAGTGCGCTCAATGCGCGCATCCCTTCAGCAAAACGGCGGTACTCTATTTTCGGTTTTCTCCAGCGCCAGATGCTCCCCGTAGGGCTGGTGACGGTGGCCTTCATCGGCATCGTGTATCCGGCGCCGGGGTTGGTCATGGCGACTCTACCCACCCAGTACATCGCGGTGAGCATCATCTTCATCTGTTCGGGCCTCACCCTGCGCACTGATGAGATCAAGGAGGCGATGTCGGCGTGGGGGGCGACAGGCTGGGGCGTGTTGTCCATCCTCTTCGTCACCCCGTTATTGGGCGCTCTCATCGCCGGCCAGGCGCCGGTGGACGCAAACTTCCGCCTCGGCTTGGCGTTGTTCTGTTGCATGCCGACGACTCTGTCTTCGGGCATCGCCCTCACCAATCAAGCACGTGGCAATGGTGCCCTGGCTCTGCTGCTCACGGTGACGACCAACCTGCTCGGCATCTTCACCATTCCCTTCGTGCTCGTGCAGGTCCTCGGAGCTATGGGCCAGGTGGAGCTGTCGGCAGGGGACCTGCTGTACAAGCTCTGTCTCTCCATTCTAGTGCCCCTCCTCGTCGGACGGCTGCTGCGCCGCTACGTCGCGAACTGGGTCGACAACCAGCGCACAAGGATTACTACGCTGAGCAACCTGGCGTTGATCTCCATTCCCTGGATGAAATTCTCCGAATCCTCTGAGAGGTTGAGTGTCGTGGATTTTACCGAACTCGTGTTTCTTATCGCCGCAGGCCTCGCCATCCACGCCGCCTACCTCCTTCTCAACTACGGCAGCACCCGCGTGCTCGGTTTCGCCACGCCGCTGCGCAAGGCGGTGGTGCTCATGGCGAGCCAGAAGACCCTGCCGGTGGCCCTCACTGTGTTGGCTCTGATTCCTGATAGAGCCCTGTCGGCGGAGGTGAAAGGTCTGGTAGCCATCGCTTGTATAACTTCCCACCTCGGCCAGATCTTCGTCGACGCCGTCGTCGCCACCCGTTGGTCACATCATGATTGAGAGGCAACCTCTATGGCCCGTCAGCGTCGCCCCAACCTGTTGCTCATAACCACCGACCAGCAGCGCGGGGACTGTCTCGGCTGCGACGGTCACCCCGCGATGGAGACACCCTACATCGATGCCCTTGCCGAACAAGGGGTGCACTACAAGTGCGCCTACACCTCGGTGCCTTCTTGTACGCCGGCACGTGCGGGGATTATCACCGGCATGGATCAGTGGAACCACGGTCGGTTGACGATGACGGGCAGTGATCCGCTGGAGTACCCGGCTACACTTCCAGGGGAACTGGCGCGTGCCGGCTACCAGACGCAACTGGTGGGCAAAGCCCATCACGCGCCTCAGCGCCGGCGCTACGGCTTCCACCACATGGTGCTCGACGAGTCCGGTCGCCGCGATCCCGGCTTCCTCTCCGACTACCACCAGCACTTCGAGCGCGCCAAAGAGGGGGAGTACGGCTACCGCGACCACTCTATCGATTGGAACTCGTGGATGGCGCGGCCTTCGCATCTACCCGAGCATCTGCACCCCACGTATTGGACGGCGAGCGAAAGTATCCGCTACTTGAACAGCCGGGATCCCACCGAGCCGTTTTTCCTCTGGCTCTCCTTCGCGCGGCCCCATTCCCCGTACGATCCGCCCCAGACCTACTGGGACATGTATGTCGATCACCCGAAGATTCCGGTGCCCCACATCGGCGAGTGGTCCGAGCGTTATGACCAAAACTTCGCGGTGGTCACCGCGCCGCGATAGCGGCGCAGCGATCGCGAGACCCGGCGCGCTCGCGCCGGGTACTACGGCAACATCACTTTCATCGATCACCAGATTGGCCGCGTGCTCTACGAGCTCGGCAAACACGACGCCGAAGCGCTTGCCAACACTTTGATCCTTTTTACCTCCGATCACGGCGATATGATGGGCGACCACCACCACTGGCGGAAGACCTACGCCTACGAGGGATCCGCGCGCATTCCCTTTGTCGTGCGCTGGCCCGCAGCCTGGGGGGGCGAACTCGAGCGCGGCGTCGTCCGCTCAGAGCCCATCGAGCTGCGCGACGTCATGCCCACCTTACTCGCCGCGGCCGAGTTGGAGATTCCGCCGTGCGTGGATGGCGCCAGCCTGTTGCAGCTGTCGCGCACCAACGGAGTGGGCTGGCGCGAGTACGTGCAGGGGGAGCACACCAGTTGCTACGACCGCGAGCACGGCATGCAGTACATCACCAACGGTCGCGAGAAGTATATCTGGTTCCATCACACCGGCGCCGAGCAGTTTTTCGATCTCGCCACTGATCCGGGTGAGTGTCGCGACCTGTCCGACGATTCCGCGGCTGCTGATCGTATTGCCTTCTGGCGATCGCGACTAGCTACGATCAATGAGGAGCGTGGCGACCCGCGCGGGCAAAATGGCGCTCTCGTTCCGCAACCCAACGGTGCTCTCGCTCTGTCGCCGAACTACGAGCGCTGGCGACACCGTGCGACCGAGACCATGGCACAGTGGCAGCCCATTTCGTGAGCCGGCGTGCTGCCTGCAGCGGAGACGTCCTCTTTCACATTGAGGACGAGTTCGGCGACATCGATGTGATTGACGAGGGGAAGGGGATCCGCTCTCTGCAGTTTGGTAGTGTTGCGCGCCAGAGCACGATGTTCATCGCTCGTCCCAACGTGCTCGCCCTCGCCTACACTCAGTGCATGATGACGGCGCTGGCATTACTCGTCGAGGCGCCGCAGCGGGCCCTCGTGCTTGGCCTTGGCGGCGGCTCGCTAGTGAAGTTCCTGTTGGCGCAGTTTCCCGCCTGTCGCGTCGATGCCGTGGAGCTACGCCCGCCTATCGTGGAGTTGGCACAGCAATTTTTCTCACTCAATGCAGAGGCGCCAAATCTGCAGCTGCATCTGATCGACGGCGAGCGCTTCGTGGAGGAAGCGCACGACAGCCAGTACGATCTCATTTTCGTTGATCTTCACGACGCCAACGGAATGGCGCAGGCGGTAACCCGTCCTGGGTTCACTGCACGTGCGTGTGCCTGCCTGCGACCGGGGGGCGTGCTGGTGAGCAATCTTTGGTACGGCGTTGACGAGGGCGTGGAGCGACAGGTGCGGTGTCATCTCGAGCAAACGTTTGCCAACGTCCTCTACTTCCCGGTGGCGGGCAAGCGTAACTGCGTTGCCCTCTGCCCACGTTCCTCACAGCCACCTAGCCGCAACGAACTCGAGCAACGCGCCCGAGACTGGAATCAGGAGGGGGGGCTCGATTTGCGGGGTCTGGTGAAGGACCTCATTCGCCACAACGGCAGGCTGCTGTTGTAGCCAACGACACCTCGCGCGTCCTTGGCGCGAAATCGGTCAGATGATGTCGGATGCTTGTGGATCGAGGCAGGCGCCGGTGGGCCGTGCTCCGCGTGGCCGGTGCGGCATCTCGTCGTAGGACTCGTAGATGACATCGAGCCAGGGCGTTTCCACCACGGCGCCGCACTCGTGCCGCGAGTTCATCACCGCGTTGATGATGCCCGTGGTCAGCAAGGTGCGTTCTGGAGGGTAGGGCGCGACTCCGGTCTGAAAGAACCTCTCCACATTCCGGCACAGGTAGGAGAAGTGGGCAAAGGGGCCCTCATTCTGTATGAAAAACTCGGTGGCATCTAGCGTGCCGTCAGCGCGTCGTGCCGCGTAGGCGAACTCCTGGACATAGCCGTCGAGGTGGAGCACGGTGCCGCGCAGGCCGTCGGCGTAGCGAACGAGAAAGACGGAAGGGTTCTCGCACTCTTCGGGATCGTCGCCGTTGCGGTGCTCACTACTAATTAGCGCCGCCTGCGCTAGGTCTCCGGGCCATTCGCCTTGATCGCGCGCGCGCCAGACCTCGTTGCCCTGCAGACACTGCACGGAGATGACGCCCGTCTCGTGGCCAGCGCGCCGCTCCACCATGCACTGCATGGTCTCCAGGGCGTGATAGCCGTAGGCCTCGACACCACCATAGCTAAGAGCTAGTGCCTCGCTGAGTTCCACCCCGCCCTTGTCGTACTCCAGCCACGGGTTGCGCCAGGACAGGGGCAGTGATGACCCCGCCATCAACGGAATCCCCAGTTCCTCAGCCCGGGCCCACATCTTTCGGGCGTCACCGAATTCGTAGGCGAAATGCTTGTCGTTGAAGACGGGCACGACGCGGCGGCTCTCTGAGAAAACGCCAGCGATCTGCTCGAAGAAATAGCGGCGCGGGTACATGTGGCGGCCGCGCTCGTCCCACGGGTAATCGCCGTGCTCGCCAACCAGCAACACGGCGTCGACACCGAGTGTCTCGGTGCCGGCGTGCAAGGCGCGACGGATGCTGGGGTACACGGGTACGCCGAACTGCTTAGCGAGCCCCATGCCGATATCGTTTTCGAGAACGTGATCGATGTAGAGGGAGACGATCTCAACGTCGTAGTCATGGTGACCCTCGTCGGTGGACCCGCCCTTGAGGAACTTGGTGACGATGACGTCGGCATGGGACTTCGGGTGGTAGATCGTGCAGATGGCAGCGACGCGCATGGGTATCGGCTCGGCAGGTTGGGGTGCGGTTAGATCTGAGCGCTGTATATGGCGTTGACCAGCGCCATGGTCTTCACTGCATCGGCGAAATTGGTCTCCGGCTCCCGTCCCCAGCGCACGCAGTCGATGAAATGCTCGTTCACATCCCAGGCGCCGAAGGCGCGGTGGGGCTCAGTTGAGTCGGCGAGTTCGAAGGGATCGAGGCGCTGCAGCGGCTCGCGTTGGTTGTCGGAAAAAAGCTGCCCCTCTTCTTCGGGATCGCCGAAGAAGCTGATTCCCGGGCTGTGAATCTCTACTGAGAACATGCGGCGGCCAGCCATGAAGTTGTTGAGCAGCAGGCCGGTGGCGCCGGAGCTGAAGCGCACCATGGCCAGATGCACGTTCCAGTGCTCGGCGTCGAGGCGACGATTATCACTGGCCACCGACTCCACCTCGCCGCCGCATAAGTAGCGCAGGGTGTCGACCGCGTGGATACCGTCGCAGGTGAGCATGTCCATGGCGCCCTTATAGTACGGGGCGCCACCGATCCAGTTCTTGTAGAAGCTGGCGTGCGCCGTGTGCACTTCGCCGCGCTCCTCGCACAGTGCCTTGCCGTGCCGGATCAACGGCGAGAACCGGCGCTGGAATGTGACGCCTGTAAGCACACGGTTGTCGCGCGCCAGCCGCGCCAGCTGGCGGATCTGCTCTGTAGTCACCGCCGGTGGCTTCTCGATGAACAGGTGGCATTTCATCTCCAGCACGGTGACGGCGACGTCGAAAATGTGGTAGGGGGGCATAATGGCGTACACCGCGTCGGGCCGCACCTCTTCGATCATGCGACGATAGTCGCGGAAGCGTCCTTCGATGTTGAAACGATCCGCTACGGAGTGGAGCCGATCCTCGTCGACATCGCAGCAGGCCACCACATCGCAGCCGGGTAGTTCTGTCAGACATGGGTAATGCGTGCCGGCAGCGCGCCCTCCGGCGCCGATGATGGCGACGCGAACACGCTTCTTGCGCCCCGGCCGTTTGACCGGTGCCTTGCGAATTTTCGATCGCTTTGCCACAGCAGCTGTCTACTCTTCCTCTGTCTTCTCGAAATATTGCCCGGTGGCGCGCAGGGCGTGCACAAGGTTATCGCGCCGGCTCACCGGGAAGGAGACCGGGCGATTGCCGTCCAGCTGCGATTCATACACAGCACTCACCATTTCCAGCGACCGGCGCCCGACCTCGCCATCGGAGCGCAGGTCGCCGGCGTCATCGAGGTGGGCGATGAGCTCGTCGAGGGCGCGCACGTAGGTGCTGGCCCGTTCCGGCCGCGCAATTTCTTGCTCCCTGAGCTCGCTCCACTGAAACCCGGAGTCGGGCTCGTACATGCCTTGCTCCGACTGCCAGAGATGCACCTGCTCGCCCAGCATGCGGATGACACCGGTGCGGCCCCGCAACTCAAAGCCATTGTCGCCGTACACGCTGAGCTCAGCGCCGTAGATCGAGCCGGTGGCTCCGCCGACGAATTTCACAAGCGCTCCTGTCATATCCTCAACCGCCCAGGGGCGCCAGCGCTGCTCCGCCATGCCACACAGCCAGCTCACCGGTCCCCCGTAGAGATCCATGAGATCGAAGTAGTGGGTAAAATCGTGGAGCAGGGGTCCCTCGTTTTCTGAGCGCCAAGAGGGGTCGGGCTTCCCGCCGTCCATGTAGCAGTATATGTGGTTGAGCTCGCCGATGGCGCCGTCGGCGAGCAGTTTTTTGGCGAGCTCCCACTCTGGGTGCCAGCGCCGGTTGTGGTTGATCTGCAGAGCAACCTGTTCACCTTGGCAGGCGGCGATCATGTGATCGCACTCATCTACCGTAAGAGCCATGGGCTTTTCGCAAATGATGGCTCGCACCGAAGGAGCGGCAGCGCACTCCCGCACCATTTCACAGTGCAGTTCGGGGTGGGTGGCGACGATGACAAGTTCGGGCTTCGCCGTGTCCAGCATTTCCCGGTAGTCGTGGAACAGCGCATCGTCGCTCACACCGAAGCGTTCGCCGAAGGCGGCGAGCTTCTCGGCTCCGCGGTTGACGCCGGCCACTATGTGGGTGTGCACGCAGGCGGAGATGGCTTCGGCGTGGTTGTCAGGTGCGGGGCTGAAGTCGAACTGATAGGCGACGCGTCCAGTGCCGATCAAAGCCACACCAAGCGATGGCTTGATCAATCCATTCACTCCCATTGCAGGGACCTCCTCATTATCGCGATTGCAACCGCGTCGCTGCCTGCTGAACCATCGCGAAGACGAGCAGGTTGGTGCCAAAACGCAACGACTGGGTGGATCCCGGGGCGTCCGGGAAGGCCCAGGCATAGCTGATATTGAGCTCGGAGAAGAGCACGGCCACACGGCCCCGATCCTCAATCATTTCTAGTTCGGTGACGCGATCGGCCAGCGGGTTGGCGCCTATGGCGCTGATCAGCGGTGGACCATCGGGGAAATTGAAAAGTGTAGAGTAGATGGGATGGCTCGTGGGCACGCGCCGCCAGGCGCGGCCGGCATCGCCGAGCACAGCAGATTCAGCGATCAATGCCTTGAGCTGGCGATCGAAAGGCGTGCCGGCAATGCCCAGGCCTTCGCCCTGGAAACCGTGGCCGCCGTGTGGGCGCACGTCCTCGGCGTAGAGCAGACCTCCGGAGCGCAGCAATTTTCCTAGATGGTTCTTCTCCGCCTGCGACAAACCCAGCGGCGTGGCGTTTCCGGTGAGGTAGAGCAGAAGTGCATCGGTTGAGACGGGATCGATGAGCCGCGCCGCGCGCTCCAAGAAGCGGGCATTCACGGGGCGCTGCTCGTTGGCAAAGGCGATGAGCTCAGGCAGGGCCGAAGCGAAGACATCGACCCCTTCGCGAGCCAGCGGATAGCGCACGGAGATCACAGTGTGGGTTGTCGTCATGGACAGCGAACGCCGCGTGGGCTCGGGCACTCTGACTTCGGGACGCTTTTCTTCTTGGTCGCCGTCCTCGGAGTTGGACGGCTGTGCGGGTGCCTGCGACGCGAGGCACAGGGCGACGGCAGTGCAGAAAAGGAGTTTCACCGGTAGGCATCCGTGGGGTCCCACAGATAGTGCTTGCGCAGCTTTGCTGTGAGTTCGGTGACCGCACCGAGATGGTCACCGACAACGTTGTGCACCTCTTCGGGATCGCTCTGCAGATGGTAGAGCTCGTTGCCCTCGCGTCCATTGTCGATCCACTTCCACTCCCGAGTTCGGACGCAGCGGAACCCGGCCAGAGCCGCTGCCTGCACCTCTCGGTGTTCTCGTTCCTCGCCGCGCAACACCGGCAGGAAGGAGCGCGCGTCGATACCCTTCTGCTCGGGCAGGCCGGCGAGCTCGCAGAGGGTGGGGTTGAGATCGATGAGCTCCACCAAGGCGTCGCTCACCGCGCCGGCGGGCAGGCCCGGTCCGGCGAGGATGAGGGGAATGCGCAGCGATGCTTCGTAGGCGCAGGCCTTTGCGTAGAGGCCGTGGTCACCGAGCATCTCGCCGTGATCGGAGGAGAACACGATGACGGTGTCATCCATCATGCCGCGACGCTCGACAGCGTCAAGGATGAGCCCCACTTGATCATCGATGCACTCCACTGCCGCACTGTACTGACGTCGCGTGACTTCCACCTCCGCGGCGGAGAGCCCAAGATCGCGCTGGCGAATCCAGTTGGGCTTGCATTTCGCGTCTTCACAGTCGCCTGAGATCGCATCCGGCATGGAAATCTTTCTCCAGCGGCGGCTGTATTCTTCTGGTGGATCGAAGGGATCGTGGGGTCCGACAAAGCTGACGGACAGGTGCCACGGCGCGTCGTCAGAAATGTCATCGATCCACCGAGCCGAGCGCCGACCGATGTAGCAGTCCTCGAAGGCCTCGGTGGGCAGAACGGAATCGTGACACTGACGAATCGAGTCGCCCCTGCGCACTGCGTAATCCCTGTGGAAGGCTTTGAGCAGGCCGCACTGCGCGAGCCAGTTCGTGTACGGCCCGATGGGCGTGATTGAACTTCCGGCGTGCATCTTGCCCTCGCACTCTACAGGATGGGTAAAGCCCCAGGAGAATGTGCGCGGGAGGTCGCCGTCCCGGCCGTTGTAGCCGTCAGGTTTGGCGAGATCGAGCTTGCCCACACAGCCAACGCGGTAGCCACTGTCACGCAGTCGCGCGTAGTAGGGCGTCGTCTGCGGCGATAGCGGCAAGTAGGCATCGTTGCTCAACACGCCGAAGCGTGGTGGTTCACAGCCGGAAGCCAGGCCGATGCGGGAAGGGGCGCAGAGAGGGGCGCTGGTGATCGTCTGGGTAAAGCGGGTGCCACGCGCCGCCAGCGCGTCGATGTGCGGTGTGCGGACGTGTCGGGCACCGTCGGTGGCGCAACCGAGCCAGTCGTGGCGGTGTTGGTCATCCATGATGAACAGCAAGTTAGGCCGCTTCCCGCTCATGCGTATAACCCCACGTTGCTAAGCACCACCGGCCGCAGATCGGGGATTTCGGAATCGGCGGGGAAGTAGGGCCGTGGCATGCGCTCAAGGGCGCGGCTCTTCAACGATGCCGGCGTTGGTCCCGGGGTATCCAGTACGTAGATGGCGGCGGCGTGATCCTCGTACACGTTGTGAAAGTTCATCGGGTTCTTGGCGACAACGAACTTCACGTGAATTGGGTCGAGATCTACACTGCGCCACTGCTCGTCGGCCCAGTCGTAGGTGGCGTGGGTGGTGATCAGCACCAAGATCTCGCCGCAACGTAGCACCGCCGTGGGCCCCATGTCCCCTTCAACGCCGTCCCAGATCCCGCCACTGTAGACGAACTTTCCATCCGTCACCTTGTGCACTTCGCCTGCGATGGTCATCGGTTCGCCCCATTGCGGATCCAGCCGATGGCCCAGCTGCAGACGGATCTCGGCTCCCACCCCGGCCCGATGGCACTTGGCAGCCGCATCTGGATCCACGACGGGTACCAAAGATGCCGCCGCTTCGTCGCCGAGCGCCAGCAACGCCTTCAAGCTCGCCACGCTGTCGCCAGAGGCCCCACCGCCGGCGCAATCTGCCGCCTCCACGAGCACGATGGGAATGCCCTCCACTTTCAGGCCGGCGGCGACTGCCTCTTCCGCGGAGTAGGTGTCGGGTTCGAGTTCGTGGCGCGCCTCCCAATAGGCGCCGGCGATGTCAGAGGCGAGCGCCTCGGCACGCTCCGCGTCGCCGTCGGTGATGACGAGGGCACCACTACCCAGATGCGGCTGATCGAGGTAAGGGTGGACGAGAAAGAGGCTGGAGGATAGCACCCCTGGCCGACCTTCCAGCGCCTTGGTTTCGCGCATGAGCCGCGCGAAGGGGCCATCGCCGTCAGTGGATCCGTTGATGCCGCCGGTGAGCACGGGCACCTTGGCCATGGCCATGGTTGGTCGGCAATCCCCGGCGACGATGTCGAGCAATAGCCGGGCGCCGCGCTCGCCCGTGGCGAGGGAATCGCGGTGAGGATAGGTCTCCCAGGCGACGATGCCGTGCGCCTGCTCCACCATATTGGCGGTCACGTGGGCGTGCAGATCCAGGGTGACGACGACGGGAATCTCTGGTCCCACGAAATCGCGCACGGTGCGCACGAGATCACCCTCGACATCGTCCACACCGTCGGCGACAGCAGCGCCGTGCAGCAACAGTAACACCCCGTCCAAGGGCAACTCCGCCCGCAGGCGCTTCAGCAGCTCGGAGCGCAGGCGCTGGTAGCAGTCAGCGGTAATGTAGCTGCCGGGGCAGGTACTAGCGGCCAGCAGCGGCCGAATATCCGCTTGCCGTTGGCGAAGAGCCGACAGCGCACCGCCTACTACACCGGTGTCGGTGGCGAGCATCTCGTTGCCCCAATGCAGGTTGTAGCGGGCGAACCAGCTGAGGTCTATGGGAGAGCCACCGAACTGATTGCACTCAGTGAGGATGGAGCCCACGGCGATTCGTGGTTGAGTGCTGGCAGAGGGGTTCACGCCGAAGCTTCGCTAATTCGCCGACAGGGCGTTTAGGATACCCCGCATGTGACCGACGCAGTACGCGATGTACTGGCGCCCGTATTCGTCGTCAGAGGACAGCGTCATGATGTGGTCGTAGTCGATGGTGCCCTCGTAGCCTACTTCGTGTAGAGCGCTGGCGACCTCAAACATGTTGAGATCGCCAGCGTCTGGAATGTGCTCTTCGTACCAGCCGTCCTTGGGAATGGTGCCGTGCACGTTGCGGAAGTGGACGTGGAAGATCTTCGACCCGAAGCGCCGGATTCCCTCGAATACATCCTGCCCCGACTCGTAGCGTGTGCCCACACAGAACGTCATGCCGTTGTGATCGGAAGGCACGGCGGTGAACAGCCGGTCGAAGGCATCGTAGTCGCAGAGGATCTGCGGCACCCCATAGAGCTCGGGTACTGGCGGGTCGTTGCCGTGCATAGCGACATTGATTCCGTGCGACTCGCAGATGGGCACAACGGTCTCAAAGATCCTGATAGTACGCTCCCAGATCTGTTCTGCCGTCGGTGCGCCCTCCGGAGGCGGATGACCTTGGGCCTCGGTGACGTTCACCCGCAGGTGCCGGTAGCCGCCGCGGCCCTCGACGTACTCATGCATGGGTTTGGGAAAGTGACCAAAAGTAGAGGCCTGGAAACATTGTACCCCGTAGACAGGAAAGCCAAATTCGCCGGAAATTTCGGCGTTATTCGCGAGGTCGTCGAGTTCCTGTTCCGAGCCCTCGTGTCCGAGGAAAGTGTTCATGGTCTGGGCGCCGACGGAGTTGATGCGCTCAATGCTCAAGCCGGCGGTGTCGAGGATGTCCGCCGCCTGTTGCACCCCCTCCCGGGTCAGTCGATGATTCTTCGAGAACCCGGGAATCAGGTCCATGGTGATGTCGACGACGTCGACACCGATCTGCTTGAGGAAAGCGAGATCTCCGGGACGTTCTAACCAATCCGCGGAGATTCGAGTGCCGATCTTCATCACCGCACGGACTCCGGGTTTAGTAGGTGCACTTCGTGATTACCATTTGCTCATGGCGTTTTCGGATGGAGCTGATCCACCGCCTGAATCAGTGCTTTCATGTAGCCCACGCAGTGGGCGCGACCGCGATGGTGCCAAGGTGAGTCGCCCACGGTGGCGGGCACGTGATCGGGGATCATGAAGCCGTCGAAACCGAGCTTCTTGAGCAGCCTCACGATCTCGAAGGGATTCACCTGGCCGTCGTCGATGAAGCACTCGTGGAAGTTGTCGGGCGTACCCTTCACGTCGCGGAAGTGGATGTAGACAATCTTTTGCTGGGGCACGAAGTAGCTCAGGCCCTTCACCACGTTGTCGTGACCACCCATCTCCGACCAGCAGCCCATGCAGAAGTCGAGGCCATGATTGGGGCTGTCGAAGGTGTCGAGACCGCGCTTGAAGCTTTCGAAATTGCCAAAGATGCGGGCCACCCCTCCCAGGGTGGGTACCGGTGGATCGTCGGGGTGGAGGGCCAGGCGCACGCCCGCCTCCTCTGCCACCGGAAGAATGCGCTCGAGGTACCAGCAGTAGTTGTCCCACATTTCCTCGGCGGTAAACTCGCGGCCAAAGGAGAGCGGCGCGTCGACGTGGGGCGCGAACTCAAAACGGCTCGCCTTGGCGCCTCCGCGCACCGTCGCCGGTTCCGGAGTGCGCCAGACCGAATTGGGAATCCAGTGGTAGCCGAGAATGGGAATGCCCACCTTTCCCATGTTGCGCACCGTTGTCGCCATGTATTCGAGCTGTTGCTCCCGCCTGTTGAGGCCGAGCATAATCTTGTCGTAGAAAGAGATGGGCACGTTCTCCAGTGCCATGAGGCGCAGCTCGTACTGCTCGGCCTTGGCCTTGAGGGCGGCCAGGTCCGCTACCTCCCACTGGTGATCCCCAGACATTCTTGGGGTGTTCATCAAGAAATCGTCGCAGCCGATCTGCTTGATGAACTGGCACATCTCGTCGGTGAGCTCGTTGAACTGGCCAAGACCGATGCGCATGGACAGAGACATGGACAAAGTAACCCGTTGACAGCTTGATAAGAGACAGGCTGGTTAAGTAACTGGAATGAGTGACAGAGACGCCGAAATCTCCCGCTTCGACTCGAAGCCATCAAGCTACGACGAAAGCGTCGCCTTCACCACGGACGACGACGTGAGTAGAACACCCGACAGCGCAGCGGTCCTGGTCTACTTTCGCGACCTGCAAGACTACATCTGCGCTGCGCTCGAGGAGGTAGAGGGTGGTGGTGCCAGCTTTCACGAGGACAACTGGGAGCGTGACGCCGGTGGTGGGGGCCAGACCCGGGTGCTGGCCGGCGAGACCATTGAGAAGGCGGGGGTGAACTTCTCCCACGTGATCGGGGACCACCTGCCGCCCTCGGCGTCGGCGCGGCGCCCAGATGTCGCGGGGCGTGGCTTCGAGGCTTCCGGGGTCTCCGTCATCGTCCATCCCCGCAATCCTTACGCCCCCACGTCACACGCCAACGTCCGGTTCTTCCTGTCCCGGGATCCCGAGGGCGACGCGCCGGATGTCTGGTGGTTTGGCGGTGGCTTCGACCTCACCCCCTACTACGGCTTTCGCGAAGATGCCGCGCACTGGCACCGCACCGCCCGTGCCGCTTGCGCGCCCTTCGGCGCTGAGCTCTATCCGCGCCTCAAGCAGTGGTGTGACGAGTACTTCTACTTGAAGCACCGCGGCGAGCCGCGTGGCATCGGCGGCCTGTTCTTTGACGACTACGACGACGGTGGCTTCGACAGGGCCTTCGCCTTCATCCGCTCCGTGGGCGATTCCTTCATGCGGGCCTACGGACCCATCCTCGAGCGTCGCATATGCACGCCGTACGGAGCGCGCGAGCGCGACTTCCAGCTCTACCGACGAGGCCGCTACGTGGAGTTCAACCTCGTTTATGACCGCGGCACACTGTTCGGGCTGCAGTCTGGAGGCCGCACCGAGTCGATCCTAGTGTCGCTGCCGCCGGAAGTGCATTGGCGCTACGATTATCAGCCCGATCCGGGCTCGGTCGAGGCCGAGTTTTGCGACATGTTCCTCAAGCCGCGCGATTGGGTGGCAGAGTCGGTGTAGAGAACGAAGGGGGCGGTGCTGCCGACGATTCCGTCGGTTATCTGATGTACAGCGATGTGTTGCGCTGCTCCGACGACGAAGAGGAGCGCCTGCAGGTCCCCGATAGGGACAGATAGAACGAGAAAACGGGGCCCGGTGAACACCGAGCCCCGTTCTTGGTGCTAATGGCTTGCGGAATCGTGCCTAGCTACCTGGGGCAGTTACCCGCTCAGCGGACGGACCCTTTTCACCGTCGACGACGTCAAACTCCACCTGCTGACCTTCGGCCAGCGTCCGGAACCCATCCATCTGGATGGCGGAGTGGTGAACAAACACGTCGGCGCCGTTCGCACGCTGAATGAAGCCGTAGCCTTTGGAGTCGTTGAACCATTTCACGGTTCCGACTTCGCGCTCGGCCACATCTGGCTCCTTCGCAAGGAGGTGAAACACTTTGTTGGACAGAGCGCAAATCGGACTGCACGCTGCTACCGCGTACTGCTACTGCCAACACGACAAAGACACCGCCATTCGTCGCCTTTTGGCGGGAGATCGAACTCTCGGTGACTCGCGGAGGAATGTACGGAATTCAAATGGGATTGCAATGCTGGTGTCAGCGTATCATCGCCGGTTCTTCTACATCGAAATCGTGATCGCGCACGGTGCCGTCATCGGAGAAATCTCGCTTGGCCGTGCGCAGGTCGCGAAAGAGCTGAAACACGTCGCGCATGCCGCCGATGGTGAGCCAGACCATGATCGCCAGGGTGAGGACAATGAAGAACACGGCGTTCACCCAGTAGTGGTAAGTGGTCCAGCCTTGGATGCTCACACCCGTAGTGAAAGCGGTGATCGTCATGATCAGCCAGAGGGCGAACAGCCCCATGGATTTCACGATGGTAAAGCCGTAGATGAGTTTGTCGCCGCGGGTGAAGTCGGCGTTGATACCTAGGGCGGTGTGCCAGTTAAAACGTTCTCGCACGGTGCGCCCACCCGTAGCACTGTGGTCCGAGGCGATGACGTAGTCCCCACGGTGCAGCATTTTATCGAGGTTGAAGCGCTTCTTGTCCAACAGCGAAAAAATCAGGTAGAGAGTCCACGAGCAGCACATGGCGAAGAAGTAGACCTCCTGCCCGGTCAGCGCGAAATCCTCACCGGTCCAGTCGATCCACCAGTGCTCACAGATCATACCCGCGGTCGCCAGAATCGTGCCCGCAGTGAGGCCTGCGTAGGCACCGCGCGTCGTACCCCAAGCAGTGTACAAACCACCGACGATGACGACTCCGGCACCGCCGAGCCAGAACGCCCCGGTCAATGCAAAGAACAGCAGAATGTCTTGAGTTTGCCGGTAGTAGGTGCTGAAGAGGAAGATGAAGACAGCGACGCCCAAGATCGAGAGCCGTAACAGTTTGAGATGCTGCCGCGTGTCGATTTCCTTGCCGCGGATGGGCAAGTACACATCCTGCACGAAAATGCTGCCCCAAGAGTGTAGGTAGGTGTCGTGGGTGGAGATGAAGGCGGCAAACATCACTGCGGCAAAGGCGCCCATCAGACCGACCGGCATCCACAGGGTCATGGTGATGGGCGTGACCATCTGATCTCGCACCTGTTCGTCCGGGATCTGCTCCAGCAGCCCGTTCACCTGTGTCGCCCAGTCGGTGTAGTCGGGGTGGTGCATGATCATGTAGGCCACCAGCGGCAGTAGGGTCAGCGCCCACAATAAGGTGAAGCCGCGGAACTGACCCAGTACTCCTGCCATCTTCTGCTCGTGGGGAGTCTTCGCTGACACCTGATAGGCCTGTGAGCCCTGCCAGGCGTTGCGGTTGATGACCAGCCCGAACAGACTGATGAGAAAGTAGAACGGATCGAAGCCCTCGATATTGCCGGTGTCGAAGGGATCGAGCAACGATTTTCCGGGGTCGGCGATCTGCAAGCCCTCGAAGATCTTGTCCAGAGGAAACTCGACCAGAATCAAAATGAGGATGGTTGCCAGCACGATATTGACGAAGAACGACTGAAAGAAGTCAGTGACGAGGACGGCGATCTGACCGCCGGCGAAAGTGAAGTACAGGGAGAGACCCAGTAGCACGATGAGCAGAGTCTGATAGGTCGGCAGCTGAAGACTGAGGAAGGCGTAGGTCTCTGGCATGCCGGTGTAATGGATGAAGAAGTTGGCTCCCACAGAGGGAAAAATGCCGAAGTTGATGATGCCGGAGATCCAACAAATCGTCGCTGCGTAGGATCGGAACCTGCGGCCGTAGCGCATCTCTAAGAACTGTCCCAGCGTCATGGCTCGGGTTTCGCGATAGCGATAGGCGACCCAGCCGGTGAGCATGATCAGCAGTAGCACCGGCGCCTGTAGTTGGTCCCACCAGTTCGGGGCGAAGCCCGACTTGTACACCATCTGAAAGCGGGCGATGATGGATACCGCGCCAAGGCCGGCTACGCCATCGGCCATGGTCAGCAGGTAGCGGCCAGCGAGGCGGTTGGCGGCGAGAAAATCGCTGGTGGACTGGGTGTATTTCTTGGTGGAGTAGGCGAGAACGACAAAGAACACGGTGATAAGTCCCACCACCGTCCAATCCACCCAGTGCATATACATAGAGAGCTCTCTCTATTCCGGAGTGGCAGGCTGCGTGATCTGGCCTACTTGGCGTACCGCAACAAATCGCTCCTGCTCCGCCGATGTTTTGGCGGCTAGGCAGGCATAGATCGACTGAATCCCGAACTGAACAGGTACCCGGGATACGGTGGTGCCGCGGATCACACCAATGAAGTCGCGCGCCAGCTCTAGGTCGCCGCCGAAGTGACTAGCTCCAGCTCCAGCGGTCTCGGTGGCGGTAAAGGGTGCGTGGTGGCGCACCCTTTTCAGCTGGTCAGTGTACCAGTCGAAGGAGACCGTGCCAAGATGTCCACTCACGGTAGCGCCGCGGGCTCCGGCATCACGCCGGGCGTAGCAGACCTGGGTGTAAGCGCCGTGGCTACCGTCGGTGAACTCAAGCAGGGTGCTGGAAGCATCCTCATTGAGTTCGTTGCCACTGCCGCAGTCGATGCTGAAGGGACAGAGGTGATCGCCGATGTTGCCCCCTGAGCTATTGCGGCGGCGGTTCTCCGGGCTCTCTAGGCAGGTCGCGGTCTCGTCGCATGCCGAGCAGCGCAGACCTGCCGGCTTGTCACCGCCATACACGTGGCCTCGCGTCACCGTTGCCGCAACCCGTACCACGCTTCGACCCATGAGGTACATCAGGTAATCGAAGTCGTGGGTCGCTTTCTGCAGGAATAGGCCGCGGGTGATCTCGTGATTGCGGTAGGGTGACTCCCAATAGGTGGTGCCGTAGGGCACGTAGTTCACTGCCGTAACGTGCACAGGATTCCCTACGGCACCCTCTTTGATGTAGTGACGCGCCAACTCACACAGTGGCGAAACTCGCAGGGGAAAGCTGACCACAACCGGGCAACGCGAGTTTTCGAAGGCCTCTTCCAAAGCCACCGCCTGTTCCATGTCGATGGCGACGGGCTTTTCAAGAAAGAGCGGCAAATCGTAGGCAGCCGCTTCGGTGCCGTACGGTGAGTGCAGGTTGCAACGGGTGCCGATGGCCAGGGCGTCCAGGCGGCCATGGCGTACCAGGTCGTCCAACGAGTCGTAGAATGTGACGTTGGCGCGGTCCCGCTCATCTAGGCGTTGGCGAACTCCTTCCTTGTCGATATCCACGATGCCGACGACGGTCAGCTCTGGGTCAATCTCGCGGAAGGGTCCGCGGATGAGATTATTGATGCGCCCGCCGTAGCCAATAACACCAAGACGAATCACTGGCGTATGCCTCCACAAGCCGCTAGTGCCACAGTTCCGTGTCCCCGTCCGACAGCATGGTACGCACGTAGTCCTCGTTGAGCTCTGCGCCTAGGCCAGGCGCTTCACTCAACACCACATGACCTTGCTCGATAAGGGGTTCCTCTTTGTTTAGGATCTCGAACATATCCTCGTCGCGAATGCGATGGTACTCCAGGCAGAGGAAGTTGGGAATGCTGGCGCATGTGTGGCCGTCGGCGAGGGTGCTCAGCGGACCGGAGTTATTGTGGGGTGCCATTGGCACGTAGTAGATTTCTGCCATATTGGCGATCTTTCGGCACTCCGACAGGCCGCCACACTTAGAGATGTCGGGCATGATGATGTCGGTGGCCTGTTGCTCGAGCAGGTCGCGGAAGCCGTAGCGCAAGTAGGCGTTTTCGCCCACGCAGATTGGCGTCGATGAGGACGCTTTAATCTTAGCCAGGGCATCGATGTTCTCCGGCGGGACCGGCTCCTCGAGCCACATGAGGTCGAGATCCTGCACCCCCTGGGCGATTTTCTGCCCGGCCACCACGTCGTAGCGGCCATGCAGATCGAAGGCCAGATCCATCTGCGCGCCGATGATGTCGCGGATCTCGAAAGCCTCGGAGATGATGGCCTCCAGCTCGGCGGGGGTCACCGACCAGTTCCAGGGATCGAGTTTCTCCGGTCGACTGGCATCATCGAGGTCGAACTTCATCGCCGTGAAGCCTAGGTCGGAGATTTGCTTGTAGGTCTTCTCCAGATCGGAGCGGGCGCAATCCACGTAGAGGCGCACGCGGTCGCGGAATTTGCCGCCGAGCAGGCGGTACACCGGCACGCCGTGCGCCTTGCCAGTCAAGTCCCAGAGGGCGATCTCGACGCCGGTGAGGGCGGAGATCAGATGGCCGGACATGGCGCCCTGGAAGATGAAGGCGCGGCGCACGGTTTCGAACAGCACGTCTACGTCGCGGGGGTCTTTGCCGATGAGCATAGGCTTCATGCTGTCCACGATTTGGCGCCAGCCCGCACCCTGATGCGAAAGCTCGCCAGTGCCATACACCCCTTCGTCGCTGTATACGCGCACATAACCGAAGCGCGCCTCGCAGGTCTTGATGTCTGTGATCTTCACGGGTTGGGTCGACTCCTATTTTCTGCGCAGAAATGTCTGGTTGCACTACAGATACAGAGAATACAGCAATGGATGGCGAAAACGCCACCGGCCCTCTCCTTTCAACGCCACTCGTGCTTGGGGTAACGGCGCATGAGCTCTTTCTTAAGTTCTGGGTAGGTCTGTTTCCAGAAATTTTCAAGATCATCGGTGATCTGCGCTGGCCGGAAGTTTGGGGCGAGAATTTCTAGAAGCAAGGCAACGCGGCCGTCGGCGACGCGCGGCGTCTCGGTCACGTCGTAGAGATCCTGAATGCGTGCCTGTCCCCGCGGCGGTTCGCCGGCGCGGTAGGTGATGCGCATGCCGTGGCCTGAGGGTAAGGTCAGCCGCTCCGGTGCCATGTGGTCCACGCGCTGTAGATCGTTCCACGAGAGGGCATTCTTCAGGTAGTCAAGCACGCGGTGTCGTCGCACGGCGGCAAAGCGAAAGTTCTTGGCCACCAGCTCGTGCAGGACTACGGCAAGGTCGTCGTTGTCCCAGGTCGTCAGACCGAACTCGGGAAACCACTCGGCGATGCAGCGGCAGCGTTCGAGCCAGTGGTCGACCTCATCATCCCAGGTCGGCAGTTTCAGCTCACCGGCGAGGATGCGTTGCACGAGCATGGCTGCAGCGGCCGCTGAATCGGCCGGTGACCCCCAGCGTTCGGCGATGCTGAGCTGCCCGAAACGCAGCCGATCGACTTCGAGAACTGCCTGCTCCGATTCGCTCCAAGCGAGCTCTCGTTCGCGTTGCAGACGTTTGGGAAAACACTCTTCCAGCCACGACATCTCTACCGCGGTTGCCAGTGACGCCACTGTGTGCACACCGCCGCCCTGAGTTCGGTTCGCCTCCACCTCGCGCAAGTCGATGGCGACGAACAGCATGGATTCGCGGGCAACGCTGTCGCCGTCCAGTGACACTCGGCGTCGCCCGTCCATCTCGCAGTCAAGACGATCCGGCCCGCGCATCCTACCTAAGTGATCCGGATAGGCAGTGAGCAGACATTTGGCTAACTCGGCGTCCGCCTCGGCACTCGATCTCTTCATCGCTCTGTTTGCATCGCCAACAACTCGAAGCTGATCCGTGGTACGGGCTACCTCGCGGCAAGCGACAGACCGCAGGCCCAGATCGTTACAGCGGCGTTCATCGAAGCCTGCCCGCTGTGCCTGCCGAAAGGCGGATTCCCGCATCTTCAGATCCGAGCCGATAGCGCTGGTGACTTCGGTAAAGCGCCGCTTTAGGGGTGTGGTGCAAATGTCACGTTCGGCGATCAGCGCTGACCACACGGCAGCGCGCTCGGCTACCCCTCGCCGTTCGGCCTCTACCAGCAAACGGCCGAGCCGTGGGTGTGCCGGATAGCGGGTCAGTTGCGCCCCAATGTCCGTCAGCCGACCGTCGGCATCTACTGCGCTCAGCTCCCGTAGCAGACGGACCGCTTCGGTTAAACGCCCCGGAGTTGGCGTTTCGAGCCAGTCGAAGTCGCTCAGGTTGCTGACACCTAGGGCCTTCAACTGCAGGATACACTCAGCAAGGTCGATTCGGTGCACCTCGGGGTCGTCGTGTCGTGTACGGCCATGAGCCTCGGCAGCGGGCCACAGCCGGTAACAGTGTCCGGGGGCAATGCGTCCGGCGCGGCCGCTGCGCTGATCGGCGCTGGCGGTGGAGATGTTCTCGGTAAGCAAGGCGTTGACGCCGCGTCTCGGGTCGAAGCGGTGTACTCGCGCCAGCCCGGAGTCGATGACACAACGGATGCCGTCGATGGTGATCGACGTTTGTGCCACGTTCGTCGCTACCACGATGCGACGTGGCTCGCCCGGTTGATGGGGAGCCGCCGCTCGATCCTGCTCGGCCGGTGACAGGGAGCCGTGTAGCGGCAGCACCCGTGCGTCCGGTTCGCGGTTGCTCAGTACCCGCTCGCAGCCCTCCACGGTGCGGCGAATCGCGTGTATGCCTGGCATGAAAATGAGGACGTCGCCCTCCTCGTCGCGGTCGAGCCAGCGTTGGAGGGCGGCAGCGGCGCGCTGCCAAACCGGTTGCTGCGATGGGCCGCTGTCGTACTCCACCTCGACCGGATGGGAACGGCTCACCGTCTCCAGCGCCGGCGCATCGAGGAAGGAGGCGATCCGTTCCACGTCGAGGGTAGCGGACATGACTACGCAGCGCAGATCGGGCCGCGGTCCCTGCCGCAGACGCCGCACGTACCCCAGAGCGAGGTCGGCGTGCAAGGAGCGCTCGTGGAACTCGTCTAGTACCACCGCCCCCACATCGCCCAGGTTGGGGTCGGCGAGCAACCGGCGCAGGAATAGCCCCTCGGTGCAAAAGCAGATACGGGTCTGCGGCGACAGTACGCGCTCGTGGCGGGTCTGGTAGCCCACCGTACCGCCTACCGCTTCACCAAGCTCTCCCGCCACCCTGCGTGCCACCAACCGTGTCGCCAGTCGCCGGGGCTGCAGCACCACGATTTGGCCCGATATCAGATTACCGGCGGCGCGCAGCATTTGCGGCACCTGGGTGGTCTTGCCCGATCCGGTGGGCGCCGAAATCACCAGCGTGCCAGGTTTGTGCAGCAGCTCTACGATCTGCGCTTCGATGTCACGTACGGGCAGCTTCAACGTAGATGTTATCCGTCGCCCTTCTTCGGGTTCACTGAATGCAGCATGAGTCCGCTCCGGCCAGAGCAAGTGCCGAAGCCATTCTCACCTACCCCGGCGTCAGCCGTCCGTAGAACACCTCATTGCTGTTTCCCCCAAATGGGCCGTGCCAGTAGCCGTCGACACACTCACTCACGGTGCTGCCGGCTCGCGGTACTGCGATGAAGAAGTGCCAGAAACCACTGCCGGTATCCAACTGCACGGGCTCGCTCATTCGCGACCAGTCCCGGCCCTTGCAGGTGGTGTACCACAGCGACTGTGCTGCCGAGCGCCTGCCCATGGTAAGAAAGAAGTGCATGCGACCGTCGGTGGTCTCCAAAATGCGCCCCGAATTGAAGGCACCTAGGCACCAAGTGCAGAAAGGCCCACCCGGCGACCCAACCGCGTGGTAGAGCCGACTATGGGCCGGATCCTGTGCCATGGCGGCCCACACTTCCCGTGAGGGTTGCCGGTTCTCGTAGTAGAGAAGGTGCAATTCGCCTTCGCTGTCGAGATAGAGATCCTGGTGATCAGTGGTGCCACGGCTACCGTCGCCCTCGGGAGGTGGGCGAAAGGTGTCGGAGACATCGCTCATCACAGTCACACGCCAGTCGTTGGGACGGGACAGTGGGTCGGGATTGTGGTAGTAGTAGGCGCGCAGCACTGGGTAGATCCCGGGATCGGTGTCGACGACGACGGGTTCGCCGCTTTCAGAGTCACGAATTGTGATTTGCTGATTCGGGAACTGCTTGCCGGCGAGGAAGTAGTCGTCGGAGCAAAATGTGTGTACGCCGCTGTCGGCGAGAACAACGAAGTGGTAACCGCGGGCACGCTCGTGGCGGACTTCGCCGAAACACGCGACTTCGTAGTCGTTGTCGCCGTCGAGCAGCACCCAGTCTAGGTGCTCAAGCCCGCCACCGACGAAGATTCGCCTGCCTTCCACGGCGGCGCCGAAGCGCGAGTCCGTCTGCCATCGACGTCGTAGCTCGAAGCGGTCCATGCGGCCCGGTTCGTCGAAGCGTACATGCCAGGACGCGCGGTCGCCGGAGATGATGTGCATCCGATCCTCGTCGTCGACCAGCAGATTGCCGTTTTGCGGCACCGGCGGGAACACCGGCCCCTGTTCCCAGTTACCCTCCCTAACCCTGCGGTAGAGCGCGAGAGTGAGATCGTCGCGCCAGCTCAGGGCGAAGAGGTCGTCTCGGCAGCGCACAATATTGGAGTGGTTGTAGCCCCAGCCGCTAGCCCCGCTGCCGCCGCTAAGCTTGCATCCGGCGTTGTCGGTGATACGTTCCACCTGCCATCGGAAGCGTGCCGGTGGGGTTCGCGTGACTTCTGGACGGCTATCGTTCACAACTCCTGCAGGGAGCGAGGGGTTTCGGGATAGCTATCGAGGTAGCCCTGCACGAGCTGACGAACGCTCTGCGGGAAGCGATCGAGGTGACCCTCTTCGCTCAGTGCGTCCCGCTGTCCTTGCTCGTGAGTCATGACTGGATCGGCGGTGCGCCAGTAGGCTGCGTGCAGAGTCCAGCGTAAAGCTCCCTCCGGATTCCAGCCCCGGTGCCAGAGGTTGGGATTGTAATAGACGACGTCGCCGGGCTCGAGCTCGACCGTCTCACCATGGGGCATCTCGCCACCGACGCCGTCCCTGGCGGCTTCAATCTCTGTCTGTGTAGAGGCCCGCAGGTGCGAGCCGGGGACGATTTGCAGGAAGCGATCGCCTTCGATCAGGGGCGCGTTGAACTGTACGCAGCGGTTGTGGAAGCGCCGCAGAAACTTGTCTTCGTCAGCTGCGGCGGGTTTGCCGAGGTCGCGATGCCAGCTCTGAGTGTATGGCCGACCGCCGCCGCTTGTGAGCATGCCGAACAGCGAGTGCCTCACTGGTACCCGCAGCAAGGCCTGCAGATCCGGCCAGATTTCCTCCAAGAAGGCGCCGAAAGCATCGTCATACTTATCGGGCATCAGCATATGCTCGGTGCGATCCGGCAATCCCCGCTCCCGGTCGATCCAGCTCAGTTCTATTTCCCCGCGCTGACCGTATTCCACCATGGCTTGCACGGCGGCACGCAAGCGCCATACCAGATCGGCGGAAAAACGCAGACGGCAGATCAGGAACCCTTGGCGCTTGAGCTCGCCAAGGTCGAGGCGGATCACGTCGTTGTTTGCGTCTGTAGGGACCGCAGCCAGGCCCTGCAGAGGGCACCGGGGCTGAAGAGGAAGAGGATGTGATACCAAACCGGCTCTTTCTTCCAGGTTGAAATCTGCACGGCGAAGCCTATGAAAGCCATCCTGAAATCATTGAACAGACAACACTGAGTAGCGGTAAAATAAGCAACAGCAGAGCGGCATCGCCGGTGCCGTTGTCGGCGAAGTCGTCGGGGGCAGAGACACGATGATGTCTTTTGTTCACCGGTAGACGGATAAAGTGATAGGGGAGAAGCCGGTGGGAATGGCGACAATGCTGCAGATCACGAGAGCTTCGCTCGGTTGCTGCCTATAGAGTTGGTGGCTACCATAACGTCGCCCGCTGTCCGAATGACAAGGAGCTAGGACATCATGGTGGAAGAAACAGTAATCCCAGAACAGATCGTAGAAAAGCGAACCCTCGTTGGAGAGGGCTCCCTGTGGGATGCAGCGGGCCAGCGATTGTTCTGGGTCGACATTCTCAACCACGAGGTCTACATCTACGATCCTTCCACCGGACAGAACCGAACCATTCCCATCGCTCAGGCGGTGGGTACTGTCGTAACTCGAAAACAGGGCGGTGCAGTCCTCGCCCTGCACAACGGATTCGCCTTCCTCGACCTCGACAGCGAGAGGATCGTTCCCATCGCTGACCCCGAGCGCGAGATCCCCGCCAACCGCTTCAACGACGGCAAATGTGATCCTACTGGTCGATTCTGGGCTGGCACCATGGAGTTCAACGGCGCCAAAGGCGAAGGAGCTCTCTACTGTCTCGACACCGACGGCACAGTGATAAAGAAGTTGGAGAATGTCTCCATCTCCAACGGCATTGTGTGGACCGCCAATGCGGCGACGATGTACTTCATCGACACCGTGGCCAACAATGTGCGCGCCTACGATTACGACAACGCCACGGGAGATATTAGCAACGAACGCGTGGCGGTAGTGAATGAGGGTGCGGGCGGCTTCGACGGCATGTCCATTGACGAGGAGGGCATGCTATGGATCGCTGTGTTCGGCGGTTGGGGCGTGCGCCGTTACGATCCCCACACAGGCAAGTTGTTGCGTAATCTGCGCCTGCCCATGAGCGCCGTCACCTCCTGCGCCTTCGGCGGGCCCAATCTCGACGAGCTCTACGTCACCTCCGCCGTTGTCGGTCTGGACGAGGCGGCGCGCGCTGAGCAGCCCCTGGCTGGTTCGTTGGTCAAACTCGATCCCGGCGTGCGTGGCGTGGCCAGTGTTGCCTACGCCGGTTAGCCATTCCCGCGGGAATTCATTACCGAGTAAAGTACCAGGATCCAGGCGGCGATGAAGGCGCCGCCGCCAAACGGCGTGATCGTTCCCAGCCAGCGGGCGTCGGTGAGGATGAGTACATAGAGGGATCCCGAGAACAAGGCGATTCCAGCGGTCATCAGGCACCCAGCCCAGCGCAGACTCACCGCTTCCGGTAGTACGTGGGCGACAAGAGCGATGACGAGCAGGCCGAGGCCGTGCCAGGCGTGGTACTGCACCGCCGTGCCCCACACCGCCAGCGATTCCGCCGACAACCGCGATTTGAGGGCGTGGGCTCCGAAGGCTCCCAGGCCGACAGCTAGGACTAGGGCGCCGCTGCCAGCGGCGGCGAAAAGGCGCGTCCAAGAGCTTATTTCTAGCATCACCTACTCAATTGATCAGAGGTGGGCAGCGTTGTCGCGTAAGAAGCGCTGCAGGCAGCGGGTCTCGAAGCGCTTGAGACTCCAGCGCCTCCGAGAGACGCGGTGTTGCTGCTCGGACACTAATACGTACGTCACGGCAGGAATCGACTCGTCGCCCACTATCACAGTAACCTCGTCCCGCCGGTACCAGCTGCCCTCAAAGGTATCTAGGCAGGTCAGGGTAGCATCGTCGAGATCTCGCCACAGCACGCCGTCAGTACTGTTGCCTACATCCTCCACTATCCCGGGGTAAGTCTCTCCGCGCAGCGCGTAGCGAGCGTATCCCCGTAGCAGGGCGGGCTCGCACTCGAATAACCGACCCGTCGCCACCTGCATAATGCGGGACAGCTGCAATGAGCCGTAGGCGAAGAGGTCGTATCGCCCAGCACTCACGGTGCGCCAAGATGGAGATTGGCAAAGTCGATCCACTGTTCCCAATCGAAGGCGGTGACATCGTGGCCTCCGGGGCGCTGGTGATAGCCGATGTGACCCGAGGCGGTGGCCGCTCCGATGGGAGGCGTTTCGTCTTCTTTGAGTCCTTGGAGAGTGAACAGATGATAAACCGGGCCGGCGTGCCGGGCGGCGAGAAACTCGCCCTTGGGATCGGCCCAGCGATCCTGTTCGGCGCTAGCAAGGTACACCGGCCGTGGTGCACTCAAGGAGACGAGCAGGTGTTGGTCCACGGGCAGCTTCCCCTCGCGACCGTTGTATTCCCGGAAGCGGTCGCAGAACCAGTGTGGGAAGATGTCGTTGATCGATCGCACAGTTTCGCCGTAGTTGCGCCGAGACAAGGCGGCGCCTCCGCAGCCGGAGTTGTTGGAGATAACGAGAGCAAAACGTTCGTCTTGCGCCCCCGCCCACAGGGCGGTCTTGCCGAGCCGAGAGTGTCCCATGACACAGACGCGTTCGGCGTCGATGTCGTTGTCGGTCCGCAAATAGTCGAGACAACGGCTTAGGCCCCACGCCCATGCCCCGATCGTACCCCAACGATGCTTGGGGTCGATGGCCCCGCCTAGGGCGGCGGGGGAATAATCGGGGAATAGTGGATGCACGCCATTGACGTAGCCATCGTCGAAGTCGGGGTCGAAGTCGCCGTTGTGTACGGTGGCGACGCCGTAACCGGCGTTGACGACCCGTTCCACTTGCCAGCGTGCCGTCTTGATGCCCCGCGAGGCCTCGGTGGCGCGGTGGTCGAAGATGCCGTCATCTCTGCTTCCGCGCACCCAGCCCTGTGGCATCCTGATCTCCGGATCGGCGCGCACAGTCTGGTTGCCATGGAAGTTGAGCCCGATGAAGACGGGCGCCGGACTTCGCACCCGCGGCAGATAGAGCAGTAGCTCCGCCTCCAGGGCACCGCGGCCTTTGCCAAAGCGCAGTCGCACCTGACGCCGCCGCGCCCGCCCTCCGAGAATGGTGCCCTCCTCGACGACGTTGCTCGTCGTGGCGATCGGTATCGGCGGCGTGACCCCGTACACGTGCTCGGCGAACAGCTGCAGCACCTCGGGACGCCGTAGTTGTCGCCACTCCTCTGCATTTTCTACCAGGCGACCGTCCAGACAGCGCAACGGGTCGGGCAGCTCGTAGTTGGCGACGGCGGCTTCGTCGTAGTTGATATCGGCGCGACTCATTATCGCCCCCATAAACGAAGTCGGGTTACGGCAATTTGCGGTCGCGCCCTGTCTGTGCAGGCGCAGCAATGTCGTTGTTGCTCGATGGTCATCGGGTCTATTGTAAGGACCCATGACGAGCCTACCAACGTACTGGTGCCAGCGTTGTCGCTCACCCTTGGAGCCCAACGCCGACCTACAACGCCCGCCTTGGTCGACGGCGGAGTGGATCCGCGAGTTTACTCTTGCCCAGGACGGAGGAGCACTGCCGCCGGAGCGTTTTCTCGAGACGGCGCTGCTCTGGGACGACGAGTATCTCTACGCTGCCTACCGCTCCGCTCCGGCTCTCGTGCCAGTGACCAAGAGGGAGAACAACTCTGACCTTTGGAAGGAGCATGCTGTCGAGCTCTTTCTCGCCGCTGAAGACACGGGCTATTACGAGATTGAGGTCAATCCCTTGGGCGCCGTGCTCGACCTGCACTTCCCTCACGAAAACGCCGACTGGATTGCGGCTCGCCAGTGGGACGCGGAAGGGCTGCGTAGCGCCGTGTCTACGACGTTGTTCGGCAACAAAGAAGTCTGGTCGACGGAATTCGCCCTGCCTTGGGTCGATATGCCTGCGCTGTTTCGCCAGGACGACGAGATGCGCGCGCAGATCTGTCGCTCCGGGGGCCGCCCCGACGGTACTTTTGAGCTACCCGCCTGGGGTCCTGTGCGCTTCCAATTCTGCGAGAGCGCGAGCATGGGTCGGATCCTGCTTGTTCCCTGACCATCAATGCAGAACATGAGAATCCTGCAACCTTCAGTTGGGCGGGCCTCGATTCCAGTCAGCACGACGGGCTCGCTGCGACTGAATGGCGATCTTCTGCAATAGCTCGACTTTGGTCCGCCGATCGGATTCCGGTGTGGAGTTGGAGCAGCTTTTGCCGGATGGGGCGGCGGCGCGCTCAGTCGCGCCGGTCCGGATTCGAGATGCTCGCCCCTGCCTCAAGCCGGTGGCTGGCCGCTTTCGTTTCTCGCACGCTCCACTCCCGGTAGGCGGGTGTGTACACCGAGTCGTGCAGGGTAGCGCGCAGACGGTACGGCACGTAGTTACCGATGTGCCACAATGTGTTGCGGTAAAGGCAGTAATCGCCGGTGGCTAAGTGCAGTTGCTGGGCCTCCGGCATGCTCAGCACATACTGCAGGCAGGTGCGCTCGCGTTCCTCATAGCTGAGCCCCTTCAGCTCCGGAGTGTTGATGGGCCGGTCGGGAAAGCGCTCCATCTCGCGAGGCAGATCGGGACGCAGGTGACTGCCGGGTACCACCCAAGTGGAGGAGTCCTCATAGAGCGCGCAGTTCACCTGGTTGAAAAGAGCTGGATCGCGGCAACCGGCATCCCACCGTGCCAGATCAAGGCCGGGGAGGTTATCGCGCCAGTCCCGGTGCCAAGCCGTGCACCAGGGCAGCTCTGCCGGTTCCAACAGTATCCCCAAGTGATCGCGGTCGCCGTGCTCATGTTCTTCGCTGAGCAGCGCGTGAATGGCGTCGTTGAGCTCGGCGAGCTCGGCGTAGTCGATGAAGGGCTTCTGATCGAGGTCATAAGCACTCACCGGTTGCAATCGCTGTGCCTGGGGCCCCTGCTTGCGGCGGGCGAGCTCGCGAGCAGCGTCAGTGACGCGCCGCAGGTCGGCGATCAGCGCTGCCGGTAGCACGCTCTCAAAAATGGAATAACCGAGCTGGTGGTAGCTGTCGATGTGGCGTTCGCTGAGAGTGAAAGGCATTAATTACCTGCGGCTCTCTCGTTTCTCCCGTGCCCTATTTCACCTGCTCGCGAACCCAGGCGGTGACCAAATTCACCATGGGAGCAATGCCGTCGTCGCTGAACACGTGATCGATACTTTCCAGAACCTCGAGGTGGGCGTTGCTGCCGGCGCGTGCCAGAATGTCGCGGGAGTCGCTCAGGGGTACGACGTCGTCTTCACTGCCGTGCACCAGCAGCCAAGGCACGGCGATCTGCGATCCTAGTTCGACAACGCTGTCAATGGCGTTCATGTCGTCGAGATAGGTGCTCGACAGCGGGCAGGCCACGTCATCCCACATGCAGCCCTGGTCCGGGGTGACGTCGGCGAACTCGCGCTCGACGAATTTGCGGGTGTGCACCATGCCCGCCAGGGACCCCAGCCAGCGCACGCGGTCGTCGTGGCCGGCGCGGGTGACACCCACGGCGGCGCCCATGCTGTGGCCGATCAGACAAATGGGGCGGTCACCCACAGCCTCGAACATGGCACCGAGGTCCTCCACCTCCTTGCTGATCGTGGAATCTTCGAAGCGCCCTTCGGAATCGCCGTTGCCGGAAAAGGACATGCGCACCGTGACGACGCCCGCCGCCGATAGCCCCTTGGCAAGGGCGACGACGAAGGGGCGGTCCTTGTTGCCGGTGACGCCGTGGGCGATGACGACCACCGGATCGCCGTCATTGCGACTGCCTTCGTGAAAGCTATAATCCAGGCGCTCGCCCTGGGCGTTCCTCACTTCACCAAACATGGCTTTCCTCCGCGTGTGGCAGGTCTTGAATGGGCGCTAGATACACTGCTTCTGGCCGATCCCGGGAAGGAACCCCTTCAGCCGCTCCGCAGCACGCGGTCGCGGTCAGCGCCCTGCAGCGGCAGTTCCACCCAGGTGCCGTTGGCGTCGTGGGATACGTGAAAGCCGACGATCGCTGCCAAGGTGCGCACCGCCTCGGCGGCGTCGTAAGAGAACGCCCCTCCGTCGCCATCGAGCCAGGCCACGATCTCCTGCACAGCGCGATCCATGCCGGACTCGCCGCCCGCGTCATCCGGTGCCCAGATTTGCTCGCCGCCATCAGCGCCGTGCACGACCACCTCCCTAATCCGGCACTCCGCCCAGCCTTCGGTGCCATGCAAGCGGATACGCATGGGAGTGACACCGTACTCGGCGGCGTCGACGACGCAGATCAGATCGCCAACCGGCCCTGCCTGTGACCCTGTGGGCCGCTGCAGGCGCAGCAGGCCCCAGCCACCGGGGTCGTGAAAGTCGTTGCCCCGACAGTCGGGTTTGCCCGATAGGTCGAGGATACCGGACACCGCAGTGATGGGCATGCCCGTGAGCAGCTGAATACCGTCGAACATGTGGGTGCCCACATTGCCCAACCGTCCCGACGTCCACTGCAGCGATGCCGAGGTCAGCGTGCCTAGGCCGCCGCTGCCGATCAAGTCGCGTAGGCGCCGCATGTTCGGGCTAAAGCGAATTTGGTGGTTGATGACCAGCAGGGCGCCCGCCTGATCGCAGGCGCGGAGCATGCCTTCGGCTTCGACCAAGGTGGGGGCCACCGGTTTCTCGCAGTACACGACGCGGGCACCGGCAGCCAGCGCGGCATGGGTGATTTCGGCGTGCGTCGGCGTGTAGGTGGCGATACAGACGATGTCGAGAGCCGCGGCGTCCTTCAGCATCTGCTGCCAGTCTGCGAAGACTGGCACGCCAAACCGGTTGTGGAAGCGTTGGCGTCGGCCGGCATTCCGACTCGAGCCGGCGACTAGGGCGACCCGCTCGCAGTTGTGCAGCCCCATCACATGGGTGCCGTCGAGATCCTCCACGCACTGTCCCAAGGCATCGCCCGAGACCTGGTCGGCGCCGCCGATGAAGCCGAGGCCGACAATGGCGGCGCGGTAGTGGTCGCTCATTGCTCTTATTCCTCCGCGGGGAATAGACTACTCACCCTATAAGAATGGGCGCCTAAGAATGGGCGCCAGGTGGCCTCGGGCGTCAAGGTCTTCGAGAGTATCTTCTGTGCCCAGATTCTCCGTCCAAAAAAACCAAGTCCAGAGGTTCAAATCCAGCCATCCCGGACTCGCTCAGGAGGCGGTCAACATAGCGACAGGGTGATGCCGACGTACGGGAGCCCCATTGCAGCTACTCCACCGACATGAAGCTCATCTGTAGGTCTGCTTGCGTCGGGGTCGAGCAGATCGGCTCGGTGTCCGGGTATTCTAAGCACGCCGATATGGCGGACGTTGCCAAACCATGCCCTCAGATTCCCAACACCGTCTAGGAAATCTGAGACTTCCCGCCCCTGTTGTTCCTACAATCCCCCGCCTCGGGACTAAAGGGGATTCCAACTCTTGGAAACATCTGTAAGAATAATAATCACAGCAAGTTATGGCGTTATATGGAGCGCAGAAAGGCCGGCGCCATTTTCTCCCGAAAAGTGAACATGGCCCCATTACATCGGGAAACACGAGAAATTACGTCACGGAAAGATTCGGCTGTCGATGAAAACCGTGAAAGTGAGATGGTTAGCCGAGGACCCCCCAGGCGGCCGGGTTCGGATGGCATGCTATTTGTTGAGAATTCGGGCGGGTGGAGGCATTCCAAAGCCCGACAAGGAGAGCGAGATGCCGCACTACCGTTACAAGGACGCATTGGGAAGCTCCGATGAGATCACCGTTATCGAAGACAAGGGGATGTTTGTCAAAGATCCGAAGGGCAGCTGGGCCCCCGGCTTTGAGTTCATCGACAGCCGCACCGTGAAGGCTCATCCCTTCATCATCGAGGCTCTGATACTCGACGCCGAGCGCCTGTGGTCGATGGATGAAGTCCTCACCGAGCTTGAGAGCTAACTAGCGCCTACGCGGTCGGCGCCGTGCCTATCGGCGACTCCTCCTATTCGGACCACTCGCGCAGTTCCCGACTACAGATTTACCACCTGCACCTCCGCGTGCAGCGTGCGATGAACCGGAAACCGGTCGGCAATCTATTACGCGCTGATGCTGCGCCCTCGTTAATAGATCCGATCTGGTCTACGTGCCCGGTGCGGGATTTGGATTCCTCCCAATTCTCCGGTGTGGATTCTGGCGTGATCCAACCGTAATTCCACCGACTCCTAAGGCTCACCCCCTGCTGGCCTACATCCACGAGGCGTCTTGAAGGAAAGAGAGCCGCTAAGATGGGTGAGCACAGGCCCTGTCGGGTAAGCGCACTGCAGGCGGTGTGCCCCCTTGCTGGGTATACTCAGGACGGATAATGCGGAAACCGCGTTCGGAGAAAGGATCGAGGATGCTCTTCTCGCAGCCGTGCCCATTGCGGCTTCGTCTCCAAGGTCTCGGGATTGCGCTCTGGCTTGCTATCGCCGCCACAGCAACGCCCGTTCTGAGCCAACGGCCGGAGATTCTAAATCTCACCCAGCTGGGTCAGTTCGACCCGGTGAGGGAGCGGCGCAGCGCCGACTTTTATATCTCCGGCAACTACGCCTTCATGGGCGATTTCGACAGTTCACGGCTGCACGTCATCGACATCTCCCATCCCGGCGATATGCACCTCGTCGCCGAGGTTGACATAGGTCAGTCCGACGTCCTTGATGTCAAAATCGCCGGAGACCTGGCCGTGCTCGGCATGCAGGGCTCGTCCTCCGACGCTGGCCTCGCCATTGTCGACATCTCCGATCCCGCGGATCCGGAGCTGCTGTCGGTGCTTTCACGACGTGGGTGGTTTGGCGTGCACAATCTGTTCGTGTACGAGCAGCACGTTTATCTCGCTCACAGTGCCAGTCTAGGCATCACCGTCGTGAACATCAGCGATCCATCCGATCCTTTCATCGTCAGCCACTGGCGACACCCGAGCTTCAGCAACGCCGCCCACGACATCTTCATCTCCGGCGGCATCGCCTACGTCAGCGACTTCTTCAGCGGACTCGCCCTCGTCGACGTCAGCGATCCGACCGAGTTGAGGATAATGTCTTCGCTACCGTCTCCCGAGGGGGTCCACAGCGCGTGGCGCCACGGCGACTACGTCTATTACAACCAAGAATTCGGAGGCTTCGTTCGGCGCCTACACATCGCCGATGTCAGCGACCCCCTCGATCCGATTCGGGCCGGCAGCTTCCGTCCCTCGCCCATTCCAATCGCAGCCAGTGAAGGACCGCACAACCCTTTCGTCGACGGCGACCTGCTGTACTGGGCCTACTACGACTCCGGACTGCGGGTATTTGACATCAGCGAACCCGGGCAGCCCGTGGAGATTGCCTATCACAAGACGCCACGGGCATGGAGTGCGCAGACGGGGGCGGACGGCACCATCTTCGTCGCCGATATGGTAGGGGGTCTGTTCGCGTTCTCCCTGCAACGGCCCGCGTGGGCCGTGCGTGAGGTCATCCTCGCCCCGACGGAGTTACCCGCGGGGCCGGATGCTGCGGTCTCTGTCACCGCCATCGTTGAACCTTCGAGTCTGTCCGCCTCACCCCCGCCGCGAGTGACGGCGCGGGTCTACGGAGGAGAAGCCGACGATCCGGCCTTGGAGCTAGAGCGGAGCGAAAGCGACGACGGGGGACGATGGCGGTATCGGGGTCGTCTGCTCGACTTCGATCGCGTTCCCGGCGACTACACAGTTCGCGTCGAAGCCATCGACGCTGACGGGGGCCGCTACCCACTCGACAGTCAGGTCACGGTGCCCGCCGAAGGAGATCTCGTCATTTTCAACGACGGTTTGGCCACGACCTGGTCTGCGACTGGTTTTGGAGGCGCCGAGGAACGCGTGGCGTCGGCGCCCGTGTTCGCCGGGTCCACCGCCCTTCAAATCCGGACTGATCCCATCGGAAGCTTCGGATGGAAGATCACCTTCGAAGCGGATGCACCCATCGATTCTGAGCCGTACCGCGGCGTGCGTCTCGCTCTGCACCCCGGAACTCTGGGCGACGGAGATCAGTTGCGTCTGACCGTGAACGCAGGGGGACCCGTATTCATCGATCTGCTCCACGGAGACGCCGACGCCATGGTGGATCTCGACCGCGACGATTGGCAGGAGATCGAACTGCTATTCGAGGACTTCGAGGTCAGGGGCCCAATCGAGTTCGTGCGGGTCAGCGGAAACTTTACCGGCGAGTTCTTCCTAGATGAAATCCGTCTTCTGGAGTTTCCTCCTGCCACGGAAGATCTGCCGATTATCACCGACGATTTCGCCAGGGGTTGGTTTGCTCAAGGAGAGCTCGGAGCCGTGTACTCCTTCGTCGGTATCGGCGACGCCGTCGAGGGCGAACGCGCCGTACAGCTGCGGGTGACCCCTTCTCGCGATTTTTTCAATCAGTGGTTCATGAGCTTCCTTCCCCCGGAGCCGATCCCTACCCGTGGCTATCAGACGCTGCGCTTTTACCTGCGAGTGCCCGAGGGCAACCCTAAACAGGATGCCATCCTCACTCTTGCCGTTCTCTCTTCGAGCCCATTTCGGCGGGTTCTCCAGCTCGCCTCCGGATCTGACCGAGACGCCGTCGATCTCAGAAGTCGCGAATGGCAGGATGTCGAAGTCGTGCTCCGCGACCTTGAGCTCCAAGGAGACATCAGGGAGATTCAATTTTCCGGCAGCATGGAAGGTTTGCTGGAAATCGACCACATGCACCTCAGCGTAAGAGCCGCCGAGTCGATGACGGCGGTACTCACCAACGCAGAGCTTCACGATAGCTTCTCCCTGCACCGCAGCTACCCGAATCCCTTCAACAGCACTGCTGTCATCGAGTTCGATCTACCCGCCGACACCGAGGCCGACATCGCCGTCTACAATATCGGTGGCCAACGCGTGCGTACCCTGAGCTCCGGGTTTCACGTCGCCGGCTTCCATCGCTTGCAATGGGGCGGCCTCGACGATCAGGCCCGGCCGCTGGCCAGCGGCGTCTACTTCTACCATCTGCATTCGCCGGGGATGCGGCTCACCGGGCGCATGACGTTACTGCGATGAGGAAGTTGGCGGTCTTGGCGGTGATGGCGCTGCTGACCGCTTGCGACGACAATCCCGCCCGCTCCACAGCGCGACCAGCTCATGAAGGGGATCTACAGGTCTTCTCCTCCGCGGGTCGTGACTCCGCCCTTGCCGCCTTTGGCGATCGCACCGTGCTGCGCGGCAATCTCACCATCGCCCAGACCGACCTCAGTGACCTGCGTGGTTTCGAGTCGCTGACTCGCGTCGAGGGTGA
This sequence comes from Candidatus Latescibacterota bacterium, assembly GCA_036336855.1. Lineage (GTDB taxonomy): Bacteria > Latescibacterota > UBA2968 > UBA8231 > UBA8231 > JAYZFI01. The sequence goes on from JAYZFI010000028.1 coordinate 56,593, forward strand.
CGTCGTTATCTGGAACAACGCCGACCTTGTCTCCCTCTCCGGCCTTCAGGGCCTGCGCGAGATCACCCGCAGCCTGAAGATTGAGTTCAACAGCCAGCTCGCTGGTCTCGACGGACTTGATAGCCTCGTTTCCATTGGTAGCGATCTCGACAGCCGCGGCGACACCATCTCTGCTGCGGGCATCAGCCGAATTGCGCATGTTACCGAAGGGTTGATCTTGTCCGCCAACACCGACCTCCGTTCTCTGGACGGCTTGTCATCGTTGCGCTTTGTCGGCGGGGGTATCTCCATCATCGGTGAAACCGAGCTGCAATCGCTTCAGGGACTCGGTCAGCTTGAGCGCATCGACGGATCGCTCGACATCTGGTTCTGCCCCCGATTGCCGTCATTGGACGGCCTGCAGTCTCTGCAGCGAGTAACGCGGTTCTTTGAGGTCAGCGGAAACGCGGCACTGCACGACATTTCCGCTCTGCATCAGGTGAAATTCGTTGGCGCGGGATTCATCGTGACCAACAATCCCCAGCTGTCCACGGTGTCGGTCGCCCGATTGATCGGGCGTCTACAGGAGAACGGCTTCGCGGGCAGTGTCACCGTAGCCAACAACGGATGATCCGTCCCACTTCACTCGTCTTCCTTGTGGCGCTGGTGTTGGCTAGTTGTGGAGATGATCCCGCCAGCAGCAGCCATTCCGGAATGCAGCTGCAGCTGAACGTACCCGAGGGATTCCCGGTTCCGGAAATGCCGCCCAACAGCCCCTTGACCGTCGAAGGGGTCGGGCTCGGCAGCCGGTTGTTCCACGACCCCATCCTCTCCATTGACAGCACCGTCGCCTGCGCCAGCTGTCACCAGGTGGACGCGGCGTTTTCCGACCCGGCTCTGGTCAGCCAAGGCGTGGCGGGTACCACCCAGCGCAACTCCATGCCGTTGATAAATCTGGCATGGAGCAGCCAGATGTTCTGGGACGGTCGCGCCGTCAGCCTCGAGGACCAGGCACGACAGGCCGTGGTGGATCCGGTGGAGATGGGGGAAAGCTGGGATCACGTGGTAGAGAAGCTGCAGCGTCACCCCGAGTACCCTGCGTTGTTTGATGCTGCTTTCGGCGAGCCGCTTTCAGAAGATCTCGCGGTGGCCGCCATCGCTCAGTTTGAGCGCACGCTGATCTCATCGGACTCGAAGTTCGACCGTTACCTCGCCGGCAAAGCCGAGTTTACGGAACAGGAGCTATTCGGCCTGGAGCTGTTCAACTCCGAGCGCGGCGATTGCTTCCACTGCCACGGCACGGTGTTGCTAACCGACAATCAGTTCCACAACAACGGTCTCGACGCCGAGCCCGTTGATATTGGCCTCGCTACCGTCACCGGTAGCCCTTTCGACGTGGGCAAGTTCAAGTCACCGACGCTGCGCAATGTGGAGCTGACCGCCCCTTACATGCATGACGGACGTTTCAAGACGCTCGAGGAAATCATCGATCACTACAGCGACGGCGTGCAGCTGTCGCCCACGGCAGACCCGCTCATGCGCGTGCGCGCCGTGTTGACAGCGACGGAGAAGGCAGCGTTGGTTGCTCTGCTGCGCACCTTTACAGATCTCGACTTCATCGAGACTAATCGCCCCTCGCTTAAGTGAGGTGAGCGCCACTCAGGCTTCGGGACCGATGGGGGCCACCCGCAAAATCGGATAGCCAGAGTTGAGCAGCGAGTCGTCATTGGTATCGCGGCAGCGCTGCCACATCTGCTGCGCAAGGTGGCGCACCATCGGCTCACACTGCGGGTCGGCGATGCGATTCGTCAGCTCGCCGGGGTCGCTGGCTAGGTCGTAGAGCTCGTCCTCGTCGAAGCCGTTGAAGACGAACTTCCAGTCACCTTCCCACACCACGCGCTGTGTCAGCCACATGCGGCCGCCGAAGTACTCGGCGTAGCCGTGGTCCCAGTCTGTGCCCGCACTGGCCGGATTAGCGGCGACTCCGACGAAGGATCTCGATTCTCCACCCGTGTCGAAGGGCTTGACGCCGGCGAGTTCGAGCACCGTCGGACAGATGTCGTGTAGTCCCACGCGGGCATCACTGTTCACACCCCGCGCCACACCCGGACCGGCGAGCAACAGCGGCACGTTGTACACCTCTTCCGCCGCGGTAAAGTTTTTGCAGTACAGTCCATGGGCGCCGAGCAGCTCGCCGTGATCGGAGGTGAAGACCACTATTGTGTTCTCCAGCTGACCGGCCGACTCCACTCGGTCGAGGAGTCGGCCGAACTGGGCGTCGATCTCAGTTGCCGATGCCCAGTAGCAGGCCGCCGCCTCCCGCTTCTGTCTCTCCGTCATCTGCGACCACACTCGCGCGGCCTTGCGGTAGATGCCGGGGCGCCCGGCAAGATCGTCGCCGATGTTAGCGGGCAGCTCGACGGCGTCGACATTGTACTGGGCGAAGGCCTGTGCGCCACAGATGAAGGGGTCGTGAGGCTCGTTGACACTCACGAAGCAGCACCAGGGCTCGTTTCTGGCGATTGCCGCGTCGAGAAAGTCGAGGCCGAGCCGGGTGTACACCCCGAGGGTGCGGTCTTCGGGTGGGGATTCCGTCACCCCGTAGAATCGACTGGACTGGTAGCCGGGGGGTTGATCGAGATTCCACTGCAGGAGCCATTCTGCCTGTTCGCGCTGTTGCGACGCCGCGGCATCGGCTTCCCGCAGGCGCTCGGTACCCTCGCAGGCATAGTCGCCCCAGCCGAAGTTGGTCAACTGCCGAGACCGCTCCACGTGCCATTTGCCGAAATAGCCCGTGTTGTAGCCCGCTAGCTGTAGTCGTTGCGCCCAGTGAGGCAGTTGGGTGCGTAGGCAGCACTGATCGTCGTCAACGGTGTGGATGACGGTGAGCACGCCGTGGCTGTGGGGCAGCCGGCCGGTCATCAGGCTTGCCCGCGCTGGCGAGCAGATCGCGTTCGGCGTGTAGGCACGAGTGAAGCGTACCCCCCGTGCGGCGAGGCGATCGAGATTTGGTGTGAGACAGGGGTGGTCGGGATCGAGAAGGCGGCCCTGCATCTGGTCACACATTAGGAAGAGCAAATTCACCGCTGTAGTCACCAGTCCCTGCGGTAGGTCCATAACGGGCCCGCTGGGTTTTCTTCAGGCGCAATGCGGGGAATTTCGGAGCCGCAATGGGGACAGTTGACAACATCACGGAACACCCCGCCCTGGCAGTTTGGGCAGCTCCGGGTCAGGCGCAGGGTTAGCCAGATTCCGAAGGGTCCGAGTAGAAAGCCTAGAAAGACCCACTTCCCGGTGCCCCCACCGCACCGCACGGCTAGGCGGGCACAAATCAGCGCCGTTGCCGTCCACAGGCTGCCCAGAGCGAAGAACACGAAGAAGGCAATGGCGACCCAGTCCACTACCTGTCTTCCTGCGCTTTGAGATCGAGAGCCATGTCAAGGTTATCCAGATCACCGCCGGTGGTGAAGTGGCCGACCTCAACGAAGCCGTGCTTGCGGTAGAAGTGCTGGGCTCGCGGATTGTCGCCACGCACGCCACCCATGAGCACGATGCGCGACCGCCCGAGCCGGCGGGCCGCCTCCATCACCAGCGGCATGAGCGCGGTGCCTACGCCCTGCTCGAGGTAGGCGTCGGCTACCGACGGAGCGAAGGTGCAGCAGTAGTCGGCATGCAAGGGGGTGCCGTGATTAACGTAGCGTTCGGCCTCTTGAGGACGTAGTCCCATGTCGAGGATGAAATAGCCTTGAATGGCGCCATCGATGTCGACGACGAAGCGCAGGCTTTCCGCGTAATTGACGTCGTTACAAAGCACGCGGGCGTGCTCTGTGTTGAGCGGGTGAGGACCGTACATGCCGGTCACCGCATCTGTTAGGCTGTCAAAGTAGGCGCCGAGGCGCTCTCTATCTGCGGCGCGCAGAAGCCGAGCCGTGAAGTGAAGTCCTGGGCCCGTCTGCAGCTCACGGGTGAGCAAGCTGGGATCCGCCTGTAGTTCGGCAGCGATCAGGGGACGCGCATCGGTCACGAGACCGGTCCCCGCCAGCGAGCAGTGCTGGTGACGAAGTAATTGCGAGCGAAGAGGGGCACTGGGCGAGCGCACCACCTGTGCCAACCCGCCTGATCAGACAGTTCGACCATAGTGCGACTGGCGTGGCAGTGGGAAGATCGGATTGCACTCAGCCTTCTCCCATGGTAGATCGTTTTTCCAACGGCGAAACCCAGAGTTGTCACATGCACATCCTCTACTGGCCGTCCTCGCAGAGCGCGCGGGGCTCGAACGGGTGCCGTCGTCGAAGGTTCCTCCCTAAGCCAAATTCTCGGCTCGTCACCGCCGTTGCGCTCACACGCTTAAGACACCAGCTGATCGCTCTCCACGCGCAGAGATCACTCCCCTTCGAGGGACATGGGATAGGTGCGCTGCCAGTCGCCGCGGCCGAATTCGGCGCAGTCCCACAACGGCACGTGGGCGATGACCCGCTCCGAATTTGCTTCTTCCACCGATCTCAGCAACTGCCCGGTGAGCTCGCCGTCCAGGCGCCGTGCCAGCTCCCACCCCGCGTCGGTGTCACTGAGATCGGTTTGCTCATGGGGATCGGCGATGACGTCGAATAATTGCTGCCGGCCGGAGCGGTACTTCACCAATTTGTGTCGACCGTCGCAGTTCATCGTGGCGCCGGTGACAAAGCCGTAGACCCGTTGCCGCCTTGTGGTATCCAGTCCTAGGCCGGGGAGGGGCACCGAGTCGTAATAGGCCGGCCGTTCGATACCGGCGCAGGCTAGCAAGGTGGCGGTCACATCTTCCAGGGACACAACGTGTTGGCTTCGAAAGGAGTGCCCACCTGGCATACGCACGAGCATGGGTACGTGACAACTCCCCTCGTAGTAGTTGCCCTTGCCGATGAGATCGTGATCCCCGAGCAGGTCGCCGTGGTCGGAAGAAAAGATGACGATTGTATTATCGAGCCTGCCGGTTTCACTTAGCGCCGTGAGGATGGCTCCGACCTGGTCATCGATCTGCTTTACAAGACCCGCATAGTGGGCGCGCACACCGGCTTTCTGAGCATCGGTGAACTTAGAGTAGTCAACGTCGTTCCAGCTGCCGCGGTTGCCGGTTATGTTGCCAGCGCGCAGTTCTGTGTCGAAGTCTTCCACATACGGCGCTGCCGCCGGCATGTCTGCGGCCCGGAAGCGGTCGACGTAGTCGGGGGAAGGATCGTAGGGACAGTGCGGTCCGGGAAAGCCAATCATGGCAGCGAAGGGGCGGTCGTCGTCGTACTCTACGATGAATTTCGTTGCCTCAGTGCCCACGAAACCGTCCCAAGAGTGTTCGCTGGCCAGCCGATTCACGTAGGCGCCACGATTTTCTCGGTAGCCTTTGTGCTCGTTGCCGTGGTACTTACGATGGCCCATGGCCTCGAGATAGCGGTAGTAGTCGTCCTCAATGTAGAGCCAGCGCTTGTCCTCGCAGATCACCCGATGCTCAAAGCCGAAAGAGGCCTCCCAGGGGTAGAAGTGCATTTTTCCGATAGACGCGGTAAAGTAATCGGCGTCGGAGAGAATGTTGGCCCAGGTGCGAATGCCGGTCTCAGCCAGGTCTGGGCGCAGGAAGTGCTGGTTGCCTAGCACTCCGTTCTTGATCGCGTTGCGTCCTGTCAGCAGCGTACAGCGCGCCGGCACGCAGATCGGTGAGGGGGAATAGGCTCGTTCGTACAATGTGCCGCTGGCGGCCAGCGAATCGATGTGCGGGGTATCGATGAAGTCGGCACCGTAGCAACTGAGGAAGTCGTGGCGCAGCTGATCCGGCATTATGAACAGTAAGTTGGGACGCTTGGACATTGCGATAGCAGATCTTGGGTTTGTAAGTCAATTCGATGACGAACTATGATAGGGAGTATGACTCCTCCGTCCCAAATTCCTCACGGCATTCGATGACGAAGATTACTCGAATTCGTCCGGTGCACGTCGACCTGTCGCCCGTACACCCGACGGTCGATCATGGGCAATCTTTCGCCGGCGGGCTGCGTCCCGGATCAGCTGATTAAACAATCGGAATAGGAAGTCAAAAGCGACACGGAGGGATAGCTACTCAGATGTCAACCACGGAGTCGTCGCCTAGGCCCGTCTCACCGGATCATCCGGATCTGCAGAAGTGGGAAGCACGCTACGCAGATCCTGATTATCGGCCGGACCCGGATCCTGTGCCCTATCTGGTCGAGTGCTGCGTCGATCTGACTCCAGGTCATGCCCTCTGTCTGGCCGCCGGCAGCGGCCGTAATGTGATGTTTCTAGCCTCGCGAGGTTGGCAAGTGCGGGCCGTGGATATCTCATCTAGCGGGCTCCGGCACTGCGAGCAGCTCGCCATCGCGGATCGGTTCTCGGTGGAGACGGTGCAGGCCGATCTCACTCACTATGAGCTTGGGCAGCGAGAGTTCGATCTGGTCACCATGATCTACTATCTCGACACCATGCTATTTAGTGCAATCGCTCTCGCCCTGCGACCTGGTGGCCACTTCCTGTTCCACACCTTCGGACGCGATCAGGCGCGACGAGATTGGGGTCCCAGCAATCCTAATTTTCTGGCCTGTGGCCGGCAGGTGCTGTCCGCTTTCGACGATTGGCAGATTCGTCACTTCGCCGAAAACGACGTGGAGCGCCCCGACGGACGCATTGAGTCGGTGGTACAAATGCTGGCCCGCAAGCCTGGGTTAGCCTAGCGGTGCCCCGTCAGACCTGGGGCTCGCGGGGTAGCAGCCACTGCGGCTGTACGATCTGCCGCCGTTCCGGCGTCAGTCGCTCCAGCAGCTCCGGTGACGGCTGATAGCCATGGCGGAAGTTTCCCCACGACGGCCCGTAGCGGTAAACGATGATGCGTCGCTCGCCCTCGTTGACCCGTCGCGCCGATCCGTGGGACAGGCCGTCGACGAAGATGAGGGCGTCTCCCGCCTTCATTTGTACTCCGATGGCGCCCTCGATGCCTTCCACTGTCGCCCCTTTTGGATTCATGCTGTGCTGAACGAAGTGGGGATGAGTGAAGTTCGACTTGTGACTGCCGGGGATGAGCATGGTGCCGCCGTCACCGGGCCCGATATCAGTGAGAGCCATGAGCAAGTTCACCTGGCCGCACATGAAGCGCCCGTTGTGGTAGCGGAATTGGTTGCGATGGATGGGTGGGTAGCCGCCAGAGTGCAGACCAATGGCTTCGCCGGCTTGGCGGAAGTTGGCGAAACATTCATCGACAAACAGCGAACCGTGGTGATAGTCGAAGGTACCCTCACCTCCGACAAAAAGCTTGATGTGCTCGATCCATGAAGGGTGGTCGATGAGCGCCTCAAAGGCGGCACCCGCCTCGTAGATCTGCTGGTAGTTGAGACCGTCCACGGTGCCGTAGCTGTGTCCGTGCACGTAGCCGTGCCACTGGCCGGGCTCGAGGTGGGGAATGGCGTTGAGGCCAGCGTTGAGGCCAGCCACTTCCTGTCCTGACAGCGCCGCCTCTAGGTGTACGTAGCCGCGCAGATCGAACAGGTAGGTTTCGAGATCGTTGATCACGGATACCTATGCCTACTGCTGAACTCGGCGACGGCCTGTTCGTCGATGTCGATGCCGAGACCGGGAGTGTCGTCGACCACGAAGGCGCCCCGCGCGGGCGTCGGGTAGTGAGTGGCGACTCGCGCTCGCAACGTGTGCTCGCCGTGAAAATGCTCGAGGATCTGAAAGTTGGGTATCGCCGCGGCAAATTGCACGGACGCCGCTACCGAGAGGACGCCGCCCCCACCCACGTGCGGCGCGATCGGCAGGTTGTAGCTATCGCACAGAGCCGAGATACGCTTGCCCTCGCTGAGCCCGGTGCGAGCGATGTCAGGCATGGCGACATCGAAGGATCGCCGACCCTCCACCCACGAGCGCCACTCCCACAGTGTGCGTAACCACTCGCCGGTGGCAATCTGCAGGTCCAGCGCGGCGGCGACGTCGGCGTGGCCGCGGACATCCTCCGGCATGGTCGGCGCTTCCAACCAGCGCACACCCAGGGATTCTAGGCCGCGACCCAACTCGATCGCTTGCGGCGCGTCACGAGTGTGGTGAACGTCGACCATGAGCTCTACCTCGGCACCCACGGCGTCGCGCACCGCTCCAATCACCTCCAGGATCTGCGCGTTCGACGACTTCATGTGCACTTTCAGAGCATCGTAGCCCTGTGCCACGATCTGCCGTGCCTGCTCGGCGGCGGTGGCGGGTTCGCTGCCACCCATGCCTGTGTAGATGCGGATGCGGTCGCGAAAGCGACCTCCCAACAACCGATGTACGGGCAGATTCAGCGTACGCCCCAACAGGTCGTAGAGCGCCAGGTTGACGCCGGCCAGGGCATCCACGTAGAAGCCGGTGACGTGACCGCGCTCGCGCATGGCGCTGTACATCCGGTACCACAGGTACTCCACGTCGCAAGCCTGCTGTCCGAGCAGCATGGGACGGCAGAGATCCTCGACGATGCAGGCCACGCTGCGGCCGGATATTGGCGCTTGCGCCTCGCCCCAGCCTACGGTGCCGTCCTCGTTCACGATGCGCACGAGGCAGGTTTCATGGTGCCGCGAGTAGATCGACGTCCAGGAATCCTTGGCGATGAAGTAGTCCCCGTACATGTCGTGGGTCTCCGCCGACGGGCTGATCCCCTCGGCCAGCATACGGATAGGAAAAACGTCAACAGCAGTGATGACGGTCATGGGAGGGGCTGGCCTTCGGCTTCGAGCTCGAGAAGAAATCGCTTGACCTGCACACCCCCAGCGTAGCCGGTGAGCTGACCACGGGAGCCGATGACGCGGTGACAGGGCACAACCACGGGGAGGGGATTGTAGTGATTCGCCGAGCCCACAGCGCGCGCTGCTCCGGGCTTGCCGATACGTCGCGCGAGTTCACCGTAGGAACAGGTCTGGCCGTAGGGGATTTTTCGCAACTCCGACCATACCCGTCGCTGAAACACCGTTCCCTGTGGCGAGAGCGGCAGATTGAACTCTCGCAGTTCGCCGGCAAAGTAGGCTTGGAACTGGCCTTCAAGGTCGAAAGGTAGCTGGCTATCAACCTGTCGCCAGTCTTGTGGGGGCGTCGCCCATCTGCCTTCCGTGAACCGAACGAACTCCAGCGCCTCTTTCCAAGCGACGAACAGCTTGCCAAGAGGGCTGGTGAGGAAGGCGAAATCACAACCGGACAAGATCAGTTCGCCTCCTCAACGTGTTCCGCTCGCGCAATGCCGTCGCTCGGCAGAGGAAAAAGGCGACGAGTACGACGACGAAAACCGCCGGTCCTAGGGGCTGCGGCCAGCCGGTAGCCGGGAAAACCGTGCGATTGGGCAGGGATGACAAAGCTCCCTCTTGGCAGGCGAGAAACCGGAGATTGGCGAGAGAGAAGTCTTACCATCCGAAGATGATCCGAACGACTCGGCTCAGGCCAGCCGGATGCAGACCGCACCCCCAACGATGAGGGCTATGCCAGCTACCTTATTCAGTGGCAAGGGCTCTTTCAGTAACCAAACCCCCAACGCGGCGCCCACTACCACCGAGCACTCGCGCAGAGCTACTATGTAGCCCACGGGGCCTTGGGTGTAAGCGTAGAGAATGAGAAGATAGGTGAGCATGCCTCCCAGCCCCACGAGCAGAGCGAGTCCCCAAGACTGTCGGAGAGTCGATATCAGTTCCTTGCCGAACTGGCGCCGCACGAAAGGGTAGAGGAGGAGCGACGAGAGTAGGTACATCAGCCAGATGTAGATTACGGGCGAGACTCGTCCGACGCCGACCTTGTCGATGAGCGAGTAGGCGGGGATCGTCGCTCCTACGCCGACTGCCATGCCGATGCCGTGGCCGCGCAGGCCGCGGGCCAGCACCGGCAGGGAGATGAGCAGGATACCGGCAACCACACAGGCGATGCCGGCGGCGCCGAGGTTTGAGACCGACTCCCGCAGAATCAGTACGGCTCCGATAGGGGTCAGGGCGACTCCTGAGCCCCGAGCCAAGGGATAGACGACCGAAATCTCCCCCTGCTCGTAGGCCTTGCCCAGCAGCAGGAAGTAGAAGGCGTGGATGACGCCGGTGGCGCCAATGCAGAACAGGGCAAGGCCGTCGTAGACGAAGGGGTCCTCAGGCCAAGCCAGCCAGGATAGAGGGGCCATGGCCACGGCGCCGGCACAGCAGCCCCACCAGAGCACGGCCAGATTCCCCGCAGCGCGACGCGCTGCGAAGTTCCATCCGGCGTGGCAGAAAGCAGCGCCGATGACGATGGCGAACAGCGTGGGACTCAGCCCGTTACTCCTGCCCGACCACCGACTCCCAGTGCACGGCGAGCCAGATGGTGAGGTGCTGGGGGTCGGTCCATTCGACCCGGTGACGAGTGTGCGGAGGAATCAGCAGGTGGTCACCGGGATTGACGACGATGACCTCGCCAGCTTCGTGGCCAACACGCAAACCGGCGCGGCCTTGCAGAACGAGGACCCACTCTTCTACATCCTGATCGAACCACTCTCCCTCCGGCATGGAGAAACCGGGAGGGGAAACGATGCGCTGGACGTGCAGTCCCGGTCGTTGAACCAGCGTCTGAGTCTGTTCCTCGTCGTCAGCCGCGATGGCGGAGAGGATGTGTCCTGGCCGGATCGTCACTCGTTGAGCATGTCGCGGGCGTAGCCAAACAGTGCCGAGTAGCCGCCCGTGTGAAGGAAGATCACCGGGCTATCGTCACGTCTCAGGGTACTATCGCGCACGTGCTGACAGAGTCCGGCCATCGCCTTACCCGTATACACGGGATCGAGGAGCAGACCTTCGTGCCGGGCGGTGGTCCGAATGGCGTCAATACAGGCCGCGGTAGGTACGCCGTATCGCTCGCCCACGAAGCTGTCGTCGTTGTCGAAGTCACCGTTGTCGAAGTGTACGTCGATGCCGAGCCGCCGGGCGCCCTGATTGGCGATGCGAGCCATCTCGTCAAATCGGCCCGGCCAACCCTCGAAGGGCGACATGCCGCGCACGTGGATGTCACTGCCGAGGAACTTCAGCGCCATGACCACGCCTGCCTGCGTGGTGTCGAGGGCGGCGAGGTAGATATACTTGGGCTCGATCCTCAGCTCGCGTGACTGACGCACGATCTCCAGCGCTGATTCGGCGTAGGCGATGGCGTCGAGATCGACGGTGTCATCTTCCCGGGGGAGGTAGACGCGCCGCCCCTGGGCGCGCAGCGCCTCTACCCGTTGCGAGATGCGCTGTTGTTGTTGATCGCGCTCGCCGTCCTCGAGTACGGTGACCCGGGCACCGAGCAGCCGCATAAGCAAATGGTTGCCCTGCACCTCTTCGTGGTCGATGGAACGTACCGGTCGAAGGATGAGCTCGAGGTCCAGGCCCAGCCGGGCACAGGCGGCCGCCATCTGGCGACAGTAGTTCGACTGCACCGCTGCGCCAAAGACGATGACCTCCGCCCCCTTGGACTTGGCGTCGGCGAGTGCGAACTCCAACATTCGGGTCTTGTTGCCGCCAAAGGCGAGGCCGGTGAGGTCGTCGCGTTTCACGTAGAGCTCGGGTCCTCCCAGCGCCTCGGAGAGACGGGGCAGAGGCTCGAGAGGAGTGGGAAGAACCGACGCCAGGGACAACCGGGGAATGCCGGCGATCGCTTCTTGTAGCTGCCCTTCTTGATCCGTGTTCATGGTGTTGATCTTCCCTCCCGCGAGCGTGAGCCCGGCCAGCCCTTGCGGGGCAGGCGGGACAGCTTGACTTGCCGAAAGCACTCCTCCACCACCGCCATCTGAATGCGCACCTGTTGGGGTGTAACCTCGAGAGTGGCACCCTCGCGCAGTGCAGTGGACACCCGATCGTAAAACTGCTTCGAGATATAGGAAAACAGATTACTCTGCACCTTGGTCGGACGCCAGCACTTCTCGGTGAGCTTGAGGTTTTCGCGGCAGTAGCTTGGCCCGGGAAGCGGAGATCGCTGCAGTCGCTGCCGAGGTGCGGTGCGGGGATTGTAGTAGCGCCAGCGCAGCTCGCCGCCACCTCCAGTGAGCCCCCCCTGAGTGCCCTGAATGTTGTACATGTCGCCTGCGTAAGCGTCGCAGGAAGAGATTTCCAGATCGATGACCGGAGCGCCCTTCTTCTTAATCACCACTTTCACGTAGTCGTCAGCATCGCCAAGAGTGTTGGCCCGATCCATAGCGCAGATGACCGAATCGGGTCTTCGGTAGCCAAGCAGGCACAGGGCTTGGTCCAGAAAGTGGGGTCCGGTATTGAGCAGGTTCCCGCCGCCAAATTCCTGCAGCGTCTGCCAATCCCAGCGCCGGGCGAAGCCGTTTGAAGCGATGCGAGCCTGCACGATGCGACCGAGCACGCCGGAGTCGATGACAGCGATAATTTTCTGGAAGGTGGCGTCGAAACGCCGCTGCTGGAAGGGGATGAGGCGACGACGCGCCTTGCGGGCGGCGGCGATCATGCCATCGAGCTCGGCGATATTCCAGGCGAGCGGCTTTTCGCAGACCACATGGTGACCACTCTGTAGTGCGGCGATGGTCACGCTCGGATGTAAGTGACTGGGGAGCGAGTTGACGACGAGGTCAAGATCGTCCCGCGCCAGCAGCTCGTCGTAATTTCTGTAGACGTCGCAGCCGAACTTTTCCTGCGCGCGGCGACGGCGATCGGCGAGCAGGTCGCTGACGGCGACGATGCGGAATTTGCGGGGAACCTGCTGGAACCAGCGGCAGTGAATGTCGAGACCACTGCGGCCTTGACCGAGAACGCCGACGCGAAGAGGAGCCATGGTTTACTCCATTTTGATTCAGGTCGTGAGAGGAGCGCCGTCGGCGCCCCTCATGCGGCAACCTACTTACGCCGTGCGGTACTGGTGGTGTCAAGAATGCGCCGCACCGTTACCTTAGCCCCGCATGACTCACATCCGTCTCGCCGGCAACCGCGAATTCGACTTGAGCGGGCCCGGGCCCGTATTCCCGGATCTCTCTTTCCGCTCCTCTTGGCAGGCCTTCGAGCAGATCTACCTGCGCGTCGGGCAGCGGTTCGAGTCGGGTTCGACCCAGCAGCTTGAGGAGGGCTACCTGCTGCTCGATGGCAGCGTCTCTGTGGAAATGCCCGAGCTTGTGGTGGAACCCCAGGGGCCCTGCGCGCTGCTGTGCGGCGTAGACAGCGCTCACCGAATCGTCGCTCAGACCGACGCCCTGCTGCTGCGCATCGCCGTGGGGGTCAGCAAGCCCAGCCCGCCGCGCTTCGGCGTTCAGGACTTCGATCGCGAGGCACTGGACTGGCAGGCGTCCATTCACGGGGGCGGAGGTTGCATCGCCACCCGACATCTTTGGCGTCCCGAGGATTTTGTGAGCAGCTGGACCTTCGTTGACCACGCCATCCTCCAGACCGGTAGCTCCGTAGGTTACCACTATCACGATCACCTCGAAGAGAGCTTCATCGTGCTGCGAGGACATGGCTACATGACCCTCGACGATGCCACCTTTGAAGTAGAACCGGGATCGGTGACCTTCCAGCGCGAGGGCGCGCATCATGGTATCTACAACCCCTTTGAGGAAGAGTTCGACTTTATCCGTGTCGCCGTGGCGGCACCGGATCAGCAGTTTGCCACTGTGGATCTCGACGAAGATATGCGCTCGCGGTCTCCGAGCGACGGCGATCCCTTTGGAACGTGAATAATCCTTCGCTTTTAAGGACGACACCGCAATGCCCCGACAGCAGACGGTAACACGCATGGCCGACGCGGCCACCGCCCTTCTCGAGTCCCTCACGCCCCAACAGCGCTCCCAGGCGTTGTTTGACTTCGGAGACGAGACCGTCCGCAAGGACTGGCACTACGTGCCCCGCGATCGCGCCGGCCTGTCCTTGAAAGAGATGGATGAAAGCCAGCGCACCCTTGTCTTGGCGTTGGTGGGCACCGGGCTCAGCGTCGACGCTCACCAACGGGTGCAAACGATCATGCAGCTGGAGTCGGTGCTGGCTGAGCTGGAAGGTTCGGACCGAACCCACCCCCGCGAACCCGAGCTCTACTACATCAGCCTGTTCGGCGATGCCCAAGGCGACGCGCCCTGGGGCTGGCGTTTCGAGGGGCACCACATCTCCCTCAACAACACCATCGTCGACGGCACTGGGTTGTCCACGGCGCCGCTGTTTCTTGGAGCCAACCCTGCCCAGGTTCGCCACGGCGAGTCCGCCGGACTACGCGCTCTAAAGGAAGAGGAAGATCTCGCACGCGAGTTGCTACATGATCTCGATGGCGAACAGAAGCGGGCTGCCATTGTCAGCCACGAGGCTCCCCCTGACATCATCACTCGCAATGTGCCTCATGTGCGGGGCGAGGTTCACGCCGAGGGCCTGGCGATGGTAGCGATGACCCCCGGTCAACGCGAGCTGCTGGCAGCGCTGGTGCGCGTCTATGTCGAACGTTTGCCGGAGGAGCAGGCCGAAGCCGAATTGGCGCGCATCGGCCGATTCACTCACACCCACTTCGCTTGGGCCGGCTCCGAAGAGTGCGGTAGCCCGCACTACTATCGCGTGCAGGATCCCGCATTCGTGGCCGAGTACGACAATACCCAGAACAATGCCAACCACATCCACGCCGTCTGGCGTGATCTCAACAACGACTTCGGAGAAGATATGTTGCGCCGTCACTACGGCGAAGGTCACCGGAACGGCCTTGGCCATTGAGTGAGCCGTCCCCGCTGCAATCGCACCTGTTCCGAATCAAACCTTGCTATCTCAGCCCGTCTACAGGAGCCCATCCATGAGTCGTTGCTCGACCTCACCTCTCGATATCATCTGCCGAGCGCTACTCGCGTTGACTCTGTCGCTGATCCCCGTCGGCGCCCAGACGACGGCCACCGACTCGACTCTGTACGCGCTGGGTCAAGGCCTGGCCAAGCAATTCAGCATGAAGGGCCTATTCACCGCTGAGGAATTGGAGGTTGTCCAGCGCGGACTCCACGACGGTGTGATCGGCGAAGGCAATTTCGATATAGGCCGGCATCTTGACGCGATGAATGCGCTGATGAAATCCCGCAAGGAGGCCCTTCATAAGCCCTTGCAAGATGAGGGTGCCGCCTTTCTCGCCGCTGTCGCCAAGGAGCCCGGAGCCGTGATTACTTCTAGCGGCCTCATCTACTTCCAGGTGCGCGAAGGCAGTGGCGAGTCCCCGGGGCCACACAGCACCGTGGTAGCCCACTACAAGGGCACCCTTACCGACGGCACCGTCTTCGACAGCTCCTACGAACGCGGCGACCCCAGCACCTTTGCCCTGACCCAGGTCATCAAGGGCTGGCAGCAGGGCCTGCCCATGATGAAGGTGGGTGGCAAAGCGAAGTTTGTGATCCCCGCCGGCCTAGCCTACGGCAAACGCGGCAGTCCGCCCACCATTCCGCCGGATGTGCCTCTGGTTTTCGAGATCGAGCTCGTCGCCGTCAAATAAACTTGAACACCTCGATTCGACTTGTGACAACAACATACCCCGCAAGTGCAGCTGGACCTGCAACCACGAAAGGGCATCCCGTGTCGACAATGGGCGTTATCCACTACAACTGGCCAGGATACGACCTCGATAGTTTTCTGAACCGCGCCCGCGAGATCGGCTACGATAGCTGCGAGCTCCACATCGGCGACATCTGGGACGAGGCCGAAGATGACGACGGCAAGCGCGCCGAGCAGATGCGCCGCCAGTTCGAGGACGCCGGCATGAAGATCTCGGCGGTGTCGGTGGGCAACGACTTCCTGCAGGCAGACCGTGCCGACTTCGATGCCCAGATCCACCGTTATCGACGGGTTTGCGAGATTATCCCCCATGCCGGCACCGACATCGTGCGCTCCGACGGCGGCTGGAATCGCGGCGGCGTCGTGCCTCGCGAACAATGGGACGACATGTTGCTGGAGGCCTTCAAAATCTGCGCCGACTTCATCGAGGAGTTCGACGTGCGCATCGCCCTAGACAACCACGGCGATTCCACCAACGACGGTGATTGGCAGCTGAGCCTGATCGAGCGTGTGGACTCGCCCCGGCTCGGCGTCAACCTCAACACCATGAACTACCGCTGGTACGGTCACGAGTTGGCCCAGATCGACCGGTTCTACGAGATCCTCGCACCCTACGTCTTCCACACCCATCTGAAGGATGGCCGGGGATCCCGCTCCGAGTACCAGGGAGCAGCGCTCGGCGACGGCGAAATTCACCTCGAGCACGCCATCTCCTGCTTGCAGAAGGCTGGTTACGATGGCGCCTGGACGGCAGAGTATGAAGGACCCGAGGCAGAGGGTGGTGTGGGATACGAGAAGTGCTACCGCTGGATGACAATGCACCTGTGACACGAAAAAGCGCCCATGGAGCCATGCTCTGGGGCGCTTTCTCAAGACCGGTTTATGAACTCAGTCGACTTTGCCGGCGTCGGATCGCTTGCGGCGAGCCTCTGCTTCTTCCTCGAAGTCGGCTATCTCTTTCCTCACGCGGCCGATCCGCTTGGACAGCTTCGACTGAGCCTTTTCCAGGATCGTCTTATTCCTTTCATACATCAACTTTTGGCTCTGTGCTGACTTCAGCCGGCCTAGGGTTTCTTGCTTGACCTGGGCTGCCCGGTTGATCTGACGGTTCATGCGGCCGATGAGTTGGGTCGTCGCCACTTTAGCGAAGACCACCCCAGAGATTGCCAGCAGGGCCGCCACCATGGCGGGAATTTCGAGTCCGTCCATCAGTCTACCTCCCACAAATAAGATATCCCCCCTAACCGACGAATCAAAGACTTTCCCTTGAGGCGCCCTGTACGGGGTCGAATGGAATCAGCTGCCCGTTTTGTCCACCTCCTCCAGCTGAATCTCCAGCCGCTTGGCGGACACCCGCTGAGCCGTGCCCAGCTCCTGGGCGAATACGGAAACGCGGAATTCCTCTAGCATCCACCGATACTCGTCGATGCGACGCAGCCGCTCGGCGTGGCTGCCGTCCCCGGCGCGCAACTGGTCAAGAGTTCGGGCATATGGCTCCACCTGCCGCATTTTCGCGCCATCTCGAGCCGGATCGGCGGCGAAGCGGTCGACGCGGATACGCACCGCCTTGAGATAGCGCACCAGATGAGGCATGCGCTCGTAGTCGAGGTGCTCGAGAAATCCCCGAGGTAGCAGGCGATGAAGGTCATTTTCTAGCTCAGCGTAGGGCCTCGAGCAGGCGACGATCTCCAGGCGAAGCTCGAGAGCCTGCGACAACAGACCGAGAAAGCGCGCCGACAGACCCTTCAGCTCTTGCTCGGCGTCAGCGAGGCGCGCCTTAAAGCGATCCTCGGTCAGAGGTAACAGCTCGCCTCGCAGAAACAGGTAACGGGTGAGATGGCAGTAGGCCTGCGCTTCGATCTGCGCCGGCTCCCCCAGCGAGGCATGCTGAGAGACCACAGAGCGCAGATCCATCAGTTCCCGCTGCAGCCAGGCCATCTCCCCCTTGAGGGCCAGCTCGCACAGCCGTTGAAAGCCGGATGGGGTCGCCTCCCGTGCCTGCTCCCGGCTCGGGAACAGGCGCAAGTGCACGGCGTTGTCTTCCAGCGACAGCCCCGAGTAGGCGAACACGGGAATGCCCGAGACCTCCGTCACCTCGACTCGCTCGGGAACGTCGCCGATGCTCCATTCAATCAGGTTCTCGCGCTGCCAGCGCTGCACCTCTCGCTTCCAGGCGTCGAGCTCCACCGGAGCCTCCGCCGGTCGCTCCAGCTTCGATCCGATGGCGGTTAGATCGCGTCCCTCGGCGACGACGTTGCCATGAGTGTTCTCGACCTCCACTCGCATGCGCAGGTGCTCAGGCACGCTGCTCTGATCCCAGTTAGCGCGGCGAACCTGCACGTCGTAACGACGCACGATGGCCTTCTCCAATGCGTCAAGGAAGGAACCGTCGTTGGTGCGAATCTCCAACGCCAGTGCCTCCGCGCTCTGCGGAATTGGAACGAAACGCTTGCGCAGTGCTTTGGGCAGGGAGCGCAGCAGACAGGTGATCTTCTCTTGGCGCAGTCCGGGCACCAGCCACTCGAGCACCTCTGGCGGCAGCGAATCTACCAGCCGATAGGGGACGCGGACGGTGATCCCATCCTCCACCTGACCAGGCTGATAGGCGTAACTCAGAGGCAGGCGCTTGCCCTCCAGTTCCAGCGCATCGGGGAAGGCCTCGTCATCGACGCGCAGATCCGCATCCGAGAACAGGTTCTCCTCGTCGGCGTGCAGGAAGCCGTCGCCCCCCCGCTCCTTGATGACCCGATTCAGGTCGTGAACGGAGCCGACCCCGTTCGGCAGGTGGTGGGCGTAGAAATCGTGAAAGGCTTCCTCGAGATCGATACCCGAGTGCCGGCGCATGCGGCTCTGCCAGACTTCCAGGCGCTGCCGCAGTCGGTGATTATGCTCGAAGAATGGGTGAACGATGCCGTCGACCTCACCGGCGATCAGCGCTTCGCGCAGAAAGATGTCCGTTGCTTCGCGGGGCGAGATGGCGGCATAGCCGACGCGCCGCTTCAACACCTCAAGACCGTGCAGCCGTACGATCTCGTACACCAGCACCCGGCCCGCTTTGCGGCTCCAGTGCGGGTCGGCGAAGCTCGAGCGGCAGAGAAAGCCGCCAAGGTCGGAGATCCACTCAGGCTTGATGGCAGCGGCGGTGCGGGCGAAGAGTCGGTTGGTCTCGACCATCTCTGCCGCCACCAGCCAGGCCGGTGACTGTCCATTCGCATCCTCGCCTGCGGACTGCGTCTCTTGTGCCTTGGCGCCGCCCCGTACGAAAAGCCCAGAGCCAGGAAAGACCATGACCCGCCGGCCGCGCGTCGCGTGATAGTGGTTGACTACCCCCGATTCGGATCGCTTGCGCGCCACGTTGTGCAAGAGACCGGTGAGGACGGATCGATGCACGGCGTCGAAGGCGTCAGGGCGCTGCAGGCAGCTGACGTCGAGGCGGAAACCGCCCTGTTCCTCCAAGGTCATCTCTAGCTGGACGTGGATGTCGCGCCACTCGCGCATGCGCACGAAGGAGAGGAAGTGGATGCGGCAGAACTTGCGCATTTGGCTTTGGGTGCTGTTCTCCAACCGGTCGTGATACGAGTTCCAGATGTTGAAGAGAGTGAGGAAGTCGGAGCGGGGATCGGCGAATTGCTTGTGCATGGCGTCGGCCTCCGACTCCTGTCCAGATGGCCGCTCGCGCGGATCCTGCACTGAGATCGCCGCGGCGATGACGAGCACTTCAGGCAAAGCACCCTCGGCGTGAGCCTGCAGGATCATGCGCGACACCGCAGGTGCAATTGGCATCCTCGCCATATCCTTGCCGATGCGCGTGAGCTGGCGCTGCTCGTCGATGGCGCCGAGCTCGATCAGCTGCTGGTAGCCACCGTGAATCGCCTGCGTCTTGGGGGGGTCAACGAAGGGGAAGAGCTCGATCTTGCCGAGGTCGAGAGCAAGCATGCGCAGAATCACCTCGGCGAGGTTGGCGCGCTGAATCTCCGGCGTGGTGTACTCAGTACGTGCGAGCAAATCGTCTTCGCTGTATAGGCGTATGCAGATACCGTCTTGAAGGCGACCGCAGCGCCCTTTGCGCTGCTCGGCGCTGGATCGGGAGATCTCCTCGATGGGCAGCCGCTGCGTGCCCGTGCGCGGATTGTAGCGGCTGATCCGGGCTAACCCGGTGTCGACGACGTAGCGGATCCCGGGAATGGTGAGAGAGGTCTCGGCGATGTTGGTGGCGATGACGACGCGCCGCCCCGCGCGAGGCCCGAACACCTTGTGCTGCTCTGCGGCTCCCAGGCGCGAGAACAGCGGCAGCACCTCGAGGCCAGCGCGCGGGATGCACCTGTCGATGAGGTCGCGGGTCTCGCGGATGTCGCGCTCAGAGGGCATGAAGACGAGTACATCGCCGCGGTCGGTTTCTTCTAGCAGCTGCGCTACGGCAGCGACGGCGCCGTCCGTGTACGAGAACTCGTCGCGATCAGAAAGCAGCTCGTTGAGCGGCCAGTGTCGCACCTCCACCGGGTAGAGTCGGCCGGAGACTTCGATCACCGGCGCGTTGTCGAAGGCGGTGGAGAACGCCTCGGTGTCGATAGTGGCGGAAGTGACGATGATTTTGAGCTCAGGCCGCCGCTGGCGCAGGGAACACAGGTAACCGAGCAGGAAGTCGATGTTCAGCGAGCGCTCATGCGCCTCGTCGACGATGATCGTGTCGTACTCGAGCAGATCGCGATCGGAGCGGATCTCCGCCAGCAGCATGCCATCGGTGAGGAACTTAACGAGCGTTTCCGCAGTCGTGCGATCGCGAAAGCGAATCTTGGCCCCTACCTGTCGGCCCCAAACTACATCGAGCTCCTCGGCTAGGCGCCGAGACAGCGATGTTGCCGCTACTCGCCGTGGTTGGGTCACGGCGATGCTTGCATCCCGACCGCGCCCGGCCTGCAAACAGATCTTGGGAATCTGTGTCGTCTTGCCCGAGCCGGTGTCGCCGGCGATGACGACGACCGGGTTGTTGGCGATGGCCTCGCGGATCTTGTCGGCGTTGGCCGAAATCGGCAGCTCCACTGGGAGCTCGAGGCGACAGGCGTCGAGATCTCGCTGCCGAGATTTGCGGGTCCGCGCTGAGCGGCCGAGGCGTTCGGCGATTTGGTCGAGGTCCTGAGTCAGCCGGCGCGGCGGCTTGCCGCACTCCAAAGCCTGACACAAGGTCGCCAGCCGCCGGCCCAGGCGTACCCGGTCGGGAAGCATGCACTGTTCGAGGCCGGCCTTGAGGTCGGCCAGACGCGTGTTGGGTAGAATCGTCATATAGAAGGAAGTACTGGTCTCGGAGAAACAATGCCAACAGAGCCGATCAGGCTCCCCTGTCAACACATCTCTACCCAATCCGCATTGCGCCGAGCGTAAATGAGGGTTCGACGGGTCTACGCCAGTCCTCCCCTCCCATGCTCCCACATGCTGCAGAGTTCCTCCCAGAATTGCTCGGCACCATCGGCGCCATCTGCCCTCGACAACACCTCATCCATTTAGTAAGGCTCCTGCGCACTACATGTCGCGGCCAATTCTTCCTGTCGAATCGTAGCACATGAATAGAGCCCTTGAAATCATCCTGTCGTATCCGTTCAGCGACCATTCGGGTTGAGCTCGTGAACAAGCCGGAAGAAGTACCGCGAAAAATACGCCCGTCCTGCCTACTTTTGTGAACAACATTACTTGGAGTTCGAAATGCCTGAATTGATGAAATCCGTCATCGACCTGCTGGCCAACGATACTCGCCAGCTCACCGAATCCGCCCTCAAGCTGGCGGGAGCTCTCCTGCTGGCCTGGGTCAGCTATTTCGTTGCTCGCACGATTCTCGTACGCGGTCTCGGTCGGATCATCCAGCGCACACGCTCCGAGCTCGATGATATCCTACTCGAGCGGCACGTGCTGCGCAGGCTGTCCATGCTTGTGCCCATCGTCGTCCTCTACTACGGTGCCAGCGTCCTGCCGGGCTCGGAGGAGACCGTACGGCAGTTGCTCAATGGCCTGCTCACGGTGGCGCTGGTGCTGCTCGCAGGAGCGGTGATCACCGCTTTCCAGGACATTTACTCCGAGCTCGACACCTATCGCGAAGTGCCGATCAAGAGCTACGCGCAGATCCTCAAGATCCTGCTCTACGTACTTGGAGGTTTGGCGACGGTGGCGGTGCTCACCGGCAAGTCCCCTTGGGTGCTGCTGTCGGGCGTCGGTGCCCTCATGGCAGTCATAGTCCTCGTCTTTCGCGACACCATTCTATCGCTGGTGGCCAGCGTCAACATCGCCAGCAACCGGCTCGTGAAGATCGGCGACTGGATCGAGGCACCCGCTTTCGATGCCGACGGCGACGTCATCGACATCGCTCTGCACACCGTGAAGGTGCAGAACTGGGACAAGACAATCACCACCATCCCCACGCACAAACTGGTGGAAAACTCCTTCAAGAACTGGCAGGGGATGACGGACTCCGGAGGGCGCCGGATCAAGCGGGCCATCCACATCGACATGAACTCGATCCAGTTCTGTGACGCAGAGATGCTCAAGCGCTTCGATCGTTTTCAGATATTGCGCGACTACATCTCGCAACGGCAATCGGAGGTTGAGGCGTACAACCACGCGCAACAGGTGGATAATTCCGAGCTCATTAATGGACGCCGGCTCACTAACGTAGGCACCTTCCGCGCCTACGTCGCCGCCTATCTACACGAGCACCCCAAGATCCACCAGGAGATGACTTTCCTCGTTCGCCAGCTGCGGCCCACTGAGAATGGTCTGCCGATCGAGGTCTACGTCTTCACCAACGACACGGTGTGGGCGAACTTTGAGGCGATCCAGGCTGATATCTTCGACCACCTGCTCGCCGTCGTGCCCGAGTTCGAACTGCGAGTTTTTCAGAACCCCACGGGCGCTGATTTTGGCCAGGTAGTCCCCAGGGGATAGGAAAAAGTATTCCTGCCAGTGAGGTGGCGGGTGCTCATCCCGTCAGTATGCGGTCCATAACTTCTGCGGTGCGTAGGGCGGAATCGCCCGTGCTGGGACACTCACCGCGGTCGGCAATAGCGTCAACGACAGTTTGGATGAGGGGCTGCTGCACATGTTCCGGCACCGGGCAGTGGATGGGCTTGGGTCCGGCACCAGCGCGCTCCAGCAATAGCGGGCGTTCGAGATCGAAGGCACAGGTGCGAAGGCGGCCGTCGGTACCGACGATGTCGATGGCTTCCATGCGACTGCCCTCGTAGGCGACGAAGTTCCACAATCCTGACCCCATCACCCCTGAGGCGTGGCGCCAGCTGGCGCTCACGGTGTCGTCGCAACCGTAAAGGCCGGCCTGGTTCAGTCCGTAGCCGCTGACATCATCGATGGGCCCGAGTAGGTAGTCGAGTAGGTCCAGCTGATGACAGCCGAGGTCGTGGAAGTAGCCACCCTTTCCGGCGATTTCGGGCTGGACCCTCCACGGAGTAGCTCCCGGCGTCATGTCTGCCTCGGAGGCGGAGCCGAACAGGCGCAAGGAGACGAAGCGCAGCTCGCCGATGGCGCCGTCACGCAGCAGCTCCTCGGCTTTGAGAAAGGTGGGCAGCTGTCGGCGGTAATAGGCGACGAACAGGGGCACGCCGTTGCCGCGACAGCTGGCGACCATGTCGCGACACTCTTCGGCCGTGCGGGCCATGGGCTTCTCCACGTACACCGGTTTGCCGGCCAGGGCCGCTCGTCGCGTGTAGTCGAGATGACTGTCGGGAGGCGTGGCGATGTACACGGCTTCTACGTTGGGATCGGCGATAAGGGCATCGGCATCATCGTACCAGCGCATCACTCCGTGGCGCCGGGCGTAGTCGGCGGCCTTGTCGCCACGGCGACGCATGACGGCCACTAGCTCAGATCTCTGAGCCTTCTGCAGTCCCGGGCCGGACTTTGCCTCACAGACGTCACCACAGCCGATGATACCCCAACGCAGGGGTGGAGAATCCATTCTGCTCATGCGAACCAGTAGCTGAAGGCGTAGGTCACAGCCAAAGCGGACCACAGGAGCTGCCGTCCCCACAGCGGATACAGGCGGATTCCCATGGATGCGAGAGTGGCAAGGAAGGGCAGAGCGGCGACGGCGTAGAAGTCGTGGGGCAGCCAGGCGAGCCAGATCACGCAGGGCGCTCCGGCTCCAAGCACGACGAGCCCATGGCGCAGGTCGCGGTGTAGGGCGCGACAGGCGTAGAGGCCGGAGGCAACGAGGAAAGCGAGCAGCAGGCCCGAGGACAGCACCCAGGGCCGCGCGGACTGTTGGGTCGCCAGCATGCCCCATTGCGCCGCCGCCGCCGCGATGCTGTTCACGTCGGCGATGCGGTGGGCGATGAAGTGCTCGAACTGAGCGCCGGAGAGTACGGCGAACAGCGTCAGCGGCGGGATCTGCGCCAACCACCAAACCCGCTGGCGGCCGTGGTAGCGCTCACGGTAGAAGGCCATCGCGAGACAGAGCACGAGCGCCAGGTAGTAAAGACCTCCGTGCACGAACAACGACATTAGCGTTGCCACAACCCAGCCAGCGATCCAGGGTAGCTCGCCAGCGCGCAGGAATTCGAGAAAGCAGATGATCGCCGCCGTCGTGCACAGAAAGGCGAGGGCGGAGGGAGTTATGGAGCGTGCTTGATCCACGAAGAACGGCATCAGAGCGAGGATCCACATCGCGCCGGCGGTGGCGTGCACGCCACCCAAACCGCGCAGCACGCGAGGTACAAGGGCGAAGCCGCCGATCCCAAGGAACACGCCGAGCAGCCGCAACCACAACGGGTCACTGGAGATGGCTGACCACAGTCGCAGCAGCACCAGGTAGAGCGGGCTGTAGGGGAACAATAGGAGATCGCCGAGGGGTAGCTCGGAGCGGGTCAAGAAGACGGCTTCGGTGACGCTGAGTGGTTGCCGCAGGCCGAAGACAGAGAGGCCCGTGAAGACGGCGATGGGAACCCAGAATCGACGTAGCGTGGGAGGGGCCGAGGTATCGCTCACGTGCTCAGCTGTGCCAAAGTCGCGGCACGCCCATTCCCTGAGTATCCGGCAGGTTAAAGTAATCGGGACCGCCGTCCTCCCAGTCCGGGCAGCTCAGCCCCGGACGGTCCCAGACGATCTGGCCGGCAATGAGGGTCAGGTCGCATTCCAGGCGCTCTGATCCGGAGATCCGCCCCCACCCGCAATCGCGAAAGGTGAAGTTACCACTGTGCCGATTGAGCACGGCGACGTCGGCCTCGGCGCCGACGCTTAGTGTGCCGAGCTCGGAGTGGCGAATCGCCTTAGCGGGTGTCACCGTGGAGCGGTAGATGACTTCTTGGAAGCGCATGCCCATAGCGAGGTACTTTGACATGCAGTCTAGCATGCTGTGCACGTGACCGTTGATGTTACCCATGTGTAAGTCGGTGCTGATGGAATCCGGCGGGAATCCCTGCTGCAGGGCGGGCACCCCATTGCGGAACCAGAAGCTGGCGGCGCCGTGGCCGACATCGAAATGGATGCCACGCTCGCGGGCGGCAAACATGTAGTCGTGGACCTTGACGTCACCGTCGAGAATAGGGAACTGGCGGGCGAAGACGTGCGTGTGAATGTCACCCGGTCGCAGATGCTTGAGGATGAGATCGTCGTAGGGGCGCTCCGGCGGCCGTGGCCAGAAGTCGACCATGACCGGCATGTCGCAGATCTCTCCAGCGGCAACAGCGTTGTCTACGGAGGCCCAGGGCGGGTGCTCGTCGTCGAAGGGTAGTTTGGTCCAGAAGTGGGCGGTCTTGATTCCGACGACGACGTCGGCATGCGCGCGCGCTGCCTCGCCCGCCATCTTGGGATCGAGATTGGATACGGTTTGTTCCGGCTCGCCCATACCCGGAGCCGAGATGTTGACGTAGGCGTACTGTCGGCACAATGACTTCTCGATCACCGTCTTGCGGAAGTGTTCGATCTCGTCGGCGCCGGCGGTACCGGTGTCGACGCAGGTGGTGACGCCCTCCTTGAGAAAGTGGGCATCGGCGAGTAGGCTCCCGGTGTACTTGCCGGCCTTGGAATAGAGGTCGGAGCCAGTGGGATCAGCAGAGGCCCAGCGTAGGTGGTAGGAGTGCACGTGGATGTCGATGAGCCCCGGTGTCACGTAAAGGCCGGAAACGTCGATGCTGTGCTCGGCGTTGGCGCGGGGGATTTCGGCCTCTACCCGGGCGATCTTGCCATCGGCAATGCCCACGTCCATAACAGCGTCGATGTCGTTGGCGGGGTCGACGACGTGGCCGCCCCTGAGGATCAAATCCAATCGGGTCGGGAAGGAAGCCATGGCGAGTGCCTTTCTCAGGAGTGAGTCGATGGGGAAGCTAACCGGCCTTCGGGCGCGGCGTCAACGGAGTCTCGATCCGTTGACATCAGCCGGTAAACAAGAGTAGAATCTAGTGCTTGCGTGCATTGTGCCGCCGGCGAAATGGCTGGGTCGATTCCCATCCGATATGAGCCGCATGCACCTTTTCCCACCACCCTGCACACTCATCCGTCCCCCGTGCCTCACCTTCCTGGCGGGTCGACTCGTCGCCTGTCTGCTGGCTGTCAGCCCAGTGTTGGCAGAGGTCGGTGAGGACAGCCGTAAGCCTCTTGTCCACCTGCTTAAGCTGCGCACCGTGAGCACGGAAGGCGAGATGATCGATCCCGGGCTCACAGCTTACGTGGAACGCGTCGTGGAAGAGGCGGACTCCGTCGGAGTAGACGCTCTCATTTTCGACATCGACACCTTCGGGGGCCGTGTCGACGCCGCGACAGTGATTCGCGACGCCATTGTCGATTCCGAATCCTTCACCATCGCCTTCGTCAACAAGCGGGCGATCTCGGCAGGAGCGCTGATCTCATTGGCCTGCGACAAGATTGTCATGGCCAAGGGCGGTACCATCGGGGCGACGACACCGGTCAGCGGTGGTGGTGAGAAGGCGGGGGACAAATACGTGTCGGTCATGCGTGCCGAGATGCGCGCCACTGCAGAGCGCACCGGTCGCGATCCCGAGATCGCCGAGGCCATGGTGGACGAGCGCATTTACATCCCCGAGCTCAGCGAAGAGGCAGGACAACCCGCGACTCTAACCACAGAGCAGGCTTTGAATTATGGCGTTGCCGACGAGAGTGCAGAGGCGCTGCAAGAGGTATTGCAGATCTACGATCTCACCGGCGCCGAGATCGTCGAGGTGGAAGTCAACTGGGCCGAGCGCGCGGTGCGCCTGCTGACCAATCCCATCGTCACTTCCATCCTGCTGTCCGTGGCGATCTTCGGGCTAATCGCCGAGGTGCGCACGCCAGGCTGGGGCCTCGGTGGCTCCATGGCCCTGCTGGCGCTGGCCCTTTTCTTCGGCAGCCATCTCATCGTCCATCTCGCCGAATGGGAAGAGCTGCTATTGTTCTTCGTCGGTCTCGCCTTACTGTTTGCGGAGATCGCCTTCATTCCCGGCTTTGGGTTCGTCGGTGTCGCCGGCTTTCTCTGCATGCTGGCCAGCGTGCTCATGACCCGGCTGCCCAAGTTCGACTTCTGGAGCATCCAGGACATTTCGGTGGTGGTGGGTCAGTTCGCTCTTTCCGTGATCGCCGCCGTCATCGGAAGTGTGGTGTTGCTGAAGGCGCTGCCCAAGTTTTCCGCCTTCCAGTCGTTGATCCTTGGCACCAGCACGTCGGCGCAGGAGGGCTACGTGTCGGCGCCCACGGAGCAGGACTCCGAGCTGGTGGGCATGGAGGGGCTGACGCTGACCGAGCTGCGTCCGGTGGGGGTCGGAAATTTCGCCGGCAAGCGCATCGACATCGTGGCTGAAGGAGAGTTCATCGCCGAGCATACGACGGTGAGGATCATCTCCGCCAGGGGCCATCGCGTTGTGGTGCGGGCGATCTGAAGAGGTCGGAGAGATGGGCGAGCTGATTGGTGCGGAGATGCTGCCGTGGGCGTACGCCGTTGGGCTACTGATCCTCGGCTTCGCGCTGATCCTCTTGGAGATTTTCGTGATTCCGGGGATGAACATCTTCGGAGTCCTTGGTTTTGGCACCGTCTGCATCGGTGTATTGTTCGCCTATAGGCGTCTCGGTCCTGAGGCTGCCTTCGTGATCGGTGTGCTCGGGATGTCGGGCACGGGAGTGCTGATCTGGCTTCTGGTGCGCAATCGTGCCTGGCAGCGGCTGGTGCATGAGACCAAGACGGACCGCGAGTCGGGCTACCATTCGGGGCCAGAAGCCCTGGCGGGTTTGGTGGGCGAGCAGGGCACAGCGAGCACCGACCTGCGGCCGGCGGGGCGCGCCCAGTTCGGGGAGCAGGCGGTAGACGTCGTGACGGAAGGGGACTTCATCACCGCCGGGGCGACAGTGAAAGTGTTGGAAGTGCGCGGCAATCGCGTGGTGGTGCACGAGAAAACGACCGAGTAAATTCGACCGACGGAGGTCGGCCGTTAGCCAGAAAGAGACTGAAGATGGAAGCGCTTTTTTACATCGCAATTCTATTCGCGATCGTCATCGTACTCAGCCTGTTCACGTACTTCGTGCCCATCGGGCTGTGGATTACGGCGTACTTCGCCGGCGTCAAGGTGGCGATCTTCCGCGACCTGGTGGGGATGCGCCTGCGCAAGGTGCCACCTAGCGCTATCGTGCGGCCCAAGATCTCTGCCGACAAGGCGGGCATCAACGTGCTTGTGGAGGCCATGGAAGCTCACTACCTGGCCGGTGGCAACGTCGATGCGGTAATCCTGGCGCTGATCTCGGCGGACAAGGCGAACATTGAGCTCACCTTTGAGCGCGCCGCCGCCATTGACCTGGCAGGTCGAGATGTGCTCGAGGCTGTGAAGGTGAGCGTGAATCCCAAGGTCATCAACACGCCACTCATTGCCGCAGTGGCTAAAGACGGCATTCAGGTTAAAGCGACGGCGCGGGTGACGGTGCGCGCCAACATCGATCGCCTCGTTGGCGGCGCCGGCGAAGAGACCATCATCGCCCGAGTCGGCGAAGGTGTGGTGACCACTGTGGGTTCGGCGGACACCCACAAGCAAGTGCTGGAGAACCCGGATTCGATCTCCAAGACCGTGCTTGGCAAGGGCCTGGATTCGGGCACCGCCTTCGAGATTCTCTCTATCGACGTCGCTGACGTGGACGTGGGCGACAACATCGGGGCCAAGCTACAGACTGAGCAGGCCGACGCCGATCTCAAGATCGCCCAGGCCAAGGCGGAGGAGCGCCGCGCCATGGCGCAGGCGCGCGAGCAGGAGATGAAGGCGCTGGTGGAGGAGATGTCGGCGCGCGTGAAAGAGGCCGAAGCGGAAGTGCCAAGAGCGATGGCGGAGGCTTTCCGCTCAGGGAATCTGGGGATCATGGATTACTACCGGATGCGGAATATCGAGTCGGATACGGATATGAGGCAGTCAATCTCAGATAGTGGGGAGTCCACGGAGTCATCGACGGAATAGGTGAATCCGAGCCCAACCACAGAGTCACCCGTCACATATTCGTCTGGAGGGTGGCCACTTTCGGGAGCGCCCTTGAGGTGATCGAATAGGCGTATGGAACAACTTCTATTTTTGCTTTTCGTGCTGTTCAGCATCGTCTCGGCGCTGTTGGAACGGCGCAAGCGGCGTAAGAAGCGAGAGGAGGAAGAACGGAGCCAAGGTTCAGATACGCCTGTGCAGGAGCTCGAAGAGGAGGAAGAGGCTTTCGGGGGGTGGCCTTTCTCCGATCCCTTCGAACGGCCGCGGCGGTCGGTTCCGAGTCGCCCGGAAATGGAGGAGTCGGAGGAGAATGCCGAGCCTCCCGTTGTCGCGGAGGAGGAGCAGGTTGAGGCGGAGTCTCAGCAACCTCCACGCACGATCACAGAGCTTGTGGAGCATTTCGAGCGGCATTCGCGGGAGACGGAAGAGACAGAGCGTGCCCCACAGCGGGTCGCGGAGCGTCCCCGCCCGACGCGGGCGACTCGATCTGCCCACGGGAAGTGGAGCTTGACCCCGGAGTCGGCGCGCGACGCCGTGGTTTACGCCGAAATCCTTGGGCCGTGCAAGGCGCAGCGCTCGCCTGCCGAGGAGCGCTGGTCGACTTAAAGCGCGCAGAGATAGATGCCGAAGTGGCGGAATTGGTAGACGCACCGGATTCAAAATCCGGCGGGGGCAACTCCGTGTGGGTTCGAGTCCCACCTTCGGCACCATGTAACAATTTTGTCAAAACCCTTAAAACTTGATGAGCGGCTACGACTCCCCTACTCCATTGGCACGGGTATCCCCAAAGGTGGGGACGCGGAGATCGAGGGATACCTGCAATCGCTGCGAGTCCAAGGGTTTTGCGTCGTAGAAAGGGTGATCCCCGAGGATCAAGTCAGCCCGGTGCGCGAGAGCGTGCACCGGGGGCGCCAGCTGTTGCAGCAGGACCGTGAGGCGGAGCGGACCAAACGCATAGAGCTGGAGTGCCACAGAAATCCCGACTCCCAGATTGGCAACGGCCCTGTTCGGCCGCCGATGGCGTCCCACGCCGAGCTGTGCGACATCGCGCGAAACGAAACCTTCGCCGAGTACCTTGTGGAGTCGCGCGTGCTCCGGGTGGCCAAGGCCATGCTCGACACGCACGTTCGCATTTTGCAGACGGAGGTCAACAAGTCGTCGAAGCCGGCGGGGAAGGCGTTGTCCAAGGAGCAGCTGCTGCGTCGCGGCTGGCATTCCGACTGGCCGCATGATCTGACGGCGTACGGGCCGAGCAGCGAGGAGCCGTGGAAGCACTGCGGCGCGATCGCCCAGCCATTCCCCGATGTCTGCATGGCGCTGTCCACGGTCTGGTACCTCGGTCCGGAGGACGTGACTCCGCATAATGGCGGAACGTGGGTTGTTCCGGGGTCGCACAAAGACCCGAGGAACCCGCGCGGCCCCGATGACGGTATCGACGAACGAGCGCCGATACCGGGCGAGTTCCAAGTTGCGGCTCCCGCGGGCTCGGTCTTTATGCAGGACACGCGAATCTGGCACTCGGGCGTTGTCAACCAGAGCGAGCACGAGCGAACGGCGGTTGTGTGCCGTTACGCGCCGTGGTGGCTGTCGGGCAACGAGTTCGGCAACCTGCACTCGGGTGGCCACACGCTCAGGACGTACGTGCCGCAGGAGGTTTACGCGAGGTTCTCCCCGAAACTGAAGCTTTTGTACCGGCACATCGCCGAAGGCGAGGAGGACGTCCTGCAGCCCGAGAACCAGCACAAGGCGTCCCGCGCCCGGTTCGTCGACCAGCCGGAGCTGCGCGAGCCGGGTGTGGGCGACAACAGCCACGCAGTTGCCCAAGCGATGAGCATTGAAGAATGGGAAGACAGCCGCGCTAGGAACAAGCGTTGAGCTTTGTAATTCCGCGCTGGGCAGGCCGGACTGGGTCGAGAAATTCTGTACAAAGTTCTTAAGCTGGGTGCACAATCGTGATGCGGTCCGTCGCCTTAGAAATGTGCTAGGCGTAGGCTTGGTGTTGTCCCACCCCACACTAGTGCTTAAACCAAACCAACTCCCGTAGGTTTATCCCTCAGAGCCACAAAGCGTACTTTGGGCGATGGGTTGGAACTGGCCAGCACCGAGTGGCAAGGGCCATTGCCTTATCCATTTTGGGTGTTTCCCACTTTCGGCACCAAACATCTAACTACAAGTGGAATAACGAAATACGGCAGATGAGGGGTCGCAGCCCTTGGCCGTTCTCGAGGCCGTTCAGCCTGCTATGATGGTTCGCGCATGACCGCGTTGTGACCATGGATCCTGAGAGGCTGAAATTGTCTTCTCATGATCCGGCGATACATGAGCGTAGCCCATTGTTGTTTTAGGTCCATTCACCCCCCTGCATGAGCGAGTGAGAGCAGAAACAGTGGCGTTGCTGCTCTCACTCGCCGAAGAGTTCTACTCCGGCGCGTCTGCGGCGCCGAGTGACCGCTTTAGTCCAGATCGCCCTCGGCATGCAGCGCCCGGATGGTCTGCCGGAAGGCTTCCACGGTCTGCTCGCGATCGGCGTCGGTGTGGGCCGCCGAGACCGGGGCGCCGGGCCAGCCTTGGATGTCGACGCCGTGAAGGAGCATGCCCACCCGCAGCTTCAGGCGCACCGCCGATGGCACTTGGGCCTTCAGGGTCTCGAATGCGTGCTCCCCGGCTTCGATGCGGTGGCGATCGGTGGCGATGCCCTCAGGATTGAGGAACACGTGGAACCCGCCGTAGGTACCGTAGGCGATCCAGCTGACTCCTTCTTCAGCGAACATCACATTCAGCGCTTCGATGAGCCCATCGCCGTAGGCGATGGCGCGGTCGACGGCGTCGGTTTCCTGAACCATGCGCAGGGCAGCGATGCCGGCGGCGCAGGTGGCGGGCGCGGCGTTGTAGGTGCCCATGTGGGCGACTTTTTCCTCGTCCCTGGCCGAGCTGCGGCGGAAGTCGAGGGCAGCGAAGACCTGTTTCTTGCCCGCCAAGGCGGCGCCGGGCATGCCGCCGGACACGATTTTCCCGAGAGTGGTTAGGTCCGGGGTGACGCATAGGGCCTGTTGGGCGCCACCGCGGGAGCAGCGGAAGCCGGTGACCACTTCGTCGAAGATGAGCAGCGAGCCGCGCTCGGTCGTTAGTTGCCGCAGACCCTGCACGTATTCCGGCGCCAGCGGAACCTGACCCCATACCGATCCGGTGGGCTCGAGAATGATGGCAGCGACGTCCTTGTCGAGAAGGCGCTCTACAGCTGCGAGGTTGTTGGGGGGCGCCAGTACAACGGAGCGCGCCACTTCTTCCGGCACACCGCGGGCGGCGGACCCGTCGAAGTGTCCGGCAAAGCCGGAGGTGACGTAGTCGTGCCAGCCGTGAAAGTGGCCGATGAAGCACATAATCTTCGGACGACCCGTAGCAGCGCGCGCCAAACGCAGGGCCAGATGGGTGGACTCGGTCCCGGAATTCGTAAAGCGGACGCGTTCCGCACACGGAACCAGTCTCTGAATCCACTGCGCCCACTCCACCTCGAGCTCATGACTGGCACCGTAATGCATTCCCTTGCCGAGCTGCTCCTGCACGGCGCGTAGGATCTCTGGTGGGTTGTGACCGAACAGAAGGGCGCCGTGGCCCCCTGGATAGTCGACGTACTCGTTGCCATCCACATCCCATTTGCGGGAGCCGTCGGCGTGAGTGACGTAGATACCGTAGGGCTCGATGTAGCGGGCGTCGTGGGTGATGCCGGAAGGAAAAAGGCCGTGGGCTCGCTCGGCTAGGGCCGCCGAGCCCGGCGTCTTGTTGCAATAGGCCTCCACCAGGGGCGAGTTCTCAAGCTCTACCGGAATAGGTGGATAGCTGGAGGAAAGGGTGGTAGTCAAGGGGGGGCGACCTCCGGTTGGCCGCAGAGACGGGCCAAGGCTTCGTCGAGGAGCTGTGCCATGAGTTCGGGCGGCGTCAGGGGTGAGCTCACGTCGTTGTAGGGAGTGACGGTGTTGCTGGCGGGATCCCAGTGCACAGGACCGAAGGGTGCCGCTTGGCCGGAATTGGTCATCATGTGATAGAGGGCGTCTCCCTTGTTGTAGTGCCAGAACTCTCCCGGGTAGTGGAGGAAGCCGTGTTTCTCCATCGCCCCCGTGATGTCGGCGCGGTTCTGTTGTTCCTGCTCGCTGACGAAAGGCGAGTCCATTGGGGTGAACTCGCTCATCTCCAGATAGGGCTTGCCCCGGAAAACCTCTGTGCCATCGTCGCGACGGAAGACGGAGATGTCGACGGCCGCGCCCATGGTGTGGGTGCCGTGATTGGGGTAGTTGGCCACCAGGCAGGTGGAGCGGCGGTGGAGGAGGTCGAGGCTCGGCGGTTCACCACACTCCCACTGGCAGCTCTTCACGATCATGTCGAAGACCGCGGGCTTACGGCCGAGTTGGGTCTGCATCTCCCGGGTGCGATAGCCGTCCTCGATCTTGAGGATCCAGCCGCGCTCGTTCATGTCGCGGCCGATGGCCAAGAGATCGGGGATCAGACTCTCACGGATGAAGAAGATGCGATCGATGTTGCCGGCGATCTTGGTATCGGAGAACCGCATCTCCACGCCGGCATCCTCGGCGGTGTCGGGCATGGAGGCAAAAGGTTCGCTGCTCTCTGCCACCGGTTGTTGCTGCATGGCGGTGAGCAGTTCAGCGCTGCGCTCCATGTGAAAAGTCCAGAACGTGCGCCGTCGGGCTTCATCGAGCCGTTCGCTCATGATGGACGCTCCAGCGCTAGGGCGGAGAGCTCGCGCACGTAGTTGTTATCGTCCTCGAGAGCAGCGGTCAGCGCTCGGCGGTCGCCGCCGCATCCCCCGATCTTCATCAGGGACAGCACGGCGTTGTGGCGGGTGGCGGTGAAGGGATCAGCGAGTGCGGCGGACAATGCATCCACGGCCGGTGCGGCTTCGTTGCCAATGATGCCGAGGGCCTCGGCGGCGTTACGTCGCACCCACTCCGACTCGTCACCGAGAGCCTCGGTGAGGGCGGGCACCGCCTCGGCAGCCTGGGTGCCGATGTCCCCCAGCACGTCAGCGGCACTGGCGCGAAGGATCCATTCTTCGTCGGTGAGCCGATCGATCATCGCCGGCACGGCGGCGCTACCGGCGGCGGTGAGGCCGAAGGCGGCGTCGAGTTGAGCCGGATTGGTGTGATCTCGATCGAGATTTGACGCCAATCGCTGCGCGGTCTCCCTGCGCGTCGTCTCCAGCAAGGTATCTACGTCGCCTTGGTGGGCGAGACGGTAGACGGCGTGCAGCCGAGCAGCTTCGCTTTCGAGCCTGACATCGCTGCCGGCGGTGGAAACGTCGTTGCTTTGCTCGTCGCGCAACCAGTCCCAAAGGTGGTGATGTAGGGGGTCGAGATCAGCGTCATTTTCCGGCCAGTCGGAACCGTTATGTCGCCAGGCCGCTGCGTGCGGCTCGCTCATTCGCGTGAAGAGGAACTTCACCATGAAGCGGTCGCGATCGCGCCGATTGGCCATGGCGCGGTGCCAGAGATCGTAGTGGACAATGGTGAAGGTACCGGCGCGGCCGCACACCGGCAGCTCGTGGGGACTGCCGTGTTTATCGCCCCAGGTCAGAAACTGGCTCTCAGGCACGATGGACGAAGGCCCGAAAGATTCGTTCACATCCTGCGGGTAGTAAAAGGCCATGAGCCAGCGTATCCGATGATGGCGGACGTTCTCATCGGCCTCATAGCTGTCCTGGTGCATGTGCTGGCCGCTGCTGCCGGCGGTGTTTTGGTGACAGTGTCGGTGCGGGTGGATCAAGTAGTCGGGGCCGAGCAAACTGCTCAGGGCACCGTGTACAGCTGGGTGCCACAGCACCTCGTAGATCTCGGGGACTCGAGGGAGGATGTCGTTGCCGGGATTGCCCTCCCGTGCGAAGAGCTCGCGGATCTCGCGGTGGACGTGGGCATGAAACTCCACAGGCAGATCCGCCTGCAAGGTGAGATAGCCCTGTCGGAGGAAGCTCTGAATCTGCTGATCTTCGAGGAGCTGGGAGCTGAGCATCACGCGATCCTTTCCCGCTGAGGTGGCACCTGAGCAGGAATGAAGGGAGCTCACCAGAGCTGGGCAACTGAATTTCGCAGGCCGGCGCTTGAAGAGGAAATCGAGATTAGAGCTAGCGGCCGCTGATTATCGAATTGCGGTCGTCACTTTGTGTACGTGAGGCAAGCCTGTACCATTTGCCGTCGGGGGCAGGAGATGGTAAGGTGGATGCCTTAGCCCAGAAGCAACACGGAGCAGTGAGAGGAGATGGATCCGGTAAGCGTGCTCGTTGTCGACGATGAGCACAACATTCTCGATTCTATGGAGAGCATCCTCGGCAGCGACTACGCCGTGATGCGCGCGGACAATGGGGACGCCGCCGTCGCCATATTCCACGAAGAGAGTGATCAGATCGAACTAGTGATCCTCGACCTCGGCTTTCGGGTATGTCGGGCTACCAGACGCTCGCGGAGATGCAGATTGTCGATCCCAACGTGGTAGTCATCGTCATCACCGGAATAGATCCGGACCTCGAGCAGCTGCCCGGCGTGCGCGGGCTGTTGGCCAAGCCCTTCGCTGCTGACGACCTGAAGACCATGGCGGACGCCGCCATCTGGACCTGATGTCGGGACTCAACCCTGAGCAGATCCGACTCTTTCGGCACAACGGTTTTCTCAAGATGCCCGGCCGGTTACCCACCGAAACCGTGGAACGCGTACGGGCGGCGATCCTGAAGGACATGGAGCGGGAGGCGGAGCCCGTCGTTCGCGATGCTGACGGCAAAGTGGTGCGGCTCTCCCAAGTGCTGGACCGTGATCCATTGTTCTTAGAGGTCGCTTCCTCAGACGTTGTTCTCCATCCTCTGCAGTCCTTGCTAGGACCCAACATCGAGGTTGCCCGCAACCGCCACAATCACGCCACTCTCAATCTGGCCAGTCGCAACGGCGACTATCTCCACCGTGACGTGCGCCAGTGGAGCCGGCCACTGGTGACGGTGATCTTCTATCTGGAGGAAACCACCATAGAAAACGGCTGCACGGTGATGATTCCCGGCAGTCACCTGCTGCCGGGTCTCCCCGTCTTGCACGGAATTGAGAAACAAGACTGGGTGGAGAAATCGGGGATCGTGGATCAGGGAGTGCCGGTGCCCATGCCAGCGGGTGGGATGGTGGTCATCGACAGCCTGATCTTCCACCGCATTGGCACGAATCACACGGACGGCTCTCGCATGAGCATGACCTTCGGCTACCGCAGCGTGGATGAGCTTGCCGGCGTTGAGGATCCCAAAGCTCTGCTCATTCGCGGCGAGCGAGTGTATTCCGGAAACGACCAGTACTGATCCATACTGCTCTCGGATCGCACAACGCTCAGGCGAAATTTCAGGCAAGGCTGTCGAGCCCAAGTGTAGGCACCTATGAGGATAGCGACGGGGTAGACGGACGGCTTGGTCCAAACAGGTATGAGGACGGTCAGCGTGCCCGAGGGGTGGTTCCCGGATCAAGGTGCAGCGTTTGCGCTGAATCCGCTCAGAAGTGGTCGGGGGTCCAGGCGATGAGCTCGCGTCGGGGGAAAAGCTTGTCGTCCAGAGTGTTGTCGATGCCGCGAGCGCGCCGCACCGCCGCTATCTCGCTCCACGAGCTTTCTCCGAACATTAGACGAGCCAGCAGATCCCAGGGCAGCGCCGCCGTGGTAGTGGGCGCCTGCGGACAGACTATTGCGAGCAGGCGCTCGACATTAACGGGCCACGCCATCATGGAGCTGTCGCCTTGGAGCTTCGCGTCGCCTTCACCCCTACGCGTGAGCGATTCAACAAAGGCGTGGGTGGGAGGGACTTCGCCAGCGACAACGCCACGGCCGGTTTCCCCAGCGGTGGCGATAGTGAAATCAGTGATCGCGACCAGCGTTCCGGATCGTTCCTCGTCCCACGCGATCTCGTGGATCCACACACGATCCGTCTCTTCTTCGTCGAGCTCCCAGTTCAAGTAGCCCCCGAGGGCATCGCTGTCGCGATGCCGAAAAACGGTAGTGGGCAACACGCCGCGCACTCGCGACGGCGACCAGTCCCAGTACGGCCGTGGTCGAAGTGTGGTGCCGCTGCGCCCGGCATTGTGACGCCGGTAGAGATCCACCACCTCGTCGAGATCGCGCTGTTCTGAGAACGGAGAGGCCACCCAGTCATGATTGCGTTTCTCCGGGGGGTGGGCCTGCATTGTCACCGCGAAGGCCTCGACAGCAATGGACGCCCAACCCAGCCGCCGGTAGAATCGCGCCGGCACCCAGGAGAACAGCAAGCCCAAGTCGAAGCCCTCGCGGCTCATGAAATGCTGTGCACGGTTGGTGAGCGCACTGGCGATGCCGCGTCCCCGGAAGTCGGGATCGGTGCACACACCGCCGATTCCTGCTATACGCACCGGGGTCTCGCCGACGTGGAGCTGGCGATCCCAGATGCGCAGGGCGCCCACAATGCGACCGTCGACGACGGCAACGGGGTTGTGTTCCGGACGCCAGGTGGGGTCGCCTTCGATGTAGCCGCGGTAACGGTCGTGGGCATGCGGGGAATACACCGAGCAAAACAGTTCTATGAGATCGTCGATTTCGCTCGGGCGTACGGACCTGAGTTGCGGCGAAGAAGTCACAGCGGCGGGCGGCGATGCTGCCAAGGGGAAAACTGCTCGAAAGCGCGCGCCGCCCGCAGCACCATCGCGTCCTGGCGCCAGCCGCCGACGATCTGCAGTCCCACCGGTAAGCCGTCGACGAAGCCGCAGGGCACGGTAGCGGCGGGATGGCCCGTGACATTGAAGGGGTAGGTGAAGGCGGTCCAGCTCAAGTAGGTGGTGGTGCGACCGGCGATTTCGGTGGGGAAGTCGGTACCGGCGGGAAAAGCAGAGACGGGCAGGGTCGGCGTGAGAAGCAGGTCGTAGCGCTGGAAGAATTCGCGCCATGCCTGGTAGTGGTTGTTGCGAGTGATGTAGGCTCCTGCGACGTCCATCCCCGAAAGCCGCCGCCCTTGCTCGATGATGGTGACCAGGCCTGGGTCAAGCCGGGAACGGACTTGCTCCAGGCTCTCGCCGAAGGCAGCGGCGAAGGCGCCGGACCAGATGGCGTGCACGATCCTCCAAGGATCCTCCGTTGCCGGATGAGCTTCCTCGACTTTGCAGCCGAGCTCGGAAAAACAGCGAGCTGCTACCTCGGCGGTGTCGGCGACCTCCGGCTCCACGGCGGCGTAACCGAGATCGCGGGACCAGGCGACGACCAAGCCCGAAATCCCCGCATCGAGGTCGGGGATGGCCACATTTTCCTTCGGCAGGCTGACGCGGTCGCGATCGTCGGGAGCGGACATGGCGTTGAGCATCATCGCAGCATCGGTCACGGTCCGTGCAAGGGGGCCGGCGTGGGAGAGGGTCTCCACGAAGCTGGAGGGAAACTGAGGTACCCGTCCCCAAGAGGGCTTGAGTCCGAAGCAACCCGACAGGCCCGCCGGGATGCGCACCGAACCGGCGCCGTCCGTGCCCTGGGCGATGGGACCCATTCCGGCGACGACAGCGGCGGCGGCACCCCCAGATGAACCCCCCGCAGTGCGGCCGTGTCGCCAAGGATTGTGGGTACTGCCGGCGACGCGATTGCTGGTGTCGCCCTTCCATCCCAGCTCCGGCGTGTTGGTCTTGCCCAACAGCACCATGCCTGCCCGCGCCAGAAGCTGTGCCAGCGGGGAGTCCTCGTCGGGAATCCAGTCCTCATACAACAGAGATCCCCGAGTGGTGCGGATGCCTCTTGTCGCGGTGAGGTCCTTCAGCGACCCCGGCACACCGGCCAGGGGGCCGGCGGTGCCGGTGGCGTAAGCCGTTTCAGCAGCACGCGCGTCTTCCAGAGCGCGCTCCGATGAGACGGTCACGAAGGCGTTGAGCTCGCCATCCACCGCTTCGATGCGGCGCAACGTGGCGTGCGCGACTTCGACCGGCGACAACTCCCTACGGCTATACAGCTGGATGAGCTCGGCGGCGCTGAGGTAACAGAGATCGGTATCGTCCATGACCTAAGAGGATAGCAGAGAGCCAATACATGTGTCCAGGCGAGCGATCGACGAGATTCCACCGTCTCGAGACCGTTTTACTAGTTAGAGACATTAAATACATACCAACCGACCGACGAAGCGCCCGAAGCCGACTGGCTTGGCGGGCGACTCCGACGGTGGCTGCGCCGATCGATAATTAATCAGCGCAGCGGGCAGGCGGGTGTCTTCCCACGAGATCATAGCCCAACCTCCGCCGAAATGAATCACAACTTGCCAAAACCGATGAATAACCTGTAAATTGATCAAATACAGGTTATTCATCGCAGAATGTCAGTATTTCCACAATTGTAGGTGTCAATAAAGAAATTTCCAGGCACTCCGCCATGCTCTTCGAAGATCCCAAGACAACACATCCCCCCGATATCGTTGGAGGTCGGCTCTGTCTGGATCTTGCCAACACCCTGCCCCATGAAGAGAAGGGAAGTGACCGGATCGCTGACTACCCCCAGTTTCTGACTTGGACCGCGGAAACGGGGATCACCACGGTGGCGGAAGCGGAGGCGTTGAGGCGCCGGGCAGAAGCCGATCCCCGGGCGTGCGAAGTCGCTTTGAACAGTGCACGGGAAGTGCGCAAGTGGATTTGCAACCTGTTCGGTGCTATCGCTGATGGCGGCGAGCCCGATCCACAGGATCTCAATGCCCTCAACGAGGCGCTACGCGTCGTGCGCGTGCGTGCCGAGCTGGCTCCCGCGCGCGTTGACGGCTACGAATGGCGCTGGCGCGAGACAGAGGGCAATCTTCTGCGCCCCCTGTGGCCGGTGGTGCTGTCCGCAGCGGAGTTGCTGGCCTCGGATGAACTCCCGAGCATCCGGCGCTGCGACTCCGATCGCTGTCGCTGGCTGTTCGTGGACCGCAGCCGAAACGGCAGCCGGCGTTGGTGCGACATGAGGGTCTGCGGCAACCGCGCCAAAGTGCGCCGGCACTACACGCGGAAGAAGGCCGATCACGCCAACGCAGATCGGTGATCGCGAGACAAGCATGACCGAAGG
>JAYZFI010000029.1:0-16095 GCA_036336855.1 Candidatus Latescibacterota bacterium
AGCCGTGCCAGGTGAAAAAACGTCGACATTGGTTTTATAGATAGATGTGCGCCGTGTGGCCAGGTTTCCGGTGTCTCTCAATGTGGTCTTAATTGACATAAAAACAATAATTTATATATTCTATTCTGACTGTTGACATGGACTCATTTGTTCACTTCATTATCACGCGTCGGCAGGCTCCCAACCTACCGGTGAAGGAAGCGCAGCAGGGGCTTCTCACGACAAACAGTATCCCATACGCCACCCCCTTGCTGTAGATGTAGTGCCGTAATACCAGACCCGTCGTCTCCCCCGCGGCGTCACCCAGCTTCCTGAACTGACATAGTTGGTGGTCTGCGCTTGAACCGCGCTGCATCGAAGTACGAAGACCATGGCTGGCGGGCCGCGTGTGTCTTCTAAGTCCAAATCCTCCGATGCCAGGAGGAATCTCGGTCCCGCCACCATTGTGCCGGAGGCTCTCTTGACGAATCGCCAATCATCTGCATGACCCTGCCGTCAGGACCGCCGCCGTATCGAGCTTGAATCGGCGTGCCAGTCCGTTGACAGATGTAGTCTGTAAGGCTCCGAGGGATGCAAACCTCGGCCCGGGGCCAAAGGCCCCTCTTGCTCGTGGCGAGTAACAGATACGCGTCATGGATAACCACATTTGTAGACCCCCCGCCGGGGCCGAGACAGAGCGCTCGCAAAAACGCTCGGAGATTACACTGCAGGCTTGGAGGCCAAGTAATCCAGGAGAGGGGCAGAGGAGGGGGTCATAGAGATGTGCCCTTCACTGCGGCTCAAGCGCCGCCGGGGGCGGCTTTGGCCTTACTCAGGGCGGTACAAGCTACCCCCTTAACCAGCCTGAGACACTGTTGCAGCGCTCTTTCCCGCAAGCGGCGTAAAGGCGTGCTGTGTCCGGAAGTCGGTGTAATTCGAGGATAAGAGGGAATGAGCGGAATACAAACTGAAGCCCGAGAGCAAGCCCTGTTCGAGGTGGACCTGGGCTCTGAGAGAAACAGGTTACAGGAGAGTGACGAGGCCCATGTGCTGTGAAGAGATCTTACGAACTGCGGATCAACACGGAGCCAAGGGCAAGGCCGCGGAGCTTGATTCCGGTGTCATTGCGGAACTCGGCAACTTAGGCGCAGGTGCGGTCGTCACCGAAGCCGGTCTCGCGCGGATGTTCCACCGGCATCCTGCGAGCATCAAGCGCGCCGTTACCCGTAGGGAGCTTCCTGCTCCATGCCGGCTGCTCGGACAGAATGTTTGGACCGTCGGAACAATCCGTGACCATATTGAGCAGCGGATGGAAGACGCAGCCCGTGAGTCTACTGACGCTACGTTGAAAGTTCTGGAACTCTCCCCGTAGGCAAGGAGATCGATCGTGGGTGGTGTCCGGCAAAAGCCCAACAGTTCAGGGAAATTCCAAGGCTGGTTCATCGATGCCAGTACCCGGCGGCAGTTCTTTACCGGGACCACGAACCGCTCGGAGACTCTTCGAATGGCACTTCGCCTCGAAGACGAACATCGCCAGGTTCGCCTTGGATACCGTCCGGCTCAAACATCCGCGGATCGGCACCGCTCTACGTCCTTTGTCGAATGTGCAGATGAGTACATCGGTTGGGGCAGGTCGCAGGGAGGACGTGGAGGACGCCCGTGGAACCCGGCGCACACTCACAACAGGAAGACCCAGCTCAGCTGGTGGCAAGATCAGCTCGGACTTAAGTCGCTCGGCGACGTCGACGGCTGTCTTCCCCGAGTGGAAAAGGCGATTCGCAACCTCCAACAGATCGGCCGCTCTGGCAAAACGATAGCCAACTACGTGGAAGGGATAGCCGCATTCTGCGATTGGTGCGTGCAACGAGGCTACCTGGCTCTCGATCCTCTTCGAGGGATCGCACCGCTCGATACCACCCCCCAGCTCCGCCGTCGTGCGGCAACTCCCGATGAGATTGCCGCGTTATTGGAGGCCTGCCCACCCCATCGCAGGATCTTGTACGAAACCGCATTCCTCTCTGGCCTGCGTGCCAATGAACTCCGCAATCTCACCCACGATCACCTCGATCTCCAACACGGCGGTCTGCATCTCGACGCGAAGTGGACGAAGAACCGGAAACCGGGCTTTCAACCGCTGCCTCTTGGCTTGAGGGATCGCCTCCAAGCGTTTGTCGAATCCGGAGACGCTGGCCGTCTCTACAAGAAACGCTATGCCGGGAAAAAGAGGCACCCGCCGGCGACTCCCCTGCTCTACGTCCCGAGTCAGCCTGCCCGTGTCCTGTACGAGGACCTTGAAGCTGCCGGAATCCCGAAAGACACGCCTGCAGGTCGGCTCGACTTCCACGCCTGCCGGCTGGCCTACATCAACCTGGTCATTGAGAGCGGGGTGACCGTGAAGGAGGCGCAGGAACTGGCCCGCCACTCCACGCCTGAGATGACGATGAACGTCTACGGTCGCGTACGTCCCGAAAGGCTCTCACAAGCCGTCGAGAAGGTCGCTGAGCGCGTACTTCCGCCGAAAAAGTGTGTACATAGTGTGCACAAGCTTGCGGTGGGCTCAGAACTAAAAAGCGCAACCCCTTCTGAGACAAGGGATTGCGCTTCCAATAAACTGGCTCCGGCGGTAGGACTCGAACCTACGACATGGTGGTTAACAGCCACCCGCTCTGCCAACTGAGCTACGCCGGAACAACGTCGAACGTTCGGTAGAGTGCCAAAAAACTACCGGCGCCGCCGAAAACTGTCAAAGACAGGCGGGCGGATTCCTTCACCCGCCCGCCGACTAGTGCGTAATCTTTACGATTCTCCGTAATATTCCCTCAGAATCTCGCTGCGGTTGGGATGACGCAGCTTCTGCAGCGCCTTCTCCTTGATCTGGCGCACGCGCTCGCGGGTCCTCCCCACGTAGGTGCCGATCTCCTCGAGCGTCATCGGCTCCTGCCCGTCCAGCCCGTAGTACATCCGCAGCACCCGCGCCTCCCCTTCCGTCAGATCGCCCATCGCGTTCTGGATCACTTCGCGCAGCTGGCCCTCTGACAGCAGCTCGTCGCAAAGCGGTCGGGTCTCGTCCGGGAGCAGGTCCCCCAGGCAGCGATCCGGCTCGCTTTCGTCGCACGGGGTCTCCAACGACACCGGACGCTGCGACAGCCGCAGCAGTAAATCGAGATCGTTTGCATTCGCGTTGACCTCAGCGGCGATCTCATCCACCTCCGGTGGCCGGCCCAGCCGCTGCTCCAGCTTGGTAAGTACCTTGTTCACCTTAGTGAGCTCACCGATTCGGTTCAGCGGCAATCGCACGATCCGCGACTGCTCGGCCAGGGCCTGCAGGATCGACTGTCGGATCCACCAGACCGCGTAGGAGATGAACTTGAAGCCCTTCGAGCCATCGAAGCGCTTCGCCGCCACCATTAGTCCCACATTCCCTTCGTTGATCAAGTCGGACAAAGGAAGTCCGAGGTTCTGGTACTGCTTGGCTACGCTCACCACGAAGCGAAGGTTCGCCTGCACGAGTTCAGTCAGGGCGCCTTCATCTCCGTCCTGGATTCGCTTGGCGATTTCTACCTCTTCCTTCGCCGACAGACCGACGGAATTCTCGATCTCGTGGAAATACTGATCGACCAGCGTATCGGTTTGCAGTGTCGTTGACATCTAATCGCACCCCTCCGGTTTGCTTACACAATGCCGTCTGCCAGGAGGCCCGTTGCCACGGGCGGACAGACGTTTCGCAAACTGCTCTCACCCTGAGCCGCGACCACTCGCTTGATCG
Organism: Candidatus Latescibacterota bacterium; assembly: GCA_036336855.1. Lineage (GTDB taxonomy): Bacteria > Latescibacterota > UBA2968 > UBA8231 > UBA8231 > JAYZFI01. The sequence goes on from JAYZFI010000029.1 coordinate 3,746, forward strand.
CGAATCCCGGGCTGTTCGATTGGGAGATCGAACGATGGGGACAGGGAGCGTGAAGGGACACGTGCGACGGGAAGACGCACGCCAGGAGGTACCGAAGAATGATCCGCCCCGGCCAGCTGGATCGGGGTTTCAGCCGGCCACGGCAAAAAGAGGATCTTGCTTGGACTACTGTAAATCAGGAAGACCGAGATCGCGGGACGAGGCTCGGAGGGGAACTCCGAACCGGGGGGTCGCCCCAGAAAAGGAATGTGATAACTAATATAAGGGGGTCCGAACCGGGAATTCAACCCGAAAAGTGACTTTTTTTCAGGCCTGGATTGAAGTTACGGAGATTGGTATCAAGTCCCGGACGCTCGAGCCAACCCGATCTCGTCGTCTGGCTCGAATCTCCGTGGCTGTTTCGTCGCTGAATCGCCACCTCGAACCCTCGCCGTCCCAGTAGCTCCCACCCGGTCCGTCGCAACAGATGCAGGATCTCTTCGCACAGCGCGCCGTTGAGCAGCTCCCGCCAAGCTCTCCCAATCCGTCGCGTTAGAATGCCGTCCGCATCAGCTCCAGGCTGGGCTCGCTCATGACAGGTCTCTCCGCACAGGGCTATATTGAACCACCCCGATTGATTAGCGAATCAGTGAGGAAAGGCATGGCCCAGGGCGGATCCGCAAGCATTTGCTTCAATCCTTTCAGTCTGGATGGACGCAACGCCGTCGTCACCGGCGGTGGTCGAGGAATCGGCAGAGCCTGCGCCCAAGTGCTGGCCCGCGCCGGCGCCCGGGTCGCCGTGGTGAGCCGCACCGCCACCCAACTCGAAGAGACAGTGGAACTGATTCGCGCCGCAGGCGTAGGCGAAGCCTATGCCTGCCCTTGCGATCTCGGGGATACCGCCCAGATAGAGGGTCTACTCGCCAACCTGAATGAGCTGTGGCCCGGGGAGGGTCCCCACGTGTTGGTGAACAACGCCGCCATTAGCCCATACGTAAAAGGCGCCGAACAGATGACGGACGAGGAGTGGAGCCACATCCTACGCGTCAATCTGGACAGTGCCTTCAATCTCTCTCGGGCCTTAGGAAGTTTGATGCTGGACCGCGGTCGTGGTGCCATCGTCAATGTCACCTCCGTTGCCGCCGACCGCGCCCTGGCTCGGCTCGCCGCCTACTCCGCCTCCAAGGCGGCTCTCGGCTCGTTGACTCGCACGATGGCGGCAGAGTGGGCCCAGCGCGGCGTCCGCGTCAACGCCGTCGCACCCGCCTACATCGCCACCGAAATGACCTCCGAGTTGCAGAAACGCGACAAACTGCGGACCTGGGTTGAAGACCGAACCCCCATGGGCCGTTTCGGCGAACCCGAAGAGGTCGCCCACGCCATCCTCTTTCTCGCCTCCAACGCCGCTTCCTACATCACGGGTACAACCCTCTACGTCGACGGTGGCTGGACGGCAGTTTGATCGACTCCCCTGCACGCACCCTTCGACTGCTTTTCGAGAATCTCTGACGCGATTCTCGTGACCACACTGCTACAGCGCCACCCCAATCGTATCCGCGACGATCTTCCTGCAGCGGTCGATGTCGTAATCGCGGAAGATTGTGATCTTCTGCGCCTCGATGGAGCCCTCCGCGTGGATGGCGAGAAACTCGTTGTAACCGCCAAAGCCTGACGCCGTCAAATCCCGCACAAGGTTCATCGCCTTGAGTCGGTCTTCCGCCGTCACCCCCTTGCGCCCACCCAGGTAGCGATCCACCAGTACCCGGGTCTCCGGGCTCTCCATGTCCTGCTCGGAAGGCCCCGTCACTACGAGCCCACCGGCTATGTCCTGCACGTGTAACATGGCTTCGTGATAGTTGGATGCGAAGGCGTACTTGGCCAGGTTGCTGTAGATAATGTTGGGCACGGCGAGGCCGAAATCGGTGATGCGACACTGATACGCAGCGGCTAAGCTCAGGCCCCTCACCGTCTCCGTCCAGGCGATCAGCTTCATCAGCTTCTCGCGCACGTGGCTCGCCTTGCTGATGCCATTGTAATCAGCTAGCAGTGCCGCGGCGCCGATGAACAGATCGCACAGCGGCGGCTTGTAGGAGATCGCCGTGAATCGGTGAAACTCCACGAAGGTATTGGCGTAGAATCCCGCCGCCTGTGCCTCCCCCTTGAGAAAGACCCGCTCGTTGGGCACAAACACCTTGTCGAAGATCGTCAGCGTGTCGATGAGCCGGTGCTGCGAGCTCACCGGGTGATGAAACGGCGATGGCTCGTCGCCGCCGAAGGGACTGGCCAGCAGTTTGACCCCGGGGGTGCTCACCGGCACCGCGAAGCTCACGGCGTACGCCGCATCTTCCTCGCCGAGGGCCCGCGTCGGCACCACAATGATCTCGTCCACCAGAGGCGTCCCTGTGGTGTGAGCTTTGGCGCCGCTCACCACGATGCCATCCTCACGCTCCTCTACGATGCGCACGAAGTAGTCGGGGTGATCCTGCTGCGACGGCAACAGCGAGCGGTCCCCCTTCACGTCAGTCTGGGCCACTGCTAGGCTCAGATCGTGATCCTGGCAGTGGGCGTGGAAGGCGGCGACCCTGGTGTTATATTCCGTACCGCTCCGCCTGTCGACCTCGCGGGTCACCATGTCGAGGGCGAATAGTGCGTCCGTCCCGATCTCCTTGATCAGCAGAACCACACTGCCGCCGAGCGCCGTCGATCGCTCGATCATCTCGCGGCGATCTAGTAGATCCTGAATGTTTTCCGGCCTCTTGTAATAGCGGCTGTGCGCCTCGCCGTTGTCGTCGGTGTAGGTGAAAAGCTCACGGTGGTCGTCGTCATCGGCGAGACGGAAGTCAAGCGCCGTGTGCCGCGCACCAATGCCGATGTCTTCATGGGTAGTCACGTCCTCCACTCGCTCGCCCCGGTAGTAGACGACGCGGCCATCCTTCAACCCGTCCAGATACTCCTGCTCCGTTCTCAGTCCCATCGTCTTCCTTCGTCCTCGGCCAACCGATCCCAATCAGTTCCGTAGCGGCTTTCCGGTGGTCAGCATGTGCTCGATCCGCGACCGTGTCGCGCTCATGCCGCACAGTTTGAGGAAAGACTCGCGTTCGAGATCGAGAATCCTCTCTTCAGGCACGGCTTCTGAAGAGCCGCCACCGCACAGCACGTGCGCCAGCTCCGTTCCTACCACCGCGTCGTGTTTTGTAATCTCCTCGGCTTCGTGCCGTCGCTGCAACTCGGCGACGAGTCGCTCCTCCACCTCCCACCCCGCCACCTCCAGGTTGGTCGGCGACTCCGGTTTCCATCCGTCGACCTGCGCCTCGGCCACTTCGATCGCACGCAGCAACAACCGCTTGCCGTCCAGGCGAATGTCATCGGCGTCGGTTAGGAACCCTCGTTTCCTAGCCTCCCATCCGTTATCCGACGTCCATCCCGATAGCAGGGTTGCGTAGGCGTTTTCGATATCGGCACCGTGACGCCGCACGATCTCCCGACACCCGCCAGCGCCGGGAATCACTCCCACTTTGGTCTCCACTAGCCCAATCCGCAGCCCCGCCGAGGCCACCACCTTCGATGAGGTCAGACAGAATTCGCAGCCACCTCCCAGGGCAAGGCCGTCAGCGGCAGCCACCACCGGAAACCCAGCGTAGCGCATCGCCCCTGTCGCCCTCTGAAAGACTTGCAAGTAGGTCTCTAATTCGTCCCACTTAGCCTCGTCGATCAGCCGAAGCACATACTTAAGGTCGGCGCCGGCCGAGAACAGGCTCCCAGCCCCGGTCAGCACGAGCAGTCGGAAACGATTTCGACTCGTCGCCTCGACAGCGAGCTCGAGCACCTCCCTGCCGAGCACGTTGAGCTTAGTGTCAAACTGGAACACCCCGATTCCGTCGCCGAGATCGAGAGCGCGGCCAGTCTCCGCTTCGAGCACCACCTGGGCGCCATCTAACCGCTCTCCGTCCACCAAGGGGCCAGCGCGTCGCACCAAACGCCGCTCGCCGTTCGTCGGATCCAGCGATTGTTCCTCGCCGTTGTCGTTCACCGCATAGAACGTGGCAGGATCGGCATCGATCGCCATCCGCAGTAGGGGCACATCGTCGAGGACGAGGCCAGCCTCCTCCGCCCAGTTTTCCAGTCGCTCTCCGCCGAGAGCATCGATCATCTCGAAAGGCCCTGCTTCCCAGTTGAACCCCCACCGCATGGTGCGATCGATGTCTTCGATGGTCTCCGAAATCTCGCCAGCGCGAGCCACCGCGTAGAGCAGACTCGACGCGACGTGTCCGCGCACAAACTCCCCCAGTTTGTTAGGGATTTCATCGAGGGCGTGCAGGCGCGCGCCCAGCGGTCCGCGCGTGACGAGCCCGGCGATCTCCACCGCCTCTAGCGGGCGATAGCTGTCAGTAGAGGGGGCATCCACCACCTCCAGGCCCCCGTCACCCTTGCGATAGAATCCGGCCCTAGTCTTGGCACCAAGACGGCCGCAATCCACCAGGCGTTGGACGATCGGGGCGGGACGGAATGTCCTCCGGCGGTCGTCGTACGGCAGTCCGCGATGTGCTGTGCCCGCCACATTCAGGAGCGTGTCGAGGCCGATGAGGTCGCACAGGCGCAGCGTGGCCGATCGCGGCCGCCCCAGGGCGGGACCGGTTAGCGCGTCAACCTCTTCCACTCGGAGATCCATCTCCGCCATCCGATGAAGGGCGTCCAACACGGCGAACACGCCGAGACGGTTGGCAATGAAGTTCGGCGTGTCCCGGCATTGCACGACCCCTTTTCCAAGCCCGGTCTCAAGAAAGGCGGTCACACCGACGATGATCTCGGGACGGGTGGTAGGACCGGGAATGACCTCCACCAGCTCCATGTAGAGCGGGGGGTTGAAGAAGTGGACGCCGAAAAAACGATCCCCGAACTCACGTGACCGACCCTCGGCCAAATCGGAGATGCAAATTCCGGAGGTGTTGGTGCTGACGATCGCCGAACTGCGGGTTAGACCCTCGATCCGAGCGTAGAGCTTCTCCTTGATGGCGAGATCTTCCACGACCGCCTCGACCACCCAGTCAGCGCGCGCCACTGCCTCTTCGGGATCCTCGAGGGAACCAGTATGGATCCGCTGCGAGAACTCGGGTAGAAACAAAGGAGGCGGCCACATGCTAGCCAGCCCCTCGACCCCGGATTGCGCTCGGCCCTTCGGGTCTCCCTTATCATCGGCGAGGTCCAGCAGATCCACTTCGATTCCGGCATTGGCAAATAGCGCAGCGATCTGACTACCCATGACCCCGGCTCCCAACACCACCACCCTTTCAATCCGCAATGGCTCCTCACTCAATCCGTCATCCTCCACCGCGCGCACCCACGGTGACCACTGGAGCGTTGATGATGAGGACATCCTCTGTGGAGAGAATGTTGTCTTCTCGGTCGTTGTCCTGTGCTGAAGTCACCGACGTCACGCGATCGAAGACGCTGAGTCGAAACACTCGCAATGCCCACAGTGGCGAGTACCCCTCCTGCTTGGGCAGACGCGTCGCCACGTTATGGGTGGTGCCGCCGGCATCAAGGGCGAATCCGTCCGCCGTGTCGCGGTCATTCTCCAAGAAAGCGTACATCACCGGTGCCGAGATCTCCCCTCCCGAAAACTCCGCGATGGCCTGGCTGTCAGGGTTTTCGAACAGCAGGTAACGCACTACTCGATCTCCGTACCAGCCGTCGTGCAGACCCACGGCATCCGTCACATCGAAACGGAAAGACGCCGTCGAGCCGTCTGGAACCATCACGCAATTGCGGATCAGATCAGTCTCGGTCGTGTCCTCTGCGATCGCCTGCAGATCGGATAGCGAGGTGATCGAGTTCGGCTGGAAATCCCCGTCCGTGATCCTCACCGCAACCACCTGCCGCAGGTCGTTGTAACCCGGATCCCCTGGGATCTCGGCGAAGATCGGCAGCTGTCCGACAATGGGATCTCCGCGCCGGTCAATCAACTGGTACATCCGAGCCGGGGTCTTCGAGTGCACGTCAAAGTTGTAGAACTGAATTGACTCTTGGTTCGGTCCCAGCGCCTGATGCAAAAAACGCTCGTCGAAGTCGATCGCCTCGTTTGGCGCCGGCAATCCAGGGTTTTCAGAGCGGCGATAGAAACCGCCCGCAGCATCGCTAAAACGATCCACTTCAACGACGGGCACGTAGTCGGGAAAGTTGGCCAGGATCGCCACGGCTCCGGTCACTCCCGGCAGCCTCACGCGAGCCAACAGGCTTTCACGGATGTCCGTGCGCAAAGTCTCCGACACTAGGGTCTGCCCGTCCGCATCTCGGCCCCGCAGCAACAACTGCACGCCCGATCCGGTGGGGATGTCGCCAATGTTCTGCTGGAAGTTCGCGTCCTTGATCTCAAAATCGTGTGCCATCGTGTCGCGGCCGGTCACAATGAGCACGGTGAGACCTTCGATCTCCGGCGGCAAACTCGAGGTAACCTCCACGGCGCCGGTGAGGCGGTGCAATGGCAGGCGAAGGGGGGACTGTGGCGCCCCCTGTGCGATATCCACGGTATCGGCGACCGAATACGTCCGAATCCGGTTTTCATCGAAGCCATCAACCCGAAAGACCCGCGCCAAACCGTCGGGCACGCCTTGCGCTACACCGGTGGCTCGATCCCCGACCAGGTTCATCTGACCGCTGATCGGCTCCCGCAGATCCGCCGCGGTCACTGTGAACCGTATATCGGCCAGCAACAGGCTGCCGGCACCGACGTCATCGGGTAGGGCGGAGACCAGCTGAATGCCCTCGGCCTGGGTCCCCACATCCGGATCTGCGGGATTATTGCGTTTCGGACCGCCGCAGCCAAAAGCCACGACCAGCCACAGCAGAACGAGCAGCCGTCGCAACGCGGAGTGAGTCTGCATCAGTCTCAGGGGTCCTGGGAAGCCCTCAGGGGGCAGCCGATGTCGCGGCCGAACAGGAATAACTGATCCGGATGGACGGCAGTCTCCCGGACCTCGGCCGGGATGTCCCCCTCATGATGCAGCGCCAGCCAGACGTCAATCTCACTGCGGCGAAAGCGCAGCATCTTGCCCAGACGGAAATGTGGGATCTGCCCTCTGGGAACGAGGCGGCGCACAGTGGAAACCGAGCAGTGCAGATACTTGGCCAGGTCTCGAACGGTCATGAGTACTTCGCGTGACACGTCTAATTCTCAGCGCTATGGGTCAGATTGTGACCGATCGTGTCAGGTTGAAGACGTTGTTGTCTGTCTCCTGAATCGACACTGCTATATCGTAGTCGATTCCCTTGCCCGGGAACAGCTTAGCCAATACCTCCACCGCCTCGTTCATGCAGTATAAAGCGACGTTCTCCACGCTCGGATTCTTCCCCGGCATGATGACGGTCCCCTCCGGCTCGAAGAGCTCGGGGTTGAGAAAGATTTCATCCTGCTCGGACAGTAGCATGCGATGGTCAAGTCCCTTGAAGATGTCTTTGAGGGCTCCGAAATCCACCGACATATCGAGGTCATCGAGGCGCGGAAATTCCTTTGCCTGTACAGTGAAGGTGCCCCTCCAGGTGTGTCCGTGAACGAAAGCGCACTTCCCGTCGTAGCCGAGCTGCCGGTGAGCGGCATGGAAATCACCTCGAGCGGTGATTGTCTCCATTTTCTTACACCTTTGTGTCGGATTACTTCTTCAGTACTTCGGCAGAAACCTTGACTTCCTTGCCCACCTTCTTTTCAAGAAGCACGCGAATGATCCAGGCCCCCAGCGAAGTCAGGACCGAAGCCAGGATGAGGAAATACAGTGATCGGGCGGCCACCTGAACGAAATCGCCGTGAGAGATCGTCGTCAGCAGGATGATGAGCACGAAGGCTCCAATCATCACCCCGCTGAGGCTTCGCAGTGAGCGTTGACAGAGGTCGATCCGGGCCTGGGAGCGTTGAACCTCCTCGGCGCTCATCGGCTCTGGCGAGCGCCCGGGTGCCGGCCGATGCGATCCCCGGTCTTTCTCATGTCGACGCTGTTTCACTCCCCTCTCCTTTCCTCTTCGATGTGGCACACTGCCCGATCCGCGCACTCTCGAGCCTGGCGATCTACTTCCAGCACCGTACCCAAACAGTTCGCAGCCGCAACGTTGTGACCCTCCACCACCAACTCGTTGACGTTGTGAATCTGCAGAAATCCGATGCGGCCCGAGAGAAATGCGGCAACTCCCACCTCGTTTGCCGCATTGAGCGCCACCGGCATAGTCCCGCCCAACCTGCCGACACGGTAACAGAGCTCCAGTGCTGGGAAGTTGCTCAGATCAGGCGCCTCGAAGTGCAGAGCCCCGAGCTCAGTCAGATCGAGATGGGGCGGCCCCGGGTAACGCTCGGGCTCGGTGAGCGCGTACTGAATCGGCAAACTCATGTCCGTCCGGCCCAGGTGCGCGATGATGGAGCCGTCCACGAACTCCACCATAGAGTGTACGATAGACTCCCGGTGAATGACCACCTCCACGGCATCCACGTGGACGTTGAACAACCAGCTCGCCTCAATCACTTCGAAACCCTTGTTCATCAGGGTCGCCGAGTCCACCGTGATCTTGGGACCCATATTCCAGGTGGGATGATTGAGGGCTTCCTCGGGGGTTACCGCCGATAGTTGCTCGCGGGAACGATCTCGGAATGCTCCGCCACTGGCGGTTAGAATGAGGCGGGTCACTTCATGCGCGCGTTCGCCGTTGAGGCATTGCCACATGGCGCTCGGCTCGCTGTCCACTGGCAGGATTCGCCCCCCTCCCCGCTCTGCCGCCTCCAGCACTAGGTTTCCCACCATGACCAATGGTTCCTTGTTGGCCATGGCCACGTCGGTTCCGGCATGCAACGCAGCCAACGTGGGGCGCAATCCCACGGCTCCCACCAGCCCATTGACCACGACATCCACCTGAGGATCTGCAGCCAGGGACTCCAAGCCGTCCGCGCCGCACACGACGTCGACGCCAGGCAATGCCGCTTTCACCAACGCCACGTCGGCGGCATTGCCGACACAGACGCGCGACGGCCGCCAGCGTCGGCTGTGAGTAATGAGCTCCGCTACGCGCCCGCCGGCACTGAGGGCAACAACCTCGAGATCAGGTGCCTCCGGCTGCAGAGCGAGCCCTTCCAGCACCTTGAACGTAGTGTCGCCGATCGAGCCGGTACAGCCGAAGACGGCCACGCCTCTGGGGCTCATCGCCGGCTCCCGTGGATCGGAGAGACAGTTATCAAGAAAACGGGAAGCGCCTCAGGAGACTCGCATCAATGCGTCGCAATCGAGCACCGGCGAGCACCCACCTTGAAGCATATGCAGTCCGCCGAACGCGGCCCGCGCGTACAGGTGGCAAGCCACACATCGCAGCATGCCGCTTCTACCAGCCGCAGGTCGATGCCGAGCCCATGGCAAGCGCCGCGGCTCCTAGCTGACACCGATCAATTCTCCGAGTGATTGGAATGGCCGTTACGCCGACGCGCCGCGTGGCCATTGCGGCGATCCCGGCTTCGACCGTTGCGCTGCCCTCGAGGTCGCTGCCCGGTATAGCGCACCGCTCGAGTCTCCCGCATCACCATGACCTTTACCTCGCCGGCAAAGGTGAGCTCGTTCTTGACGCGATCGGCGATATCAAAAGCGAGGATCTCGGCGTCGTCGTCGCTGACCCGATCACCCTGCACCATCACCCTGATTTCGCGTCCCGCATTGATGGCGAAGACGTCCTTTACCCCGGCGAAGGAGTTCGCAATCTCCTCCAGCTTCATGATCCGCCGTGCGTAACCCTCGAGATCTTCCCGCCGCCCCCCAGGGCGCGTCGACGAGATCGCGTCCGCTGTCTTCACGAGAAAGCAGATCGGGTCCAGCCGCTCGTGATCCTCGTGGTGCTCGGCGATCACCTCCCGTACCACGGGATGCTCACCATAACGATCGGCGAGTTCCTGGCCGAGGTCGATGTGAGAGCCCTCCTGCTCGCGGCTCACCGTCTTACCGATGTCGTGCAGCAACCCGGCACGTTTCGTCAGCCGGGTGTCGAGGCCGATCTCTGCGGCCATCAAGCCGCTGAGGTGAGCCACCTCCAGACAGTGCTGCAGCTGATTCTGGCCGTAGCTGGATCGATACTTGAGCATGCCCACCGAACGCGGCAAGTCGGGGTGAAAGTCGGTGGCATCAATTTCGATAAGGGCGTTGCGTCCCGCCTCTTCCATGTCGCGCTCCAGGGAGCTTCTGGACTCCTTTACCACCTCCTCGATCCGGTTCGGTGTAAAGCCCCGGTCGCGAATCAGTTGCGACATCGCGCGCACCGCAACCTCTCGCTTCAGCGGATCGTAGGAAGACAGCAGCACCGTGTCCGGTGTGTCATCGACGATGACCTTGACGCTCGTCGTGCTCTCGAAGGCCCGCACATTGCGCCCCTCCTTGCCGATAATGCGGCTCTTCAGAGATTCGCTAGGAAGGGTGACCGCCGAGGTGACGATGTGCTCCGCTTCGGACACGCCGCAGCGCTGGATCGCCTGGGCAACAATCTTGCGCGCTTCGACTTCCGCCTCTTCGCGGGCCCGAATCCGCGCGGCCCGGATCATCTCCGCCGCTCGCGCCCGAACCGAGTCTGAGAGTTGCTCCAGCAGGTGCTCCTTGGCCTCTTCCTCGGTGAGTTCGGCGACCAACTCGAGGCGCTCGCGGTAATCCGATTTAACCTGCTCAACCTCGACCTCAGTGTCGCGGATGGTGCGTTCCCGTGAGTTCAAGCGGCGCTCCTGATTCTTCAGCCTCCCCCATTCCCTCCGCAACTCGCCCCGCTGATTGTCGAACTCTCGATCGCGCTCAACCAAATCTTTCTCGCGTCGGCTCTGCTCTACGTGCTTGGCCTCGAGCTCCTTTTCCTGCTCACCTCGGACCCGGTACCAACCGTCCTTCTCCTCGAGAAAAGCGATGCGCTGCAAACGCTCCTCCTCGCCCAATCGACGGGTGACCCTCTCTTCGGCCTCGGCTTCGATGCGGCGATGGCTGGCCTTCTTCAAGTAGTAACTGATGAAGTGTCCCAGAGAGAGTCCTACCAGCAAGAGCCCAAGCCCGCAGAGCACAGCGAGCCACAGGTCTGCCCCCTCCAGAATGCTTAGGGATTCCATGGCGTGCCTCATTTCCGGGCTGCCACGACCACCGGCAAACGAAGGTCGGAGCCCGGTTTGTCAAAATCGGTTGAATGCTGTTTCTCCAGCTCCTTAGCTGTAGTCTCCAATCTCCTAGCTCGAATATACCTCAGAAGGTGCATCGCTACCGCGACCACCACTTCGTCTGAACGCAACGTCGATCATCTCCCCTCGCCGTTGCGGGTCACCCCAGCGCTCCTGAATCTCCGGAGCCAGCTCATGGATGGGGTCGTAGTATGGGAACAGCTGGCCTGGACGGACCGCCGGGCTGGTGAATACGGCGATTCCCTCTGTTCGATCGTAGTGCTCGTAAGAATGGACGTGGCGCTTGCCCCCGCCCCCCATGGTGTCGAGAACAAAGGCGGGCATGTGATAGCCTGCGGTCACCCCCCGCAGGCCTTTCTCCAGATCGATCGCCGTCTGTAACGAAGTTCGCAATTCTTCCACCCCAGGCACCATGTCGTGGACGAACACGTAATAGGGCTGAACGTTCACGTAGCCCAGCCGCTGGATAAGCAGGCGCATTGACTCCAGATCGTCATTCACCCCGCGTTGCAGCACGCTCTGGTTACGAACAGTCACCCCGTTCTCGATGAGCCGCTGCAATGCCTGCCAGGTCGTCGCCGTGATCTCGTTGGCATGGTTGAAATGAGTGTGCAGGGCGATCGCCTTGTGCCTCCGACGTCCCTCCTCCACAACACCCACCAACGCGGTGAACCACGCGCTGTCGGTAATCAGCTTTTGTGGCATCACCGCCGGGCCCTTGGTGGCGAAGCGGAAGCGACGGATGTGCTCGATGTCGAGCAGGCGTTCGCCCAGGAGCTTCAGATGCTCCGCCTTTAGATTGTACATATCCCCGCCGCTGACGACGACATCCTCAATCTCCGGACGGCTCTCGATATAGGCGCAAACTCGCTCCCAGCGCTCGAGGGTAGGCCCGAAGTGGGCCTTCTCTACCTCCTCGGTGTTGAGACCGATGCTGTACGAGCGTGTGCAGAACCGGCAGTATACGGGACAGGTGTCGAGCACGAGAAACAACGCCCGGTCGCGGTATCGGTGGGTAAGGCCGTCCACTGGTGAGTCCGCCTGCTCGTTCAGCGAATCCAATCGTAGCTCGGGGTGATCGGGTTGGAAGCGGGAGGCCAGCGGCAGGAACTGAATTCGCAGGGGGTCGGTGTCCGGCGCGTCCCAGTCGATGAGCGACAGGATGTAGGGGGACACTCGGACACTCATGGTCGAGCGCCGAATCCCC
>JAYZFI010000030.1:0-212867 GCA_036336855.1 Candidatus Latescibacterota bacterium
AAGAGAACGCTAGCGTCATCATGGACGGTGTCCACCTGGCGCCGCCGTACAGTGATCTCAGCGAGTTCGAAAAGTCGGCGATTGTCGTCCCCCTCTGCCTGGCCGTCACCGACCGAACAATCTTCGAGGAGCGCTTTACCACTCGCGCTCAGCAGGCTCCCAAGCGCAGCATGCACAAGTACCTGGAGAACCTCGATAAGATTCTGCACATTCAGGACAACATCGTGGAGTCCTGCGAGAGCGCGGACATCCCAGTGATTGAGTTCACATCTGTCGATGACGTTACCGCCACCGCAACTCTGGCCGTTGTCGATCGCCTCGAAGGCGAGTCGGACATCGCCCGCCGTCTGCCGAGCAATGACAAGGCGAAGAGCAAGAAGAAGTGAAACCGGTCTTGAGAAGGGCACGGGGCTCCGTTGCTTGCTCCTCCGTGCTGGGCTACATTCACCATCTCTGATGCTTCACTGATCATCAAGCGATTGAGTGGCGAAATCGCCGCTCTTTTGTCCGAAAAACGGCTGGTAGACATGCTTGGCAAGAAGGAAAACGGAGCCCTGAATGGCTCTGGACAGACCCTGAACACGATCATCGGTCGCGGTACGGTGTTCGAAGGGGTCATGAAGGTCGACAACAGTGTTCGTATCGACGGCATCTTCACGGGCGAGCTGTGCTGTTCCGGCGCTCTTACCATCAGCCAGTCGGGCGAGGCCTACGCCCGTCTCGAGGGCAAAGACATCTACATCAACGGGACCGTGCGTGGCACGGTGCGCGCTGAGAAGGTTCGCTTGGACAGCCAGGCGCGCTTCATAGGCGACGTTCACACCGGTGCCCTGTCGGTTTCCGAGGGAGCCGTGTTCCACGGTAACTGTTCCATGGAGACGGTGGCCAGCGAGGTCAAGGGTGGCCAGAAGAGCGACGAGCGGGAGACTGGCATCGGGCCGACCATGGACGGGGAGCGTGCCGAGGGCGAGCGAGCCGTCGCCGAGCTCGACTCCTCCGGCGACGAGGTACACATCCCCAGCAGGATCGTCGGCAAAGCTTTCTGAGAGCGAGAAAAACACAACCAGCGCGACGCTAACGGACTTCCGGGCCGCTCCTCTTTACGGGGCGGCCTATTTTGTTGGGCAGCAATAAGTTGCGTGACAACTGACGCCCTGCTGCCGGAGGCGCTGGCTGTGGTATAACCTTTGCTGATAAAGAGGTGGATCGATCCCTCTTCCTCAGCAAAGGAGTACCGCCATGTCTCCGGCGCGGATCAACCACAACGCTCATCTCACCGAGATCCACCGCAATCTCGCCGCGCACTCGGCGGGATCGAGCCGGGAGATAGGTCAGCTGTCCTCCGGCGTGCGGGTGAACCGCGCCAGTGACGATCCGGCGAGCCTGGACCTGGCTGACGGCATTCGATCCGAAGTGCGTACCATCGCCGAAGGCTCCCGCAATATCCAGCAAACGTTTTCCCTGCTGCAGGTTGCCGAAGGCTCCCTGAACAAGATTGCCGACATTGTGCGCCGCATGCAGGGTCTCGCCATGCAGGCAGCATCCTCCGTGTTCAACAACCAGGATCGGCTCAATATCAACTCCGAGTTTGCCCACCTGCGCAAAGAAATCGATCGTACGGCTGGCTCCACGACCTACAACGGGCGCAAGTTGCTTACAGGTGGCAACACCAGCCTGAATCTTGTCTCGACGGCGGCAGCCGAGGCGGCGACCACAGGGACCAGCGAGATCCTCGTCAATGACGCTTCTGCTGGGACCTACACCTTCGTAGACAATCCCGGAGTCGACCGGATCTCGTTGGGCAACGGTGTGCAGACTCAAACCCTCAACATCTCCGAACACCTGGAAGAGGGTGTTGTCCCTGACGGAGAGCACGTCGTAGCCCATTTCGGCCGTCTTGGCATCAGCGTCACCCTCACCGGTACCGGTGTCAGGGGTGCAGCCGGGCAGTACAGCACCGGAGATCTTGACGGTCACACGCTCGTCGTCGACGAGAGCGATTCCCTCACTCTCCAAGCCGGACCCTCCGAAACCAGCAATGACATGAGCCGCATCGGCATCAGCGACATGCGCGCCGTCGGAGCCAACCTCAATCTCGCCGACATCTCCATCGTCACCCTGAATGACGCGCGCAATGCAGTGGATCGGCTCTCTACCGCGCTCACAGCGGTAACCTCCGAGCGCAACCGCCTCGGTGCTTTCCAGAATCGCCTACAGCTCAGTATCGCCTCGAGCGAGTCGGTCATCGAGCGCATGCAAAGCACCGAATCCGAGGTGCGCGAGGTCGACATGGCACGCTCGATTACCAATCTGTCGCGCAATCAGATCCTGTCGCAGATGGCGACAAGCATTGCCGTCGAGGCAGATGCCGACATCGATCGCATCCTCTCACTGCTCAGCTGAGGACGACACCGAGGTCGCGCACCGAAAGAGTTTCAGAGATACAGGAAGTAGAACCGGAAATCGGGGTAGAGTCGCACCGCCGGTGCCGGGTAGCGCAGCCAGTTTAGCTGTGACTTCAGCTCCCTCCAACAGAGGCTGTCTCCAGGCAGAAAGCGCGGGTCGAAATCGAAGGAGAGTAGCAGTTCGGGCTTGGCCGACGGCAAGTTGGAATATTCCCGGTTTTGGCCCCGGCTCTTGACGTTACTGCCGTGCATGCCCCTCGCTCCAAAGCCCAGGGCCACGCCGAGCCAGTCGGGCCAGCGCAGCTCCGCCGAGCCGGGAAGCAGCTCGTTCAACGCCAGGGTGAGCCAAAAGTTCATGCCCTCGTAGTCATCGATGGCGTAGCGCGTGTGGGGCCGTCCCGCGTCGCGGCGCTCCTCGTAGTTGAGGTAGAGCGAAGAGGGCCACCAGCTGAACTTGAAGCCTACAATCCGCGTCGAAGGAAACAAGGTGTGAACGAGGGGGACAGCGGCTCCGGTGGTGTTGGCGGTGAAATCATGAAGGCTGAACCCCCACTGGTCGAAATAGGCGTCCCGCATCTCGATCTCGAACAGCACGGCCCAACTGGTGATGGTGCCGAGCAGGGTAGAGCTGCGATCCCCGAACCCGGTCCACCGGTAGGCGCTCGACAAGCTGTTGGAGAGAAACAGCCCCCCCATGAAGTGGCCCATCTTGTCGACGTGCACGTAGGTCTCGCCCGACCAGTCATTGAGCCAGCGAATGCTGTCGCGTCGCTGGCCCTGGTACCAGGCGCGGTCGAAATAACGGAAGCCGATGACGTGGGCAACAGTGGCCGCCCCGCCCATGACCGCTAGGCGATCGTAGCGAACCCCAGTCGCCGTTGCGGCGTCGGCGCCCAGCCTCGTCGCCGGCAGGGCGAGCGTCACAGCGGCGAGGGCCGTGGAAATGAAGTATCGGGTCAACACTTGGGGCGCGGGGTGCGAAAAGGGCGAGCGCACTACCTCCATCTCCGTAACGGACAAGGATATGCACTCATCCAGAGGGCACTGGGTGTGAAAAACTGGATCTCCACCCTAATTTAGCAGGTAGCGTCCACGCTGTCGCAGATAGGAACGTAGTGACCGAATCCTCCACGCCCCCCACCTCTGACATTCGCCGCCGCCGCCGTGACCGGTCGGCAGAGGCCCCCGTCGAAATCGCTCCTGTGCAGCCGGTGTCGCCGAAGGACAAGGGGCGCACGCGCTCGGTTCCCTCCAGCTGGGGGCTGTCCCCTACCTTCCGGGTACTCGTTTTTCTCGGCGGCGTGCTCGGAGTCATGGTCTTTCTGCTCTACAACGAGTTTCTCATTCGCCAGTTCCGTGACCAGGAGCGGGACCGCGCCGAACTCTACGCCAACCTCTACGGCCTGGCCATCTCCGAAGCGGTGCCCTCTGACCTGGCGGGTCACATCTTCGATAAGATCATCATCAACGAGAGCATCAGCTTTCCCATGGTCGTAACCGACCACCACGGCCAGATCCTAAACTGGAAGGGCCCTGGCCTGCCGGCCAGCGGAGACACCTCTCCAAAGGACATGATCCAGCTTCGCGCCGCCATGGAGCGCATGGACGCGGTGAACGAGCCCGTCTCCGCTCCCTGGTACGCGCGGGCCCGAGGTACGCTGCATTGGGATTCTCAGCAGCTCATCGTCGTCGATCCCACGGAGGTCGCCGTCGCCTGGGGCGGCGCTGCGTTGCCGCCTTTTGACGGCCGCGCCGAATCCCGCGAGCCAGTGCAGGCGGTGCTCTCCGATCTCCAGATACGGGGATCGTCAATGGAGTTTCAGGTCGACAACGGTGAGGATCTCTACTTGGTGGGCTCGCCGGCGGAATTCATCGTCGTCGCCCAGGCTCAGCCGGTTCTCCCCGTGGCCTGGGGTGGCCCCGGGTTGCCTACCGTCGCTGACACTAGTGTCGTAGCACGAGAGCTCGTGCGCCAGCGCTATCACGAGGTGGCCGCGGAGTCCGAGCCCATTGCTTTTCAGATTCGCTCCGATCAGATCATTCACTACGGCAACACGGACCTGCTCAGCCGGATCTCCATGGCCCCCTTCCTCACCGTGGGCGTGATCTTGCTGTTTGCCGTCATCGGTTACGTGGGTTTCCGCAACATCCGTCACAGCGAACAGCGTTCGATCTGGGTAGGTATGGCCAAGGAGACGGCGCACCAGTTGGGCACGCCGCTGTCGTCGCTATCGGGCTGGCTCGAGCTCATGAGTGCTCGCCTGCGCGACCTGCCGGCCGCGTCCGTCGATTACGTCGACAACGCCGATTCCCGGGATTCGGTGGATTCCATCGTTCGGGAAATGCAGAAGGACATGGGGCGTCTGACTCAGATCGCCTCGAGGTTCAGCCAGATTGGTTCCGTGCCCGAACTCGGCCCGGGCAACGTCGCTAACGTGCTGCGCGAGACCATCGGCTATTTCCGCAGGCGGGGACCCCAGTTTGGACGTCACACCTTCGAGCTCGAGGTCGTCGCCGAACGTCCCGTGCCGCTCAATGGCGAGCTCATGGGCTGGGCATTCGAGAACCTGTTTAATAACTCGATCGATGCCTTCGGCGGTCAGGAGGGCTCGATTCGGGTTCAGGTCGACACCGACACCGATCGTCAGGCTCTGCGCATCACCATCGTCGACGACGGGCGGGGCATCGAGTCCGAGCACGTGGGCCGCGTCTTCGACCCCGGCTTCAGCACCAAGAAGCGCGGCTGGGGGTTGGGCCTGGCCTTCGTCAAGCGCATCGTCGAGGAGTACCACGGCGGGCAGATTCAGATCGTGCGTAGCGAGGCAGATCGAGGGACGATCTTCGAAATCACGCTTCCCCTAGCTTGAGACCAGGCGGCGGAAGCGAGACAGGAGAGACATGGACGCACGACACAAGGTGCTGTGGGCAGACGATGAGATCGATCTGCTGCGATCCCATCACCTCTACCTCAGCGAACGGGGCTACGAAGTGACCCCCGTGACCAACGGCGAGGATGCAATCGCCTTGGCGCAGACGGTGCACTTCGATCTGATACTGCTCGACGAGATGATGCCGGGCTTGGACGGGCTCTCTACCCTGGAGCAGCTAAAGACCAACGACCCCAACATTCCGATAATCATGATCACCAAGAACGAAGAAGAGCACTTGATGGACGAAGCCATCGGGCGCCGTATCGACGACTACCTCACCAAACCGGTGAATCCGAGCCAGATCTTCATGGCCTGCAAGAAAATCCTCGACGCTCGCCAGATCCGACAGAGCCAAGCGGGCCAGGCTTACGTGTCCAAGGCTCAACAGATCCGCGAGTGGCTCTCCGGCGACGTGAGCTGGCGCAACTGGATCGACGTGCACCGTCTGCTGTGCGAGTGGGACATCGAGATTGGCCGCATCGGCGACCCCGGTTTGCAGCAGATGATCGAGGACCAGCGCAAGGAGTGCAATCACGCGTTTGCCCGCTACGTGGTGCAGAACTACCCGGTCTGGGTAGATAGTGAGCAGGATTCACCGCCCCTGTCTGTGGACGTCGTGCCCGAGACGGTTGCTCCCCTGCTCGAGCGGAACAGAAAAGTGTTCTTGATCGTTATCGACTGCCTGCGCCTCGACCACTGGATGATCCTCGAGCCCATGGTCTCCGAGTTTTTCAACGTTCGGCGCAACTACCAATACTCCATCCTGCCCACGGCGACGCCCTACGCCCGCAACGCCATCTTCGCCGGTCTTTTTCCAGCGGAGATCGCCAGGAAGTACAAGAAGCTCTGGTCCGATGGCGGCAACGAGGACGAGGGCAGCCTTAACAGGCACGAGCACCGCTTCCTCGACGATCAGATCGCTGACATGGGCATTCAGCTCGATGGCGATTCGCGCTACGTGAAGATCCTCGACGCCGCCGAGGGGCAGAGCCTGGCGCGTAAGGTGGAGAGTCTCGGCAAGGTGCCGCTGGTGAGCGCGGTGTACAACTTCCTCGATATGCTCGTCCACGGGCGCTCGCACTCGCAGTTGCTCAGGGAGATCGCCCCCGACGAGTGCGGCTTTCGGTCGTTGGTGCTCTCTTGGTTTGAGAACTCCTCGCTGTTCGAGCTGCTGAAAAAGCTGGCTTCTGCTACCGATTACACGGTGGTGATCACGACCGACCACGGCGCCGTGAAGGGAACACGCGCTACCATGGTTCACGGCGACCGCTCTACGTCGTCGTCGCTGCGCTACAAGCTGGGTCGCAATCTGCGCTGCGACATCAAAGATGCCCTGCTCATCGACGATCCCGAAGCCTTCGGCCTGCCGCACACTGGATTGGGCTCGAACTACCTGATCGCCAAGGAAGACTTCTACTTTGTCTATCCCACCAACTTCAACGAGCACCAGCGCCAGTACAAGGATAGCTTCCAGCACGGCGGAATTTCTCTGGAAGAGATGATCCTGCCCCTGGTCACCCTAGAGCCTAGCTGAGTTGGGTACGGAGGACGACGCGCCCTGGCAGGAGCAGCTGTCGCACACGCCGGAGCAGACGCAGTCGCTGGCGCAGCAGCTGGCGCAGGATCTGTCTCCGGGCGATCTGGTCGCCGTGGAAGGGGAGATAGGGGCCGGAAAGACCTGTTTTATCCAAGGAGTGTGCGCTGAATTGGGCGTGACAGATCCGGTTCAGAGCCCGACCTTCGTGTTGATCCACGAATACGAGGGACGCTTTCGCGATCACGAGGTCGTCCACATCCGGCATTTCGATTTTTACCGGCTCAGCTCGGTTGACGAGCTGGAAGTGATCGGTGTATCCGAGTTTTTCCATGACGCCGACGGTCTCTGCCTTGTCGAATGGGCGGAACGCGCCGGCGGACTGTTGCCGCAGCGCCGTTGGGAAGTCTGCCTTGAGCACGTGCGCGGCGAGAATGATCAGCGCCGGGTACGTTGGCGCCATCTGACGACGGTAGCCTCAAGAAACCAGTCGCGAGGAAACGAGTAGAGTCTTGGTCGATGTGAAAGCGCGACTGCGCCGCGTCCTGCTGGGGTGCGTGCTGGCTGCCGCCACCGTGAGCCACGCCCAGGAGCCGGCGGAGATCATCCGTCTCGTCGACAGCCCCACGGCAGGGCTCGTCGACAAGGGGCGGTTCGCTGTCGATCTGCGCATGTTTTCCGACGGCGGTCTCTCGGGACAGCTGCACGCCGGCATTCTGCGGCGAATCAGTATCGGTCTCTCTTTCGGTGGCCAGGGCATCATCGGCAACGACGCCATCGACTGGTATCCTCGCGTTGAGGCTAACGCCCGCTACCGCGTCATCGAGGAAAGCCAGGGCATGCCGGCCATCACCGTCGGCTACGAGACCCAGGGCTACGGGCCTTACCATCCCAGGCGCTACCAGATTAAGTCCAAGGGAATGTTCACCGCCTTCAGCAAGAACTACCTGTCGAGCTTGGGGCAGTTCGGGGCACACGGTGGCGTGAACCTGAGCCGCGAGGATGAAGACGACGGAGATTTTTCCGGCTGGGTCGGAGTCGACAAGAGCATCAATGAAGAGCTGTTCGCCGTCGTCGAGTACGACTTTGCTCTCAACGACAACGACGACGAGTCGCTGGGGTCTGGGAGGGGCTTTCTCAACGTCGGCGGCCACTGGTCGCCAGTGGCGGAGTTGAGCATCGGATTGCTCTTCAAGAATATTCTAGAAAACGGCGACGCGGACATCCCCGGAGGACCCGACCCGGACCTGAGCCGCGAGTTGTCGGTGCGTTACACGGAACGCTTCTGAAGGGATCTCCCGGCACCATGGTTGCCATCCGAACCAGGCTGATGCGCACCGCCGCCATAACCACGCTTACGCTCTGCGCGTCGGCCGTTCTTGCCCAGGAAGAGCGCGCTATCGACAACTTCGCCGGCATCGGCGTGCGCTCCATGGGCATGGGTGGCGCCTTCACCGGCGTTGCTGATGACTTCACCGCCGTGTTTTGGAACCCGGCGGGACTCGCGCAGATGCAGAAGCGTGAGGTCTACGTCGCCCTGTCTCGCAACGCGATAGAAAACGAGTCCCGGCTCGGTGGCGTTCAGGCCGCGGCAGATCTCAGCAACACCCGCTTCGGATCTCTCGGATTTGTCTACCCCTACCCTGTGCAACGCGGTGCCTTTGTGGTCGCCGCTGGCTTTAATCGGGTCAAGGATTTCGACTGGACACTGCGCATAGTAGGCAGCACCGACAGTCTTTCCATCGACGACACCTTCATCCACGAGGGTGAGCTCACCCTCACCACCGCCGCCGTCGCCGTGGACGTGACTCCGTCGGTGTCGCTGGGGTTGTCGCTGAGCTTGATCCAAGGTGAGAACGAACGGAGCAAGGAGTTCGTCTCCATTGACACCGCGGATTTCTTCTTCGAGTCCCGTTTTCTCGATCGCTACAATTTCAGCGACGAGTACGAGCCCACCTGGACAGCCACCCTTGGTGCCATGCTGAGAGTTCCCCGGCGGGAGCCCCGACTGCGGGTCGGCGCTTCCGTCACCACCGGTCCGACCCACAGCATCAGCTACGTTCGCCGCGCGCCGCCGGACACCGCCTTCAGTCTCATTGAGTACGACGACGGTCGCGTCAAGTCGGAGTCCAGCGTCAACTTCAAGGACTCCTACGAGCTGTCGCTGCCCATCTCATTCAGCCTCGGCGGATCCTACCGGCTCGCGCCCTCACTGATGGTGGCGGCATCGCTGTACGCCACCGAGTGGTCGCAGACCGAGTATTTCGGAGAGGATGAGCTTGAGCTACGCAGCAACACTTCCTTCGAGGACCAATACGACGACGTGCTGCGCTATCACCTTGGGGTGGAGTGGCAGGTGCCTATCGCTGCCGTCGATCTGCGGGCCGGCTACTACACCGACCCCCTGTCCTTTGTTGGGCCTCGTGACCCATCCAAAGCTCCCGACCCGCAGGCCAATCCGATGATCCGGTCGTTGCAGGAGCGCACCTTCCTTACCTTTGGAGCCGGTGCCTATCTGGAAGAGGCGGTGAAGGTCGACGCCGCGTTCACCCGCGGGCGCTACGAGCAGGCCGAGGGCGTGGACAATAACGAGCTGCGGGAAAAGGTCACAGTGAACCGCGTGTTCTTCGGCGTATCATACCGGTTCTGAAGCCCGGCAAACAGGAGTTGTCCTTTTGATCCCGAGCCGCCAAAATGATATACTTTAGGCGTTATGGGGTCCCGATTGGCTCTCTTCCATCAGATTCCCGGTGTTCTAAGCAATCGGCACAACTTGCTGAATTTTTGGAGGTTATAGTGCCATGAAGCGGAGTTTATTTTCCCTCGTCGTGCTGGCTGGGGCGACGATCGTTCTCAGCGGATGCTACACTATCCTGCGGGCACCGAGCGCTGCATCCCCGGAGTACGCGAGTGAGACGTACTTCGAGGAAGAGGATCGCTACGAACGGGAACGCGATGCATTCGGGCCGCGCATTGGACAATTCGATGACGACCGCTACGGAGTCTATGGCCGCGATCCTTATGGCAATGGCGCCGGAATCCCGATTTTCGGCTACGACTCTGCCAACGGTCTTTACGGTTTTGGCTCTCCGTTCTCATACGGGTATGGATCGCCATACGGAGGCTATGGCCCGGCGGCGGGACCTTACGGATATGGGTACGACCCATACTATTCCGGAACCAATGGCACCTACATCCCGCCGGGTTACGAGTTGGTGACCACCCAGGAGTTGGTCGAACTTCGGGCCGACAGCCGTATGCTTAGTACCATCGGTGGTAGCGCAGGGCCGTCGGTGGGCGAGACACAAGAGAATCTGAGAGTCCGTGACAACCAAGCTCGGCAGGCCTGGATCCAGCGGACAGACCGTGAGGTGCCCAGGCGGAGTACCTCTGCCGTGCGCACTACAAGGTCCAGCTCTGCCGGTTCCTCCTCGACGGCGGTCGAGCAATCGTCCTCTAGTGGCTCGCGCAAGGCCTCTAGCAGTAACGCAAAGAGCGGCAGTTCTGCCGCCAAGCGTCGCAAGACCAAGCGCTAACGCTCACCACTTCGACACCGACCGAAACGAAAACGGGGATGGCGCTCGCGCGACATCCCCGTTTCCTATTCTTCCTGTCGTTGCGGGTGTGTGGGTGCCGCCTCGTCAGTCGCCGCTAACGTCGAAGTGCCTTCCTTGTAGCTTCGGCGGCGGTGCCACGCGTGCGAGAAACTGCCGCAGTGGGGTGCTCAGCGCCGACAGCAGCTGTTGCTCGGAGCGATCCCCGGGCCCGAGAATATTTAGCTGCATGGGTTGCCAGTTGCTGCGCTTGCCCTGCTGACGCCAGCTCTCTCCCGATTTCAGGTTGAGCAGCATGAGCTCGAGATCCACGGAGAGATTGACCCCCGGGCTTGGCGCGATGCCGCCGTAGGGGGTGGGTGACATCGGCGTCATCTGCGCCTCCAAGCCACGCAGTGCCACGTGGACGATGGCGTCGATCTCCATCTCGTCCTGCATGGCGGTCTGCAGCGAGTCCGAAAAGATCATCGCTGAATCCATCTTCATCTCGCGGAAATGCCAGCGAATCTCGTCCTGGGTGACCACCTTGCGCTCGGAAAGGTTGTGCAGTCCGTGGGCGACGGCGTCGGTGAGCCGGCCCATGACCTTCTCAATATCAAGGCTCTGCACGGGCTCGATGTTGGTGGAGGAGAGCACGCCCAGCGTTGTCGTCCCTTTGAGGAGCTTGAAGATCTCGGGATCGGGCAGAGTCGGAGCGCGAAACTCCACCAGTTCCAGGGATCCGGGACCGACCCGACTGGCGCAGCCGCTGGCCAACAGAGCGGCGGCGGTCGCCGTCGCAACCGCACACTGACCTAGGAGCAAGAGGCTCAGAAAGCTTTGCCGAAGCTGAAGTGCATGCGCCAATCCGAGAATTCTTTGAAGTCGGTGCGTCGCGCGAACTCGAAGTTCATGGGTGCCAGGAAGTAGACGAGCAGTCCGAAGCCGACGCTGCCGTGCAGCCGAGCCGTGATGTCGAGGGGGCTGGTGCGCACGTTGGGATCCTGCAGCGGCCACAGATCCAGGGACTGGTTGCCATTCCAGGCACCACCGAGGTCGGCGAAGAAGGAACCGTCGATGGCGGGAATGGAGAACACTCCGGGCCAGGCGAAGGTGATGTTGCGAATGAAGGGCACCCGGACCTCGCTGTTGAACAGCACCACGCGGCTGCCGCTGAACTCCGAGTACGGAAAGCCCCGTAGGGGACCGACGTTCAGATTGTAACCGGGGAAGAACGGCAGGAACCAAGCCGGCCCGCCCAGGTTGTAATGCAGTCCATCTGGTCCCAGCGAACCCACGCCGACGGCGCGCAGACCAAGAACCGACCAGCGACCGAGTCTCGAGTAATGCCGGTAGTCGGCCTCGAGATGAGCGAAGGAGCGGTCGCCGTCGGTGAGGACGACGGTGCGGCCCACTGACAGGTAGTAGCGACGGCCCGAGGTCGGTCCCAGCAGGCCGTTGTTGAGCGAATCGTGTACGTAGGCGGTCTTGAACAGGTGGGTCGAGCTGCTCTCCTGCGGCTGATTCACCGGCCAGGCGATCTCGATGGCCTCATCGACGAAGCTGTACGACAATTCGATGCGCCGGTAGACATCGAGCGGATAGGTAGCGTCGGCGAGAACGCCACTCTGCCGCGAGCGGATCAGACCGCGGGTGAGCTGATTGGCGCCCACCGGGTAGTAGCCGCCCACTGGACCGGTGCCGGAAGTGTCGTTGAAATACTGGTTCCAGTTGAAGACAGTGACCGAGTAGGTGGGTCTCCCACCGTAATACGTGTAGTCCACGGCGAAGGTCAGGTCGTTGTTGATCTCCTGAGAGCCTACGTAGTCGGTAAACATGTTTACCGAGTGGTTTCCGAGCAGATCGCTCATACTCAGCTGCGCGACACCAGAGAGGAAACCGGAGTAGTAGCCCATCTGCAGCGAGATGCCGTCGAATTCGAGTTTGGGTGTGTAGCGACGGCGCGGCAGCGTATCGAAGGAGATTGAGGCATCCAGACCGTCGATCTCGTCGGCCAGACTTGGCAGCGTTGATAGCTCGCTTCCTTGCTCACCGCCGACCAGATTTGCGGACAGCGAATCATCCCCCAGAGAGAACGACTCCGCCGACTCTGTGACGCCTGCCAGTTTCACCGCCTGATTGCCCCGCGCCTTGCGGTCGAGCATGGCGACGGCTTCATCCAACCCCAGGCGCGTGGTCGCTTCCATGGCTGCGGCGCCGGTGTCGCCGGTGGTGATCATTACCACCGTGGCGTCGTCGTCAGCTTCGCGGGCGATGGGCGGCCCCTCGGCCTTCTCGTCGCTCTGGACGCGGGAGGCAAGCTCCTTGCTCTGTCGCTGGATCTCGGGCCAGCTGGGCATGTCCATACGGTACAGCTCGCGCCGGCTGTGGTAGTAGGTGCTGAGCACGAGTTGCTTGCCGTCCGGTGACAGCGACGGGCCCATGATCCCGCTCACCGTGCGGGTTAGGCGATATTCACGCTGCTGCTCAAGGTGCCACAGGAAGAGATCATTGATGCCGTTTCGTGTGGACACGAACAGCAGCTTGTTGCCCTCGGGCAGCCACTCCGGCCAGAGGTCGTCTCGCGGCGAGGCCACCAGAGTGCGAGTCTTGCCGGTTTCAAAGTCGTATCCGCGGATGTCGAACTGACCGCGGTTCTTAACGCTGAAGGCTATGGTGCGGCCGTCGGGGCTGAAGGAAGGGTGATCTTCGCGCTGCGGTGAGCCGGTGATCTGAGTCAGGGCGCCGGTATTGATGTCTCTGACGTACACATCGCTCTGGCCGTACCCGGTGCCAATGAAGG
This sequence comes from Candidatus Latescibacterota bacterium, assembly GCA_036336855.1. Classification (GTDB taxonomy): domain Bacteria; phylum Latescibacterota; class UBA2968; order UBA8231; family UBA8231; genus JAYZFI01. The sequence goes on from JAYZFI010000030.1 coordinate 13,206, forward strand.
CGATGCGTCGGCTGTCGGGGCCCCAGTCCAGATTTTCGATGATCTCGATGCCCTCGAATTCGAAGACGTCGGTGAGTTCCTCGTCGTAGAGATCCCACGACAACATGACATCGGCGGGGCCGCGCTTGGCGACGAAGGCGATGGTATGGCCATCCGGCGCCCAGGCGACAGTGCCGTCGTTGAAGGTGAGTTCGTCGAACTCACTGGTACGCATGCCCTCGGTGACACGTTGCACCAGTTTGCCGTTGCTGAGGCGGATGATGTCTACGTGCTGTTCGACGCCATCGGTGCTGAGCACGGAGAGCATATCACCGCCGAGGGACCAATCGGGAGAGGCGTACAGCGAGTGCACGTCCTCCGCCTGGACCACACGGGTCGCCAACTCGGAGACGTAGTCGCGGTCCTTTAGCAGCGGCCAATACTGCTTACGCATATGCGCCTGCCAGCGCTCATCAAGGGTTTTCATATCCATGTCGATGAGCCGCTTCAACAGCTTGTCGGTATCGGTCTGTTGATCCCACACTCGTAGAATGCGCCCAACTTTTTCCGGGCCGAAGTTGGCCGCGATATACCCCATCAAGCTGTGGCTCTGTTTGTAGGCTAGGAAGAGATTGGGCAGGTAGTTCCAGCTTGAGTTCATCACTTCAAGGGGGATGAGCTGGTCTGTGAGGACGGCGTCGCGCAGCACCATCTCGTCGATGGTGTTCATGCCCTCCGTAGCGTACTCCGCCATGCCTTCTACGATCCAGGTAGGCGGATTGGCGATCGGGTTGGAGATGCGACGCACGGGGCCTCGGTTGACCACATCATACTGGAAGATGTGCATCAACTCGTGCCAGAGAACGCTGCGAAAGTCCTCGAGATCCCCATTGAAGGGGATCACCATCCGGTAACGCAGGGGCTCGGCGAAGCCGGCGACCCCCGGCGGCAGGAAGGCCTGGATGATGTTGGTCTGCTGAAACTCGTAGTGGCTCTTGAAGATTACGATCGGCGGCTTAGTGGACAGCTCGTGCCGCATGATCGCGCTGATGTGGTCGTAGGCCTCTTCCAAGTCAGCGACGGCGTGCTCGGCGAGATCTTCGAACTCCGGTTCGAAGTAGAGTAGCAGGTGCTCGCTCTCGACGAACTGCCAGTCAAAGTCCTTGTAGCGGACCTTGTTCATACCGAAACCGCCTCGCAGCTGCGAGGAGAGTATGTCTTGGGCGTTTACTCCCCCCACCATGGCGAAGGAGAGGAGCGCGGCCAGGCCCCCCTGTAGCATGCCCGACCGCAAGCGGTCGGCAATGCGGTAGCACCTGGCTGGATCCTGCATGGGACAGCTCACGGTCTACACCTTGCCTGCGTTGTCGTTCTGGATCTGCGACTTCCCGGGCGATTTCTCCTGCATCGGAGTCGCTTTTCCCCCAGTCAACGAGTCCCGCGCGGTGGGCGACTCGTCCTCACTCCGAGCTTTCAACGCCGACTGCGTTCGAGTCACAACAACCGAGTCGTCCAACGCGTCGCGTTGTTCGAGTAAGCTTCGAAGCCGTCGCAGGTTGGTCCGATATTCCTTCTTGTCCGGATTCAGGCGCGACGCCAGCCGATATGACGATTCCGCCTGCGAACGCTTGCCCAGTCGCTCGTTTATGATGCCGAGGTTGTTGTGCAGACTGGCTGACAGGCTGTCGATTTGCACGGCCTGCTCGAGATGGATCTGGGCTTCATCCCACATCCCATGTTCGATGCACCAGTAGACGTACTCATTTACCCGCTTGACCCGCTCCCGCTCCTGCTGGGTTCGCTCGTCGTAGTCCTCCTGCAGGGCGCGCAACTCCTCGGGGCTCACGGGCGCCAACAACGGTATGCTGTCAGGATGGGCGGGGCTCACCCCCTCGGGAGGCGACAGGGCCAACGCGGGCTGAGGTGGCGTTGACCTCAGCAGACTGTCTGTCGCACCGGAGTCAGTCCCCGTGGATGTATAATCGCGAGAAGCCAGAGAGTCGTGCGCCGTGGATTCGCTTCCGGCGATCTCCTCCCACCAAGCCGCACCCGACGAAGGCCGCCGCGCCACAGACTGGCAGGCAGAGGAGGAGACGAGAATTCCTGCCATCAGACCCCATTTCCACATCGCTTTCACTCCAGTGCGATCTCCCACGTTCGGTGACGTCGGGATCGACGCCGATCTTACCCGACGCCGAGGAATATACAAAGTGAGACTCACAACTCCATATCTCAGTGCAAGTTGTGCGCGCCGTACGATTCTAAGCGAGCTTCGGAACAGGCCGTTCGGCAGACGCTTCAGACAGCCCCGGCGTTCCGTTTGCGGATATCGCTCCACGCGGCGTGAATCAGCAGGATCGCCACCGGTCCGTATTCGGCCCACGGGACCCAGGCGGCGGGTTCCCAGACTCGGTGGACTCGGTATCCGGCCAACACCTCGTAGGCGAGCAGGCACAGGAAGCTCCACACCAGGACGGGACGAAGTGGCGACAGGCAGACGAAGGGCAGGGCCCAAAGCAGGTACCAGGGGTGCACAGTGGGGGAGAGCAGCAGGTAGGTGGTGAGGGCGCGGCCGGTGAGTACGGCGGCGTCGCTGTGCCGCCATGTGTCCCAGACTATCCACGCCAACAGGAGGCCGGCACCGATTCGGCGCGCGTCACCCAGGGCGCCATCGTCCCACTCCAAACTGGGATCGCGTAGCAGCTCGTAGAGCAGGCTGTGCACGGAATCGTTGAAGCGCCACTTTTGGGCATACGTGGTCAAACCCGCGAACAGCTCGACACCGACGTCGTAGAACAAGAGGTAGCAGAGCCCGCAGAGCCCGGTAAGCCACAGTAGCGGAGCGCGCGATCGCGGATCGACCCAGCGTGGTAGGCCTCGGTCGGAGGGCTCGAGTTGCCTCCACCAGGCGGGCAGTGCCAGCAGCGGCAGCAGCTTTGACATCGCCGCTCCACCCAAAGCGACGACGGCGATGTGCGGGCGCCCTTGGCCGAGCAGAACGAAGCTCCAGATCATCAGGGCGATGGCCAGAGAGTCCATGTGGCCGCTGCCGGAGATCTCCAGCACCGGCAGCGGATGCCAGGCGTAGAGCAGAGTCCGATCCGAGTTCAGGCCGCGCAACTGCAGGAGTCGCCACAGTCCCCAGCATAACAGCAGATCGCAGAGAGTGAAGACCGCCTTGGCGACGAACACAGTGCCGCCCAGTGCGGCGATGAGCCGAAACAGTGCTTGCGCCACCGGTGGATAGACGGTGAGCACCTGACGATGGTTGACCCGCTCCCAGGTCTCATCGCGTAGGTGCTCTACCTCCGGCGCGTCCGGTGCATAGACATAGGGGTTGATCCCCACGCTTTGAACCTTGCCGTCCCACAGATAACGATAGATGTCGTCCGACAGACTGGGCGTCGTAGGTAACAGTGTGAGCCGGAAGGCAACGGCAAAGGCGAACAGGATCAGTGGCGGGACGCCATAGCGGTGCAGTGACCAGGTGGCTAGGAGGTATCCAGACAGCACTGTGCCCACACCGAGGGCGAGCTCGCTCAGATGCAGGGCGAGATCGCCGAGTGACGCGATCCACAGAAAGCTGATCTCGATGATGCCGCCCGCCGCGATCGCGACGATGCCACCGCGCAGCGAGACACTTCTGATCGAGCCGGCGGTGGACAAGTGGGGCTCCGTCAGGGCAGTATGCGCCGGGCGCCGACGTAGCGCTGGGTGAAGTAGGTCTGGGACAACTCGTCGATGACCCCGCCGCGGCTCGAGCTGGCATGGGCGAAACGATCGTCACCGACGTAGATGCCCACGTGAGAAACTCCGGGACCGGAATCGGAGATGCGGAAGAACACGAGGTCTCCCGGCTTGAGGCCGCTACTCCGGCTCACCGGACGGCCAAGCGCGTACATCTGCTTGGAGGTACGTGGGAGCTCCAAGCCGTACGCTTCCCGGTACACGGCGCGGGTCAGACCCGAACAGTCCATACCCGCCCGCGTCGTGCCGCCCCACAGGTACGGCACCTCCAAGTAGCCCTTCACCACCTTCAGCAGTCGTCGATTGTCGCCGGTGCGAAAGGCGCGCTGCCGGGTGGTTAGCTCTGAGGAGACCGGTTCTGGCGCGCTGCTGTCGACTCCGCTGCCGTAGCGGGGAGCGGGAGTGATGCCACAGCCGGCGAGGCTGAGGAGACCGAGGAGCGCCGTGGCTACCCTGCGATTCCGTCTCTGAGCTCGGGCGGACATCGCCATGCCGCTAGTCAGGGTAGTCGAAGAACCCGCCGGCCGTCTTGCGGCCGAGACGGCCGGCGTTGACGAACTCCTGCAGCAGGGGACAGGGTCGATGCCGGGCGCCCAGGCGCTCCTCGAAGGAGCGCAGGATGTCGAGGGTGACGTCGAGACCGACGAAGTCGGCCAGCGCCAGGGGGCCGATTGGATGATTGGCGCCCAGCTTGAGGGCCCGGTCGATGTCTTGCGCCGAAGCGACTCCCTCGTGGAGGGCGTAGATCGCCTCGTTGATCATGGGGAAAAGTACGCGGTTGACGATGAATCCGGGTCGGTTGCGCACCTGAATTGGCACCTTGTCCAGCTGCTGAGCGAGCTCGGCGATGGACCTCACCACCTCATCCGACGTTGCGGCCGCCGGCACGATCTCGACGAGAGGCATTTTCGGCGGGGGATTGAAGAAGTGCCAGCCTAGCACCCGCTCCGGGCGCGATGTGGCGTCGGCGAGGGCGTCGATATCCAGCCCGGAGCTGTTGGAGGCGAAAATGACCTGGGTAGGGAGCTCGCGGTCGAGTTGTTGCAAGACCTCGAGTTTGACCGCCATGCGCTCCGGTGTCGCTTCGATGACGAGCTCGACCTCGGCAGCATCAGAGAGCTGCGCTACTGAGCTCAGCCGCTGCCCGGCATCGGAGTCCGAGCCCACGCGGCTCAGAATTCGTGTCTCCGCCTGCTGGCATTTCTCGGGGTCGATATCGAACAGGTGGACCCGAAGCCCAGCCTGCAGCAGCACCTGGGCAATGCCGGCACCCATCGTACCGGAGCCCACTACTAGCGCCTGGTGGATCGCAGTCAAGAGAGGTCGGTCCTAGGTGAGAGAATCGCCAACAGGGCGAGAACGAAAAGCAGATTGGGGCGAGGCAATCGACGGGGTGGCTCCTAACTTAACCGGCTCTTGGAGTAAGTGGCAAGCAGCTTGATCCCACCTGTATCCGGCTTAACTTGTTGGAGCAGACGCCACTGCACCCGTCGCGGTCCCCTGCGCTCAAGGACAATTATGCCCACCTTACGCCTCGCCTTCATCGGCTTTCGCCACGGACACATCTTTAGCCTGTATGAGGCGGCCACGGAGTCGGAAGAGGTGCAAATCGTCGCTGCCTGTGAGGAAGACGAGGCGAAGAGGAAGTCCCTCCAGGCCGCGGGTGACGTCGAGGTGACCCACGACCAGGCGGCGCAACTGCTGGCTGATGTCGACTGTGACGCCGTTGCCATCGGCGACGTCTACGCCCGCCGCGGCGGGCTTGCCATCGCCGCTCTGGAGGCGGGACGTCACGTGATCGTCGACAAGCCTCTGTGCACGTCGCTGGCCGAATGCGATCGGATCGCCGCGACTGCGGACAACGCGGGCTTGCAAGTTGGATGCATGCTCACCATGCGTGATTCCGGGGGGATGCAGCTGACGCGACAGCTGTTAAGCACCGGCGAGATCGGCGAGATCCACGCCATCACCTTCGGTGGCCAGCATCCGCTGCTACTCGGCTCCCGTCCGGACTGGTATTTCGAGCCTGGCATGCACGGGGGCACCATCAACGACATCGGAATTCACGCCATTGACGCCATTCCCTGGGCCACCGGACTGCGCTTCACTCGCATTGAGGCGGCGCGATGCTGGAACGCGATTCCGGACCAATCGCCCCACTTCAAAGACGGAGCTCAGCTCATGCTGACGATGAGCAATGGCTGCGGGGTGATGGGAGACGTTTCTTACTTCATGCCCGACCGTGCTGGCTACCGGCTGCCATACTACTGGCGCACCATGTTCTGGGGCAGCGGCGGCGTCATCGAGTACAGCAGCGGTGCCACCCACTTGGAGATCACCCGCACCGACGACACCGAGACCGAGCATCGCCCCTGTCCGCCCGCCCGGTCCAGTTATCTGCAGGCCTTCCTCGCAGCCGTCCACGACGACAGAGCCATGGATGGCGCACTTACCACGCCGCAGGTGCTCGAGTCAACGCGGATCGCGCTGCAAATTCAGGCCGCCGCCGACGAGCAGCGCCACGGCGTAGACCTCTGACGCCACGTCAGCCGGCGCTGAGCTCTGCGTGAAGCCGCCGCAAGTCTTCCGGTAGGTCCGACTCGAAGCACAAGCTCTTGCCGCTTCGTGGATGCACGAAGCCGAGCACGGCAGCGTGCAATGCTTGTCGCGTCAGCCCTTCGAGCAGCCGTCGGGCTCGGGAACGCTGCTGGGGGTCGACGGCGTCGACGCGATTGCGCCCGCCGTACATGGGATCGCCGAAGACCGGGTTGCCGCGGTGCTGCATGTGCACGCGAATCTGATGTGTGCGACCCGTCTCCAGACGCAGACGACAGTCGCTGACGAAACCGAAATCGGAAAGCTGTTCAAAGTGGGTCACGGCGTGGCGCCCATTTTGCGCGACGGCCATGCGCTTACGATCCCGGGAACTGCGGTCGATGGGCGCATCAACGCTACCTCGCTCCGGCAGTCGACCCCATACTATGGCGCGATAGTGGCGCGTCATGCTGCGCCGTTCGAGCTGAGATGCCAGTCCGCGATGGGCGGAGTCGTTCTTGGCCACCACCAGCAGGCCGGTGGTGTTGCGGTCGAGACGGTGCACGATGCCGGGTCGCAGGACGCCGTTGATCCCCGACAGATCTTGGCAGTGATGGAGTAGGGCATTGACTAGTGTACCGGCCGGCGAGCCAGGTGCGGGATGCACGGTCATGCCCGCTGGTTTGTCCACCACCAGAAGATCGTTGTCCTCGAAGACAACGTCGAGCGGACTGGTTTCGGGAGTAGCGGTGAGGGGACGCAACTCGGGAATGGCGACGGCGATTTCGTCGCCAGCGCGCACTCGGTAGCTTGGTCGTCGCTGACGATTGTCGACGGTGACTTCGCCCTCGTAGATCAGACCCTGCAGCCGCGATCTCGATAGGCCGGGCAGCTGTTTTTGCAGGTAGAGATCGAGGCGCTCACTCTCCTCCTCCTCCGACACCCGCAGCTGGTACTGCCGCGCTGGGTCGGGGGCCTCGGAGTCGGCGTGATTGGTCACGACCGTAGGACAGGAACTACGGTGTTGTGGAAGGTGAGATATCAGGCGCCTCGTCGGTGGGCGTCTCCCTGTCCCGGGCGTAGGAGAGGGCGAGCACGATCACGCCTACGGTGATAAAGGAATCGGCGACGTTGAAGACTGGCCAGCGCCAAGCGGCGCTGACGCCGACGTCGACAAAGTCGACGACCTCTCCCATGCGCAGTCGATCAACGATGTTGCCCAGCGCCCCTCCAAGGACCATCGCGAGGGCAGTGCGCTGCAGCCGGGAGCTGGAACGTAGGCTGATGAACACCCAGCCGAGGATGCCGAGGGCGGCGATGGCCACCACCGTGTGCACCAGCCCGGATCCGAGGTCGAAACCGAAGGCGGCGCCAGAGTTGTGGATGTAGGTGAGACGCAGGTAGTTGCCCAGCACCGGCTGCGGCATGTTACGGGGTAGGTGTTGGACGACGATGTACTTCGTCCACTGATCGAGGACGAGGACCAGCGGAGCCCACAGGAGGATGCGACAGGACCGGAGGGTCAGCAGTTGGGTGCCGGTCGCCGGCAAGACTTTCTCCGAGGGCGTTGCCGGTGACGACGACGGAGCAGTTGAATCCGGAGCGCTTGAGGTCACCTTCAGTTCTGATTCTTCTCCTTGTCGTCCTTGCTCTTGCAGGAGATGCACTGGGTAGCGGTGGGCACTGCCTCCAGTCGCGGACGGCTGATCTCACAGTTACACACCCGGCAGACACCATAGGTGCCGGCTTCGATCCGCTCCAGGGCTTCGTCGACATAATCGATGTAGCTGCCCTCCCGCTGCGCGAACAGAAGGTTTTTCTCCCGTTCCATGGCGTCGGTGCCGCGATCGGCCATGTGCAGGGAATACGCAGAGCGATCTTCCGAAGATTCCTGAGCGTCGTCACTGCGCGACACTCGTTCGAACTCTTCGAGATCGGCCGCCGCCTGCGACCGTTTGTCCAGCAACAGCTTCTTGAAAAACCCCAGATCCTCTGGATTCATCTCCATTCTCATTCCTTGAAATCTCACCGCCGGTGCGCCGGTGCGCTGGCGGGCACCCACCCACACCACTTCGAGAGTATAACCTACAGTTTGAGCAGAGCGAGCTCACAGAGCTCGTCGTTGACCTCCCACTCCCGGTGGATGAGAAAGGTCTGCTCGGGCAGCGCGCCCACTTCGAGCTGTTCAGCCAGCGTTTCGGTGCAGACATAGTCGCGGTGGGCTTCAACCACCGCTTGCTCCACCGCTGGCGAACCGGAGATGAACAGCCGGATGCGATCGGTGACATCGAGGCCGGCGTCCTTGCGCAGATTCTGCACGCGATTGACGACTTCCCGGGCAATGCCCTCGCGCACGAGCTCTTCACTGAGGTGCAAGTCGAGTCCGACGGCGAGGTTTGCATCTACCGCGACGACCACACCCTCGCGCTCGCGGCGCTGCACTTCGACATCTTTGCGGCGGATTTCGCCGTCACCGACTTCGAGAATGCCGCCGTCGTTGAGATGCTCTATCTGCTCGGAGCTGAGCTGGCTGATGAAAGCACCCACCTCCTTCATGGCTTTTCCGAAGCGAGGACCGCAGGAGCGAAAGTTCGGTTTGTAAGAAACCTCGCTGATCTCCGCTTCATCCTCGATGAGAACCACTTCCTTGATGTTGAGCTCGTCGGCGATGAGGTCGCTCACTTGCATGAGATCTTCGCGGCTCTCTTCGTCGGGGGGTAGCAAAAAGATTCGCGATAGCGGCTGGCGGATCTTGATGTCGTGCTTGCTGCGCAGACCGCGGCCCAGCGCGCAGGTCCGCACGGCGAGCGTCATCTGATGCTCCAGGGTGCTGTCGCGAAGGCTTTCGTCCGCTTGGGGCATGTCGCACAGGTGGATGCTCTCCGGTACCTCCTGCCCGCTCTTCGACGATAGCACTAGGTTGCGGTAGATGGACTCGGTGAAGAAGGGCAGCACCGGCGCCAATGTCTTGACAAAGGTGACTAGCACCTGATAGAGCGTGGCGTAGGCAGCCGCCTTGTCGCCGTCGTCGTCCGACTTCCAGAACCGACGCCGGCTGCGTCGGACGTACCAATTCGTTAGCTTCTCAACGAAGGCCACCATGGCTGGCACAGTGCGATGGAGCCGATAGGCTTCCATCTCTTCGTTGATGTTGTGCACCAGCGTCTGTAGCTCGGACAGAATCCAGCGATCCAGCCGATTGTCGGACTCGGTCCCCTTGGCGGACTGCGGTGTCCAGCCATCGATGTTGGCATACATCACGAAGAAGCTGTAGACGTTCCAAAGCGGGATGATGACGTCGCGCAGACTCTGCTTGATGCCGTCCTCGGTAAGGCGCATCTCCTCGGCCTTCATCGCCGGGGAGTTGAGCAGGTAGAGACGTAGGGCATCGGCGCCGTAAGTTTCCAGCATCTCCGTGGGATCTGGGTAGTTCTTGAGCCGCTTGCTGAGCTTGCGGCCGTCCGATGCCAGCAGCATACCACCGACGATGCAGTTGGAGAACGCCGGCTTGTCGAACAGCGCCGCTGCCAACACCGTGAGAGTGTAGAACCAGCCCCGTGTCTGGTCGAGGTTCTCGGAGATGAAATCGGCGGGGAAACCCGCCTCGAACTCCTCGCGACGCTCGAAGGGGTAGTGCGACTGTGCGTACGGCATCGACCCTGACTCGAACCAGCAATCAAGCACTTCGGGAACGCGACGCAGCACACCTTGGCCAGAAGGTGCCGGGATCTCGAGATCGTCGATGCAGTGTTTGTGCAGGTCCTCAACGCTCTTGCCGGTGAGTTCGCACAGCTCTTGGCGACTGCCGACACAGACTGTCTCTCCGGTCTCTTCGTTACGCCAGATCGGCAGCGGCGTGCCCCAGTAGCGGTTGCGGCTAATTGCCCAGTCGGGAGCGCTCTCGATACCCTTGCCGAAGCGGCCGTCTCGGATGTGATCGGGCACCCAGCGGATCTGCCGGTTAGCAGCGATCATCCGCTCCTTGACCTCGCCCTCCACCATGACGAACCAAGTGGATATGGTGCGATAAATGAGCGGTGAATCGCAACGCCAGCAGAATGGATAGGAGTGCACCAGCGAGCCTTCGGCGAACAGCTGCCCGAAGTCGCGCAGATGGCGCAGCACCGGGGTGTCCACGTCCTTGACGAACTGACCCTGGTAGTCGCGTACCTCTTCAGTGAAGCAGCAGTCTTCGTCGATGGGGCAGACCACGGGCAGGCCCTCGTGTAGACCGAGTTGGTAGTCGTCTTCGCCAAAGCCGGGGGCGATATGCACGATACCGGTGCCATCATTCGTAGAGACGAAGTCGGCTGCCACCACCCGGAAAGCGCCCTCTTCGGCCTTGTCGCCGAAGTAGTCGAAAAGCGGCTCGTAGTGCAGGCCGATGAGACCGTTGACGGGCTCATTTTCGACGCGGTCGATTTCGGACTCGCGTTTGGCGAAGACCTTGTCCACAAGTTGGCGGGCGAGGATCAGCTGCTCGCCGTCAGTGGTGAATACCCGGCAGTAGGCAACTTTGGGGCCCACGGCCAGACCCATGTTGGAAGTCAGGGTCCATGGTGTGGTCGTCCACGCCAGCAGTGACACCCCTTCCTGATCGCGGACTCGAAAGCGCACGGTGATGGAGGGATCCTGGGTGTCCTGGTAGCTCTGGTTTACCTCGAAATTGGACAGCGGCGTGGCGCAGCGTGGGCAGTAGGCCAGCGACTTGTAACCCTCGTAAACCAGCCCGCTGTCCCAAAGCGATTTGAATACCCACCATACGGACTCCATGAACTCAGGGTCCATGGTGTGGTAGAGGCTATCCCAGTCGACCCAGCGGCCGAGTCGCTCGATAAGCTGTTTCCACTCCCCCGTGTAGCGCAGCACCAAAGAGCGGCAGAACTCGTTGAATTCTGAAACGCCGTAATCGAGAATATCGCGGCGCGACCTCAGGCCCAGTTGCTGCTCGGCCTCGTTCTCCACGGGCAGACCGTGGCAGTCCCAACCCCAGCGCCGTTCGACGCGGTAGCCGCGCATGGTCCAGTAGCGCGGCACGGCATCCTTAGTAACAGAGGCGAGCAGATGTCCGTAGTGGGGCAGACCGCTGGCAAAGGGCGGTCCGTCGTAGAACTTGAAGGGGCGGTCCTCAGGGCGGTTGTCCACCGAGCGCTGGTACATGTTCACGGCGCGCCAGCCGTCGAGGATCTTCCGCTCGAGAGCAGGAAAGTCGACCTGGGCCGGAACTGCATCGAAGGCGGTCGGGGAAGTTTGAGATTTGTCTGCCGTACTCACAGGTGAATGCTCTGCAAGAACCGCCTAATGATGAGGATGATCATGGTCAGGATGAGCGGAGTGAAATCAAGGCCGGTGGACCAGAAGAGCCTGGGAATCACACGCCTAAGAGCATTCAGAGGTGGGTCAGTGAGCGCGCAGAGGATCTGCACGATCCGGTTGTACGGATCGGGGCTCACCCAGGAGATCACAACTCGGGCGATTACGACGATGAGGTATAAGTTGAGAAGGCCATCGATCAGATCGAAGACACCGTTCAGGAAGTAGGAATGATCAAACACGATGTCGTCAGTTCCGTTGTGGATTCCCGTTATTACTGTGGACGGGGCCCAAAGACTGCCGTGCCGACACGGACCATCGTGGAGCCCTCTTCAATCGCTATCTCGTAGTCGCCACTCATGCCCATGGAAAGGACGTCGAGTCCACCGTGGCTTCCGGCGTGTTCCTCCGACAGCTGGCGAAGCTGTCGGAAACAGCGGCGAACCTCCGGCCCGTGGTCGCTGAAGGCGGCGATTGTCATCAGGCCGCGAAGGCGCAGTCTGCGACAATCGCATATGTGCTCGAGCAGCACGCCGATCCCGGCGGCCTCAACGCCGGACTGATGTCCAACGCCGGAGGTGTTCACCTGCACGAGGACGTCGAGGTCACGGTCTGCCGCTTCGGAGCGACGCTGTAAGGTATCGACCAATCGTTTTGAATCCACAGATTGAATGACGTCGAAAATCTCGACCGCCTTGCCCACCTTGTTGCGCTGCAGGCCACCGATCAGATGCCAGCGTGCCGGCAATTGCACCTCGGCGTGCTTGGCTTCGGCTTCCTGAACCCGGTTCTCGCCAAGCTCTGTAACCCCAGCGCGCAAGGCGGCCTCGACCTCTTCCACCGTCCGCGTCTTGCTGACGACGACGACGTCGATATCGCCCCCAGCCCTTCCCGAGCGTTTAGCAGCACGGTCGACTCTCTGCTGAATCTGCTGCCAATTCGCGTCGATGGACATCGCCTTAACAGCCCCTGGCGACGAGGAAACGAAAAAAATTATACTGACCCCAACAAACAGAAACAACGAAGTCAGGAAATGATGACCTCCCCCGATACCGGCTCTGGCTCGCTCTCACGAGTCGTCCGTTCGATGAGGAACGCCAGGGTGGCGAACAGCACGCCGTATATGAAGAGGTCCGCCCAGGCGAGTTTGGCTAGCAGCGAACCTGCCTCTGGCGGTAACAGGGCCGCCAGCCCGCGATTTCCAAGGACAAGGTCGCAGGTGATCGCCCCCTTGGGCAGCAACAACCAGCTTGACCGCGGCCCGAAATGTTCGCCGATGGGCAGGGGATACCAGACAGCAGGGGCGATGCCCCGAGCCAGCAACAGTACGATCATCTGTATGAGGACGATCTCGTAGAGTCCAGGGGTGCGCAGCCACGCCGAGCCGATGGGATCGGCAGAAGCGGCGAGCAGGCCCAAGTAGACGAGGGCTGACAGCTCCCGCGTCTCCTGTAGTAGATGGGCAAGCTGACGGCTGGAGTCCTGGTGTTGGGAGACCACCAGGCCAGCGCCGATCCCCAGGGGCAAGCAGAACAGGCCGAACGTGCGCTCCGCAATCGCGGCCAACGTTAGCAGTGCACCCAGGCCAATGAGGGCGGCGATGCGGCGTTGGAGGAATCCGAGGCGCACCAAGACCGCGGCCGCCGCTGCACCCAGCACGGGCGAGATCCACAGGCGCAGGAGGAAGTTGTGGCCGTCGGCGATCAGGTAGCCGTCGTTGTGCAGGACGGCGATGATGGCGCTCAGCAACAGGCCGCTGGAGGTGCAACCGAGCAGGCCGACGAGTGAGGCCTCGTCCGTTGTCCACACCACGGCGCCGAAGATGGGCCCCCAGAGACTGCCCACGGCGCCAAATAACAGCGCTTGATGTAGCGGCAGGTGACCGAAAAGGTAGATTGCGGTGGCGATGCTAAGCAGTGACCCCAGGCTCGATGCCAGCACGACCATCGGCAATCGCCAGCCACGGCGCTCTTGGGGCCAGGTGACGCTCACCCCTACCTGCAGGCCAAGCCAGACGGCGGCGCCGGAGAGGCAGAGGGCGAGCAGGTCATCGGCTTCGAACCGAATGGCCCGAATGCCTCCCTGTCCGAGAAGCAGTCCCACGGCGATCCAGCTGACCACGGCCGGCAGGGCCAGCCGCCGGCCAACTTGCTGGGCGCTGAAGGCGAGCAAAACAAGGGCGCCTATGGACCAGGCGGCCGTGAACAGCTGGATCGTTCCCGAGGTCGGGACCAACGCCGCCAGTCCGAGCACGAGGGTGTATACCGCCAGGGTCCTCATGTCACCGTGCGGCCTCGCCATTGCGGGGAGCGCGTTGTCAAGACGCTCGCGTTCGTCACCGACAGCTCACCATCAACCGCGTTCCGCTTTCTGCGTTCGCAGGTGACCGTAGTAGAGGGTGGGGCTCGCAATGAACACCGACGAGTAGGTGCCGACGATAATGCCGATGAACAGGGTTACGGTGAAATCACGGATCACCTCTCCGCCCCAGATCATGAGCACGAGCACGGCCATGAGAGTGGTGAGCGAGGTGATAACGGTGCGACTGAGGCACTCGTTTATGCTGAGGTTGAGCAGATCGCCGAAGCCCGAGCGCCCGGGAGCGCGCAGGTTTTCGCGGATGCGATCGAAGACCACGATGGTGTCGTTCAGCGAGTACCCGACGATCGCGAGAATGGCGGCGACTACGGCGAGAGTGATCTCGACGTCCATCAGGGAGAGCACTCCCAGGGTGATCAGGACGTCGTGGAACAGAGCCACTACGGCGGCGATGCCGAAGAGGAACTGCTTGAAGCGCCAAGCCATGTAGACGAGGATCAGCGCCAGCGACACCAGCACGGCGCGCACGGCGGCGTCGGTAAGCTCCTCGCCGATTTTCGGTCCCACCTTCTCTTGACGCCGCACCCATTCCATATCGTCGATGCTGGCGGATAGGCCTTCGAGCAGGCTCGCCTTGATGCCATCGGCGATCTTGGTGCCAGTTTCGCTCTCAGTGACGCGGATGAGAATGTCCTCGGCGGAGCCGAACTGCTTGATTTCGCTCGAGCTCATGTCGACCGTACGGTCGGCGACCGAAACCTGCTTGAGCTGGTCACGGATCTGCTCGATCTGCACAGGCGGATCGAAGTGCAGCTCCAGAAGGGTGCCGCCGGCGAAGTCGATGCCGGGCTTGAGAGGGTTGATCGTCAACACAGAAACCAAGCCGAGCCCAAGCAAGCCGGCGGACAGCGCGAAGGCGATCTTGCGCATGCCGAGGAAGCCGACGCGCACCCCGGCCAGGACGTGGACGGGACCGATACTCAGCGAGTCGCTGCGCGTCCTGGCGGTGATGAGGTCCAGAATCGTCCGTGTTACCACGAAGGCGGTGAACAAACTAGAGACGATGCCGATGCACAGGGTCAGGGCAAAGCCGCGAATGGGGCCGGTGCCGAACTCGTACAGCACGATGCCGACGATGAAAGTGGTGAGGTTGGCGTCGACGATCGCCGACAGAGCGTTGCCGAATCCGGAATTGATGGCAGCGCGCACCGTCTTACCTGTGCGTAACTCTTCGCGTACGCGCTCAAAAATGAGCACGTTGGCATCGACGGCCATACCGATCGTGAGGATGATGCCGGCGATGCCGGGCAATGTCAGGGTGGCGTTAAAGCCCGCGAGAACGGCGAACACGAACAGGATGTTTAGCGCCAAGGCAACATCGGCTACAAGACCAGCGAGCCGGTAGTACAGCAACATGAACACAGCGACCAGAACCATGCTGATGAGAGCGGCGATGCGCCCCTGCTCGATGGAGTCACGTCCCAGGGATGGCCCCACCGTGCGATCCTCGATGATGTCGACCTTGGCCGGCAGGGTGCCGGCGCGCAACACGATGGCCAAATCCTTGGCCTCTTCCTGAGTGGAGGAGCCGGTGATGATCGATCGGCCGTTCATGATCTTACTGATGATCTCCGGCGCGGAGTACACGGCGCCGTCGAGGACGATGGCGAGGCGCTCGCCGATGTGCGCTCCTGTGACGCGGCGGAAGATGCGCACGCCTTCGTCAGTGGTGGCCAGATCGACGATGGGCTGTCCAAAGTACTCTGGGCTCTGACCGATGGTGACTTGAGCGTCCTGCACCATGTTGCCCGTCATCTCCGGTCGCTCGCGCACCAGGAACAATCGATAATACCGATTGCCCTCGGGTCCTTCGGGCTTGCTAGTGATGAGGAACTCGACGTCGTCGGGCACCACGTCGGCGGCGCGCTCGTCGGCCAGAAGTGCCTTAATAGCCGGCAGATTTCGCTGCATGATCGCCACCTCCGTACCCACCTGTACCAGGCGTGACAGCAGACCGGCAGTAGCCGCCTCGTCCACGGTTTCCTCCTCGGCGAACAGGCTGGGGGCCGCATCTTCGGCGACGGCACTGTCGCTGACGTCCACGGCGTCCTCGCGAGCGGTGATCACGGCGTCGATACGCGCGAGCAAGCGATCACGGTCAGCGTCCGGTTCTACGAGCTGGAACTCGAGTAGCGCTGTCTGTCCGATCAGGTTCTTGGCACGCTCCACGTCCTGCAGACCCGGGAGCTCGACGATGATCCGGTTCTCGCCTTGCCGCTGAATGGTGGGCTCGGCGACACCGAACTGGTCGACGCGATTGCGAATGACCTCCTGAGCGCGGTCAACGGCGTCGCGCGCCTCCTCGGGGCTGAGGCCGTTGACATCGACCTCCATGACTAGGTGAATGCCGCCCTGCAGGTCGAGACCGAGGTTGATAGCCCCCTCCTGCAGGTCGTAGTAGGTAGTGGGAGCGTTGCGTTCCATCGCTTGCCGGGCGTCCGCATCCTGGCTGTATAACTGCACCGTCGGATAGAGGTGGAACACGGCCACCGCCAACAGGGCGATGATGAGGAAGGGTTTCCAGTTCTGTCTCATCTGCTCGTCATTTCCGCTCTAGCGCCGGCTAACCGAAGCCATGAATCCCATGTCAAACCATTCTACTCCACGTGTCCTGTCTACTCCACGTGTCCTGCGAGACCCGGGGACATCTCCATTTTCAGCTCCCCTTCCTTATTCTCATAGAACACGAGCACTTCCACATTGTCTGTCGCCGCAGCCAGGGTCAACGCCTGTCGCGGCCCCATGATGAAGGCCGCCGTTGCCAATGCGTCGGCCTCGAGGGCGCTCGTCGTCCACACGCTGGCGCTTACCGTCGCGCTTGCCGGCATTCCCGTTGCCGGGTCCAGCAGGTGATGGTAGCGCCGGCCATCGAGCTCGAACGCCTGCTCGTAGTCGCCGGAGGTCGCCAACGCCGGCAATCCGATGTCGGCGACGCGGACGATACTTTCCGGTTGCCGGGGGTGCTGCACGCCAAAGCGCCACGGCCGTCCGTCCGGCTTGTGCCCCCAGAATCTCAAGTCGCCTCCGGCCTCTATCACGCCCGTCTGTACCCCCGACTCCTGCAGCGCGGCAATGGCGCGATCCACGGCGTAGCCCTTGGCGACGGCGCTGAGGTCCAGCTGCACCACACGTCGCAGAGCCACCCCGCCGTCGTCCAGCATCACCGACTCATATCCGACCCGACCCAGGGCGGAATCGATTGCCGCAGCTTCCGGCGGTTGCACGGCCTCTGGGAAACCCCAAAGCCGAGACAGCGTCCCGATGGTGGGATCGAAGGCTCCCCCGGTGCGGTCGGCGATCTCCAGGCACCGACCCAACAGGTAGCGCAAAGACGGCGAGATCGCCATAGTAGCCCCGATGTCGAGTCGGTTCAGCCGACTGATTTCGCTGTCCGGCGCATAATGGCTCATCTCCGCGTTGACGGCGGCGATCTCCGTGCGGGCGATGGCAAACAGCGGTTCCGCCTGCTCCGGATCGTTCACGTACAGCGCCATGCGCACCACCGTGCCCATGGCGACATGGAAGTCCTCCACCGGAACGGCGACTTCTGGCCGCGGCAACCATAGCGCTACGGCCAGCACAAACATCAATCCGACGAGGATGCGCGCCTTCAAAGTCGCCGACCCTCGCCTGCTCTGGGCTCTCGAGCCCAGAGCCCGATCAGCTCTCGCGCTCCACGACGAGGCGGACGGCGGTTTCCAGAATGGAGCGGGAGACGGACGCTTCGAGCTCCATCAGGCACTGCTGAGCTTGAGTCGCGAACTGGCGTGCCGTGTCGCTCGCCGAGGCGACTCCCTTGTAGTGGGCGACAAACGCCGACACCCGGTCCCATTGTTCCTGGTCGGAGGCGTCGGAGCGTAGCAGCCCGACGATCTCCGAGCGCTCCCCCAAAGGCGCTGCGTCGAGGGCGCGGATGAGCGGCAGGGTCAGTTTGCCCTCGCGCAGGTCGTGGCCCACCGGCTTGCCCAGCGTCGCCGCATCACTGGTAAAATCGAGACAGTCGTCAGCGATTTGGAAGGCGTGACCCAGCGCTTCTCCGTACTGGGTAAGAGCCTCCACCATGGGCCGCGGGGCCCCGGCTACCAGTGGTCCGATGCGGCAGGCCGCCGAGATCAGCGAAGCCGTTTTGTCACCCACCATGGCGAAGTATGAGGACTCCTTCAAATCCATCTGTCGGCCAATCTGAAACTCGAAGATCTCTCCCTGGCTTAGTCGCTCAGTAGCGCGGGAGACGGCGCCGAGGGCCTCCAGGTTGCCCAGACTCACCAGCAGGCAGAGGGCGCGGGCGAGCAGGAAGTCCCCCATGAGCACAGCGATATGGTCGTTCCACTTGCTGTTCACCGATTCCTGGCCGCGTCGCGTTTCGGCCCCGTCGACGATATCGTCGTGGACCACCGTGGCAGCGTGGATCATCTCCACCCCTACGCTGGCGTCGATCACCGCGTCGTTCCAGTGCTCAGTCGCCTTGGCGCAGAGCACGGTTAGGGCAGGACGCAGTCGCTTGCCCTTGAGACCGGCCATGTAGCGGGCCACGTCATTCACCATCTCCACGTCGGAGTGGAGCATTTCATCCAGGCGGCGCTCGAAGGCGTCGATTTCACCCTGGATCGGTCCCAGGACCTGAGACATGGAAGCTGTGGAGCTCAATGTCTGTGCGAGGGGTCCGATCCGCTGCGCCTTGATGCCGATGGACGAGCGTAGTGGACGCTACATGAAGAGTAAGGGCGTGGATGAGCGCGCGAGTGAGAATTTCCCTGAACTGTAGGAAAACGCAGAAATTAAGGATTGGTCCAGGGGGTGTCAAAGGATATTGGCTGCCCCCGACTCGGCGAACAAACGCCACTTGGAAGGGAGCATGAGAAAGATGAAAACCGACTGTATCGAGACCAGCGGCCTATGGTTTTGAAGACGGCGATCTCCGATCTCACGCCGATCGTGATTGGGGAGGATCCCTGCCACATCGAACGAATCTGAAGCAAGATGCTGATGGCCATCATGAGTCACGGCATGACTGGCATCGTCGGCGCCGGTGGGCTCATGCAGATGAAGAAGATTGCCGCCATGCATCTTCCGGCGACACTGCCCAACTTTCTCATTCTCGAGCACCTCGCCGACAACGTGCCCCAGCGCTACGAGGTGGTGAGCGGTCAACCCATCATCGAAGGCAGCGTCATCGTTGTGCCTGATGCACCTGATCTTGGCGTTGACCTCCTGGAGGAGGTTATCTCCCGCTACCGCTCGCGAGGTGACATCGCACCGCCAGACTCACGAGTATCTCTACGTGCAAGCTCGAGAGGGTCGACCCCAATGGTTGAGCAGCCTCAGAGTCGGGAGAGTACCGCGCGGGTCACGTATTCTGAGGGTGAGGGGCTATGACGAGGCGGACTCGAGGGAGTGGCCAAGCCGGCCCCGATTGAAGATGTCATCGGGGTCTATGGTCTGCTTAACGGTCTGATTGATGGTGGCGAGGCCTGAGGCGAGGGGATCGAATCCCCGGGGATTCGGGTCGTCGTCGTCGTCGGCAAAGCGCCAGGCCATGCCGCCGAATCCGGCGATCGCGGCGCGTATCTCCTTCGGCCCGGTCTCCATGCGTGCCCAGATCAACGCCCCGCCCCAGTCCAGCAAGTAGGCGGACAATCCTAACTCGGTCAGCCGTTGCAAGGCGGCGACGGTGTCGCTGGCGGGAAGCACGATTCGCCACAGGGAACCGGCGCCGGTGCGCATAGAGGTGGCTTCGCGCACCGACTGCCATACGGACAGCGATTCCTCATTGGCCAGAGTCTCCACCTCCAACTCGGTGAGCCCGGCCAGAGAGTGACATCGAGCTGCCACGGCCGCTGCCGTTCCCTCAACTCGAACCAGGAGGCGCTGACTCGCCGGCTCGTAGGCGATGCCGCTGACCGCCTCCGGTCGCCGTGCCCACTCTAGCATAAGGGGATGAGCGTCGGTGATGGGCAGGTCAACGGCGACGGTGGACAGGGTCGCCGGTCGTGGCCACAACTTGAGCACGATCTCGGTGAGGATGCCCAGTGTTCCGAAGGCGCCCGCCTGTAGGCGCCAAAGATCGAAGCCGGTGACGTTCTTTACCACCTTGCCACCGACGCGAATCCGACGTCCGCGGCCGTCCACGTATTCGGCTCCGAGTAGAAAATCGCGCAGCGAGCCGGCGAAGAGCCGCCGAGGTCCCGACCAGCCGCAGGCTACGGTGCCTCCCAGGGTCGCCGTCTTTCCCCAGTACGGCGGCTCGAAAGCGAGTTGCTGATCTCGCTCGGCGAGCAGCACCTCGATCTCGGACAGCGGAGTGCCAGGACGCACCACGAGAACTAGCTCTTCGGGTTCGTAGGAGACGACTCCGGCCAATGCGGTCAGGTCGACGACCCGACCCGATGTTCGAGAGCCGATGCCGGCCTTAGTGCCTGTGCCTTGCAGTTGCAGCGCGTCACCGGCAGCGACGGTCTCAACGACGAGGGCGCAGACCGCGTCGATGGTGGCAGGTCGGTGGTTCACACCTAGAATCGGTCGAGGTCAGGAAAGGGAGTGTGGGCCTTGTGCACGTGCATGCGGCCCTCGGCGCACTGTCGCAGCTGGGGATAAACCTTGCCAGGATTGAAGATTGAGTTGGGATCCAAGGCGGCCTTGATTTCCTCTTGGGCGTCGAGGTCGTCGCCACTGAGCTGGCAGGGCATGAGATCCCGCTTCTCCACGCCGATGCCATGCTCGCCGCTGAGCACGCCTCCCACCTCCACGCACAGCCTGAGGATCTCTGCCCCCGCCTCCTCGGCGCGCTCAAGCTCACCCTCCACATTGCTGTCGTAGAGAATTAGGGGATGGAGGTTGCCGTCGCCGGCGTGAAAGACGTTGGCCACGGCCAGGCGGTAGTGCTTGGAAATTTCGGAGATGCGACCTAGCACCTCGGCGAGCCGGCCGCGCGGTATGGTGCCATCCATGCAGTAATAGTCAGGACTGATCCGACCCATGGCGGGGAAGGCCGCCTTGCGTCCCGACCACAGCCGCTGCCGATCGGCGTCGCTGGAGGCGCGGCGCAACTCGGTGGCGCCGGCTTCGCCGACCAGCTGCTCGACGGTGGCGAACTGGTCCTCGACCTCGCTGTCGGGACCGTCGACTTCGATTAACAGGATGGATTCGGCACCTCGGGGATACCCGCACTGAAGGAAATCCTCCACTGCCTCGATCGACAGCCGGTCCATGATCTCCATGCCCGCGGGAACGACGCCGGCGGCGATGACGCGAGCCACGGCGTCGCTGGCGGCCTCCACGGAGGCGAATACGGCCAGCAGGACGCGCGCCGTTTGCGGCTTGGGGAGGATTCGCAGGGTTGCCCCCGTGATGACGCCGAGCAGACCTTCGGATCCGGTGAACAGCGCCAGGAGATCGTAACCCGCGCTCTGTGGGCTACGGCTGCCGATCTCGACGATCTCCCCGTCGGCGAGCACCACCTGCAGAGCGAGCAGGTTGTTGGTCGTGGTGCCGTACTTCAGGCAATGGACACCGCCGGAGTTTTCCGCCACGTTGCCGCCGATGGTGCAGGCAAGCTGGCTGGAGGGATCGGGGGCGTAGTAGAGCCCATATGGGGCGACGGCGTGGCTGACACCCAGGTTGGTCACCCCCGGCTCCAGGGTAACGCACCGATTGTCGACGTCGATGTCGAGGATGTGGTTCATCCGCGCCAAGCTCAACACGATGCCATCGCCGAGGGGCAAGGCGCCGCCGGACAGGCCCGTGCCGGCCCCCCACGGGACGATCGGGATGCCCTCGTCGGAGCATGCCCGCAGGGCGACGGAGACCTGTTGCGCGGAAGTGGGCAAAACCACTGCCATGGGAGCCTGGCGATAGGCGGACAGGCCATCGCATTCGTAGGCGACGAGGTCTTCACGCCGAGAGATGATGGCCTCGGCAGGCAGCTGGCGGCACAGCCGATCCAGCAGCGGTTGACGCCGACTGAGGCGCTCTACGGAGGGTTCGGGTAGCAACATGGCGCGTCGCTCAGCGATTTGGCTCGACGAACTCGAGACCGAGCTCGTTGCTGTAGGCGAACAGCGCCGGCGTGCCTCCGGTATGGACAAAGATCACGGTGTCGTCCCGACCCCATCGGCCCTCGCGGATGTGGGCGATCAACCCCGACATGGCCTTACCAGTGTAACAGGGATCTAGCAGCAGGCCCTCGGTGCGGGCCAGCAGCTGAATCGCCTCCCTGCTACCCTCGGTGATCACCCCATAATTCTCGCCGACAAAGGCGGCACTGCTTTCGAAGTCGGCCTCCGAGAGCTTCACCTCGATATTGAGAATTTCGCAGTGACGGCGGCCGAGCGCCAGCTGCGCCCGCGCTGCTTCGGCGTCATCCCGGGGGCTCGGACTGATGCCGACGAAGCGTAGCGACAGCCCGAGAGCGCGAGCGGCGACGACCATGCCGGCGTGGGTGTGCTGGCCCGAGCACAGGTAGACCGCCGTCGGCTCCACCTCGCACTCGGAGAGCTGCTCGTAGAGCTCGAGGAAGCCGTCGACATAGGCGATACCGCGAAATTCGTTGCCGTCCGTACTGGTGTTGAGTGGACGATGGCCTTCGGCGCGCAGTTCCTGCATGCGTCGCTCCAGGGTGGCGCGCTGCTGGCCCTCCTCGGGCAGGTGGATCTCCGCTCCGAACAGGTGACTCAGAAGCAGGTTGCCTTGGGGATGGGCGTGGGCGTCGGCGCGCCCCACCATGAGCGATCGTAGCCCGAGCTTAGCGGCGACGGCGGCGGTGGTCCGTGACTGGTTGGACTGCGCCGCGGCGCCGTGCACGAGTACGTCACAGCCGTCGGCCACGCCCTGAGCGAGGGAGTACTCGAACTCACGAATCTTGTTGCCTCCCATGGCCAGGCCGGTGAGGTCCTCCCGCTTCATGAGGATGTGAGGGCCTCCCAAGGCCTCGGAGAATCGCGCCAGACCGTCCAAGGGGGTGGGAAGGGCCGCCAGGTGTAGGCGGGGCAGCCGGCCCAGCCGCTGGCGCAGCTGGTCAACGGTGTAGGCAGGTGAACTCACAGCGCTCCATTGAAAACGAGGGCAGGGAGCCTGCAAACTAGGGGAGGCAGTGCGACCAGACAACACTCAAGGAGTGGGTGTTGCCGTCCGTAACTTACATGCCTAGCTTGTGTTACGTGACTCCGCACGATGTCGGCAACGGCCGATTCAGCAGTAACATCTGCAGTTTCAATTACTTAGCTTCCGTTGTAACGGGCTCGATTCAGTCTTGAAGATCTCCGTGTGTTCCTGCCGCGTTGTAGTCGACGTGAGGCAGGAAGAGGGCTAGCCGCATGGACCTCGTCGAGCCCATCTCCGATGAAATCGAAGAGTGCCTGCGGCACACCCTCAAATCGGGGGAGCTCCTCATGGTGCTGCTCACCGCCGATCTCAGCCCCGACGGTCGCTACGACGAGTCCTATCTGGTGCTGACCCAGGAGCGCCTGCTCGTCCTTCATCCCAATGGCATCTCGGGACCTGAGGTCGAGGACATCCCGCTTTCTAACATCGCCAAGGTTCAGACCTGCAACTACGTGGGTAGCGGGGCACTGATCGTCGACCTGCCAGGTCAGACCCAAGAGGTTGTCCGCTTCAGCCAGGGCAACTACTTCAAATTTTCCGCTGTCCCCCACATTGTCGATGCCGCCCTGGCCCAGCCCACCGACGGGGCGGAGGCGGAGACGTCAAGCTCCCCGCCGCGCCGCGTCGAGCACTGCAGCACCTGCGGCAGGGCCCTGCGCCCCGGCTCCACAGTTTGCCCCAACTGCATTCGCAAGACCGAGACCTTCTGGCGGCTGTTCTCTTACATCCAGCCGTATCGTGGCATTGCCCTTCTCGGCTTCGCGCTGACACTGATGATGACAGCGTTGACCTTGGTGCCGCCGAAGTTGAACGAGATCCTCATCGATGACGTCATCGTCCCGGTGGTGACCAACTACACCCAGGTAGTCGACGGTACGCCCAAGCAGGTGCTGACGCCGGAGGCGCCTAAGATACCGCCTCCGGAAACCGTCAAGCTGCTGTTGTGGGTTGTCGGCGCCTTTCTCTGTCTGCACTTGATACGCGCCTTGGTCAGCGGTATTCGTATGTGGACGTTGGGCTGGCTGGGGCAGCGCATCACCTATGATCTGCAGACCGAGATCTACAACTACCTGCAGTTTCTGTCCCTGAGCTTTTACTCTCGGCACAGCACGGGCCGCATCATGACCCGGGTCACCACTGACACCGAGCGTATGCGCGGCTTCATCACCTCCGGCTTTCAGGACATGGTGATCGCCATCCTGACCTTGATCGGCATCGGCATCATGCTGCTCTGGATGAACTGGGAACTCGCCATTCTCGCCTTGCTGCCGACACCGCTCATCGTGGTGGGGACGATGATCTACCGGCACCGTATTCACTGGGTCTTCCACACCATCTGGCGGCGCATCTCCGTGCTCAACAGCCTGCTCGCCGACACCATTCCCGGTGTCAAGGTGGTCAAGACTTTCGCCCAGGAAGACCGCGAGGTGGAGCGCTTCGACCGCCGCAACAGCGAGCTGCGGGTATCCCGCATGGAGTCGGTGAAGATGAAGGCGGTCTTTCTGCCCTCCATCGCGCTGATTACCTCCATAGGATCCGTAATCCTCTGGTGGTTCGGGGGTAGCCGGGTGTTGGAGAACACCCTGACCCTGGGTGAGCTACAGGCCTTCATCGCCTACATGGTCATGTTCTACGGGCCGGTGCGCGACCTGAGCAATCTCTCCGACCAACTAGAGTCGGCGGCAACCACCGCGGAGCGGGTCTTCGAGATCCTTGACACCGAACCGGAGATTCTCGACCTGCCGGGAGCGCAAGATCCGGGCTGCATCGAGGGCCGCATCGAGTTCCGCAACGTCTCCTTCACCTACGACGGCTTCGCCCGCATCCTCGACGCCGTGACTTTCACCACCGAGCCCGGTGAGATGATCGGTCTCGTCGGTCACAGTGGCGCTGGCAAATCGACGCTGGTAAACCTGATCTCCCGATTCTACGACGCTACGGATGGCGAGATACTCATTGACGGTGTCTCCATCACCGAGCTCGAGCAGAGGAAGCTGCGCTCGCAGATCGGCGTGGTGCTGCAGGAGCCGCTGCTGTTTCAGGGATCCATCGCCGACAACATCGCCTATGGGACGCCGCGGGCGACGCGTGCTGAGATCATCGCCGCGGCGCGAGCCGCCAACGCTCACCAGTTCATCATGAACTTCCCCGACGGTTACGACACCGAGGTCGGGGAGCGCGGCGGACGACTCTCCGGGGGCGAGCGCCAGCGCATCTCCATCGCCCGAGCTCTCATCGGCAATCCGAGGATTCTCATTCTCGACGAGGCGACGAGCTCGGTGGACACCCAGACCGAGTACGAGATCCAGGAGGCGCTGGAGCGGCTCATCGCCAACCGCACAACCATCGCCATCGCTCACCGACTGTCGACGTTAAAGAACGCCGACCGGCTGCTGGTGATGGACAAGGGCCAGATTGTCGAAGTCGGTACCCACAAAGAGCTGTTAGCCACGAAGGAGGGCGTCTACCGACGACTCGTGGACATGCAGACAGAGCTGTCGAAAGTGAGAGCTCTGTGAGCGAATCCGCATGCATGCCCACCGACGCCATGCTTGATGCCAGCGCGTTGCGGGCCCAACGCGCCGACGACGGTGGTCTGACAGTCACTCTCGGCGATGACAATTACGAAGGCGTCAAGGTGCGTCGCGCCTTCCCCTTAGAATCTCCTTTCGAATTCATCGGACTGTTCGCCAGCGACGGCTCGGAAATCGGCGTCGTCGAGCGCGTCGGCGACCTCGACACCCAAACCGCGGAGGCGCTGCGTGAGGAGCTGGGCCGGACCTATTTCCTGCCGGTGATCACCGACATCGACAACCTCACCGAGGCATTCGGGGTGCTGCAGGCCGACATCGAAACCAGCAGCGGGTCTCGTCACATCGAAATCCGCGGCTATCGCAGCAAGATCCGCATTCTGTCGAGCAATCGCGCTCTGATCGAGGACGCCGAGGGCAATCGATACGAGCTACGCAACTACCACAAGCTACCGCGCATCACCCGCAAGATCCTCGGCCTGGGCATGTAGCTGTGCCCGGCTGCAGGAGAGGGAGAGAATGGCCACGACACCGTCCAAGGCCCTGTGGCGGCTCTAGTTTAGCAGCGCTGGTGGGTCGAAGTCCCGCCGCAGCTCGCGGTAGGGTGCGCTTTGCTGCAGGAAGTCCTGGCGCGTCTGCTCTGACGGTGCTGAACGCCAGCGGTTGTAGGCGTCGAGCATGAGATCGAGGGCGTACTCCTCAATCTTGGGCAAGGACGCCTGATGGGCAGAGCGTTCGAGATGGAAGGCCTCGCCCACGGACAGACGTGGCAGGAAATCGAGGTGATTGCTGGCCATGTGGTTTAGCACCCCCAGATAGGTGTCAAAGCCTTCGGTCATCTTCTCCAGAGTCTGCGCCAGTCCGTGATAGCGCTTGGGCATGCGCGCACAGAACAAGGCCGCCCAAGCGTAAAGCTGCTGCGCTTCCTTCAGGTAAGACTCCCGCGGGGTTGTCTCTAGCCGGTGCCGGGACTGGTACTCGCCCCAGCCGTCGAATAGACCAAACGCGATGAAGCGGTGATCAGCATTGGATCGGTACACCTGTGCCTTGTCGCGATCGGTGTTGCGCTCCTGCGCACGTTGGGTCACGTCGACGGCCGAGGTTGCCAGGACGTCGGCATGCGTCGCGTAGAACGTCCCATCCACGAGAGATTCCAACAGCCCCGCGATGTATACGTTCACCTCCTCATCGCCATTCGACTCGCAGTCGGTCTCGATTCGCGACTGCAGGTAAGCGTTGAGGAGAAAGAAGAAGAGAGTTTCACGTTCACCGTTGCTCAGATCCACATAACTGATGGGTTCCAAGACACATCCTCCTTCCACAGACGGGGAGAGGTTTACCTGTTCCCGATCTGGTCCGTATAGATCGGCGTCGTGGGGAAATCCGTTCACCCCTCATTCAGGGGCCGTAGAGCTGGAACGAGCCGGCTCTACGAGAGGTGCATCTGGGAGATCTGGTGTTCGTAGACCGCGAGATTGGCGGCGCTGTGCAGAATGAAGACTACCCGTCGGGGGATGGTGGCCCCCGCCAGATATTGCAGAGTTGTCTCCAGGGCGACACTGCACGCTTGTTCGATGGGGTAGCTGTAGATGCCACAACTGATGGCAGGGAAGGCGATAGATTCGAGGTCGTGCTCGACGGCCAGCGCCAGACTGTTGCGGTAGGAGGAAGCGAGGAGCAGAGGATCCTGGTCGGAGCCGCGGTACACCGGTCCGACCGTGTGGATGATGTGAGTTGCCGGCAGCCGGTAGCCGCCAGTGATTCGTGCTTGGCCCGTGGAGCAGCCCCCGAGCCTGCGGCACTCCGCCAGCAACTCCGGTCCGGCGGCGCGATGGATGGCGCCGTCGACACCCCCACCCCCCAACAGCGAGGAATTGGCGGCGTTGACGATGGCATCCACCTGCTCGACAGTGATGTCGCCCTGGCGAGCGTCAATCCTTTGGAGCGCATCCACATTGGATCCTCCCAGACCGAGTGGCGGGACGGCGGGCCCCGACACGACGTATACGCCATTGATAACAAGCCCGTTTCGAAACCGCAACGAAAAACAACACGGCGGTACGGCGAATGTCGCGCGCCGCGTCGGTCCGCTCACGCCACGCAGAGATAGTCCACACCCTCTGTCCAATGCTGCCGATCCAGCTCGGCGCGGATCAGTTCGCGAGCACCTCGGGAGGCGACGGCGACGAGCAGAAACGGCTGTCCTAGGCGCGCTCTTGCTGCGGCGAGATCATCCGGGCCGATGATGGGGATCTGGCGCAGCTTGGAGCCGATTTTTCCGGGCACGACATCGATGAATACGGCGGGCGCGTACCCGGTGCGGATGAGATATTTGCTGAGGCGCCGTCCCGTCTTGCCGGCGCCCCAGACGATAATGGTCTCCCGCCCAGCCAGGGGGCCGGCGCAGAGGTAGTGGGCCTTGGCACGGAGGAAGTTTTCCACGGAGTAGCGTGAATCGGTGCGGGTGGCTCGATCGGGGTGTTCGCGCCACTCGACGAGGGCCTCGGGGAGCTTGGCGAAGGACCAGCCTCGATGGTGCATACGAAGCCAGAGATCGTAGTCCTCGGCCCAGCCATGTTCCTGATAGGCCCCCATGGCCAGCACCGGCTTTCGCCGGAACATCACCGTAGGGTGGGCGAAGGGACTCTCGATGAAGATCTCTCGGCAGATCTGCTCGTGGGTGATTAAGGCGTTCTGCCATTCCAAGTAGATGCGAAAGCCCTCGGCCACATCATCACTCGGGAAGGCGTTGACCCGGCTCGCCAGCAGGTTGAGGCCCGGCTCCGCGCGGAGGTGCTCCACCTGCCGTTGCAGGCGCGTCGGGTGGCAGCGATCGTCGGCATCCATGCGGGCGACAAGCTCGCCACGGCAGGCATTGAGCCCCGCATTCAGCGCCTCGATGATGCCGGAGTGGGGAATCTCGATCACGCGCACCCGCTCGTCGGTCCAGTCGGCCAGCACCTGGGGTGTCTCGTCCCTGGAGCCGTCGTCGACGACGACGATTTCGAAATCACCGAAGCTCTGCTCGCGCAGACTCGTCAGGGCCTCGGGGAGGGTAGTGGCACCGTTATACACGGGCATTACCACTGAGACCTCTGGTATGGTGCTCACCGCCATGACCTTCGTCTTTCTTGACAATGCTGAGGGGCCACCGTGATTCTAGATCTCATAGGGCAGCGAGTTCCGTGCGCGCCCCGACAACATTCGAGCCGAACCCTCGCCATGGTCCACCTCAAGTCCCCACGCGAAATCGATCAAATCCGAGCCAGTTGTCGGATCGCCGCCGAAGCCATGGTGCAGGTGCGCAATGCCCTGCGACCGGGGATCACCACCAGCACACTCGACGACATTGCCGACTGCTACATCCGTGACCAGGGCGGTGTGCCCAGCGCAAAAGGTTATCGCGGCTATCCGCGTAGCATCTGCATTTCCCTGAATGAAGAGGTCGTGCACGGCATTCCCTCTGACCGGCAGATCACGGACCGCGACATCCTCTCCGTCGACATCGCGGTGAAAAAGGACGGGTTCCACGGCGACATGAATGTCAGCTTCGCCATGAAGCAGGCCAATGACGAGGCGCGGCGTCTCATGGAGACGACCAAGCAGTCCATGGAGATCGGCCTCGAATCCAGCGTCGCCGCCTATCGGCTCGGAGACGTGGGGGCCCACATTCAGCAACACGTGGAGGCGGCGGGCTTCTCCATCGTGCGCGAGTACTGCGGTCATGGCATCGGCCGTTCCTTCCACGAAGAGCCGCAGCTGCTCCATTACGGCACGCCGCAGACCGGCCGCCGGCTGCAGGCGGGCATGGTCTTCACTATCGAGCCCATGGTCAACGCCGGCGAAGCCGGCGTCCGGGTGCTCGAGGACGATTGGACGGCGGTCACCAAGGACGGCTCGCTGTCCACCCAGTTTGAGCACACGGTGGCGGTCACCGAGAATGGGCCCGATGTGCTGTCCCGCTTCGACGACCTACCGTTCTGATCTCCGCCTGCCTTTCCGATCTCGAGGCGAAACCGTATACTGTTGAACCTCACTTACTTAACGACTGTCTCTATAGGTAGAGAATAGGGCGCGCCGGCAAGGTGACGCGCAAGGAGAGCACATGGGTCGCACCCGCAAAGCAAAAGAAGGTGAAGAAGAGGAAGGCACAGACTTTGGCTTCGACCCCGGCACGCAGCACGAACTGGAAGTGGAGGATACGTGTTGCGTTACTGGCGAGGAAGTAAAATCGAGCTTCTGCCGTTTTCCCGACTATCGCAGTGGCACGATGCTGGTGATGTCGAAGAAGGAAGCCATCGAACGGCTGCGTAAGAACACGACCATTCAGACCTTCAAAGAGGTCTTGGTTAAGCGACACGGCAAGCACGTCCTATCGGAGTATCCCAACTAGGACGCTGACCACCGCCAACGAAACAGGGGGCCGCCCCAGTGAGCGAACCCCCTTGTTTCCGTTTTGATTCCGATGACGCGGGCTGCCTCAGGCGCTGTCGAATGACGCTGCAATCTCTATTGGACAGCAACTCGTGGGGATTCCCCTGTGATGGTCCGACGTGTTTGTTGCGCACCTGCCCTCAGTGTCGAAGACGATGGTGGAGGGAACGGCAGGCACAAAGAGCGCGATCTCGTCGAAGCTCTACGCAACCTCCAAGCGGTGATCGAGGTATGTGGGATAGTTCATCTTGTGCTTCTTCACGAGCTGTGCCACATGTCGGCGCAGCTGATCGGGTTCTCCGTAGGCATCCAGTGAAATGCCCACGATCGAGACGCGTTAAGGGTCGAACTTGATCAGCGAGGGAATCTCGACGCGGCAGGGTAGGTGCCAAGTTGCCCAGAAATTGAGGATCACCACTCAGCCCTTGTGTGCCTCAAGGTTGAACTTCGCAGCACGGGAGATAATGGGCGTAGCGCTTTCCGAGGCCGGCGCCGGGCTCCCCGCCTTTGCTTTGAGCTATTAAGGCGGCAGGGATGAGGAGGAAAACAGTCGCCACCAGCAATCGGGTGGCGACTGTGGGCAGCAGGTAGGTCATCGGTGTTATCTCGGGAAGAAGGCAGACTGCCGGTGGGCGCTAGCACACCCCGCTGTCGATCCGCAGAGGTAGACGCGCACGCCTAACATCGGATACCGCGTCAGGCCCGTGAGAAATGGGGCTGGGAGGGAATCGCGGTGAGCCAGGGGGGCTCCGATCCACTGAGATCCTCCACCTTACGCAAGAGCTCGTCACTGGGATTGACGCCCAGTGATCGTGAGCGGATTACGGCTCTCCGAGTGGGGTCGCCATTGTCCTCGTCGGAGCGGCGTAGGTGGACGACGAGATCGCAACCGCCACTGTGTTGCTCGCAGACTGTCTTCAAGCGATCGAGGAGCTCGTCACAGACCTTTTCTACAGGCAGGGCGATATTAACTGCCCGGGTGAGGCGCTCGCGAGAGTGCTCGAGGGGGACGGTGTTCTCGGCACGCACACCCATGGTGCCGTTGCGCCGATTCAGCCGTCCCTCGATAAGGATCACCTCGTCAGGCATGATCAGGTGCCGGTTGTCGGCGTAGGCGTCGGCGAAAAACACGACGTCGGCCTTCCCGGACAGATCCTCGAGGGTGACGAAGGCCATGGGATGGCCATTGCGATCCGCGGAGGTGCTGACCCGGCTCACTAGGCCGCCCACCCGAATTGGGTCGCCGTCGTTGCCCTCGTCGATGTCGGATAAGGAGGTGGTAAACAGCTGTAGGTCCTTCTCGTAGCGGCTGAGAGGGTGACTGGACACGTAAAAGCCGAGTAGCTCGCGCTCTCGGGAGAGCATTTCCGACTCCGACCACTCTTCCACAACCGGCAAGTGGAGGCGGTGCTCAAGCTCAGGCGCGGAGGAGTCTCCACCGAATAGGCTGAATTGCCCCCGGCCGCGCTCCTCCTGCACGACCTGGGCGTTGCGCAGGGCCACGTCGAGGGCTTCCAGCTGCTGGGCCCGATGGCCCCCGAGGCATTCCAGGGCGCTGCAGGAGACTAGGCTCTCGACAACCCGACGGTTGACCGCGCGCAGGTCGAGGCGCTCGCAAAACCCGAACAGGTCCTCCTCAAAGCGGCCATTGGCGATGCGTTCGTCGACGATGGATTGCGCCGCTCCCTGACCGACGTTCTTCACTGCCGCTATGCCGAAGCGAATGCCGTCCGGGGTTGGGGTGAAGTTGATGGCGCTCTCGTTGACGTCGGGGGGAAGCACGGGAATCTCCATGCGCCGGCACTCATCGAGCAGCAACGTCACCTTATCGGTATCGCTCATCGATGTCGTTAGGCTCGCCGCCATGTACTCGGCGGGAAAGTTCGCCTTGACGAAGGCGTTCTTGTATGCGAGCTCTGCGTAGGGTGCGGCGTGGCATTTGTTGAAGCCGTAGCCGGAGAACACCTCCATCTCTGCGAACATCTCCTCGGCGATCTTGAGACCCACGTCGTTGGCCAGACAGCCGTCGATGAAGGCCTTTTTCTGCTTTGCCATCTCCTCCGGCTTCTTCTTGCCCATGGCACGACGCAGAATGTCCGCCGAGCCCAAGGTGAAACCGGCCATGCGCTGAGCGATCTGCAGCACCTGCTCTTGGTAAACGATGATGCCGTAGGTTTCGGCGAGGATGGGCTGAAGAGCCGGATGCAGGTAGCAAACCTCTTGCCTTCCGTGCTTACGAGCGATGTAATCGGGGATCTTTTCCATCGGACCTGGCCGGTAGAGGGCGTTCATGGCGATGATGTCGCCCAACTTGTCCGGCTTCAGCTGGGTGAGATACTCGCGCATGCCCGAAGACTCGAACTGGAAGACGCCGACGGTTTCACCGTGGCCGAACAGCTCGAAGGTCTTCACGTCCTCCCAGGACACTCCCTCGATGTCGAAGCCGGGTTCCTTGAGACGGATCAGACACTCGGCCTCGTCCATGAGGTTGAGCTCGTTGAGGCCGAGAAAGTCCATCTTAATAAAGCCTAGCTCTTCGCAGATGATGCCGTCCCACTGGGTGGTGATCTTGCCATCCTTCGGTGACCGGTAGAGGGGCACGAAATCGGTGAGATCGCTGGGCGCGATGAGCACGCCGGCGGCGTGAACAGAGGCGTGCCGGGCCAGGCCCTCGAGCTTGCGGGCGTGGGCGATGAGAGTGCGCTTCTCTTCGTTTTGGCCCTCGGTCATCTTCTTGAGCTCGGGTACCTTTTCGATGGCGGTGTCGAGGGTGATCTTGAGCTCGTTGGGTACCAGCTTAGCGATGGCGTCGACGTCGCCGAAGGGCATGCCGAGGACGCGGCCGACGTCGCGGATCACCGCCTTAGCACCCATAGTTCCGAAGGTGATGATCTGGCAAACGTTGGTCTCGCCGTACTTGTCCACCACGTATTGCACCAGACGCTCACGGTCGGAGAAATCGATGTCGAAGTCTGGGGGACTGACGCGCTCGAGGTTGAGCATGCGCTCGAACACGAGGTTGTGCTTGATGGGATCGGAGTTTGTGATGCCCAGGCTGTAGGCAACCAGGCTACCGGCGCCGGAGCCTCGGCCGGGACCGACGCGAATGCCGGAGGAACGGGCAAAGTGCACGTAGTCCCAGACGATGAGGAAGTAGTCGACAAAGCCGGTCTTCTGAATCACCCCGAGCTCGTAGTCGACGCGCTCGCGCAGGGCGTCGCCTACAAGCTCGTAACGGCGAGCTAGGCCCTTGTGGGCGAGATGAGTGAGGTAGACGTAGGAGTTCTCGAACTGCTCGGGGATCGTGAACTCGGGCAGAATGAGCTTGCCGAACTCGAGCTCGACAGAGCACTTCTCGACGATCTCCACGCTCGTGGTCAGCGCTGAGGGCAGGTCTCTGAATAGTGCCTGCATCTCTTGCGGGCTCTTCATGTAGAGGCCCTTGGGGTAGCACATGCGCTGGGGGTCGTTGAGGGTCTTGCCGGTCTGAATACAGACCAAGGCGTCGTGTGAGGGATGATCGTCGGCGCGCAGAAAGTGAAAGTCGTTGGTCGCCACCAACGGCACGCCAAGCTTTTTGTGCAGCTTCAACAGTCCGTCGTTGACCTTCTCCTCGATGTCGATGCCGTGGCGTTGGATCTCGAGGTAGTAATCGTCCCCGAAGATCTCCATGTACTCGCGGGCGACTTCTTCAGCGGCGCTGATTCCCTCCTCCTGCATAAGGTGCGCCACCTCGCCGCTGACACAGGCCGACATGCAGATCAGGCCTTCAGAGTGCTGGCGCAGTAGCTCCTTGTCGATGCGCGGGTTGTAGTAGAAGCCTTCGGTGTAGCCCCGAGATACCAGCTTGATCAAATTTTGCCAGCCGGTGCGGTTCTTGGCATGCAGGACGAGATGATTTGAGGCGTGGGTGAGACCGCGGGCACCCTTGCGCTCGTGCCGGCTGCCGATAGCGACGTAGACCTCGCAGCCGAGGATCGGCTTGATTCCGGCGTCGGTGCAGGAACGGTAGTGGGCGATGGCGCCGAAGAGGTTGCCGTGGTCGGTGATGGCGAGGGCGGGCATGCCTATCTCGGCAGCGAGACCGGCCATGTCACCAACGGCACAACCGCCGTCGAGCAGGCTGTATTCACTGTGACCGTGAAGGTGGACGAACTCAGCGCTGTCCATGAGTCCTCGAGCCGGAGAGGCGGTGGAGCGATGGCGGCGATGTCATAACGGGGAAGATCGAACAACCTAGGCCGGCTGTACGCCGGCAGTCAACGGCGGTCTGCGCGGCGGCACGGATCTCGGCTTAAGCGGTTGCTGGCTTGGACGCTCCGACTCGGGGCTCGCTATATTCAACAAATTGTTCACTGCCTGCCCAACGCCAACCACGGTCCGGTCCTCGCTTGAAGATCCTACTTGTCACTGGGACGCGACCCAACTTTCCCAAGATCGCGCCCATCGCCGCCGAGCTGCGCAAATTCCCGGACCGCTTCGAGCCCCTCGTGGTCCACACTGGTCAGCACTACGACTACAACCTGTCGCAGATCTTCTTCGACGATCTCGAACTGCCACCCCCGGACTGTATGCTCGAAGCCCGTGGCGACAGCCCGACAGCACAGATGGGCGATATCATCATCAAGCTCGGCGAGCTACTTGCGGAGCGGCAGTCGGAGCTCGTCATCGTCGTCGGCGATACGACCTCTACGGTGGCTGGAGCTCTGGCCGGAGCTTCCCAACAGATCCCGGTGGCCCACGTCGAGGCCGGACTGCGCAGCGGTGACCGCACCATGCCCGAGGAAATTAACCGCTTGGCGACCGATGCCATGGCGGACATGCTGTTCACCCATTCCGCCGATGCCGATGCCAATCTGCGCGCCGAGAACGTGCCCGAGCACAGTATTTTCCGGGTGGGCAACGTAATGATCGATACCCTGATGCGCTTCCGTGAGCGGGCGCGACAGTCTGCAATTCTGCAGCGGTTGTCGCTGACGGAGTGCGGCTACGTGCTCGTGACCATGCATAGACCCGCCAACGTCGACGATCCTGCACGTCTGCGCAGTCTGCTCACCGCTGTTGCCGGGTTGTCGGATCACATCGACGTGGTCTTTCCCATGCATCCGCGAACCCATAAGCGAGTGCAGGAGTTCGATCTTACTTCCCTGCTGAAGACGCCCCGGTTGCAGACTATCGGACCGGTAGGCTACGTGGACATGCTGCGGCTACAGGAAGCAGCGCGTCTGGTGCTGGTAGATTCCGGGGGCATCCAGGAGGAAACCACCGTGCTCGGTGTGCCCTGTCTGACCATGCGCGAGAACACTGAGCGGTCGGTGACCATCACAGAGGGTACGAACCGCCTGATCGGCTGCGACGGCGATAGCATTCTCGCTGCGGCTCTGGAGGTGGTGAGCCAGCCCGTGGCGTCATTCGACCCGCGAATACCCGATCTTTGGGACGGCTGCGCCGCGGAGCGAATAGTGGGCGTCCTCGCCGACGGCATCGTGCAGCGCTGACCAGAATCGGGATCCCAACCGTACGATTAGGAAGGACGAATGCGAATTCTCATCACTGGAGGTGCCGGTTTTATCGGCTCGCACCTTTGCGACTGCTTCCTCAGGAAAGGCTACGAGGTGGTGTGCATGGACAACTTGCTCACCGGACGAGCGGACAATATTGCCGCTCACCTCGGCAATCACAGGTTCAGTTTCATCCACTACGACGTCACCGAGTACATTCACGTCGAGGGCCCCCTCGACTTCGTAATGCATTTTGCCAGTCCCGCCAGCCCCGCCGACTTCGAGCGCCTGGGCATCCGAATCCTCAAAGTTGGCGCGCTGGGTACCCACAAAACCCTCGGTTTGGCTCGCGCCAAAGGCGCCAAATTCTTCCTGGCCTCGACCTCCGAGGTCTACGGCGACCCCCAGGTGCACCCTCAGCGCGAGGACTATTGCGGGAACGTCGACCCTATCGGCGTGCGCGGCGTGTATGACGAGGCCAAGCGCTTTGCCGAATCCATGGTGATGGCTTACAACCGCCTGCACGGTATCGACACACGCATCGTCAGAATCTTCAACACCTACGGTCCGGGCATGCGCCGCGACGATGGCCGTGCCATCCCCAACTTCATTACTCAGGCTCTGGCCGGAGAGGATGTCACCGTGTATGGCGACGGCAGCCAGACTCGCAGCATCGGCTACGTCAGCGATCTCATCGTGGGTATTTGTAAGCTCATGGACTCCGATATCAACGAGCCGGTGAACATCGGCAACCCGGTGGAGATCTCCATGAAGGTGCTGGCGGAGAAGATCATCGAGTTCACCGGCAGTTCGAGTAAGGTGGTACTGCAGCCCATCCCCGACGGGTTGGGAGCCGATCCCAAGAATCGTCTGCCCGATGTCACGCGGGCGCGCACCCTGTTGAAGTGGGAGCCCACGGTCATGCCCGACGATGGCCTGCGGCGGACGATCGAGTGGTTCCGAGACGGCTCGATCTCTCACAAAGAGTCCGAACGGTCCCCCGGAGGGACAAGTGAATGAGCTCTCCCTGCGGCCGAATCTACTCGGCTTCGAGCTCTACCACGGCGAGCGTCCGCTGACGCTTTACCGGGCTTGCGAAGAGCTGCCGTGCACGGATTCCCCAAAGCCTTGCTTTGCTCCCATCTATGACAGCTCGGGGCAGTTGATCACCGAATATCGTCCGGCGGACCACACATGGCACACCGGGCTGTTCTTCGGGTGGGTGCACGCCAACGATGCCAACCTCTGGGGGGGCAACCGCTACCAGCCGGCCAGCGGCAAGTACGAGATCGAGGACGGGCCCATACACGGGGTTCAACGCCACGATTGCTTCAGAGAGTTGATTGAGTCCGGTTCGCAGGTCGGGCTGCGCGAGCATCTGACCTGGCTCGACGCGGAGGATGGAGAGCTCGCCTGCGAGACTCGGGACCTGTCTTTTGAGCTGTGCAAAGGCGGGTACCGGTGGACGATCGAATCGACGATCACGCCGACATCTAGCTCCTTGACTTTGGGGGGCAGCCGCGCGAAAGCCGGTTACAGCGGTCTCGTTTTGCGCATGGGCCCTCCCTTCGCAGAAGCTCACCACATCTGCAGCGAGGGACGGGTTGGCCATGAGGCGATCATGAAGCAGCCAGCCCGATGGGTGGCCGCCTCGGGTGCCGCCGGGGGCATGGTGGCCCTCTTCGACCACCCCCGGAACCCCCGTCACCCGGTGACCTGGTTCACCCGCAAGAATCTGCTCGGAACAGGTCCGCTGCAGTCGGGCGATCTGGAGATCGCCTCCACCGACCACCTGAGCCTCCGCCACGCATTCCTCGTGCTCGATGTACCGCTGACGGCAGATTCGCTGGAAGCGGAGTTCCAGCGTTTCGCGAGCGACTGAACTCCCGATCTGTCTTGGGAAGGCGAATCCCTTGACCAGAATTCAAACGGTCGTTTGCTTTAAACAGGTGCGCTATTGAGAGGCAAGATGCCATCGCGATCCGCAACATGACTCCTTCCGACACCAAAGACACGGCAGACCGCATCATCGAAGCCGCCGAGCGTCTCTTCGCCCGCCACGGCATCGCCCGCACTAGTCTGCGCGCTCTCACGGATGAAGCTGGCGTCAACCTGGCTGCCGTCCACTACCACTTCGGCTCCAAAGAGGGCTTGGTCAGTGCGGTGTACGGTCGCCGCGTTCAACCCCTCAACGCCGAGCGGCTGCGCCTGCTCGATGAATGCGAAGCTGCCGCCGGAGACGGGCCCCCGGAACTGGAGAGCTTGCTGGAAGCCTTCATCGGGCCGGCTCTACGATTGCGTCAGAATCGCAGTCAGGGGGAGCCCTTCATGTGTCTCATGGGCCGCATCTACTCTGAACCGGCTCGGGAGCTGGCCCCGGTAATGGCCCAGTTCGACGAGGTCCGCCAGCGGTTCCCCGCTGCCTTTCAGCGAGCCCTGCCCGAGCTCGACGAGGTCGAGCTCATGTGGCGGCTCCACTTCCTGTTGGGCTCCCTCATGCACACCGCCGGTGGCAGCCATCTCATAGAGCGCATGTCTCATGGGCGCTGCGACCCGGCGGATGTGGAAGGCACTATTCACCGACTCATTAGCTACACAGGCGCCGGCCTGCGTGCCTCGGTCAAAGAGACGGCCGCACCATGATCCGGCGTCTCATTCCTCTCTGTTTGCCCGCGATCATCTTGAACTGCACGACGCCCCCGGCTCTACAGCACCCCGACCCGCCCGCAGGCTTGCCCGAGATGTGGACGGCGCTGGCCACCACCGATGGCCTTCCTGCGAGTTTGGCAACCGACGCCCAGTGGTGGACCTCGATGGGTGATGAACGGCTCGCTGCTCTCGTCGAAGAGGGTTTGGCACACAACCACGATCTGGCCGCCGCTGTGGCCCGTGTCGATCGGGCGGTGGCAGCCGCCCGTATCGCTGGCGCCACTACCCTGCCGCAGATCCAGGCCGGCGGCGACGCGAGCCGCAACAAGCGCAACTTCATCGGTTTCCCCATCCCGGGAGGTGGAGGCTCGACGACGACGACCACCTATAAAGCCACGCTGAGCGCAAGCTGGGAGCTCGACCTTTGGGGTCGGCTGCGATCCGGCGCCGCCAAGGCCATCGCCGACGCCCAAGCTGCTGCCGCCGACCTGGCGGGAGCGAGGCTGTCGCTGCAAGCGAAGATTGTGCGTGCGTTTTACAACGCAATAGACAGTCGCCTCCAAGTGGAGCTGTTGGAGGCAACGACGAACAATCTGGAGGTGTCCACCCTGCAGATCCGCGCTCGTTACGAGCGGGGACTGCGTCCGTCCTTCGACGTGCGCCTCGCCGAATCCAATCTCGCCGGAACCCGGGCGGCGCTGGCCCTGCGCCGCCGCGCCCACGATACCGCCGTGCGTCAGCTCGAGCTACTGCTGGGTCGCTACCCCGCCGCCGAGATC
Source organism: Candidatus Latescibacterota bacterium (assembly GCA_036336855.1). Lineage (GTDB taxonomy): Bacteria > Latescibacterota > UBA2968 > UBA8231 > UBA8231 > JAYZFI01. The sequence goes on from JAYZFI010000030.1 coordinate 52,152, forward strand.
GAAATCAGCGAGCAGTTGCCCCCGATGCCTCAGGCGATCCCTTCCGGACTGCCGGCGCAGCTGGTTTCCCGTCGCCCCGACCTGGCGGCGGCAGAGCGCCGGCTGGTAGCGGCGGACCTGCTTCTGGGGGAAGCTCGCCGCGCCCTGTTGCCTCGCATCAGTCTCACCGGGTCGGCGGGCCGCTCTAGCGAAGATCTCGGCGACTTGCTCGACGGTGACTTCGCGGTTTGGAACCTCATCGGAAACATCACCATGCCACTGTTTCAGGGCGGCCGTCTACGCCGCCAAGTGGACGCCGCGGTCGCCGGCAAGGAGCAGGAGATCGCCAGTTACGCCCAGCGAGTACTGACCGCCTTCGCCGAGGTCGAGCAGGCCTTGGTTGCAGAGCAGCTGCTAACCGAGCAGGAGGCAGCGCTGCGCATTGCCTCCCGGCAGGCGGCTGCCGCAGAGCGTCTTTCCCAGCACCGCTACCGGCACGGACTCAGCGACCTCATCGCCTACCTGGACGCGCAACGCCGGACCTTCGAAGCCCGCAGTCAGCTGCTGACGGTGCAACGACAACGACTAGAAGCCCGCGTCAGCCTGCACGTAGCCCTCGGAGGCGGCTTTCGCTTCGACAATCCTCCCGACAACTCTTGAAGAGATTGACGATGCAGAAGCTGAAGAGTTTTCTCATTCCCCTCGGTATCCTCGCGATCGGCGTGGTGGGCTTTCACGTGCTCAGCTCGATGCGCCAAGCTCCCAAGCGGATCGAGCGTCCCCACCAGGGGCCACTGGTAGAGGCGATCGCAGCCCCGGAAACTACGCTTCGGATTGCTGTAGAAGCTCAGGGCACTGTGCAGCCTGATCGCGAAATCGATCTGGTTCCGCAAGTGAACGGCGTTGTGGTGTGGACTTCCGACAAGCTTGAGACAGGGGCGTTCTTCGAGCGCGGAGACGTGCTCGCCCGCATCGATCCCGAGGATTACCAGCTCGCCCTCGACCAGGCCGAGGCTCAGGTGGCTCAGGCTCGTTACCGCCTCGACATCGTCCACGGCGAAGCCGCCATCGCCCGGGATGAGTGGGAACGCCTGGCCCCCGAAGGGGTCGATGTCGAGCCCGAGCCCCTGGTGTTGCAACTACCGCAGCAGCGCTCTGCAGCAGCGGAACTCAAAGCGGCAGAGGCGCGCTTGCGCGAGGTCCGGCTACGGCTCGAGCGCACCGAACTCAAGGCCCCCTTTAGTGGCCGAGTGCGCGCCACCCAGCTTGAGGCCGGCCAGTACGTGAACCCAGGTATGCCCGTGGCCCATCTCTACAGCATCGAGAAGGCGGAGATTGTCGTTCCCGTGCCGGACGGGGACCTCGCTTTCATCGACGTCCCCGTCGCCGGCGCCCAGGTTACGTCATGGGAGCTGATGATCTCTCAGCCGGACCGTGATCGGCAGGCCAAATCCGAGCCTCCGCCGGTGCGCGTCCGTGCTCGCTACGCGGGGCGCGACCACGAATGGACGGGCCGCGTCGTCCGCGACGCCGGGGAGGTGGACCCGCGCAGCCGCATGGTGCGTCTTGTCGTCGAGGTGGACGATCCCTACGGTGGTACCGGCGGAACGGCGCCTCTGGTGGTCGGGCTGTTCACCGACGTGGAGATCGCCGGGCGTGAAGTCGCCGGTGTCCGTCGTATTCCCCGCTCTGCATTGCACGAAGGCAACACGATCTGGATCACCCGTCCCGGTGGCAATCTGCGCATCCGCAATGTCGAGATGGTGCGAGCTAGCCGCGGCGAAGTGCTGATCCGCGCCGACCTCGAGCCCAGCGACCAAGTAATCACCACTCAACTGAAGGGCGTCACGGATGGCATGAAGGTGCGCCTGTCTACCGGCAGTGGCGGTGGGGCTGCCTCGGCCCTGGCTGTTAGCGAGGGAGGGCAACCGCTATGAACCGTTCCGTTACCTGGATGGCGCGCAATCACGTCGCCGCCAACCTGTTAATGGTCTTCGTCATGTTCACCGGCGTGTTGAGCGTGGTGAAGATGAAGAAGGAGACCTTTCCCGAGTTTGATCTCGACCAGATTCAGATCAACGTTCCCTACCTAGGTGCCAGTCCCGCCGATGTCGAGGACGGCGTGGTGCGCCGCATCGAGGAGCGCATCACCGGTCTCGAAGGTATTCGCAAGGTACGCTCCACCGCCGCCGAGGGTATGGGCATGGTCACCCTCGAAATAGAGCTCGATGCCGAAATGGATCAGGTGCTAGACAAGGTGAAAAACGAAATTGACCGCATCGACACCTTCCCCGCCGAGACCGAAGAGCCGGTCGTCAAGGAAATGCTGCGGCGCAACCGCGTCATTGACATCCTCGTTCACGGTCACGTCTCAGAGAAGGCTCTGAAAGTGGCCGCAGAGCGGGTGCGCGAGGATCTGCGCACCGCTGGCATCTCGCAGGTAGAGTTGCTGGGAGTGCGCACGGACGAGATTTCCATCGAGGTCTCAGAGGCGGCACTGCGCCGGCACAGCCTCACGCTCTCTCAGATCGCTGGCATCGTGCGCCGAACCAGTCTCGATCTACCAGCTGGCTCCGTGCGCGGAGATCAGGGGGAAGTGTTGCTGCGTACCCAGGGTCTGCGTTACGACGGGCGCGATTACGAGGATCTCGTTGTCTACGCTCAACCCGATGGGACGACACTCCTACTCGGAGAGATCGCTGCGGTTGTGGACGGCTTCGAGGACAGCGACCTCGAGTCACGCTTCAACGGTCGTCCGGCGGCAGTGGTGCAGGTCTACCGCACCGGAGGCGAGAGTGCCCTGGAAATCTCCGACCAGGCCAAGGCCTATGTGGCGGCCAATAGGTCGCGCATGCCAGAAGGCATCTCCATCGACTACGTGCGCGATGACGCCCGACTGCTGCGCAGTCGCCTCGACTTGCTGATCCGCAATGCCGAGCTCGGTCTCCTCTTCGTGTTCATCTGCCTGAGCCTGTTCTTGGACTTGCGCCTCGCGTTCTGGGTGATGATGGGCATTCCCATCTCTTTCCTAGGCAGCTTCTTGCTCATCGAACCCACCGGGGCGTCCATCAACATGCTGTCGCTATTCGCCTTCATCGTTGCCCTCGGCATTGTGGTGGACGACGCGATCGTCGTGGGGGAGAACATCTTCGCCCATCGCGAACGGGGTAAGAGCTTCATCGACGCTGCCATCGACGGGGTGCTCGAAGTCGGGAAACCCGTGTTTTTCACTATCCTCACCTCGGTGGCTGCCTTTCTGCCTTTGGCCTTTGTCGATGGCTTGATGGGCAAGTTTATGGTGGTCATCCCAATCATCGTGATCTCGGTGCTGCTGCTGTCGCTGGTGGAGGCCCTGTACATCCTGCCGGCGCACCTGTCCTCGCGGCCGGGACTTCCGTCCCAGCTGTTTGGGCGCCTGCTGGCGGCACCTCTGGCCTTTCACCGCCGCGTCGCACGGCGGGCCAACCGCGCCATGCGTTGGGTCATCGACCACTGGTACGCTGGCGCGGTGCGGAGGGCAGTGCAGAAACCGATGGTGATCACCGCCATCGCCCTGTCGATGATGCTAATCACGGTCGGATGGATCGCTGGCGGACACATCAAGTTTGTATTTATGCCCTCTATCGACTCCGATATCCTGACCATCTCTGTGCAGATGCCGGAAGGTGCGACCATCGATGAAACTCGCCGGGTGGTCGAGAAAATCGAGATCGCAACGCTAGCAGCGCGCGACGAATACGACGCCGAGCGTGACGGGGGGTCGGTCTACCGCAACGTCTACAGCATTATCGGTGATACACCCATGGGCCGATTCACGGCGATGTCGGCCGCCGGCAGCGGAGGTGGAGGCCAGGCGCATCTCGCGGAGATCACCATCGAGCTCATGCCCTCGGAAGAGCGCAACATCCCCAGTGCCGAGATATCCGACCGCATCCGCGAGCGCGCTGGCGAGATCCCCGGGCCGCGCTCGGTGATCTACAAAGCGACGATTTTCTCTGCGGGCAATGCCATCGAGTTGCAGCTGGCGCACCAGGACTTCGATCAGCTGCTGGCGGCGGTGTCACGACTTAAAGAGGAGATCGCCAACTACCCTGGCACTCGCGAGATCCAGGATAGCTTCCAAGAGGGCAAGCTGGAGATGAAGCTAGACCTCAAGCCCCAGGCGCGGGGATTGGGGCTTACCACAGAGGGCCTGGCCCGTCAGGTGCGTGAGGGGTTCTACGGGGCGCAGGCCTTGCGCATCCAGCGTGGTCGCGACGACGCCCGGGTCATGGTACGCTATCCCGAGTCGGAGCGGCGCGACCTTTCTGACATCGAGAGTATGCGCATCCGCACGACCGACGGCAGTGAGGTGGCATTCTCCTACGTCGCCGAGGTTGACGTGGGCTACGGCTACGCCACCATCCAGCGTAGTGACGGTCAGCGCATCGTCACCGTTTCGGCTGATATCGACGACAACGCCGCCAACGCCACCGACATCAACTCCGATCTGCAGACCCGCTTTCTACCCCGGCTCGTGGAGGACTACCCAGGTCTGCGCTACAGCTTCGAGGGCGAACAGCGCGAGCAGTCCGAGTCCTTCGCCAGCCTTGGCCAAGGTTTCCTAGTGGCCATGCTTGCAATTTACGCCTTGCTGGCCATCCCCTTTCGCTCCTACACCCAGCCTTTGGTCATCATGAGCGCTATCCCTTTCGGCATGATCGGCGCCGTGTGGGGCCACGTGATCATGGGCCTCGACCTGGCGCTGTTGAGCCTGTTCGGCATCGTCGCTCTGTCCGGAGTAGTGGTGAACGACTCACTGATCCTGCTCACCTTCTACAACCAGCTGCGCGCGGGCGGCTTGGAGCGCGACGCGGCTCTGGTGGAGGCAGGCAAGCAGCGCTTCCGTCCGATCCTGTTGACCTCGCTGACCACGTTCTTTGCCCTGTTGCCCATGATCATGGAGAAGAGCGTTCAGGCCCAGTTCCTCATCCCTATGGCGGTTAGCTTGGGTTTCGGCATCATGTTCGCGACCTGCATCATTTTGTTAGGGGTGCCGGCGGGTATGAAAAATCTTGACGTCATCCTTGGCTGGATACAGCGTGCCAAAGCGCGTGACGAGAAGGTGGATACCCACCTCATGCCCAATCCCGTGGGCTGATCGTCAGCCAGATCCACTGCCGCCCATGCAGAGGCAGCAGCCTCTGATGCTTTTTCGAGGCGTTCTTTGTGCGTAGCCGATCGGCTGCGACTTGACTTACTGCGACTTGACTTGCTGCGACTTATATAGTGGAACCTGGTTGACAGCTACCGGGGTCGGGGTATCTTACCGCCACCGCACACCGCACACATAAAGGAATTCACCACAGGAGCAGGCTTCGTTGAAGAATTTTGAGTACACCGCACCCGCCACCATGCGAGAGGCGGTCAAGCTGCTCGCCGAGAAGGGTGAGGACTCCCGGGTGCTGGCCGGAGGCACGGACCTCATCGTGCACATGCGCAACAAGCGGTTCCAGCCCGAGCGCGTGGTCGATATCAAGCACATCCCGGAAGTCAACGAGCTGTCAATCAGCCCTCGCCGAGGGCTGCGCCTCGGGGCTGCCGTGCCCTGTCACCGGATCTACACCGATCCCGAGGTGCAGGAGCGCTACCCAGCGCTCATCGATTCCGCCATGATCGTCGGTGGCATTCAGATCCAAGGTCGGGCCAGCGTTGGCGGCAATCTCTGCAACGCCACTCCAAGCGGCGACACCATCCCAACGCTCATCGTTTATGGCGCTACCGCCGAGGTGACCGGCCCTGACGGCAAGCGCAAGATCCCGGTCTCCGAATTCTGCGTGGCTCCCGGCAAGAACGCCCTGAAGCCGGGGGAATTGCTGGTCTCCATCCAGATCCCGCCGAACAAGCCGAATTCCAGCGCCCACTACCTGCGCTTCATCCCTCGCAACGAGATGGACATCGCAGTCGTCGGTGTTGGCGCATACGTCGAGCTTGGCGGCCGCGGTTCCAAGCGCACGTTCAAGAGGGCACGTATCTCCTTGGGCGCGGTGGCCCCAACGCCGGTTGTGGCGGCTAGCGCCGGCGAGATGCTCGCCGGCCAACCGGTTAACGAAGAGACCATTGTTGCCGCTGCCGAGGAAGCGAAGAGCTCAGCGCACCCGATCAGTGACATGCGCGGGCCAGCGGAGTTCCGCACCCATTTGGTGGGTGTGCTCACGAAACGGGCCCTGATCGGTGCGGTAAAGCGTGCCAAGGGCGAGTTCGTGCCTACGGCCGTGCAGGAAAATGGCCACCCCGTCTACCAACTATAGGCTTCCAGGAGCCCGGACAATAAACCATTATGAGCAAAATTCACGTACAGTGCACGATCAACGGCGAACCTACCGAATTCTTATGTGAGCCCCGCCAAAGCCTGCTCGAGGTGTTGCGCGAAGAACTCGGATTCACCGGCACCAAGGAAGGCTGCAACGACGGCAATTGCGGCGCTTGCAGTGTCACCCTCGATGGCGTGCTCGTCGACTCCTGCCTGGTCTTGGCCCCCGAGGCGCAGAACAAGGAGATCGCCACCGTCGAGGGCTTGGCATCCGCCGATGGTTTGCACCCCCTGCAGCAGAAGTTTCTCGAGCATGCGAGCCTGCAGTGCGGCATCTGCACGCCGGGTTTTCTGGTGGCCAGCAAGGCACTGCTGGACGCCAATCCCAACCCTAGCGAGCACGAGATACGCCACTGGTTAGCGGGCAATCTCTGCCGTTGCACGGGCTACGACAAGATCGTGCGCGCCGTGCTCGACGTGGCAGGGAGCTGATCGGCAGGAGAGTGAGTAATTCGACCCACTTGGGCGCCGGAGACAACAGGGTTGATCTCCGGCGCTCTTTCTCTACAGGGTCCATCGCCGATGGGCCCATTGCGCTGAGCGAGAATTGAGCACCATGTCTGCGAACCAGGGCGGAGAGATCCGCAGCTTCGGCAAGGATGATTACAAGGTCGTCGGTACTCGGCCGATCCGGCACGATGGGACCGACAAAGTGACAGGACGGGCGATTTACGGTGGCGATACTCGGCTGGCGGGGATGTTGTACGGGCAAGTATTGCGCAGTCCCCATGCCCACGCTCGCGTCAAGAGCGTCGATACCAGCAAGGCGGAGGCCCTCGACGGGGTAAAGGCGGTGGTAACCGGCGGTGACCTGCCGGTGACGTCTGCTGACGAGATCGTCGACCTGGGCGAAGGCCCGGCTCGCATCAAGCACCTACGCGACAACGTGCTGGCCACTGACAAGGTGCTCTATCGTGGCCACCCGGTGGCGGCGGTGGCGGCGACATCCCTGCACATCGCGGACGATGCCCTCGACCTCATTGAGGTCGACTACGAAGTGCTGCCTCCCGTGCTCGATGTGCTCGAGGCGATGAAGGACGACGCGCCGCTTCTCCACGACAGCATCACCATGCAGGATCTCGGCGAGGACACAGGCAAGAAGAGCAATATCGCTAGCCGTTCATTGCACGAGCTTGGCAACATCGAAGAGGGTTTCTCCAAGGCCCAGGTGGTGGCCGAGACCAAGGTGAGCACCGCTACCGTGCACCAGGGGTATATCGAGCCCCACAATGGCACCGCCGTTTGGAATGCGGACGGCCACATCACGATTTGGTCGAGCACACAGGGTTCTTTCACTCTGCAGAAGCAGGTGGCGGCCGTGCTCGGCGTACCCATCTCCAAGGTGCGGGTGATTCCCCAAGAGATCGGTGGCGGCTTCGGCGGTAAGATCCCGACCTACCTCGAGCCAACAGCAGCGCTGCTTTCGCGGCAGTCTGGACACCCGGTGAAGTTAATTATGACCCGCGCCGACGTGTTCGAGAGCACCGGGCCCACGCCAGGATCCTACATCAAGGTTAGAATGGGCGCCGACTCCGACGGCAACTTGGTCGCTGCTGACGCCTACATCGCCTTCGAGTCCGGCGGCTATCCAGGTTGTCCCGTAGGAGCGGCGGCAATGTGCGTGTTCGCCTGCTACGACATCCCCAACGCCCGCGTCGAGTTTTTCGACGTGGTGGTGAATAAGCCGCGTAGTTTCGCCTACCGTGCACCGGGTTCCACCCAAGTCGCTTTCGCGACCGAGAAAGTGATGGACGAGTTGGCGGAGAAGCTCGGCAAGGACCGTCTCGATCTGCGCCTGCAAAATACGGCGGCCGAAGGTATGCGTCGCTCCGACGGCCTCGTCTACCCGCGCATCGGCTGTAAAGAGACGCTCGAAGCGATGCGCCACCACGATCACTACAAGGCCCCGCTGGCAGGATCCAACTCAGGTCGTGGCGTGGCGGTAGGCTATTGGTTCAATGTAGGCCTGAAGTCAGCGGTCACGGCGAGTGTGAACAACGACGGCACCGTTCAGTTGGTGGAGGGCTCCACTGACATCGGCGGCAGCCGCACTTCCATCGCCATGCAGTTTGCTGAGGCCCTCGGCCTGGCTGCCGAGGATGTGAATCCCATGGTGGGGGATACCAGCACCATCGGCTACACCGACGTCACTGGCGGCAGCCGGGTCACCTACGCCACCGGTTGGGCGGCCTACGAGGCCGCCCAGGATGTGAAGCGGCAAATGATCGAGCGCGCTGCCAAGGTCTGGGAGGTCGGGCAAGATCAGGTCGAGTTTGAGGATGGCACCTTCCGCACTACGCACAACTCCAAGAGCATGACTTTCAAGGAACTCGCCGGCCGTATCGGCGACACCGGCGGCCCCGTCGTGGGTCGCGCCACCGTGGATCCCGCTTCGGGTGTGGGCGGCTCCTTCGCCGGAAATATCGTCGACGTTGAGGTCGACTCGGAAACGGGGAAGGTCGAGATCCTGCGCTTCACTGTATTCCAGGACGCCGGCAAGGCGATCCATCCTAGCTACGTGGAAGGACAGATGCAGGGCGGTAGCGTCCAAGGCATCGGCTGGGCGCTGAACGAGGAGTACTTCTACGGCGATGATGGTGTCATGGCGAACTCGTCGCTGCTCGACTACCGTGTGCCCACCGCGCTCGACCTGCCGATGATCGATACCGTCATCATTGAGGTGCCAAACCCGGGTCACCCCTACGGGGTGCGCGGTGTTGGCGAGGCCAACATCGCACCGCCCCCGGCGGCGATCGCCTCAGCAATCAACGATGCCGTCGGACTGCAGCTGTGCGAGCTGCCCATGAAGCCGGACCGGGTGGTGGCAGCGGTGGGACAGGACGCGTTGGCGGTGGGCGGAGGCAGCTGAATTATGCCCACCGTGTGGATTCCCACGCCTTGGCGTGGGAGGCTGACAGGTGGAGTCCAGCAAGTGGAGGTTTCGGGGTCTACGGTGCGCGAGGTGATCGAGGATCTGGAAGCGAAGTTTCCCGGAGTGTGGTCGCGAGTGGTGGAGCCGGAGGAGGATCGGGTCCGGCCGGACATCGCGGTGAGCGTGGACGGAGAGATCTCCAACGAGGGACTGCGCAAGAAGGTGGGCGAGGCCAGTGAGGTGCACTTCCTGGCCGCAATGAGCGGAGGATGATGGTCCGATTCCGTGCCAGCAGTAGGAAGCGGAAGGACCTTAGCAGCGGCTAGAAAATTCCGATAAAGGGCTGTCGCTCTGTCCGTCAGGCCTGCATCGAGACCGTACCTCGAAGCACGGCTCGTCTCGCACTGCTTGTCGCTAGTCTCTTCGGCGCCGGATGTGACAGCCCCGTCGCATTCTCGCCGTCGTATTACACGACGACAACAGATGGGCTCACGGCTGTTGTCCAGGGTACAGACACGGTACTCACGGTTACAGCGCTCAAGTGGAGTGGTGGGGCCCATGCGGCGATTTCACTTACCTATGACGCTCCCTGGGGCCTCCACGACAACCACCATCTGGCCACTGACGCAGTGATCGAGCGAGGTCTGCGGCTGGATCTCGAACTTGTCAGCTGGATCTTTGCCAAGCCCGAAATGCATCACTGGATCGACTTGTACAAGCGCGATCTGATGCCTCACGGGATCCGTTTTTTCGGACATGGCCACACGCATGCCTTGCACGACACCATGGATTTCGAACCCGCCTACGACTCCTTCAGTACAAACTTCCGGCTAATGCGTGAATGGGGTCTGGAGCCCAAGGCCTACGCCTATCCAGGTAGCTCCGGCAAACGCCGGTCGACCCAAGCCGCCAATCGGCTTGCAGGTTTCATATGTGCGCGTGGGTCGACTTTGCAACGGGAAGATTACTTCATCGCTCCTGGAGAGTTGGCCGAGCCCGACAACTGGTACTTCCTGCCATCGGTGATCATGGGCAACGCCTCATTCCAGTACATCGACGTGCACGAGAAACTGGTGCCAATCCTCGACGAAGCCGTAGAGCGGACGGCGTGGATCATCCTGATGTATCACGCCATCGGTATTCCCGAAGGTTGGAGTTACTACCCCATCAAGGATTTTCTCAGGGACCTCGACGCGATCATCGCGAGAGACTTCTGGAGCGCCAATATGGATGCCGCGGCCTGCTATCTCGCAGAAAGGGCATCGGTGAGATTCTCGATCACCGACATCTCAGGGACCCGCGATGCGACGGTGCTGCAAGTACACGTAGACGACCAGCTACCAGACAACATCTACGATCAGCCCTTGACGATTATGATTCGGAGTAAGTACGCCGTCGGCGCGCTTGAAGGGGCTCTCATCTCGGTTCAGCATATAGATGATACACGTGTAACTGCCGAACTACTTCCCGACGGATCCACATTCACGGTTCAGGTGCTGAACCGTTCGATCTAACGTCGTAACTGCGATGCTAGCGTTTCCCCACTGCGATGCTAGCGTTTCCCCGTTGAGCCGAAGCCGCCCGCACCTCTCTCGCTGTCCGCCAGCTCTTTCACTTCCTCCCACTCGATTTGGGTCACTGGGGCAAAGACGAGCTGGGCGATTCTTTCGCCGGGCTCGATGTTCTGAGGCTCGTTGGAGTGGTTGATGAGGATGACGCCCACGTCGCCGCGGTAGTCGGCGTCGACGGTGCCGGGGCTGTTGACGATGGTGAGGCCGCGTTTGAGGGCGAGGCCGGATCTCGGGCGTACCTGGGCCTCGTAGCCAGTGGGGATCTCGAGGCGCAGTCCGGAAGGTACCAGGCGGCGTTCTCCGGGGGCGAGAGTCACCGGCGCTTCGAGATGAGCACGCAAGTCGAGACCGGCGCTGTCCGAGGTCTCGTACTCGGGCAGGGGCACGGTGGTGTTGCGGACAACCCGGACGCTCAGGCGATCAGCCATCGGCCATCCGGGTGGCGTACTCGGCGTTCCAACGATCGCGCAGGACGCTGACATAGGTGGAGGCGAGCACGTAGACGACGCTGGCAAAGGCGCTGAGGATGGCGGCGACAAAGACGATGAGCAGGCGTCGTGGTCTTGCCGGCTTCTCCGGCGGCTCGGCGGCGTCGAGGATCTGCACTGTGGAGGTAGTGTTGCTCGCCTCTATGAGGGACTCTGCCTTCTGCTGCAGCAGAAGCTTCATCAGTGCCGACTGCACGAGCACACCTTTTTGGATGTTTGCGTACTCCTGCGCCACCTCGGGAATCTCACGCAGTGGAAGGAAGAGGTTCTCTTCGAGGAACAGGCCGTCCATGAGACGTCCGCGCTCACGCGCCCCCGCCGCCTGTTGCTCGGCGCCGTCGCGTAGGAAGGCGAGGGCCTCCTGGCGCATGAGGGCCTCTTTTTGCAGCCGTTTCACCTCCGGGTGATTGGGTGAAAAACCGGATTGCATTAGGCTGAGCCGCTTGATGACGAGCTCCATGGCGGCCATCTGCATGTCAGCCGCGGCGCGAATAGAAGCGCGAGCCTGGTCCTCCAGAGAGATCGCGTTATGCTCCTCCTGAAAGACCTGAAGCTCGGTCATGTGGTCTTTGAGTTTAGCGTCCTCGCGGGCTTCTAACTTCGAAACAAAGTCGAAGCGATTGCGCGCCGCCGTCTGCGACAACGATAGGTTTGTGCTGTCGAGGAAGACGACATACTGGTTGGCCAGGTCGGCGGCGCGCTTGGCATCGTGATCGAGGACGGAGATCATGATGGTACCCTGCTCGCTTTTTCCGATCTCCGTCACCGCGTCCAGACCGTCTATAGCCTCTTCCATGCTGTCGGTCTCGTATACGGACATAAGGTCGAAGTGGTTGACCATGCGACGTCGCAGAGTGGGGCTCTTGAGAATGGCGACGTAGATGTCAGCGGGCGTCCCCTTTTCCCCCAGGCGCAGGGAGGGGATGGGCAGCTCAGAGAGCAGATCGGCGAAGCCGAAGCCCTGGCGCTGCTCCTTGGGTGGGAGCAGCTGAACAAGCCCCTCGTATTCATCGGATAGGAGGAAACTGAAGGTACCCGCTGCCAAGCTCACAACGATGGTGCCGACGATGATGAGTCGGCGACCCGCCGCGAGGGCGGCGATGAGATCGAGGAGATCGACGCGGTTGGGGTCGTTGCTCTTGGTGTTCATTCCTTAGATCGCCCTCACCAGTAGAATTAGTGTAAGTGCCTCGGCGGAGCTGCGTATGATGCCCTGAACCAGATCCACCCAGTCGCGGTATTCCTTTTCCGGCACCCAAATTTCATCGCCGGCCTCGACGATCAGGTTCATGTTCAGCTCTTGCCTCTGTCCAGTACGGGCCCGGATGAGGCGGGCGCCGCGCTTGTGGGCGTCGAAGGCGAAGCCGCCGGCCTGCTGGATGTAGTGGTTCACGCGTCGACCGTCCGCGAAGTCGACGAGGCCAGGCTTCACAAATTGGCCGCTCAGCGATACAGTCTGCCGCTTCTTGGGAACGAAAATCACGTCGCCTCCCTCGAGGACGACGTTCTGGGTCGAGTCGCCCTGGGTGAAGAGCCGGTCGAAGTCGATCGAGAGGCGGCCGCGTTCCTCCCGCTCCTTGGATTTGAGGTAAGCGCGCTCTTCCGGGCTCATGTCCGCGAGGCCGCTGACTGCCTGCACTCTCTTTAGGCGCTCGAACTCGGGGTCCTTGACCGCCCGATATTTCGTGCGAATCACCCTTGCTTCCAGCAGGTTGGCGTCACGTGTGAAGCCGCCCGCCTGGTCGACGAAGTCGGTGAGGGTTGTCTGGCCGGGAACGACGCGATAGCGACCCACGTAGAGGAACTGGCCGTGGGCGTGCACAGTTGGAGTCTGCCGCCAGTCCGAAGGGGTGCGCACGAACAGCATGTCCTTGGGTTGCAGGGGGAAGTGTGCAATATCCTCCTCTTCGTAGTAGCGTGTTTCGCCATCTGGCGGCGAGGCGACAAGAGGAATCACCGAGGTAGAATCGGTGTCGCCGACGAAGCGCCAGACCTCGGCGTGGGAGATGGGGGCGCTGCCGGAGATGCCGCGAGCCAGCAGCAACAGGTCGCCAACGGTGTCTCCGGGACGGAATTCATGGTCTCCTTCCTGGTTCAGCGACCCGTAGGCGAAGATCTCGTGGCGCCGAAAGCCCACGTGTACCACGTCGCCCATGCGCAGGTAGGGATTGAGCTTGATGTTGCCCGTGGCGAGGAACATGGCGAGGTCGGCCACTTCCACAGTACCATCCTGGTGGATCACCTTTACCGAGCGCTTCGCCGTGGCACTTTGAGCGCCGCGGAAGCCGCCGGCGATGTTGATGAGGTGGGTGACGCGGGTGATCGGGGTGACGGTGTAGGCCTGCTCGGTATTGAGCACGGCGCCTGTGACGTACACGGTGAAGAACCGCATGCTCTGAAGGGTGAGAGTGATCTCCACCCCCGGATACTTGTCGCTCTGAGCCGCCTCGGTGATCTCCGCCCTTACGTCATTCAAGGTGCGACCTATCGCATTGAAGCTTCCGATGGTCGGCACGTTGGCGAAGCCCTCAGGGTTGATTTCGAAGGGGATATCTTGATCGAACTCGCCCCAGATGTAGAGCTGCAGTACGTCGCCGGGCCCGACGATGTAGGCGTCGGGATCAATCTCGCGATCCTGGGAGATGTTCAGGCGCTGAACCTCTTCGCCCTCCGGCAGGCGCACGCGATCTTCGAGCTCTTCGGGTAGCAGGCCGGGAGCCCCGGTGCCTGGAATCTTTCGCAACTCTTCCTCGGCGCGCTGCTCTTCGTCGACGAGTTCCTCCAGCTCCTGTGCCCCCGCCGTCAAGGCTCCTAGGCACAAGCCCAGGACCGCGAAGGGGAGCCAGCGCCAGATTGCCCGGGTGGCATGGATTTCAATCATGACTTGAGTCGTTCTCCGTACTGTCGATTGTAGTAAACCTGGTAGTCCTCGCCGTCGCGGATCTTCCGCCACCAGTCCTGGTTGTCGAGATACCACCGGATGGTGCGCTCCATAGCGTCGTCGATGCCGACGGCCGGTTTCCAGCCGAGAGCGGTGATCTTCGACGAATCCAGCGCGTAGCGCTGATCGTGGCCTGAACGGTCCTTGACGAACTGAAGCAAGCTTTCGGGCTTGCCGAGTCTCTCGAGGATGGTGTGGGCGACGTCGATGCCGGTGGCCTCGTTGAGACCACCCACGTTGTAGGCCTCGCCGCTGACACCCTCATGGAGGACGACATCAATGGCGGTGCAGTGGTCGTCCACGTATAGATGGTCGCGTACCTGCATACCGTTGCCATACACCGGCAATGGCTTGTCGTCAATGGCGTTGGTGATGTAGAGGGGCACGCGCTTCTCAGGGTATTGGTAGGGCCCGATATTGTTGGAAGCACGAGTCACCACGGTGTCGATGTCGTGGTTGAGATGGTATGCGCACACTAGCAGCTCGGCGCTGGCTTTGGTCGCCGAGTAGGGATTGCGCGGCTCCAAGGGATAGCTTTCGTCCCATTCGCCTTCGGCGATGGAGCCGTAGACCTCGTCGGTGCTGATGTAGTGGAAGCGCTCGACACCGTGACGTACCGCCGCCTCCAGCAGCACGGCCGTGCCGATGACGTTGGTCTGAGCAAAGTCGAGACCGCCAAGGATGCTGCGGTCGACGTGGCTCTCCGCGGCGAAGTGGATGATGCAGTCGGCCTCGGCGACGAGGCCGTCGACGATGGAGGCGTTGCCGATGTCGTCGTCTACGAAGCGGTAGCGCTGGTCGTCGACGACATCGGCGAGGTTGTGGGGATTCCCCGCGTAAGTCAGCTTGTCGAGGTTGACGACGCAGACGTCGGGATATTTTCCGAGGATGTAGCGGACGAAGTTGCTGCCGATGAAGCCGCAGCCGCCGGTGATCAGGAGCGTTCGTGACATATTCTCTTCCATGCGCTACCTCGGGTAGCGCGAAAACTCCGATCTCGCTTGGTGTGCCCTATGGGCCTATGATCTCACTCCGGCGAAGCGGCCGAGGAAGAAATCGGACAGCTGATCGCCCTGGCCTTTGCCGGGTTCCTGTTTCGGTCGCCCCACGCTGACGTACTCGAAACCGAGCTCGGCCATTTCTGCGGGGTCGTAAATGTTGCGGCAGTCGAGAAGACGTGGGCAGCCGAGCGTTTTGTGAATGCGTGTCAGATCCATGTTGCGGAACTCGTTCCACTCAGTCATGAGCACGAGTACGTCAGCGCCCTCGGCGGTAGCGTAAGCGTCGGCGCAGCAGACGAGATCGGGATGCTGACGTTGAGCGTGCTCCATGGCGGCCGGGTCGTAGGCGCGCACGATGGCGCCCTCGCGCAACAGCATCTCCACCATCTCCAGCGCCGGGGCCT
This sequence comes from Candidatus Latescibacterota bacterium, assembly GCA_036336855.1. Taxonomy (GTDB): domain Bacteria; phylum Latescibacterota; class UBA2968; order UBA8231; family UBA8231; genus JAYZFI01. Next base: position 67,760 of record JAYZFI010000030.1, read on the forward strand.
CGCGAATGTCGTCGGTGTCGGGCTTGAAGGAGAGCCCGAGGATGCCCACCGTACGGCCTTGAAAAATGCCGTCCATGAGCTCGCGCAGCTTGTCGATCATGCGGCGACGCTGCCGCGAGTTGCTCTCGTCAATAGCCTGAATAAGCGGTGCGTCGACGCCGCCGGAGTACGCCGTGGCGGCCAGACCCTGGACGTCCTTGGGGAAGCAGCTCCCCCCGTATCCGGCGCCTGCGGCGAGGTTGCGTGGCCCGATGCGCTCGTCAAGACCCATGCCGCGACCTACGGCGGTAACGTCCGCTCCATAGGCCTCACAGACACTGGCGATCTCATTGATGAAGGAGATCTTTGCCGCCAACAGGGCGTTGGAGGCGTACTTGATCATCTCTGCACTCTCCACATCGGTCACCACCATGGGTACGTCGGCTTGGTAGAGGGGACGATAGACGTCGACGATGGCCTCCACAGCGCGCCGGCTGCGGGCTCCGATGATGACGCGGTCAGGGTGCATGAAGTCATCGATGGCCGAGCCTTCGCGCAGGAATTCGGGATTGGAGACGATGGCGAAGTCGGCGTCAGGCCGCGCCTTGCGGATGATCTCACCGACCTCGTCGCCGGTACCCACTGGCACCGTGGACTTGTTGACGACGATCTTGTAGTCCTCCATGAACTCACCGATATTGCCGGCGGCGTTGTGCACGTAGGACATGTCGACTTCGCCGGTGGGCAGCGAGGGCGTACCCACACAAATGAAGACGATCTCCGAAGACTTAATGGCGAAGGCGACATCGGTGGAGAAGTTGAGACGGCCGCGCTCTCGGTTGCGGGCGACAAGTTCCTCGAGACCGGGCTCGTAGATTGGCACCTCGCCCGAGCGCAGGGTATCGATACGCTCTTCGTCGATGTCGACGCAGACGACAGCACTGCCAAAGTCGGCCAAGCAGGCACCGGACACGAGTCCGACGTAGCCCGTACCCATGACGCAGATACGCCTCACAACACGCTCACAGAATGGTAAGAGGGTGGCGGCAAGGGGAGGATAGAAATACAGGCGGATACGACGGCGGAAAACGCGCGGCTAGTGTGACTCAATCAGAGATACAGCTAGGGCAGACTGGGTTGGGCGCCGGGTCGGAAGGGTTCGCTCGCGCTCCCCCGCCGATCCATCCCGACTCGTAGCATTGCCCTAGTTCGCCGTAGTGTGGCCCGTTCAGGCGCCTTGGAGATCTCGTCACACAAGCCTACCCTTCCGGCCCAGAACAGGTTGTTTCTCCTTGTTGGGAAAGGACTTATGGCGACTCAACGATAAGGGCGTTGGTCGGTAATGTCAACGCCCACAGAGCTGACCAAGAGCTACCTATGCGCCAAGAAACCGCGCCAGGTTAGCCTCGGTTAATGTCGCCATGGTCTCAGGTTCAATGCCCCGGATCGCCGCCAGTTTCGCCACCACTTCGCCGATGCGCCGCGGATGGCCGGGTGACCCCCCGATCGGCACCGGCGCATCGCTTTCCAACAGGAGTAGCTCGTCGCCGATCCCGGTAGCGACGCCAGTTGCCTGCTCGTCGCGGATGATGCTGGGACCTACCGAGACGTAAATGCCCTCGTCGTTACAGATGCTCACTAGTTTTTTCGACTGGGTGAACCAGTGCATCTGCGCCCCCAGTCCAGTGCGGCGGGTGAAGGAGATGGCCTGCTCCAGGGTTTGACGCTCGCAACGGCGCGAGTGCAGGTTCACCGGCTTGCGGTGGCGCTCGGCGATGTCGAAGTAACGTTCCAGGACCTCAAGCTGGCGGCGCTGTAGCTCGGGGGTTGTCGCCCACTTGTGATCGAGGCCGATTTCGCCTACCTGGCAGATCTCGCCAACATGCTCGGCAACAAAGCTCAGACAGGCTTCGACGTCGTCGTCGCACTGGTCGGTGACACAGCAGGGATGCATGCCGAGCCCGGCCAGCACCTGGCCGGGGAAGCGATCGGCGAGCTCGAGCACCGCAGCCATAGAGGCGCGGTCCTGAGAGAGGGCGACGATGCGTCGCACCCCGGCGGCGTCGGCTTCCGTGAGAACGGATTCGGGGTTGCCGAGCTCGTCGAGGTGACAGTGGCTGTCGGTGACGGTGAAGGTGGGACCCAATGCGGCCGCCTCGCCTAGACCAGTCCCTTGGTCTCGGGGAAGCCGAGCATGAGGTTCAGACATTGCACGGCGCTGCCGCCGGCGCCCTTTCCGAGGTTGTCGAGGCGCCCCACCAGCACGAGGCCGATGTCGGGGTTGCCGTAGACGAGCAGTTGCAAAGCGTTGGGGTCGTCGGCGACGAGATCGAGAAACTTGCCGTCGCGTAGCGCGGCATCGGCGTCGGTAGGCGCCAAGGGAGCCACTAAGGGCTCGTCGCCATAGTGCTCGTGCCAGATCTCGAAAACGGCCTGCCGGTCCACCGTCTGTTGCCACGCCGGACGCGCAATGGGTACGCTCACCAGCATTCCCGAGTAGGTGTGGTCGACGGAGGGCACAAACAGCGGCGGATGCTCGACACCGGCGAAGCGCTGCATCTCCGGCAGGTGTTTGTGGTGGCCCTCCAAGCCGTACAGGCTCAACGGCAGACCCGCGTCGCCGTCGGGGGTTGGGGGGGTGGTGTGGTAGGCCTCAATCATCTGGCGGCCGCCCCCCGAGTAGCCGGAGACTGCGTTCACTGTGTAGGGGGCGTTGGCGTCGAGCACGCCGGCCTCGATGAGGGGGCGCACCGCGAGGATGAAGCTCTGCGGATAGCAGCCGGGATTGGCAACACGGTCACCAGAGCGGATCGCCTCTCGTTGATCCGAACCGAGCTCGGGCAGGCCGTAGACCCAATCGCAGTGCACGCGTCGGGCGCTGCTGGTATCGATGACCCGGGTGTCGGCATTGCCCAGCAGCTCTACGGCTTCAGCGGCGGTTTCGTCGGGCAGGCAGAGAATGGCGAGGTCGGAGTCGCGCAGGTATTGTTGGCGCACATCGGAATCCTTACGAAGTTCGTCGGGAATCGGCCGGAGTTCAAGATCGGCACGACCGTCGAGCAGTTGCCGGATCCGCAGGGCGGTGGTGCCTGCCTGGCCGTCGATGAACACGCTGGGTGGGGACACGGGCCGCTCTGCCGGGGATGAGAGTAATAAATATTCAGAAATTACAAATAAAAAGTTAATCGGTCGCTTTGCGAGAGTCAACTAAGTCGTCATCCCCAACGTCCATTCGCAACGACGGTTACACCTATACCGACGTGGTGGATGCCGGTGCCGAGGGCTGGCCGGTTCTCGAGTTCTACAGCCGACGCTATCTGCACTCCGATCGTCCCACCTGGGCTCGCCGCATCGCCGAGAGCCAGATCTGGATCGACGGACGTTGCGCCGGTGGGGCGGAGACGCTGCGCACCCGGCAACGCCTCGAGTATCGCCGCCCGTCCTGGGTGGAACCAGCGGCACCCCGGCATTTCCGCGAGCTCTACGACGATGGCGATTTGCTGGCGGTGACCAAGCCCAGCGGCCTGCCAGTGCTGCCAGGAGGCGAGTTCCTTCACAACACCCTGTTGCACGCGGTGCGCGAGCGGCACGCCGAGACCCCGGCGCCCCTGCACCGGCTGGGGCGGGGCACGAGCGGCATCGTGCTGTTCGCCCGTAGTGGCTATGCCCGTCAGCGATTGTCCGAGGCCTTTCGCGACGGCGGGCTACACAAGGTCTACCGCGCTCTGGTCATCGGGCATCCTACCAAAGACGCCTTCGACGTCGAAACTCCCATCGGTCGTATGCCCTATTCACGGCTGGGACAGTTGCACGCTGCGGTTGACCCCGAGCAGACCCCGGCTTCAGAGGGCGCCAAAGCGTCCCTTTCGCACGTGCGGGTTATCGAGCGCCGCACTGGGGATGAGAGCAACCCAGGTGCGAGCAGTCTTGTCGATGTGGACATTCGCACGGGAAGACCACATCAGATCCGCATTCACATGGCCGCCGCCGGCCACCCGTTGGTGGGCGAGCCTTTGTACGACATCGGCGGCGTTCCTCTCCCGTCCGGGCCGGGCCGGCCAGCTCTGCCCGGCGATATGGGATATCACCTTCACGCCCGCAAACTGCTGCTGTGGGGACCGCAGACCGGAAAGCGCATCGGCCTGTTCAGCCAACCCCCACAGATCCTGATGACAACGGAGGAGAAAACCAAGGAATGAAGGTCGCAGCGATGTTTGGTGACGGCAGCGCGGGACTGGTGGACAAGCCCGATCCTCGGGCCGGCGGCGAGTTCGTCGTCGTCAAGGTTATGAGCACCCCTATGTGCACGGAGTACAAGGCCTTCGCTCATGGTGCCGAAGGCGATTGCTTTGGCCACGAAGCCGCTGGTGAAGTTGTGGAGGCGCCGCAGGGGGGAATGGTGAGTGTCGGCGACCGGGTGGTCGTCATGCCGCAGCACTCCTGTGGACGTTGCTCCCTCTGCCTAGAAGGCGAGTACATCCACTGCCAACACGCCCTCGACCCGCACGGGGAGACCGGCTCGGAAGCCGGCACCGCCACATACGCGCAGTACGTGCTCAAGCAGGACTGGCTACTTGTCCCGATTCCCGACGCGATTGTGTACGACCATGCGGCCATGGCGTGCTGCGGATTAGGTCCCACCTTCGGCGCCATGGAGCGCATGCAGGTGATCTCCCACGACACCGTTCTCGTCACCGGACTTGGCCCTGTGGGTCTGGGCGGTGTCATCAATGCCAGCTACCGCGGTGCCCGGGTGATCGGCCTGGAGGGCAATTCCTATCGAGCGGAGTTGGCGGAACAGCTAGGCGCCGATGTGGTCCTGGACCCCGCCGACGAGGATGTTCTGGACCAGTTGCGCAAGCTGACTGACGGAGCCGGCGTAGACAAGGCGGTGGACTGTTCGGGCGCTCCGGATGCGCAGCGCCTCATGATCGACGCGCTGCGTCGCAAGGGGCAGGCCTGCTTTGTCGGTGAAGGTGCCGATCTTACTATCACCGTGAGCCAAGACATGATCCGCAAGGGGATCAGTCTGCACGGTCAGTGGCACTACAACCGCGCCGGGTTCCCCCGAATCATGCAGGTCATTGCCTCCTCCATCGACAAGCTGGAGACGATGATCACCCATCGCGTCGGCATGAGCCAGGTGCAGCAGGGGTGGGAGCTACAGATGACGGGTGAGTGCGGGAAGGTGGTGCTGGACCCCTGGGCGTGATGGCGGGATCGCTGGCGGATCAGTCCTTGAACTCAATCTTCTTGATGCGGGTGAGGGCGTCCTCCATGAGCGCGCGATTGGTGGCGATGAGGTCAGCGACGATGCCGGTGAGGAACATCTGGAAGCCGGCAAGCAGGAGGACAGCGGCGAGGATTACGGACTGGATGTGCAGGTGTCCCTCGCCGGTGAACAGGAAGTAATAAAGGAAGCGAATTCCCAGAACGACACCTATAAAGAAGGCCAGGACGCCGAAGATGGCGAAGATCTTCAGCGCCTTGTAGCGGGCGTAGGTGCGCAGGCTGATGGAGCCCGACTTGAGGACGAACTCACCGATGTTGGCGAACAGCCGTGACTCGCGCGCCTTGGGGTTGGTGCGGATAGGTACGACGATGATGCCCCAGTTGTCCTGGCCCGCTTGCACCACGTGCTCGGCGGTGTGGTCGAAGTCGGTGAACATGGAAATCCTGAGCGCCGTTTCCCGGGTGTAGGCGCGGAAGCCGGAGGCCACGTCGGGCACCTCAATGCCGCCGAGGCCGCTGATCACGCGGCTGCCGAAGCGCTGCAAGGTGCGCTTGAGGAAAGAAAAGTGGCCGATCTCGCCGGTGCGGCGATCGCCGATGACGAGGTCGGCGCGCCCTTCGAGAATGGGCTGCACCAGGGTGACGACGTCGCCCCCAAAGTACTGGTTGTCGCCGTCGGTGTTGATGATGATGTCGGCGCCCATGCGCAGGGCATGGTCGAAGCCTGTCTTGAAGGCGTGCCCCAGACCGCGGTTCTGCGGGAACGAGATGACGTAATCGGCGCCGTGCTCGCGTGCCACTTCGGCGGTGCGATCGTTGGAGCCATCGTCGATGACGAGGATCTCGACGCTGTCAATGCCGTCGATCTTCCGGGGGATCTCGGCCAGCGTCGCCGGCAGGGTCTCCTCCTCGTTGAGGCAGGGAATCTGGACGACGAGCTTCAGCCCCAGCTCTCCTGCTTGACCTGCTTTTTGTCGAGGCCGAACTCGTAAAGCAGGCTTACCATGTTCTCCACGAACTTGGGCTCAGGTGTCTCTCCCTTTTCGCGAGCTTCCTTCTTCTCCCACGGCAGTACTCCGGGACCGCAGCAGTAGGCCATGCAGTTCGAGGAGTCGGGGATGTACTTCTGCAGCAGGTCGCGGTCGATGCGGCCGCGCCGTGCTACCGGCTCCACGTCTACCGGATCTTCGCGGGTGATGCAGTGCACGATCTCCACCTTGTCCGAGAATTGCCGTGCAAGCTTGGCGAAGTCGGCGTAGTAGATGATGTCCTTCTTGTACCTGTTGCTGTAGAGCAGCACGTGGCGCAAGCCGTCGCCGACATGCAGAGAGTGCTTCATCAGAGCCAGGTTGGGAACGATCCCCGAGCCGGCGCACACGTGGAGGATGTTGTCGGTTCGATCGGTGATGTCTTCCGGAATCGTGTAGGGACCGGTGAACCCGCTGATCACGAGTTCCGAGCCCACCGGGGTGTGGAAGGTCAGAAGGGGCGACAACACCGGCGGATACTTCGATTCCCCCGGCCAATAGCGCTCCTCCTTGACGGTGATCATCACGTAGGGCTCGTGGGGTGCAGAGCCCATGGAGTAGGCGCGGGGCTTCTCCTTGCTACCTTTGATGTCCTCGAGATAAGCGATGAGGTTCTCGAGGACGCCGAACTGATGAGGATCGACAGTGAGGAACTGGCCGGCGGTGTAGTTTCGATTGCCGTCGCCGACGTCCAGGAAGAGGGTTGCCGTGTCCTCCGTCTCCATGCGCACGTCGACGAGCTTCACCTGCATTTCGCGGACTTTGCGGCGTGGGGCATGTGCCGCCACAGGGGCTTCAGCCATTTTCGCTCACCTCGAAAGGGTCCCGATCTCTGACGCCAAGTCGCAGTAGCAGGTTTCGCGGTTCCTCAATGGCCTGCCTTGATTCCCTCAGGCGTCGACGGTTTCGCTGAAGTGCCGTCGGAACGCGGTTGCCGCTGGATCATCGCTCAGCGGCGTCGATAGCGCGCGAGTCAGATTCTCGAGTGCGACCCGCATAGGAGCGCCGGCGCCGGCACACCAGCGCTGGGCTAAGTGCAGACAGTAGACGATATGGTGAGCGTCGAGGGCGCGTCGGCAGAAAGGTTCTTTGCCGGGCACTATGTTACCATATCTTGCTGCCACTGCGCGATTCACGTGCTGGACACCGATCGGCGTCGTGCCGGTAGTATACTGAAGGATTCTTCGCTCGGTCCAGTCCCAACCGAGCTTTCCAATCTCGAGTACGACGACAAGGTCGCCGTCAACGTCACCGACTCCATCGTCGTCGCTGCTGCGAACGATTACATTGGCGGGTTGGTAGTCCGTGGCACCCAGCATGGGTGGGCGCCACTCGCACTCGGTGTGGACGGTGTCGAGTCGCGCTTCTAGGCCCGACCCGATCACCCCCTGCTGCCGAAGCAGTGCGCATAAGCCGTCTCTCGCGATCTCACCCGCTCGACCCCAGCTGCGTTGCAGATCTTCGCCACTGGCGCCCGGTACGATACGCTCCTGCCACCCGCCATCTTCGGCGAGAGCTCCTTCGATCTCGACGACGGCGGCCAGTACCTCGCGCATAAGGTGGACGTGGGTACCTGGGCCGCGCAAAGCCTCCGTGAGGGGAACGCCGTCGACGAACTCAGTGAAGATGAACTGACTCTGTGTGTCACAGGCGATGGGGCAGGGGACCGCACAGCCACGGGAGTGCAGATAGCTCAGCACGTCCCACTCGGTCTGCACTAGGTCGTAGGGCTGATCTCGGGTGAGCAGGCCGTAGAACTGATGCTTGGCCACTATCTGGCGGCCGTCTCCGAGACGCAGGAGCCAGACGTCGTCGGCCAGCTCCTGGATCGAGATCAGCTCAACGTGCAACAGTTCTTGAATACGTGTCCGCAAGTAGTCATCGATGCGACGGTCCCACTCGCGATCGGTTAGGAGCCTGTGACTGACTCCTCGGGCGCCCAGTCCGGTCAATTTGGGTGGCTAGTCGAAGAGAATGACCTGGGCCACGACTTTCCCCGCCTGGTTGTTGTAGTCGGGGTTGTCGTTCATGGCCAGAAACAGCACGCCGTCGCGATTGGTGATGATGTCGTGACGGCTGCCGACGACGAATACAGGGCCATCTCCGATGCGAGCGATGAGAGCACCCACGTTCGTGCCTGGCATGAGATAGCCTTCGCCCGCGGGAAAGCGGTAGAGGCCGTCGGCGCCGCACCAGACGATCTGATCTCGCATGTCGGGAGACCAGGTCTCCTCAACGTCGAAGACCATGCGCTGGCCCGAGCGGATGCGGATCAGGGTATCCTGCCAGGTGGGGCTGGGTCGTACCGTGCGCAGAATCGTCAGTGCCATGGTGGAGTGAGGAGAATAGGGGAGACCCTCTTTCGTGGCAACGCGCCCGTTCCTGTTCTATACTCGAGCCTATGGCCCCAGAGACTTTCCAGCGCATGCTGCAGATGCTGCAGATTCCCGCTCCCTCCGGCCGCGAGGAGCGCATGGCGGCCTACGTAGCCGAGCAGATCCGTGCCGCCGATGCGGAGCCCCGAATCGACGAGCAGGGCAACGTGTGGACGACACTAGTGGGTTGCGACTCCGGCGCCGGTCCCCTGGCGCTGGCGAGCCACACCGACGAGATCGCCGTTGTCATCAGCGCGATCGAGGCAGACGGCACCATGCGCGTGCAACGTAGCGGCGGTCTGCATCCATGGAAGCTCGGCGAAGGCCCCATGCAGATCATCGGTGAGGGGGATGGCCTGGTAGCGGCGCACCTAAGCTTCGGCTCTGGTCATACCACCGATCCAAAGGATCCCATCACCCAGTTTGCCTCTGGCGCCCGCGGCATCACCTGGGCGGATGTGCGTCTGTACGCCGGTCTGTCGGCACAAGAGCTCGCCGCGCGAGGCGTGCGTGTGGGCTCTTGCGCGGTACCAGCGGCTTCGGTGCGTGGACCCAACGTACTCGGTCCCGCCGAAGACCCCCTGTGGTCGGCGTGGATCTTCGACAACCGTGGCGGCAGCATGGTGCTGCTGCAGCTGCTGGAGCGGCTCCGGGCTGAGGGCGCACGACCCCAGCGCAACCTCAATCTGTGCTTCATGGTGCAAGAGGAGACGGGCTTGCTCGGTGCCGTCGGGTGGGCGCGGCGCAATCCCATAGAGACATTTATCGCCGTCGATTCTTCACCCGTGCCTCGCGGTACGGCGCTGGCGCTGGATGGCAGCCCCGCCACTTGGTCGAAGGACCGCAGCGGGCACTTCCATCACGGCGTAATGGCCGATCTCGACGCGGCGGCATCCCGCGCCGGTACGAGGCTGCAATACGCGGTATACGCCGCCGCCGCTTCTGACGCCACGGGCGTACTCTGCGCCGGCCTCGCACCGCGCTGCGCCACCATTGGCTATCCGCGGGAGAACTCCCACGGCTACGAGGTAGTGCGGGCTAGCGTCTTCGACCACCTCACGGCAGTGCTCTTCGAGTACGTCACCCGCCACTAGAGTATCCCCGTACCCTTGGACCTTCCTGGCGACGCCGAGATCTCCCGTCAACGCGTGGCCCTTCTCGGCTACGGTGTCGAGAACCGGGCCCTCGGCCAGTATCTGCGGGAACGGGGCATCTCTTTCGCGATCTGTGACGCCGACGCCAACATTGTCGCCGACCCGGCGGTTAGCGATGAATGGCGGCTCGGCGAAGGATGGCTCGAGGATCTCGGCGATTTCAATCTGGTCTTCCGATCCCCCGGTGTGCCGACCCTGCGCTCCGAACTGCAGCACGCGAGAGCCCGCGGCGTCACGGTCAGCAGTCAGACCCAGTTGTTCCTGCAGCGAGTTCCTTGCCCCGTCGTGGGCGTCACCGGTACCAAGGGCAAGGGGACAACGGTGTCCCTACTCGCGAAGATGTTCGCGGACCGACCCGACACCCACGTGGGAGGTAACATAGGCACGCCTCCCGTGCAGTTCCTCGCCGAGCTCAACGCTGATAGCCTGGTGGTACTCGAGCTGTCCAGTTTCCAGTTGCAGGACATGCGGCGCAGTCCGTCCACGGCGGTGCTGCTGCCTGTCGCCGCCGATCATCTCGATTACCACGCGGATCGCAGCGAGTACGTGGAGGCGAAGGCATCGATCTGCGGTTTCCAGCATCCGGAGGATATCGTGCTCTACGCCGCCAGTGATGCTACCGCCGATGAACTCTCGCGACGAGGTCGGGGGCAACGGCGCGCGGTGCGTGTCGATGGGCGCGAAGTTGCGTCTGGGGCTTGGATCAGCGACGGCGGTACGGTGCGCTGGCGCCAAGGCGGATCGGAGAGCAAGCTCTTTCACCGTGACGATGTGCACGTGCCCGGAGAGCACAACTTGCTCAACGCCGCCCTCGCTGCTGCCACCGCCGCATCGCTGGGAGTCGAGGCAGATGCCATCGCCGCCGGAACGCGAGCCTTCTTGGGGCTGTCCCACCGGCTCGAGCACGTGGCTCGGCACAACGGTGTAGACTACGTCAACGACTCGCTGGCAACGACCCCGGAGGCGGCCGCCGCGGGGGTCGTTGCCTTGGATCAGCCGCTGGCGGTCATCGCCGGTGGTGCATCGAAGGGAGCGGATTTTCAGGTGCTAGGAGAAGCCGTTGTGAAGACGGGGGTGCGGTGCCTGGTGCTCATGGGCGAGGAAGCGCCAAGGATCGCGGCGGCGGCGTCTTCAGCCGGTCTTCCGTCAAGCCGGATCGCCGAGGTCGGGACCATGGCTGAGGCGGTGCGCGAGGCGACCGAGCGCGTCTCCTCGGGCGATGCGGTACTGCTGTCACCGGCCTGCTCGAGCTTCGACATGTTCGGTAGCTATTCGGAGCGAGGAGACGCCTTCCGAGCCGCCGTCGCCGCTCTCTAGATGTTGTAGCTGGGGATGTGGAGCCCGCACTCCTTGAGTTCCAGCTGGTCCGGTTTCTCATCAGAGTTGAACCAGCGCCAGCGCCCGTCCCGCTTGTTCTCTTCGGGCAGGCTGGGGGTTGAGCAGATCACGCAGCCGATGCTCCGATAGCCTTGGTTGTAGAGCGGATGACGAGGAATGTCGTGCTCGGTGCAGTACGTCAAGACTCGCTCCTCGTCCCAGTCGGCGAGGGGGTTCACTTGCAGGATACGGCGGTGGCTGCCGTACTCGGCGACCGAGGTTGCCTTAGGCGTCTGCCGGCGCAGCTCTGACTGATCGCGCCGTACCCCCGAGATCCAGCAGTCTGCGGTCTTCAACAGTTCGTCGTGGGGACGCACCTTGCGTACCTGGCAGCAGTACTCTTGGCGGGCCTTGGAGTCGAAAAAAAGGTACTCAGTGAAGCGGTCCACCATGGAGCGAACCTGCGCCGCATCGGGGCGGCGCACCTCGATCTCGATCTCGAAGCGCTCCTCCACCTCGCGCAGGAAGGCGTAGGTTTCCGGATGCAGGCGCAAGGTGTCGACGGTGGCGACTCGTACATCAAGACCGCCCTGCTGAATCATGTGGATCATGGCCACACCGGTGTACTGCAAGCTGGTGCTCAGCACGACCCGGCCGGGATCGAAAGAGGCCTCCGCCCAGGCCAGAATCCGGTCTGCGCTCATGGACTCGAAGTCCATGTCCCGCAACCAGCCCTGCAGTCTGGCGTTGTGCTGCCTGAAGTCCAGATCTGCGGTGGATGGGGCTGCGGTAGCCGGGGATTGTGTGGGTGGGGAGGTCACGGTGGGACGGAACATCTCTCTCCGGCTGGGCCGGGAATTGAGGGGAACCAACCAAATATAGGGTCCACCTCACCTTATGAAAGAGGCGGATGACAGTCTGCGTTCGGGATTGCGGGATCCACCTTCGGTCGGCTCTGTCGCCTTGCTTTGTCGCCTTAATGAGGTCGAGACACCCTTCGCGCGCGCGGCGAAGACGTGAGGCCTGAAAGCCAGCTCTCTCGACGAATGACCGGGCCACACTGGCGATTTCCGTGGATTGGGATCGAGCGGCTGGAGTAGGAAGAGAGATTAGAATCCGGGTGCAGGAGCCGGTCGACCACTGCGGTGGTGCCGATCTTCTGCACGCCGTGGCCGAACCGTGGCACAGCTGGCATTGCCGGCGCTTGCCATGGTTTGGATTGCTGGGCAGTCTAGGAGACCATGACTGACATCGCTGAACGTCCCTCTATTGACCAGGCTATGTGGTCCGAACGGCTCGTGGAGACGGCCGCTCCCGCTATCCAGGCGGAGATCACCCGGGCCCTGCCATCCGGCGAGGAGCTGCTGATGCAGGTGCGGGCGGACATGGAGGTGGAAGGTCAGTTTCGTACCCGCTGGCTCGCCGTCAGTGACAGCCGCGTGCTGGTTTACGCTCCGGATGATGGGGTAATCAACAGCGTGGATCTCGCGGAGATCACCTTGGTGCGAAACGACCCCCTGGTCGGTGGCGGGCGCCTGGAGGTCGAGTGTCGGCAGGCGCCAACGGTGGTTGTCGCCTACTCAAGCACGATGTCCGAGAAATTTTCTGAGGTCGCCCGGGGCTTAGAACAAATGCGCCAGGGTCAGCCGCTGGCCATCAACACGCAGCTCGAGCGAATCCGCTGCGACCGCTGCCACCGGTTGCTGCCGGAGAAGGACGGCATCTGTCCGGCCTGTATTCACAAGTGGTCGACCCTCAAGCGCATTTCATGCTACATCGCTCCCTACAAGTGGAAGGCGGTTGCTCTTGCGGTCGCCTCAGTAATCACCACCGGTGCCGAGCTTGTACCACCGCTGATCACCATGAGAATCGTCGACGACGTTTTTCTCGGCTACTTCGCCTCGAAAAAGAGCCCAGCAGATCTGGAACATAGCGTCCAACTTCTGGGTTTTTTGGTTCTGGTCCTGGTGGGGATGCGCATCGTGAGCTGGGGTGCAGAATGGGCGCACGGCTGGATTGTCGCCTGGTTGGGTGCGCAAGCGACGGCGGACATCCGCAGCGAGCTCTACAAGCGACTAGAGATGCTGTCGTTGCAGTTCTACGACGAGCGCAAAGTAGGCGCCTTGATGTCGCGGGTGACGCGAGACACCGGGCGGCTGCAGGAATTCCTGGTGGACGGTCTGCCCTATCTCATCATCAATGGCCTGATGATGCTGGGCATTCTCGGGTTCCTGGTCTGGATGAGTCGGCAGCTCACCCTCTACATCCTGGTGCCAGTGCCCTTTCTGCTGATCTGGGGCGTCGTGTTCTGGCAGCGCATGCGACGATTCTTCAGGCGTTGGGGGGAGACGTGGTCGAATCTCACCGACCGCACCGCCGAGACCCTGACCGGCATGCGGGTGGTCAAGGCGTTCTCCCAGGAGGGCCGAGAGATGCACACCTTTGGCATGCTGAATCGCAAAATCACCGAGATCGGGGTGCGGACCAGCGTCAACCGCACCGTGTTCTTCGCCACCATCTCCTTCCTCACTGGATTCGGCGTTCTCATCGTCTGGTTCTTCGGTGGGCAGGAGGTGATTGCCGGTCGTATCAGCTTGGGCACGCTGCTGGCGTTCTACTCCTACATGTGGATGGTCTACGGACCCCTAGAGTGGTTCGGCCAGGTGAACTCGTGGATGACCCGGGCTTTCGCCGGCGCTGAGCGCGTTTTTGAGGTGATCGATACTGATCCGGAGTCGTACGACGACGCCAAGGCGATTAGCATACCGCAGATACAGGGCCGGGTGCGCTTCCAGGGCGTGACCTTCGGTTACGACAAGAGCAAGCCGGTGCTCAAAGACATCGATCTCGAAGTGCAGCCTGGAGAGATGATCGGTATCGTCGGCCGCTCCGGCGTGGGTAAGACGACGACGATCAATCTCATCGCCCGGTTCTACGACGCCGATCACGGTACCATCGAGATCGATGGCGTCGATATCCGCCAGCTCAATCTGCGCGACCTCCGGCGGCAAATCGGCATCGTGCTGCAGGAGCCGATCCTGTTCTCGGGTACCATCGGAGAGAACATCGGCTACGGGAAGCCAGGGGCGAGATTCGAAGAAATCGTGGTGGCGGCACGGTTGGCCAACGCTCACAACTTCATCGTCGCCAAGCCCGATGGCTACGAGACGCAGGTGGGCGAGATGGGCAGCTGGTTGTCCGGTGGCGAGCGCCAGCGTGTGGCTATCGCCCGGGCCATGCTGCACAATCCAAAGATTCTCATTCTCGACGAGGCGACTTCGTCCGTCGACGTGGAAACGGAGCAGCAGATTCAACAGGCCATAGGACGTATGGTGGAGGGACGGACAACCTTCGCCATCTCACATCGGTTGTCGACCCTGCGCGACGCCGACCGACTGGTGATTCTTGACGGCGGTAAGATCGTCGAGGTCGGTACCCACGCCGACCTGATGATGCGACGTGGTGTGTTCTACGATCTGGTGCAGTTGCAGGAGGAAGCGTCGCGAATTATTGCGATCGCTGATTGATGGCGGGAATGACGACGATAACCAACAACGGAAACACACCCTTCCGCGAGGCCATGCCCGCCGACGCCCAGGACGAGCTGCGCCAGGTCACCTCTGGGGGCGAGTCCGTCCTCATCCAGGTGGCGACCGACATGACGGAAGAGGCGGTCTACGACGAGCGCTGGCTGGTAGTCACCGATCGCCAGCTGATTATACTCGACGAGCCGGACAACGGCAGCCTCAGTCAGGTTGTGCCCTTGAATCAGCTGCGCACCGCCCGTGTAGAGCCGCTGGTCGGCGGAGGCCGCCTGGAGGTGGAGTGCAAGCATGGCGAGCCGGTGCAGCTCTACTTCTCGGCGACGCTCACGCCCAAGTTCTCCGAAGTCGCCGAGAGCCTGAAGCAGCTCATCGACGGTGATGATCCAGAGATCCCGACTCAGGTGGAGAAGAGCCGCTGCGATCGCTGCGGCCGCATCCTGCCGGAAAAAGACGGCCCCTGCCCGGCGTGCGTGAAGAAGCTCAACACCCTGCGGCGGCTGCTGGCCTACATGATGCGCTACCGCGGCCGCGTCGTCCTGTTGATTTCGATCCTGGTGATCGAGGTCCTCGTCGATCTGCTGCCGCCGCTGATTACGCAGCACATCATCGACGACGTACTGACGCCGCAAGCCAACTACGGTCAGCTGGTGTGGCTAGTGCTGGCTTTGCTATGCATCAACATCTTTGCCTGGTGCGCCTGGGTCAGCCGGCGCTGGGTGGGGACCTGGGTTGGTTTCCGCGCCCTCGAGCACATGCGCGCCGATCTCTACCGCGCCCTCCAGTTGCTGCCACTGCGCATCTACGACAGGCGACGCATAGGCGCGATGATCTCGCGGATGTCGAACGACTCCGATCTGGTTGAGACCTACCTGATCTTCGATATCCCCTACATCATCAACAACTCGCTGATGGTGGTGGGGATTCTCGGATTGCTATTCTACAAGAATTGGGAGATCACCCTGTGGGTGCTCTTGCCTGTGCCGCCGATTTTGTTCTTCTCGGCGCTGATCTGGCGCCGCATGGAGGCCTACTGGCAGCGCTGGTCGGCCCAGTGGTCGCGGCTATCCTCACACCTCAACGAGTCGATCCGCGGCATCCGCATCATCAAGGCCTTCGCCCAAGAGCGTCGCGAAGGCGAGCGCTTTGATCGCCGCAATGCCGGCCTGCGTGATGTCAGCGTATCAGCAGAGCGCGCCTGGGTGGTGTACTGGATGATCACCAACTTCTTCATGAGCTTCGGTGTATTTTTCGTCTGGTACTTCGGGGGTCGGAAGGTGCTCGGGGAAGAGCTCAAGCTCGGTGAGTTGGTAGCCTTCATCACCTACATCTGGATGCTCTATCAGCCGTTGAAGTGGTTCGGCGATTTCTACGGGTTCATGATGCGTGCCTACACCGGGGCCGAGCGTATCTTTGAGATCATCGATGCGCGCCCTGAGCCCTTCGATCACGACGAGGCTCGGTCCATGCCTCAGCTGCAGGGCGCAGTGACGCTGAAGCGGATGTTCTTCGGCTATGATCCAGGCAAGCCCGTGCTCAAGGACAATAGTCTCGACGTGAAGCCGGGGGAGATGATCGGGCTGGTAGGCAAGTCGGGAGCCGGCAAGAGCACCCTCATCCAACTGATTTGCCGGTTCTACGACGTCACGCGAGGATCGCTGGAGATCGACGGAGTCGATATTCGCAATATCAAGCTCGAGGATCTGCGCCGGCAGGTCGGCCTTGTGGCACAGCAATCGTTTCTGTTCTCGGGATCGATCGCCGACAACATCGCCTACGGCAAGCCGGGGGCGAGCTTCGACGAAATTCTGAGGGCGTCGCGGGCGGCCAACGCCCACGAGTTCATCATCACCAAGTCAGACGGTTACGACATGGACGTGGGTGAGCAGGGCAACAAGCTCTCCGGCGGCGAGCGGCAGCGAGTGGCGATTGCCCGCGCGATTCTCCACGACCCGCGGATTCTGATCCTCGACGAGGCAACCTCGTCTCTGGACACTCCGACGGAGAAGAAGATTCAGGAGGCGATTGCCCGGCTTGTGGAAGGTCGCACCACCTTCGCCATCGCTCACCGTCTGTCGACGCTGCGTTCCGCCGACCGCCTGGTCGTGCTCGATGGCGGCAGCATCGTCGAAGTGGGAACCCACGAGGAGCTCATGCGCCAGCAGAGATTCTTCTACAAGCTGGTGAAGACGCAGCAGGAGACGACAGCGCTGCTGGGAGGGGCCAGCAACGGAGCTGGTGGGCAGATCGGACAACCGTTATAGGCTTTTCGAGCGAACGATATTGAGGACAGATTTGAGCGACGACAAGCACAACGGCAACCCGGAGTACAAGCATGCGATCACGCCGATCACGGTGACCCAACCGGAGAACGTCGGGTTACAGCAGATCCAGCTCTTTCGCGAGCCGCCGTGGATTTTGCGACTCACAATCGACGGCGATCGCTCCTACACGCGGGTGAAGGTGGTGCGCGCGGCGCCGCTGTCACACCCGAGCAAGCACATCTCGCTGCTCGACGCCAAGGACGAGGAGATCTTCATGATCCCGGAAATCAGGCAGCTCGAATCGGAGATGCAGCGGATCGTCGAGGAGGAACTTGACCGCCGCTATCTCACGTCGACGATCCTGAAGGTGCTGAGCATGCGCAACGAATTCGGCACCTCGTACTGGGATGTAGACACCAATCGCGGACGTCGCGAGTTCGTGGTGCAGAATGTCTCGGAGAACGCGCAGTGGTTCGGCGATCACCGCCTGCTGCTGGTTGACGTCGACGGCAACCGTTTCGAGATCCCCGATCTCAACGGCCTCGACAAGAAGAGCACCGGCTACCTCGAGATGGTGCTGTAGCGCGGTCTGACGGGTCCGCTCAGTGGCGCGGGTCCGGGCCGCCCGTTGCCCAGTCCAGCAGCTGCACGGTGTGCACGACGGGCGTGGAGATCGCGCCTCCGATCTGCTCGATACAGCCGATGTTGCCGGCGGCGACTAGGTCGGGCTGCTGCCTGCGGATGTGCTCGACTTTGCGTGCTTGCAGCTGCGAGGCCATCTCTGGATTCAGCAGATTGTAGGTGCCGGCGCTGCCGCAGCAGATGTGGGACTCGGCGATCTCTTCCACACCGAAGCCTATGTCCGACAGCAGTGATCGTGGCTGTTCCCGGACGTGCAGACCGTGCTGCAGGGAGCAGGCGTCGTGGTAGGCGATGCGCAATCGTTCGGGAGCAGATGCCCCCTCCGGCAAGCCGAGCTCGGCAATGGTCTGGGAGACGTCGCGCAGTCGGGCGCAGACCGCCTCGGCCATGGGGGCCAACTCGGGATCTTCAGCGAAAATGTGCACGTAATCGGCGATCGTTGTTGAGCACCCGGACGTGGTGGAGACGATGTAGTCAGTTCCCTCCGCAATCACCCGATGCCATCGACGCAGGGTCGTTGCCATGAGCCGGCGACTCTTGCGCCGCTCTCCCATGTGGTAGGTGAGAGAGCCACAGCAGATCTCGGCCTCGGGTATCGTCACCTGCGCACCGAGGCGAGTGAGCAGGCGCACAGTGGCGTCGTTTATCGCGGCGCCGAGCACCTGCTGTGCGCAGCCGGTGAGCAACAGCACTCGTATCCGCTGTCCCCCTTCTGCCGGGTGGGTGCCCGGCAGTGCCACTCTCGCTGGCGTCGGTAGCTGACGCGGTGCCATGCTCAGCAGGTGATGCATGGTACGCGGGACGAGAGCTGGCAGGAGTCGACCGATCCGCGACAGGGCGAGGGAGAGGCGCAAGCGTCCGGGGTGAGGCAGAATCGTGGTGAGTAAACGGCGCTGCAGTCGTTGCCACCAGGGGCGAAGCCCCAGCGCTTCGAGCCGAGGGCGGGCGTCTTCCAGCAAGGTGGAGTAGCGGACGCCGCTGGGACAGGTGGTTTCGCAGGCCAGGCAGCCGAGACAGTTATCGATATGACTCAGGGTGGCCAGCGATGGCTCGATGCGCTCCTCGAGCACGCTCTTCATCAGATATATTCGGCCCCGAGGACCCTCGAGCTCATTGCCGGTGAGCAGGTAGGTCGGGCAGGTGGCGTTGCAGAAGCCGCAGTGTACGCAGTTGCGCAGGATCGATTCCGACAGCTGAACCTCCGGGAGCTGTCGCAGCTCCGCAGAGATGTCGGTGCGCAAGAGGTTTGCTCCCGAATTCGGCGTGGTGGACCTCGACATCGCGTCGGTCCATCTTCATTGAGGTCCGGAACCTACGAGCGCTCCCTCAACCAGGCAACGAATTCGCGAATGGATTTTCAGGAGCACATCGAGCTAGCGCCGTGCACTACCCTCGAGCTGGGGGGAGAGGCGCGCTATCTGGCTCGTTGCCGCAGCGATGACGATATCTGCCACGCATTGCGATGGGCGCGTGACCGCGATCTGCCGGTGCACGTGCTCGGGGGCGGCAGCAATACCGTATTTGCCGATGCCGGCTATTGCGGGCTCGTGCTCAAGATCGAGTCCGTGGGAGTCTCCTTCCACGAGGACGGCGGAGATACCATCGTCACCGGTGCCGCCGGCGAAGACTGGGACGGGTTCGTACGGCAGTGTATCGACCGCGATCTCTCCGGCATTGAGTGTCTGTCGGGCATTCCCGGGCTGGTGGGCGCTACCCCCATGCAGAACGTGGGGGCCTACGGACAGGAAGTGGCAGAGAGCGTGGTTGGGGTGCGCGCCATCGAGCGAGAGACCTTCAGCCCCCGGCAGTTCAGCGGGGAGGATTGCCGCTTCCGCTATCGAGACAGTCGTTTCAAGAGCGAAGACCGCGATCAGTTTGTGATCACCGAGGTCGTTTACCGCTTGACACGCAATCAGCGGCCCGTGATCCGCTACAGCCAACTCGCCCAGGCCCTGGTCGACAGCCAGGTCGACCTGGAGGTACTGAACCCTGGACGCGAGACCTCGGTCGCCGTACGCGAGGAAGTGATCGCCTTGCGGCGCAGGAAGTCGATGGTGCTCGACAAACGCGATGTTAACTCGCGCTCAGCGGGCTCCTTCTTCCAGAATCCGGTGCTCGACGCCGAACAGATCGACGTCGTGCGCGCGGCGGTACGCGACCGCGGAGGCGACGCACAGGACATGCCGCTGTACGCCGCCGCCGGCTGCTGGAAGATCGCTGCCGCCTGGCTGGTGGAGCAGGCGGGCTTTGTGCGCGGCGAGCGCCGCGCCGGCGTGGGGATCTCCGAGCACCATGCGCTGGCGCTGGTGAATTACGACGGCAGCAGCGAGGAGCTGTTGGCGCTGGCGGCGGAGATCCGAGACCGTGTGCGAAGCTGTTTTGGCGTAGAGCTCGAGCAGGAGCCGGTCAACGTCAGTGCCGACGGGTAAGAAATTCATCTGATGGCGCGCGTACTGGTACTTCAGCACGCCGAGTGCGAGGCCCCCGGCTTGTTGGAGCAGGTGCTGGTGGACTCAGGCATTTTCGTGGAGACAGTGCACAGTTGGTGCGGTGAGCCGATTCCCAAGCGGATGAATGACTCCGACGGCCTCGTCGTTATGGGCGGTCCCATGGGGGTCTACGATCAGGCTCGGCACCCGTTTCTCGTCGACGAGATGCGCCTCATCGATCGCGCCGTGAAGAACGGCGCCCCCGTGCTGGGCATCTGCCTCGGCAGCCAGCTGTTGGCGACCGTGCTTGGTGCCCAGGTGCGGCGGGGAATGACGAAGGAGCTCGGTTGGCACGAGGTCGAACTCGAAGAGCTCGCCGCCGACGATGAGCTGTTTGCGTCGATCCACGGCGACACGGGCGGGCGTTTTTCCGCTTTCCATTGGCACGGCGATATCTTCGACGTTCCGCCCGACGCTCTCTCGTTGGCACGCTCCTCGCTCACACCTTGCCAGGCCTTTGTGCACGGCAGCAGCACCTACGGGATCCTCTTCCACATGGAGATGACGCAGTGCATCGTCGAGGATGTCGTTGAGGTTTTCGGGGACGAAGCGCGCCAAGAGTCTCTCGATCCGGCGGAGATCGTACGCGCCACCGGGGGACAACTTCCGGCTCTACACCGCCTCGCCAGACCCGCCTTTGAGGCATGGGCGGCCATCGCCCTCGGCGCCGCCAGCTGAACAGGGCAGGAAGTCGCCGAATTCGCGTCCGCAATTGCTCGGGCGCGCCAATGTATTGGGTCCAGCGCGTGGTGGGGATGTCGAACAAGTCGCAGCGTGCAAAGGCTTTAGCCTCAACGGCCAAAACCTGCTCAGCATGGCCATGCAGGTGTCCATCCTGGCGTTAGGTAAGAAGCAACAGTGACGAAAGCCGAAGCGCCGATACCGCTGAGGCGCAGGTCTACCAGTAGGTGAAGGCGTCCTCGAAAATGGCCATGAGCTCTTCAGCGTCCGCCGATCGCGGTGACAGCTTGGTGACCCGGTGCTGCGGCAGGGTACCCTCCACCAGAGCCGGCACATCGCTGCGATCGTAGCCGAGGGCTCCGAGTCCATTCGGCACCTTGAGTCGGCGCATGAAGTCGATGATGACATCGGCAAGCAAGCGGCCGGAATCCTGGTCTTTCACACCAGACAGATCCGCCCCCAACACCTCTGCCGCCTGAAGGTGACGCTGAGGATTGGCGGTCGCCGTAAATCGGAATACCGCCGGGGCGTTGACGATTACTGCAATGCCGTGGGGAACCATGGCGTGATCGACGTCGTAGCCCGGGGGTTGGTAGGCCCGCACCATCCCCGCCACCGGATAGGACATACCGTGGGGAAGATGCACCCAAGCGTTCCCGAAGCCGATGCCGGCAAAGGTAGCGGCCAACAACATCTGACCCCGGGCTTCGTCGTCACTGGGATCGGTGACAGCTCGCAGCAGGTAATTGCGCACCAATTCCAGCGCCCGTAGGGCCCACAGGTCAGAGATCGGATTGGCCCCCTGATAAGAAGGCCGCAACAGCGGGCGTTTTGGTCGCGACCGATGGTCGAAGGGCAGAGCGGTGAAGGACTCCAGAGCGTGACTAAGCACGTCCAGGCCTGTTGAGGCGGCCACCTCAGGCGGCAGCGAACGAGTGTTGTCGGGATCGACGATACCGAGGGTGGGTTTCAGCCGACGGTGGGCAATACCGGTCTTCGCCCTCATCTCTGCCAAGTCGAAAATGGCCACCCCCGTGGTCTCCGACCCCGTCCCCGCGGTCGTGGGGACAGCGACAAGAGGCTTTAACGGTCCCGGTGCCGGCAGCCCCTTGCCAATGGGTGCATTCACGTAGTCGAGGAAATTCTCAGGTGGGTGTGAGGCGTAGAGATTGGCCGCTTTCGACGTGTCGATGCTCGATCCGCCGCCGACGGCAACGTAGCCGTCAAAGCCACCCGCGCTGGCGACGCCGATCGCGTCTTTGAAGGATTCGTCGGTGGGCTCCACGCGCACTCGATCGAAGAGCTCGTGCTCGACACCGGCCCGGTCCAGAGAGTCGCGCACGATCGCCACCGGATCGAGCTGAGCCAGCGACGAGTCGGTGACGACGAGGACCCGGTGCAGACCCATGTCCTGCATGTCCATTCCGACCTCCGCCGTGGCTCCCGATCCGTAGCGGATGGCGGAGGTGGCCATTTCAAAAGCGGTATCGCGATCCATGATGTCCACCTTTAGCTCCCTACGGCACCGGGTACGCGAGCGAACTCGCGGTAGAAGCGGGCGACCTCGGCGACAATGACGTCGAGCATGGCCTGGCCGATCTCCGCCGTCGCTTCCCCCGGGTGATCGGTGTGGCCGGGACCCGCCTGCCAGGTGCCGTAGCTCTGCACTACAGCTCCGGAAAGAGCGACGTCGAGTCCCCCGTCTGACTGAGAGGCATCCGTAACTTCAGCCCGTGCCCCTTCATCGACCCAGTCGGGACGCAGCGCGAGGATGAGGGAAGTCTCGAATTGCCCGGCGTGTCCGGGAATTCGGTTCCGCGGCATGAGATCGGCGGCAACCAGGGCGTCACGACAGAGGTCCCAGTAATTGCAGGTGCCGACAACGGCGGGCAAGCCCATTCGATTCACCGCATCCTGGCCGACGACCCCAACGTGATCGGAGTTGCCGCCGTGCCCGTTGAGCACGACGAGCTTGCGGAATCCAGTTCGCGACAGCCCCTCTAGCACCTCTGCGACGACGGCGATGAAGGTAGAACTGGTCAACGTGAGCACGCCGCCGAAGGGATAGTGGTGAAAGGAGCTTCCGTAGGATAGCGGCGGCGTCACCACTACTCGCACGTCATCGACGACGGCCTCGGCGGCGCGTTGCGCCACCGTGGAGCAGACCAGGGTGTCGGTGCCTACCGCCATGTGGGGCCCATGCTGTTCGGTGGCGGCGGTAGGCATGACGGCGATAGCGCCGGGAGCGATGCTCTTGATCTGCTCGCGGGTCATCTCTTCAAACAGGACGGTCATGGAAGCTCTCGTTTCTCGGAGAAAGGATCAGTCCCCGTGGTAGCCCATCTGAGGCCAGACCTTACGGGCCAGACACAGGCCTTCGGGGCTTGGTTTGTGGAACCCGTAGATGCTGGGCGGTGGCTGGCCCGGCGCCGCCCGTTCCGGATCGGGGGACCAGTGGTCATCGGCGTAGGCGGCGCGCTTCGACTCGCTGCGGAAGTCGGGCACCTCGACCGCCGTGCCTTCCTGCAGCGCGCTGCGCCAGGCGAGGATGCCCACGCTCGATGTGGTGACCCCACGGTAGACGTCGAGGAAGGGGGGCTTGCCGCTACGGATTGCCTCGGCAAAATGAAGGTTGGTCCAGAAGTCACCACCGCCGTGTCCGGCCTGGACGGCGAGCTCAGAGTGCTCCGGCCATTCCGGGGCGTAGGTGCGCTCGCGCACGTCATCTCCGCGAAGATCCCAATCCTCGTGCCAGACCCGAATCTGACCGGTGCCGAAGTAGGCCGTGCCGCCGCGTGCCAGCTCCATGCCGCCGCGGTGACCGTGCAGGCGGTACCAATTGCTGTGCCCCGGCAATCCGGTGCCGAGGATGCGGAATACGGCGCCATTGTCCATGCGACAGAGGAAGACGGAGGCGATGTCGGAGATCTTGACCGACTGCAGGCGCAGCGCCTCGCTCGCGATGGACAAGGCGTTCACTGTTTGCGGCCAGGTGTCGGTGATGTAGACGAGCGGCGCCAGGGCGTGGGTGCAGTAGTAGGTTGAGGGAATCCAGGCCCGCCAGTGTCTCGTGCCTGGGGTCAGGCGCAGACGACCTTCTGGCGAATGGGGGTGATTGTACTCTCCTTCCGCGTAGAGGACTTCGCCGATTTCGCCTTCGCGGTAGAGCCGGCGCAACTCCTGGTTGAAGGCGGTGTAAGGGTAGTTCTCGGCCAGCATGTAGGTGAGACCGGTCTCTTCGACTGTGCGGCAGAGCTCGACGCCCTCGGCGAGAGTGGCGTTGCAGATGGTCTCGCTCATGACGTGCTTGCCGGCGCGTAGAGCCTTAAGGGCGAAGGGGGCGTGTTGGTGGAAGTAGTTGGCGAGGATCACAGCGTCCATGTCATGATCCAGGAACTCGTCGTAGTCGGTGTAGGTAGCGACGCCGAAGCGTTCCCCGACGGACTCGAGCTTCTCCTGCCAGCGGTCGCAGAGCGCGACTAGCTCCAGACCCACAGCTTCGGTGGCGCTCTGGGCGAAGGACGTGCCCCGCCCGACGCCGATCACGCCCACTTTGATGACTTCGCTCGTCATGAGCCGAAATAAGGCCAATCCCCGTCCGTGTAGCCAGGCCTCCGGGCAGGCCTGCGTGTCTTGCGTCCATCAATTCACGGGGAGTACACTGAGGCTTCTCTCAAATCGACGGAAGGGGCAGGATGAGCCATCCCGCGCGGGGCATGCTGAGCCTGGAGGCACTGCGTCAGCGCATCGAAGACGGGTCCATCGACACGGTGATCGCCGTCTTTCCCGACTTCTACGGCCGCCTGGTGGGCAAGCGCATCACCGGCGAGTTCTTCCTCGATCATACGGTGGGCCATGGTATGCACGCCTGCGACTACTTGCTCACCGTGGACATGGAGATGGGTGTTATCGAGGGCTACGACTTCGCCAACTGGGAAGCTGGCTATGGGGACTTCCACTGTGTGCCCGACTGGGGAACTTTGCGGGAAGTCTCCTGGCTCGAGGGCACGGCCCTAGTGTTCTGCGATCTCGAACGGGAGGGGGAGGGTGGCGGTGTCGTAGCCGTGGCGCCGCGTACCATGCTGAAACGGCAGATTGAGCGCCTCGCCGCCGCCGGCTTCACCGCCCAGTGCGCCTCTGAACTGGAGTTCTATCTGTTCAAGGACAGCTACGAGGGGGCTCGGCAGAAGAGCTTCGAGGGGCTGGAACCCTTCGGCTGGTACATCGAAGACTACCATACTCTACAGGCGACCAAGGCCGAGCCCATCATCCGCGCTGTGCGCCGACACATGAGCGCCAGCGGCGTGCCGGTGGAGTTCAGCAAAGGCGAATGGGGTCCGGGACAGCACGAGATCAACCTGCGTCATGGCGAGGTGCTGGAGACGGCGGATCGTCACGCGCTCTATAAGCACGGCTTCAAGGAGATAGCCTGGCAGCAAGAGCTCGCTGTCTCCTTCATGGCTAAGTGGCGGACCGATCTTGCTGGCTCGAGCATGCATCTGCATCTAAGTCTGTGGCAGGATGAGGACAACGCCTTCGTCGGCGACCTGAACGAAGGTCCGCTGGAAGTCTCGGAGACTTTCCGTCACTTCCTCGGCGGCTGGATGAAGCACGCTCGTGCCGTCTCGCCGTTCTACGCCCCCTATCCGAACTCCTACAAGCGCTATGTCTCCCAATCGTGGGCGCCCACCAACTTCGCTTGGGCGATCGACAATCGCACCGCCGGTTTCCGGGTCATCGGCAACAGCGGATCGAGACGCATCGAGTCGCGCATTCCCGGCGCCGACGCCAACCCCTATCTAGCCTATGCGGCAACCCTGGCCGCAGGTCTCGACGGATTGGCGAATCGGATCGAGCCACCGCCGTTGTTCGAAGGGGACGTGTACGGTGCCCAAGGCTTTGAGCGGGTGCCGGCCAACCTACACGAAGCCACCGACGAGCTGGAGGCGAGCGCTATGTTGCGCTGCGCTTTCGGCGATGAGGTCATCGATCACTACGTGCACTTCTTCCGCACCGAGCAGGCCAAATACGATGAGGCCGTCACCAGCTGGGAGCGGGAGCGTTATTTCGAACGTGGATAGGGTAAGGAGGAGATAGGTGAGCGATCGCTCGGAGGCGCCGGCGCCGCTGATCGGCTTGCCCACCTATGGCCGCGATTCCAGGGGCAACTTCTCGCTGCCGGCTCTATACTGCGAAGCCGTGAGTCGCGCCGGCGGGGTGCCGGTGCTCCTGCCACCCATGCCCGAATCGCCGGCGGAGTGCATCGTCGAGAGCCTGGACGGGCTCATCCTCACAGGCGGCGGGGACATCGCCCCCCAACGCTACGAGGGCACTCAGCACCACACCACCTATGCGGTTGACGACGATCGCGACGACGGGGAGATGGTACTGCTGCACGCCGCCCTCGACGACAGTGTCCCCGTGCTCTGCATCTGCCGTGGCATTCAGATGCTCAACGTTGCTCTCGGCGGCTCTCTGGTTCCCCACCTGCCGGATCAGGTGGGTGACGGCACTGCGCACCGGGTGCCACTGCGGCACCCGAGTTGGCATGACGTGAAGGTCGACGCAAACTCGCGATTGGCGCGGATCATGAGCGTAGATTCCAGCTTCTGCGCCTCTTGGCACCACCAGGCAGTGGATCGCCTCGGTGATGGCCTGCGTGTCACCGCCCGCGCTGCCGACGGCACCATCGAGGCTCTCGAGCTTACCGAGCCCGAGCCCTGGCTCATCGCTGTGCAGTGGCATCCCGAGCTCGATGCAGAGAGTCGGCCCGAGCATCAGGCGCTGTTCGACGCTCACGTGGAGGTGTCGCGGAGACGGGCGGAGCGCTTCACTTTTGTGGACGAGGGTGTGTAGAGGAGAAGCGATGGCAGGACGCCTCGAAGGGAAGGTCGCCGTTATCACCGGTGGTGGCAGTGGCATCGGCCGCCAGACGAGCCTGTTATTTGCTGCCGAGGGCGCTCGGGTCGTCGTTGTCGACATCGACGAAATCGGCGGCGAAGCGGTCGCTCACGAAGCTGGAGGCACCTTCATTTGCATCGACATCTCTACCGCCGAGGGTTGCGAAAGGATGGTGGCGGCCGCGGAGGAGCGCCACGGTGCCCTACACGTTCTTTTCAACAATGCTGGTATCTCCCACATCGACGACGGGGACGCGGAGTCCACCGAAGAGGAGGTCTGGGACCTCACCATGCGGGTCAACCTGAAGGGGGTGTTTCTCGGTTGCAAGTATGGCATACCGGCGCTACGGCGTGCCGGCGGTGGCTCTCTCATCAACACCGCCTCCTTCGTCGCGCTGCTCGGTGCCGCCACTCCTCAGTTGGCATACACAGCGAGCAAGGGCGGGGTGCTTGCTCTCACCCGGGAGCTGGCGGTGGTGCACGCGCGGGAGAACATCCGTGTCAACGCGCTGTGTCCCGGTCCTCTGCGCACCGAGCTACTAATGAAATACCTCGACACCGAAGAGAAGCGGCAACGTCGGCTTGTGCACATCCCTATGGGTCGTTTCGGGGAGGCAGAGGAGATCGCCCGAGCTGCCCTCTTCCTGGCTTCCGATGAATCCAGCTACGTCACCGGCACGGCTTTCACCGTGGATGGCGGCATCTCCTCCGCGTACGTGACCCCCGAATAGGGCCGAGCCATGGCGGAGTCGCTTGAGGCGGTGATCTTCGACCTCGACGGTACCCTGCTCGACACCCTCGAAGACCTCGCCGACTCCATGAACGCCGTGCTCAGCGCCCGCGGCTACCCCCCTCATCCGGTGGAGGCCTACCGGTTTTTCGTTGGCGAAGGGGTGGAGATGTTGGTGCGTAGAGCCCTGCTCGAGGCCGAGGGGGACCGCGACGATGAAGTTGCCCGCTGCGTGGAGCGCATGCGCAGCGAATACAGCTCACGTTGGGCGGACAAGACCCGGCCGTACGACGGTATCGACGATCTACTTCATGACCTCGCGGACGCCGGCATCCCGAAAGCAGTGCTGTCGAATAAGCCTGAGGATTTCACCCTGCTCACCGTAGGGAGGCTGCTGAGGGGTCACGTGTTTGTCAGCGTGCGCGGGCAACGGGAGGACACTCCTGCCAAGCCGGATCCAGCGGGAGCGCTGGCAATAGCCGAGGAGCTCGGCCTGGAGCCGGCGCAGGTGCTCTACGTGGGAGATACGGCAACGGACATGCAGACAGCGTCGCGAGCGGGGATGTACGCCGTTGGGGTGAGCTGGGGCTTCCGGTCTGTGCAGGAGCTGGTCGACCACGGTGCCTGCATGATAGTGGATCGACCGGCGCAATTGATGAACTTTTTCACTCACGGGTAAGAGGCAAGAAGGCAGAAGAGAAAAGGAGACAGAGATGGTGGAGTATTTCAAAGGTATCAGGAAGATTCGGTACGAGGGTCCAGAATCCGACAATCCCCTGGCTTTCAAGCATTACAACGCGCGGGCCAAGGTAGGCAAGAAGACGATGGCGGAGCACCTGCGGTTCTCTGTCGTGTACTGGCACACGATGAGAGGTGGGGGCATAGATCCCTTTGGCCCTACCCCCGTGTACAATCGGCCCTGGGATGTCTCTGACGATCCCATGCAGCAGGCGGAAGATACCATGCGTGCCTGTTTCGAGTTCTGTCGCAAGCTCGGCGCGCCGTTTTGGGCCTTTCACGACCGCGACATCGCCCCGGAGGGGGACAGCCTGCGCGAGACCAATCAGCGGCTCGACCGCATCGTGGCTCTGGCCAAGCGGCTGCAGAAGGATTCCGGCATTAAATTGCTGTGGGGGACGTCGAACTGCTTCTCTCACCGCCGCTTCACCCACGGCGCCGGCACCAATCCAGATCCCCACGTGTTCGCGTGGGCGGCGGCGCAGATCAAGAAGGCGATGGAGTGTACTCTCGATCTGGGCGGTGCCAACTACGTGTTTTGGGGTGGACGTGAGGGTTATTCGAACCTGCTTAACACCGACATGGCCCACGAGCAAGAGCAGATGGCGCACTTGCTGAAGATGGCGGTGGGGCACAAGAAGAAGATCGGCTTCAAAGGAACTCTGCTCATCGAACCCAAGCCCAAGGAGCCGACCAAGCACCAGTACGATTACGACTCGGCTACGGTGCTCAGTTTCTTACGCAAGTTCGGCCTGCTCGACGACTTCAGCTTAAACATCGAGGCCAACCACGCCACCCTGGCCGGGCATACCTTCGAGCACGATCTCACAGTAGCCTCCGCCGAGGGCAAAGTTGGCAGCATCGACGCCAATCGCGGCGATCTGCTGTTGGGCTGGGACACCGATCAATTTCCCACCGACATCTACTCCACGACCTTCGCCATGATGGTGATCCTGAAGCAGGGAAGGCTAAAACCCGGCGGTGTCAACTTCGATGCCAAGGTGCGGCGCGGTTCCTTTGATGTGGAGGATCTGTTCCACGCCCACATCGGCGGTATGGACGCCTTCGCCCGTGGGCTGAAGATCGCCCACCAGATCATCGAGGACGGCGTGGTCGACGGCTTCGTCAAGCAGCGCTACGCCGGCTGGCGCCGCGGTGTCGGCAAGCAGATCATGAGCGGCAAGGCGACAATGACGCAGATGGAAGCCCACGTACACAGGCAAGGCGAAGCGAAGCTGGTCAGTGGTCGCGAAGAGTGGCTGGAGAACGTGATCAACAGCTATCTGTAGCTGTGCGCCGGACATCTCTGTTTGACGGCAAACTTTCTTACGCAGACGCAGCGTTCACACTGCCAATCCGCTCACGCTGATTGATGATCGTCAGAGCGCCTGGCCCAAAGGGGTGAGGACGATCTCATCGACATTGACTCCCCTGGGGCGGGTGACGGCGAAGAGTACGGCGTCGGCGACTTCGCGCCGGCTCAGGCCTTCACGCTGGCCGTCGGAGCTCATCTCCTCCTGGAAGGCGTCGGGATCGAGTTCGTTCATCACCCGTCCCAACGTGATCAGGCCGACGTGCACGCCGTAGTCGCGTGCCTCCCAGCGAAGGCTCTCGCAAAGGCCACGGGTTGCGGATTCCACCACCGTGTAGAGCACGGGTGGTCGGGTGCGAATGAGACCCTGCAGACCGTTGAGGTGGAGGATGCGGGCAGCCTCTCCGTTACTGGCCGCCATCTTCAGCGCCGGCAGGGCGGCACGGGTAACTTGCAGGGCGCCGTCAACGTCAGTGCGCACGAACTGCTCGATGGCCTCGGCGGAGGCCGCGATCAGCGGTGTTTCCACCCAGGCGCCGGCGACATTGACCACGGTGTGCAGGGCGCCGAAGGATTCCACCGATGCTGCCACGGCACGCGCGCAGGCGACGGGATCGGCCACATCCCCCGGAGCTGCCACCGCCCGCAGATCGTACCTGTTCCAACGTTCGGCGATGGCCGAGAGGTCTTGCCCGCTGCGCGCCATGAGCACGAGCTGATGGCCTTCCTCCAGCAGGACCTCCGCAATGGTGTGGCCAATGCCGCGGCTGGCACCGGTGACGAGGACGTTCACTGGGTCTGCGCCAGCGCGGCGAGAATGGTCTCGGCGACAGCGAGATGGGCATGGATGCACTGCTCCATGACCCAGGAGAGTGAGGGGGTCTCAGAAGTGATGGTCTGGGCGGCGCGGCCGCTCATGAATAGCCACAGCACCAGGGAGCAAGTGCCGACCTCGTCCTGGAGGATGAGGTCGCGGATGGCGATGGCGACACCGACGACGGGTACCTTCTCGGCCTTGGGACACCCAAGGCTTGAGCCATTTCCCCGTAATCGGTCTTGCGTTCGGGGGACGAGCTCAACTCGTTTATCCTTCGATCCAGATAGGGCTGCTCCAGGCCATCTGTCCGTTGCTCTGGGTAACTCGCAGGTAGTAGCTCGACGCATCGTCGTCCGGTCGCAGCGCGTGGTCGCCGTGCAGGGTGTAGAGTGACTCCGGCAGGGCCCGGTGCCAAACGACGGAATTCGGCGTGCCGTCCATCGTGAAGCCTCGCCGTCCCTCAAGCAGGTCGCCGATAGTGAGGATCATCTCCTTGTGTCCAGGACGCGGCGTCAGGGTCCAGTCGGGCTGGGTAGAGACCAGTGAGGTGCGGGTGCGATTGGACAGCTCCAAACGGATCTGCGTGTCGGGCGAGCCCTCCACCTCCAGGCAGAGGGCGTCATTGGCCGAGCAGTAGGGCGTGCCGTTCCGGGTGCTGATCCAGCCTCCTCTGGAAGTGTGCGAGTGCCAGTGACATTCGATGTCGGTGACCTTGTCGATGCGCTTGCGCCGGTGCTCGTCGAAGGGATCGGAGGTGAAGCAGGGCATGACTTGACGCAAAATGCCGCCGTCGATGCGGATGTGCCCCTCCCAGTCGTAGATGCCATAGCCCTTCATAGGGCCCCAGCCGTACTCCAGGCGGAGGCGGTAGCGCCCCGTGGGCAGCACCGCTGTGCGCGCCGTGGTGCCGGTGAAGTCGGGCACGTGCGCAGCGACGGGCACACCGTCGCGCACCAGCTCGACGAGCTGGATGGTGTCCCAGGCGCGTACGCTGAAGCCGAGATCCGTGCCCTTACTTTGTGGCACCACGGAGCCCATGGGCGCGGTGCCGCAGACGAACTCCACCTGGATGCGATCGCCGGTGACGCCGTAGCAGTTGCGGTTCCGCAGTGCTGCGAGGATGTCGGCGCGGTTGTTGCTTGCCGCCCACACGCCGGTGAGGCCGAGGCCGTAGCCGCCCGGGTAGCCATCGTGATTGTCGGTGCCGGCGGTGAAGCCGAAGCGGTGACCGAGAAACAGGCCGTGCTCGACGGTGTAGGTGTAGTCGCCGGGGCCGCCGCTGTGGCCCACCATGGGATGCAGACCATGGTCACGCTCGGAGCAGCCGTGTTCAGAGTAGATCTCGACGACGGGGTTGAGCTCGGCGTCGAAGTGATCCCAGGCGACGCCGTTACGGTAGCCGGTGTGGTGGGGGATGAGCATGACGTTGCGGCCCCGCATGTGATATTGAAGCCGCTCGAGGGTGGGCGCGGTCTGCAGTGGCTGATCGTCGTCGCCGTAGACGACGTGCACGTGACCCCAGGGGCCGGAGTGCCACTCGTAGCCGAGAAAGGTCGTGAACACTCCAGGCTGATTGCGCTCGCGGGCGAGCTGCTGTACCTGCGGCCAAGCCTCGTCCACCACTGGGTAGGTGGTGACGCTCTCACCGTTCGTGTTCTGCCCGTGCGGAGTGAAGGAGTAGAAATCGAGATGGGACTCAGCGATCTCATAGCTGCGCTCAAGGGAGCCTTGGGCGTAGCCGATCTCGTTGTGGTTGTGGATATCGCCCCAGAGCAGGAGCGGCTGGTCACTCATTGGAAGCCGTCGATAATATCGCCGAGAGCAGTACGAATATCGGTGTAGCTTAGCCCAAGCTCGCACTCGGCGCGACTGCCATCGGCCTGTACGCCCCAACGCAGGGTACGGGCCAGATCGCGCGACAGACCCCAGCCCGGCCTTGTGTCGGTGGCGCGTGCCCACGCCGTCAGCAGGGCGGCGATGACGGTAGACATCCAGTCCGGCGGCTGCAGCAAGGGTAGGCGTACGCCAGAGATGTCACGGATGAGTTCGTTGATCTGGTGCACGGTGAGGCGGTGCTTACCAATAATGTAGCGCGACCCCACGGCGTCATCGCGCTGCAGGAGCCGGGCAATAGCCTCGGCGACATCCCGCACATGCACCCAGGTGACGACGGCATTGGCGAAGGGTACGAGAGGCATGCGGCGATACACGATGTCGCTTACGTAGCGACCGCTGCTCTTGGGATCGCCAGCGCCGAGCACGCTGCCGGGGTAGAGCACGGCGAGCGGCAATTCGCGGCTCCGTGCTAGCTCCTCGGCGATGAGGTCACCTACGTATTTGGTGCGTGCGTACTCACTGAAACGGAGAGGTCCCACGGGGGAGTCTTCGCGGAAGGGGATCGTCGCCGGCCGCCCGAAAGCGACGACGGTGCTGATGTGGACGACGAGTTCAAGGCCAGCGTCGGCGGCGCATTCCATGACATTACGGGTGCCGACGATGTTAACTCTCGAGTACACCGTGGTGTCGCGCTCGTACAGGGAGTACACGTTGGCTAGGTGTACGAGACGCCGACAGCCTTCGAGGGCAGCGTGCACAGAATCGCGGTCACTGACGTCCCCCTCGGCGAGCTCCACTCCCTGCGATTCAAGGGCCCGGGTGTCGCTGCTGGGGCGCACCAGGGCACGCAGATTCGCCGGGGTGTCCATGTCACTAAGCAGCCGGGGCACGGTGTGGGATCCGACGAAACCTGTGGCTCCGGTGATCAGGGTTCGGACGCTCACAACGCGGACTCAATAGCGGTGAACTCCGGTACCTGCTCGGAGAAAGCGCGCAGGGTCTGACGGGCCTGCTCGTGAGTAGGCTCACCCCAGCGCACCCAGCACAGCACCTCTCCAACACCGAGTTCGCGCAGGTTGCCGACGCGACTGCGCATGAAAGCAGCATCGCCAGTTATTACACGACGCTCGACGATGCCCCTTTCTTGTCGGCGTTGATTTTGGGCAGACAGGCGCTGTGAAACTCCGACTCCTCCACTTGCGCGGGGCTGTTTCCCACCAGGGCTTTTGCGACGCGTATTGGCCGTGTGGCGGAGGGATGTGCCGCGTTCACCGCACCCCGATCGGCGATGAGCAACGGGCGCAGCAGGCCCGGGCCGCGCCCGGTAATCGGCGTGGTTCTCGGTGCCGATGCCGCCCTCTTCGACAGCGCTGCTCTGAGCCGCGCGGTGGATGTGCAGGGTATAGCGGATCTGCTCAACGCCTTCCAGCAGAATCCGATGACCGATGCGAGCCACAGCACGTACGCTGTCGGTTAGCACGAGGTGATTGCGAGCAGCGGTATTGGCAGGGCAACGATCTGCGGACCCGTTACCGCTGGCGGATAAACTTCTGGTAGCGCCCGTTGGTCTGCACTTCGCAGATATAGAGATCGCCCTTGGAATCCGTCCAGATACCGTGCGGGCAGCCGCGGAACTCGCCGGGGGCGTCGGTGCGTTTCCCTTTGCCCCAACGGGCGAGAAGCTCGCCGCCGAGGTTGAGGATGCTCACGCGCTGGTCGAGTTCGGCGACGTAAACGATGCCCTCGCTGTCTATGTGAATGGTGTCAGGGTGGTTGAAGTGGCCCCAGTCCTCGAGGTACTCGCCGTCCGAATTGAACAGTTGAATGCGGTTGTTGGAGCGGTCGCAGACCAGTAGGCGATCGTTGGGATCGACGCGCACGCAGTGTGGCAGGTCGAACTGCCCACGGCCGTTGCCGGGGGAGCCGAAGGCCAAAACCCGCTCGCCGTCGGGGGTGTATTTGTGCACCACGGCGTTGCCGTAGCCGTCGGTGATGTAGATGAATCCCTTGCTGTCGAAACCGATGTCGGTGGGCAGATTGAAGGGTTCCCCTTCGGCTCCCGGAGTGTGAGGATTGCCGATCGTCATCAGCAGATCGCCCTCGGCGGTGAGCTTGCGCACGCAATGGGTTTCGCGCTCCACGCACCAGACGCGATCGTCGTTTTCGATGAACACGCCGTGGCCATCTTCTAGCAACAGCTGGCCCCAGCTGCCCACGTAGGTGCCGTTGGGCTCGAAGACGACTATGGGCGTCGACGGTGTGCGACTGTACACATACACCCGGTCGCGGGAATCGCAGGCCACCGCTGCGCACCAGCCCAGTTTGACTGGAAATGGCAACTCACCCCAGCCCTGCGCGAATTCGTACGTGAACTCCCCCGATCCGACGATCATCTCTTTGCTCCGTCCCTATTCGACGTACACAAAGTCTTCGTCGATGACGTACTATGTGACTCCTCCCAAGGAGCGAATATCGTACTTCTGCGTGATGTGCTCGCGAGGCGTCTCGACGATGCGAAAGCTGAGCGACAGGAATCGGCGACATCGCGTTCACTTAGGCCGTCCGCGATGCGTCGGAGCACTTCGTGCTCGCCGAAAGAAGGCTCAGCGATGGCATCCTCGTTCTGACCCCGGCGGGCGAGTTCCACTACCACGAGTTGGTTCATCTGCAGAGGGTAGTGCAGGCGCCCGGCGTGCACCTTGTCAATGGCTTCGATGAGCTCTTGCACGCGCGGGTCTTCGCCAAATGGACAAACGTCCGCCAGCGATCCCTGGGTCACGTTCGGCTCGGACTTGGTTAATCGTCTCGTGGCACAGTCATCATGCGCTCGAGGGCGCGCTGTGCGCCCACGATGACGTCGTTGTCGAGTTCGATCTCGAAGCGTTCGTCGGACAGCGAGAAGTACACGTCCTGCAAGCCCGTCACCTTCATGTACGGGCAATGTAGGCGGCAGCCGATGCAGCCGTCAGCAGGGACGAACTCCTGATGCGGGTAGCGTTTCTTCAGCTGATGAATCATGCCTTCTTCGGTGGCGATGATAAAGGTTTTAACCTCAGGGTAACGGCCCACAGCGTCGATCATGCCCGTAGTGGAACAGACCTCGTGAGCGGCTTTCACCACGTCTTCACGGCATTCGGGATGGGCAATGATGACCGCCTTCGGATACTCCTGGTGGGTGCGGGCGACGCTGGCATGACGGAGCACGTCGTGAGTTGGACAGACGCCATCGTAAGCGACGATCTCCTTCTCAGGGACCTGCTTGGCGACCCATTGCGCTAGATTCTTGTCTGGCGTGAATAGCACCTTGTCGTTGTCAAGGGAGCGTACGACGGACACGGCGTTGGCTGACGTACAGCAGATGTCGGATTCCGCCTTCACCTCGGCGGTGGAATTCACATAGGTGACCACGGTGTGGTCGGGGTAGCGCTGCTTCCACTCGTCCAGGCTTTCTACCGTAATAGAATCTGCCAGGGCGCAGCCGGCGCCCAGGTGAGGGAGGAAGACGCGCTTGTTGGGGCTGAGAATCTTCGCCGATTCGGCCATGAAGTGAACACCACAGAACACGATGAGGTCGGCGTCAGTCTTGGACGCTTCCACAGACAGCCCTAGCGAGTCACCGGTGAAGTCAGCGATGTCCTGGATCTGCGGGATCTGATAGTTGTGAGCCAGCACAACGGCTTTTTTCTCTTTACGCAGGCGCCGAATGTGCTCGATGAACTCGGTTTCCGGTACGTCGGTGTAGAGAGCCTGTCTAGCGTGGGGAGAGATGACGTGGGCGCTCATGACTCGTCGGTCTTGGCTCCTGCGTCGGGGGAGACTTCTTCGGTGCCGTTGGGGAAGACGCGCCAGAATTCCTTGCGAATGAGTCCGGTGATAATGGCGCTCTTGCTGGGACCGTGATAATGGGCGACGGCATCGAGCATCTGGTGGTCTCGATCTGTTGCTGAGAATGTGCGGGGACGGGCTCGGTCGGCTACGGGCTTTGCGGGCGGCATGAGAGCACGACGATAGTTACGAGGGAAGGATGTCCGAACGCTAAATGTTATATAATAGCACGTTAATCTTTAATGAAAAGTAGGAGATTAATGAGGGAAAGTCAACGGGAAAAGTAGGTTAGCTCGAATTGATCGTTGCGGTGCAGGGGAAGTTAGACGGAGCCTTGGCCGACCCGATGCAGGCGCAGAAGGTTGGTCGTACCAGTAACCGGGGTACCGGCCAAAAAGACCAGAGCGTCGCCTGGAACTACTGCCGATTCGCGCAACAGGTGAGCCTCGCAGGCGCAGATCATCTGTTCCACTTCATCCTGGGCGAACTGCGCCAGACGTGGCTGAACCCCCCACAATAGCGCCAGACGCCGGTAAACGTGCTCGTGCGGAGTGAAGGCGTAAATCTGGGATTGTGGCCGGTACTTGGAGAGCAGCCGGGCGGTGAAGCCAGACTCGGTGAAGGCAACTAGGGCGCGCGCTTTCACCTCTGCAGCGGCGCGGGTTGCGGCGGCGGCGGTGGCATCAGAGAAGCTCGCTGCCTCGTCTGCCGAGCGGCGCGTGCGCCGGCGTTGAATAGCGTCGGCGATGTGTGTCTCTGCCTCGGTGACGATTCGGCTCATCATGCGCACCGCCGACAACGGGTGGGCGCCCACTGCGGTTTCAGCGGACAGCATCACCGCGTCGGTGCCGTCGACGATGGCGTTGGCCACGTCCGATGCTTCCGCCCTCGTCGGTCGCGGGTGCTCGACCATGGATTCCAACATCTGCGTCGCTGTGATCACTGGGACGCGATGGCGGGCAGCGGCCTCGATGATCTCCTTCTGTATGAAGGGCACGCGCTCCGGCGGCAGTTCTACGCCGAGATCGCCGCGCGCCACCATCACTGCATCGGCGGCGTCGAGGATTGCCTCGAGATCGTCGATGGCTTGGGGCTTCTCGAGCTTGGCCACCACTCCTACCGACGAGCCAGCGGTGCGAAGGCGATCCACCAGGTCTTCGACGTCGGCGGCGCGGCGCACGAAGGACAACGCCACGTAGTCCACCCCGAGTTCGAGACCGAAAGCGAGATCGCGCAGGTCCTTTTCTGTGAGAGCGGGCATCGTGGTACCGGAACTGGGCAAGTTCATTCCGGCGCGCTCGCGCAGGACACCGCCTTCGAGTACGCGGCAGTGTACGTCATCGCCGGCGACGGACTCCACCTGCAATCGGATGAGCCCGTCGGAGAGTAGAATGTCGTCACCCGCCATCACGTTGGAGGGAAGATCGCGGTACGGTGTAGAGATTCTTTCTGCATCCCCGGGAGCGGTGGTTAGGGTGAGGATCACGGCATCGGTGGCGTTCAGGCGCACTGAGCCCTCCTGCAAGGGACCGATACGGATCTTCGGACCCTGCAGATCCTGCAGCAGTGCGAGGGGGTGGCCGGTGTCGGCAGCGATTAGGCGCAACGCCTCGACGGCGGCGGCGTGATCGTCGTGACTGCCGTGAGAGAAGTTGAGGCGAGCCACGTCCATACCTGCCTCGACGAGGGCTCGCAGCAGCTGCGGCGAGCGTGTCGCTGGCCCGATCGTGGCGACGATGCGCGCCCGCCGACTCTCAATCACAATTCGGGGACCTCCTGTCCCTTGCGAAGACCCGATGAGATCGGGTCTTCGCTGAGCGGAGGCTCGGCCGTTGCGCTCCGGGCTTGGAGAATCACCATCAGAGGGCCAAGATGCGCTCCATGGCGGTCTCCACCGCATCGCGCTGCTGGAAGGCAGAGAGTCGCAGATAGCCCTCACCGGCCGCACCAAAACCGGCGCCCGGTGTACTCACTACGTGCGCCTCTTGCAACAGCTTGTCGAAGAACTCCCAGCTGCCGAGACCATCAGGGCAGCGAATCCACAAGTAGGGCGCATTGTCGCCGCCATACACTGTGTAACCGCCACTTTCGAGCCGCTCGCGCATGAAGGTGGCATTGCTCAGATAGAATTGCACGAGCTTGGCAACGGCGGCTTTGCCTTCGCGGGTGTAGCAGGCTGCAGCTCCGCACTGGACCGGGTAGGAGACGCCGTTATACTTGGTAGATTGGCGGCGATCCCAAAGGGTGTGCAGCGAGTGCGGGGTGCCGTCGGCGGCGTTGCCCATAAGCTGTTCGGGAACCACGGTGAAGGCACAACGCACGCCGGTGAAGCCGGCGGTCTTGGAGAACGAGCGCATTTCAATGGCCACTTCGCGCGCGCCTTTGATTTCGTAGATCGAATGAGGAATCTCGGGATCGGTGATGTAGGCCTCGTACGCGGAATCGAAGATGATGACAGCATTCTCGGTGCGGGCGTACTCCACCCAGGCGGTGAGCGCCTCCTTTGTCATAACCCCACCGGTGGGGTTATTGGGCGAACACAGGTAGATGAGATCCACGTGATGTGACGGCAGATCGGGAGAGAATCCGTTGTCCGCCGTACACCGCAGGTACACGAGACCGTCGTAGCATCCCGCATCGTCGGCGGCTCCGGTGCGTCCCGCCATGACGTTGCTGTCGCAGTACACCGGGTAGACCGGGTCCGTGAGGGCGATGACGTTGTCGATGCCGAAGATCTCTTGAATGTTGGCCGAGTCGCACTTGGCCCCATCGGAGAGGAAGATCTCATCCGGCGAGATCTTAATGCCGCGGGCTCCGAACTCCCCTTCGGCGATGGCCTTGAGCAGGAAGTCATAACCGCGACCGGGCGGATATCCGCGGAAGGAGCTATCGTGGGCGAGCTCCTCGCAGGCTGCCTGCATGGCGTCCACCACAGGCCTAGGCACGCCGCGAACAACGTCACCGATGCCCATCTTAATGACCTGCACATCCGGGTTGGCCTCGGAGAATTGGGCCGATCGGCGCCCGATCTCCGGGAACAGGTATCCACCTTTCAGCTTCAGATAGCTCTCGTTGACCTGCGCCATTCTATCGAAACTCCTCCTCCTTATTTAGCTTACTTCCTTTTGGCTGGTTTCCGCAGCCGGACACAGCAAGCGGGGAATCAAACCGCCCCTGCAGATCTCGGCAAGACTACGGCATCATCCCGACAACGGGGGGAGGGGATATGGACATCGGGTTTTACACATCGGCCGGCGGGGAAAACGGATGGAGTTTGCAGGAGTGCGCTACTTGGGCACGCGCCAACGATTTCGACTGTGTCCGCCTCACCGACAGTGGTGCCTGTGATAGCCGCAAGATTCTCGAGGAAGGACCCCATGAGTTGCGCGAGACCTTAACCAGATACGATCTATACCTGTCGGCGATCGCCGCTCACTGCAATCTCCTCGATGACGACATCGAAACCCGCGAGTCAGAGCAGCAACGGCTCTACCGTGCTCTGGATTCCGCCGCTACCCTGGAATGCCCTATCGTGGTGTGCGGCAGTGGCTCCCCTGTGAAGAACGGCACGTTCTACGGGATGTACTCGTCCCCCCCGGGCAACCCAACCGACCGCTGCGACGAGTTGGTCGAGCGCTACCGGGAGATGTTCACCCCCATTGCCGACCACGCCCGTGCCTGCAATGTGCGAATCGCCCTCGATGTGGCTGTGCGCATGGGTAACATTGGCTGCAATCCCGAAATGTGGGACAAGCTTCTCGACGCCGTGCCCAACGATTGCATCGGACTCTCCTGCGACCCCTCGCATTGGGTGTGGATGCAGATCTCGCCCGCCGAGGATGTGATCCGCGAGTACGCCGGGAAGTGGTACTACGCCGATCTCAAGGATTGCGAAGTGAGTCCGCGCATGCTCCACCGCCAGGGGACGATCGGCAACTGGTGGTGGCAGTACCGGGTGCCCGGACGCGGTGACCTCAACTGGGCCAAGATCATCCACGCCCTCGCCGAATCCGGCTACCATTATGTGCTCGACGTGGAGAACGAGGACCGTGGCATGCCCGGACTTGAGGGCTTCGCCTACGGGGGACGGCATCTGCGCTCTCTGCTTCCCGATCCCAATCAGTTTGAACCACCCACGGAGCCGTGGCTCATCCGCTGATCCCAGCCTATCAACCCTGCATTGAGACAATGACGACGAAAACCGAAGAGAGTGAAAACGGGGCGGCCCGCGAGGGAGGCAGCCGCGATTTCTTACGCGCCGCTGTCGCTGCGGACGTGGCGGCGGGTAAGAATGGCGGCAAAGTAGTAACGCGCTTCCCTCCTGAGCCTAACGCCTACCTGCACATCGGCCATGCCAAGGCGATTGGCATCAGTTTCTGCATTGCCGCCGAGTTCGGCGGCCATTGTAACCTACGCTTCGACGACACCAATCCCCTGAAGGAAGAGCAGGAATACGTTGACGCCATCATCGAAGATGTCTCCTGGCTCGGTTTCAAATGGCACGGCGAGGTACGCTTCGCCTCCGACTACTTCGATCAGTTCTACATGTGGGCTTGCGAGCTAATCGCTAAGGGGCTGGCCTACGTCGACGATCAGAGTGCTGATCA
The DNA here is from genome assembly GCA_036336855.1 of Candidatus Latescibacterota bacterium. GTDB lineage: Bacteria > Latescibacterota > UBA2968 > UBA8231 > UBA8231 > JAYZFI01. The sequence goes on from JAYZFI010000030.1 coordinate 108,228, forward strand.
GATTCGTGCTACCCGGGGCACGCTAACCGAGCCGGGCGTAAACAGCCCCCACCGACATCGTAGCGTCGAAGAGAACCTTGATCTCTTCGCGCGCATGAAGGCCGCGGAGTTTCCCGAAGGCTCTCGCGTGCTGCGCGCCAAGATTGACATGGCGTCGCCGAACCCGAATCTGCGCGATCCGGTGATGTACCGGATCATCTACACTCATCACCATCGTACCGATGAAGAGTGGTGCATCTACCCGATGTACGACTGGGGACATGGTCAGGGCGACTCCATCGAAGGTGTGACCCACTCGCTGTGCTCTCTCGAATTCGAAGACCACCGACCGCTCTATGAGTGGTATATCGAGCAACTCGGCATCTTTCCCTCGCGGCAGATAGAGTTCGCTCGTGGCAATATCACCTACACCATCACGAGCAAGCGCCGCCTGCTCGAGCTCATTGAGGGTGGCCACGTCAACGACTGGGACGATCCCCGAATGCCGACACTGCGGGGCCTGCGCCGGCGCGGCGTGCCGCCAGAGGGGATTCGCCGGTTCTGGACCGAGGTCGGCGTTGCTAAGCGCGAGAACAACGTCGAGGTGTCTTTACTCGAGCATTGCATCCGCGATCACCTCAACAAGGTGGCGCCCCGGGTCATGGGGGTGCTCAGCCCACTCAAGGTGGTGATAGAGAACTATCCCGAGGGTTCGTCAGAGGAGCTCGAGGCGATCAATAATCCTGAAGACACAAGTGCTGGCGTGCGCCAGGTTCCCTTCGGACGCGATCTCTACATCGAGCGCGAAGACTTCATGGAGGATCCGCCCAAGAGGTTCTTCCGCCTGGCGCCGGGTCGAGAGGTGCGGCTGCGCTACGCCTACTTCATCACCTGCAACGAAGTGATCATGGACGACGCCGGCGAAGTGGTGGAGTTACGCTGTAGCTACGATCCCGCCACCCGCGGGGGCGACGCGCCCGATGGCCGCAAGGTGAAGGCGACCCTGCATTGGGTATCCACTGAGCATGCCGTGGAGGCAGAGATGCGGCTCTATGACCGCCTGTTCCAGGTGGAGGATCCCACCAAGGTTGAGGGCGGCGTGGATTGGAAGCAGAACTTGAATCCTGATTCTCTGCACGTACTGGAGCACGCCTACGTAGAGCCGGCGGCGGCCGAACTCGACAGCGGTGCCAGCTGTCAGTTCGAGCGTCTCGGCTACTTCTGCGTCGACCCGGACACAACTGCCGGCAAGCCCGTGTTCAACCGCACGGTCACCCTGCGAGACACTTGGGCGCGTCTGCAGAAGCAGGGAAATTGAGGCTGTCGACTGCGCTCTGAGCGATTGCCAGCAGGACCAGGGCTTCCTGAACGAGCGGCACTGGATCGAGTGAGGGACGACGTGCATTACGTGAAGATTAACATTCTATGAGTGTGCCCGTCGTTGGACTTTTGAGCCCCGGACAGATGGGCTCCGAGGTCGGTCGCGTGCTCGTCGAGCACGGCGCCACCGTCCTTACCAATCTCGAAGGTCGCTCCAACGCCACTCGCGAGCGGGCCAAGCACGCGGGCATCAGCTCCATCACCGACGACGCCGAGCTCGTTCGACGCAGCGATCTCTTGCTCTCCATCCTTGTTCCTGGCGAAGCCTTGGCCACGGCAGGACGTGTCTCCCGCGCAATGAGAGCACCGGCGAGGGGACGACCTATGTCGACTGCAATGCCATCGCACCACGAACGGGCAAGGCCATCGCCGACTTGATCTCCGCTCCGGGCGGCACTCCGGTTGACGGGGGATTTGTCGGCCCACCGCCGACACGGCCGGGTGTCACTCGCTTCTATGCGTCAGGTCGAGAAGCAGCCCAGTTCGCTGGTCTCAGCAAATTTGGATTGGATGTACGCCTTCTTGGCGACGAGATCGGTGCCGCCTCTGCCTTCAAGATGTGCTACGCCGCCCAGACCAAGGGCCGCTACTCCATCTTCCTTGAATCCCTCGTCGCTGCCGAGAAGATGGGTCTCTACGATGCCCTCGTCGCCGAGCTAGAGGGCAGCCAGTCCTCAACCCTGGAAGACACCCGGCGATCTGTGCCCGGAATTCCGGGCAAGTCTGGACGCTGGATCGGAGAGATGGAAGAGATCGCCACCACTTTCGCCGATCTCGGCCTGACGTCGCAGATCTTCGCTGGTGTCGCCGATCTCTACCGCTTCGTCACCGACGAAGCCGCCGGCCACACCGCTGATGCTGACGCCGATCCCGAAGAGAAACTGCGAGCCCTCGTCTCGCACCTCGCCCGCGCCAGAGGCTAGATTGCCCCACTTGACCCCTATCGTACGGGAGTACGAACCCATGACCGAACCCATTTTGCTCACCGATGAGCAAATGCGGGAGTTTATCGTCAACGGCTACCTGGTCTTCACCCCTAGCGTACCCGAAGGCATCCACGAGACTTGTTACCGGAAGCTCAACGAGATCATCGATAGCGAGGACAACCCGGGTAACAACATCCTGCCCCGTGTGCCCGAGATGCGCCACGTCCTCAACAGCCGGGAAGTGCGCGGCGCCCTGATAAGCGTCCTCGGCCCCGATCATCTGGAGCATCCTCATCGCTACTGCCATCCCATCAAGCCCGCGAAAGAGGTCTTGTCTCCGGATGAGGTCACGGAGAAATTGCGTAAGAATTGCCACCAAGACGGCTACACCCCCCTCGGCCATCCGCGCCAGCACTACCTGCGCTACGCCCGCATCATGTACTATCCGCAGGATTCACCGGTGGAGCTCGGGCCCACACACGTCATCCCTGGCACCCAGTTCAACCGCGGTCTCACCGACGAAGACCGCGCCCGCGCTGTGCCCGTCGCCGGCCAGGCCGGAACCGTGTCTCTCACTCATTTCGACGTGGGCCACGCCGCCGGCGTCAGCCAGCTGAAGCGCCACCGGCACATGATCAAGTTCATATACGTCCGCTCCGCCGAGCCCACGGAGCCCACTTGGGACTGTAAAAGCACGGACTGGCTGAAGCCCGAGAACATCACTGCGCCCTACGATCTGGAGCTTGCTTGGGCCCACAGCTGGGACTGGAGCTGCGGCAAGCGCGACCGCTACGAAAGCTGGCCACAAACGGAGGCTGCTGACATCGATGCTCTCATCGCTCAACTCGGCGCTGGCGACCTCGATCCACGGCTGCGGGCTGCCCAGAGACTGGCCGAATTCCGCAGCGCCGCTGCTAACGCCGTGCCTCGCCTCGTCGCCAGTCTCGGCACCGACCACCAGGCCATGCGCACCGCCGCAATCTATGCCCTGGGCGCAATTGGCGAGGCCGCCGTCGACGCGCTGGTGCAGAGCCTCTGCAAAGCCGGCCAGATCATGGACAAGGCCGAGCAGTCCCCCTGGAACGAAGGCGCCACTAATATGGAAGATGCCGCCCAGGCCCTGGCCGCCATCGGCGACCCCGCCGTCGGCGCGCTGCGTGAATTGCTGTCGGACGACAGCGAGTGGATCCGCGTGAATGCCGCTTTCGCCCTCGGCGAGATGGACTCCCACGCCGCCGCCGCTGTCCCCGATCTCGTCGCCCGCCTCGACGACGATTCTCACAAAGTCGTTCGTACTGCGATCGACGCCCTGGGCAGCATCGCCACCGGCGTTCCAGTGGATCAGGTGGGCCGCATGCTCGAAGCCGATCATCCCGACTGGCACGAACAGATGAGCCGCCGTTGGATTCCCCGCGACCAGGTACGTACCAATGCTGCCACTGTCTGTGCTCGGCTCGGCCGGGCTTCCGCCCCCCTCGAGACAGATCTGTTAAGGGCTCTCGACGATCCCTGTGGCCACGTGGGATCTTTCGCCTTGAACGCGCTGCAGAGGATCGGATCGCCCGCGGCGAGGCAGGCAGCGATGGACTATCTGTGTTCGCAGCGGTGGGATGCGTCGATCGACGGGGGGAGGCAGTTCTAGGCGAGAAGCCTAGTGGTCACTTGCCGTCGGCTGTACCGCCCACAGCGAGAACAGGTACAACCAGGTCTGGGGATGTGCTGTTGTGCGAGGTTTACACTGCCGCCTCGCAGGGGAGTCTGCCCGGGGTAGCACCGTGAGCATCGGTGATAGCCGGCGGGTGAGATCAGAAATGAAGACGGACTACCCCTACCTCAAGAAACACCACTTCGCCGAGAACCGCTTCCGTTCCAGTCTTTTTCCAAACCGCGGGCCTTCTTCTTCGAAACACCTCCTAGCGTCTCCATCGCCGCCAGCAACCGTGTCCGCGTGAGATCGAGCTCGAGCAGTACAATCGATTCATAGAGCGGTGGTCCCACTGGTTGGCCCATAACGGCACTATACATCGGACGCGTCACGTCCCGGATCGGCCAGTCCCAGAATTCAGCGATCCGCCTCAGCGCTACTTCCACAGCGTCCCGGCTCCAGGGCTCCACGCATTCCAATGACCACACTGCGGTCTGAAGCACCTTAGCCACTTCAGAGGCTTCTCGCTTCTTCGGTACCAGGTCCTCGATCTTGGGGTCAACGCTGCGGGCGAAGAAGAATGAGCAGTGGGGCATGAAGTCACCCAAGGTCTCCATACGCGACTGCATGAGCGGAAGTATCCGGCCGATGTATTCATCATTGAGAGCCCAGTGGCGGAGGGCTTCGCCCAGCTGCTTCTCGCTGAGTTCTTCGCGCAGGTAACGACCGTTGAGCCAGCTCAGTTTATCGAGGTCGAAGACAGAGCCCCCGAGATTCACGTTCTCAAGCTCGAAACGTTCCACGAAGTTGTCGAAGCTGAATTTCTCCTCCCCATCTCCAGCGTTGTTCGTGGAGGGCGCCGGAGGGTAGGCCATGAGGGCCATGTAGTTGAGCATCGTCTGAGGTAAATAACCCGCGCGTCGGTAGTAGTCGATGGAGGTCGGGTTGCGTCGCTTCGACATCTTGGTGCCGTCGGGGTTCAGCAGCAGCGGCAGGTGAGCGTGCATGGGTGCCTCCCAGCCGAAGTGCTCGTAGAGCAGCATGTGCTTGGGTGTGGAGGGGATCCAGTCCTCACCGCGGATCACATGGGTGATCCCCATTAAATGATCGTCCACCACCACCGCCAGATGGTAGGTGGGGAAGCCGTCCGACTTGAGCAGCACCTGGTCGTCGACCTGATCGTAGCCGATGCGAATCTCGCCGCGAAAGGCATCGGTGAAGACGCAGGTGCCTTCCCGGGGAGATTTCATTCTAATGACACTGACTTCACCGCTCTTCGCACGTGCTTGCGCCATGACGGGGTCGGCGTCACGCTCCGCCTCGTAGGGGGCGGGTTCGCCCTCGCGTTGGCCCTTGTCTCGCCAGGCCGCGAGTTCCTCAGGGGTGATGAAGGAGTAGTAGGCGTGGCCGGCGTCCATCAATTGGCGCGCGTGCTCGTGGTAGATCTCTGAACGCTCGCTCTGACGGTAGGGGCCGACGTTGCCGCCCACGTCCGGGCCCTCGTCCCAGTGCAGACCCAGCCAGCGCCAGCCGGCGTAGAGCCGCTCTTCGTACTTCTTGCGCGAGCGCGCCCGGTCAGTGTCCTCGATGCGCATGACGAAGTGTCCGCCGTGGCGACGAGCGAAAGCGAGGTTGAAGAGTGCGATGTACGCGTTGCCCACGTGGGCCGCACCCGTTGGCGAGGGCGCGGCGCGAACGCGCACCGGGCGGTGAGCGACGAGCTCGGTCATGCAATCTTCCTGGGACGGTAGAGGAGGTGGTGTATGCAGTCCGACGGAGGACAGCAAAGATACAGCAGACCCTATTCCCGGCAATCAGGAAGCACCTGCAACGTCGAGCAAATTGCGTAATTGTAGATTCTTCATACATTTATAAGCATTCACCAAGAGCCGGTGGCTCTCCGATCCCCTCACTCTCCGAGGTCGGTTCCCGCGAGTCACCCGGCCCCGCCGTCCCCTCCCGGCCATAGGAGTACCGCCGCAGGGTCGGTCAGGATTTCTCTCTATGAGCCGGGCTCCCACCCACACAGAGCGGGAGTTACGCAGTAACACAGGGGACGTATCATCACATGAAGTTCAGCGAATTAGACCTTAGGCCCGAGATCCTCCAGGCTCTGGAGGACATGGGCTACGAGGAGACGACCCCCATCCAGGAAAAGGCGATCCCCCACGTGCTCGCAGGGCGAGACGTGGTGGGGCTGGCCGAGACCGGATCGGGTAAGACCTCGGCCTGCGCCATACCCATCGTCCATCTCACCGACGTCGATCAGCGCGCCATTCAGCACTTGATCCTGGTGCCCACACGCGAACTCGCCCTGCAATACGTGCAGGAGATCGACGATGTCGCCAAGGATTCCGGCGTTGTGCCCTTCGCCGTATTCGGGGGCTTCGATATCAGCATTCAGAAGGCCAAGCTCAACCACGGCGTGCACGTGCTGGTCGCTACGCCGGGGCGTCTCATCGACCTGATTTGGAACACTAAGCTCGACTTGCAGCAGGTGAGTACCGTGGTCCTCGACGAGGCTGACGAAATGCTCAATATGGGCTTCATCGAGGACGTGGATTTCATCTGCTCCTGTCTGTTACAGGAGCACCGCACCCTTCTGTGGTCGGCGACCATGCCGCCTGAGATCGAAAAGCTCACCAAAAAGTACCTCAATGATCCGGTGCGTGTTGAACTCATCCGTGAACAGCGGGCGCCCAGTTCCATTCAACATCAGTTTCTGCACGCCGGTCGCGACCGTGTCGATGCGCTCGCCTCCTACCTCCGCGAAACCGACGGCAACCTCGAGCAGGCGATCATCTTCTGCAATTCCAGGGACAAGGGGAGTGACCTCTACCGCGCCATCCACCGTAAGTTTCGATCTGTGGAGTACATCCACGGCGGCCTCAGTCAGGACCGGCGCATGTCGATCTTTGATCGTTTCAAGGAGAAGAAAATTCGCTTTATGGTCGCCACTGACGTTGCTGGCCGAGGCCTCGACTTCCGCAACGTCACCCACGTTATCAACTACGACTTTCCCTTCAATCCCGATATCTACACTCACCGGACTGGTCGCACTGGTCGCATGGGGGCCACCGGCACCGCCCTGACCATGGTCAGCGATCGCGACCTGTCTAACTTTAAGCGCTTGCTTCGGGCCATCGACATCGAGCCGGTCTGGCAAGGGCAGGAGCCCGATCTGAGCAAGGTGAGTTCGCGTGGGCGAGATCGTGGCCGCGGGCAGGGAAAATCAGGTCTGCGGGGACGGCGCCAGGAGCACTCGCCCCATCGTCGCAGAGGCTCGAGTCGGCCAGGCAGATAGGATGTAAAGGTAATATACACAATGACTTGTGGAATGATTTCCGCTTCCGTGGTGCTTGACACGGTTGCCAGGACACTACTTCTCATAGAGTAATTCCGGTTGCATCTCCCTGCGGCCCGCATCCTCGTGGCTCCCCACGCTACCAAAGCGGTCCTCGAAGTCCTCAGCCCCGGCCTGCGCACGCTCGTGCGATGGGCCGGGATCTCTCGATATCTGCCGGCACCTTCATGAGAACTTGCCTCCTATGAGTACAGCGACCCAGACCGAGCTCTTCTCCTCCACGTCCACTAGCCGCAGCAATGGGCGGAAGCCAAAGGCTTCCTCCATCTACGATGAAAGCAAGATCAAGACCCTCAGCTCGCTAGAGCATATCCGCCTGCGCACGGGGATGTACATCGGCCGGCTGGGCGATGGCGCCGACCCCGACGACGGCATCTACATCTTGCTCAAGGAGGTCATCGACAACTCGGTAGACGAGTTCATCACCGGCAATGGCCGTCGCGTCGACGTCGAGATCGGGGAAGACCATCAGGTGTGGGTGCGCGACTTCGGCAGCGGCATTCCATTGGGCAAGCTGGTGGAGTGCGTGTCCGTCATTAACACGGGCGCAAAGTACAACGATGACGTTTACCAGTTCTCAGTGGGACTCAACGGTGTCGGCACCAAGGCGGTGAACGCCCTGTCCGAACGCTTCCGCGTCGTCTCCTATCGCGACGGCAAGTACGCTGAGGCAATCTTCGAACGCGGAGAACTGAAGAAGGAGACCAAGAAGGGCAAGGCCGCCGGCGAGCCCGATGGCACGCTGGTCGAGTTTCTGCCCGACCCCGAAATCTTCGGCGACTACGGCTACGAGCTGGAGTTGGTCGAGCGTCGCCTGTGGAACTACGCGTGCCTAAACGCCGGCCTCTGTCTGACCTTGAACGGGCAGAAGTTTGAGAGCAGGAACGGCCTACTCGATCTGCTACACCGCGAGGTTGGCACCGACCCCGACTCCGCCGACTCCGCCATCGCCTACGCGCCCTGCCATCACCGCGGCGACCGCTTGGAATTCTCCTTCACTCATATCGAAGGCTACGGCGAAACCTACTGGTCCTTTGTCAACGGCCAGTACACCTCCGACGGCGGTACCCACCAGTCGGCCTTCCGTGAGGGCGTACTGAAGGGGGTGAACGAGTTCTTCCGCAAGAACTACAACGGCGTCGACGTGCGCGACGGTATTACCGGTGCCGTCGCGGTGAGGCTGAAAGACCCAGTGTTCGAGTCGCAGACCAAGAACAAGCTTGGTAACACCGATGTTCGCGGCTGGATCGTAACTGATGTGCGTGAGGCCGTCGTCGACTTCCTGCACAAGAACAAGGAGGCGGCAGAGAAGCTCGAGCAGCGTATTGTCAACAACGAGAAGCTGCGCAAAGAGCTGAATGCCGTGAAGAAGGAGGCCAAGGAGAACGCACGGAAGATCTCCATCAAGATCCCGAACTTACGCGACTGCAAGTACCACCTCGGCCACAAAAAATTCGGCGATGATTCGTCAATCTTCATCGCCGAAGGACAGTCAGCCGCTGGTTCTATCGTATCGTCGCGAAACCCCAACACCCAGGCCATCTTCGTGATGACCGGCAAGCCGCAGAACGCCTTCGGGCGGGGCAAGGCCGAGGTCTACAAGAACGAGTTGCTCTACAACCTGATGATGGCCCTGGGCGTAGAGGAAGGCATCGAGGGGTTGCGCTACAACAAGGTGGTGCTGGCCACAGACGCCGACGTGGACGGCTTCCACATCCGCAACTTGCTGCTCACGTTCTTCCTCACCTATTTCGAGGATCTCACCGTCGCTGGCCACGTATACATCCTGGAAACGCCTCTATTTCGGGTACGTAGCAAGAGCCAGACCCAGTACTGCTACACGGAGAAAGAGCGCGACGCGGCCGTGAAGAAGCTGAAGTCTGGAGCCGAGGTGACCCGTTTCAAGGGCCTGGGTGAGATTTCGCCGAAGGAGTTTAGTCAATTCATCGGTGACGGCATGAAGCTGATGAAGGTCTCCATCGATCAGATGTCGACGGTGTCGAGCACGATGGAGTTCTACATGGGCAAGAATACTCCAGAGCGGCGCGAATACATCATGGAGCACCTGGTCTGATGCCCTTCATCAAGGAGATATACGACAAGAACTGGATCGAGTACTCCTCGTACGCCATCAAGGAGCGCGCGATCCCTCACCTCGACGATGGGCTGAAGCCGGTGCAGCGGCGGATTCTGCACACTCTGCACGAGCTAGACGACGGACGTTTCCACAAGGTGGCCAACGTGGTGGGGCAGTGCATGCGCTATCACCCGCACGGCGACGCCTCGATCTACTCCGCCCTCATCGTGCTGGCCAACAAGGACCTTGCCATCGACAAGCAGGGCAATTTCGGCAACGTCTACACCGGCGACATGGCCTCGGCAGCGCGCTATATCGAGTGCCGGCTCACCGAGATGGCCCGTGAGGTCATCTTCGATTCTAGGATCACGGACTACGTCGACTCCTACGACGGTCGCAACAAAGAGCCCGTCGTGCTGCCCGTGCGAGTGCCCCTGCTGCTGGCCCAGGGCGCCGAGGGTATCGCTGTCACCATGGCGACCAAAGTGTTGCCGCACAACCTCATCGAGCTGCTGCAGTCTCAGGTCGCCTACATGAAGGACGAGTCCTTCCAGGTCTACCCCGACTTTCCCACCAGCGGCTTGGTGGATGTCACCGACTACGAGGATGGCAACGGCAAGGTACTGGTGCGGGCACGGCTGGACACCTCGGACGAGAAGCGCATCATCGTCACCGAGATCCCCCACGGCACTACCACGGAGATGCTGATCAACTCGGTGGAGGACGCGGCGCGCAAGAACAAGGTGAAGATCACCTCCATCCATGACTTCACCGCCGAGAACGTAGAGATCGAGATCAAGCTGCCCCGCGGCGTCTACGCCAAGGACGTGGTGGACGCCCTCTATGCCTTCACTGACTGCGAGATGTCGATCTCCGTGAACCTGCTTGTCATCGACGGCAACACTCCACGGGTGATGTCAGTCACCGAGGTGCTGCAGCACAACGTCGACCGCCTCGTCGATATCCTTAAGGCGCAACTCCATGTCGAAGAGGGTGAGGTCGAAGACAAGCTACACGCGCGCGCCTTGGAGCAGATTTTCATTGAGAACCGGATCTATAAGGCGATTGAGGAGGAGAAGACTTCCGAAGGGATAGTGCGGGCGGTTCTCGATGGCTTGGAGCCGCACAAGAAGGAAATTCGCCGCGAGATCACGCGTGAAGACGTGGATGCCCTACTGCGCATTCCCATTCGTCGCATTTCGCTGTACGACATCGGCCGTGCCAAGAAAGAAATTCGCGAACTCAAGGCACGGCTCAAGCAGATCCGCCACGACCTCGACGAGATCATCGCCTACTCGATCGACTACCTCGAGTCGCTAATCGATCGCTACCGCGACCAGTTCCCGCGCCGCACCGAGATCACCACGTTCACCAAGGTTGACGCCCGCGACGCGGCCAAGCGCGATCTCAAGCTCGCCTATGACCGGGCTACGGGCTATCTCGGCCACCACGTGACGGGAGCCCATGTCGCCGACGTCTCCCTGTACGACAGGGTGCTGGTGATCCGCAAGGATGGCAGCTTCTCGGTCATGGACGCCCCCGACAAGTTGTTCGTGGGCAAGGGAATGCTCTTCTGCGGATTTCCCGATGATGAGCAGATTTTCAACATCGTATTCCGTGGTAAGACCGGTGCTACCTGCGTCAAGCGATGCTTAATAAATAAGTTCATTCTCAACCGCACCTACGAGCTCGTACCCGAGGGCAGCAAGCTGCTCAAGTTCACTACCGATTCTTCCAAGGTGGTAGAGTTGACCTATCAGCCGAAGCCGCGAGTGCGGGTTCTCGAGGAAAGCTTCGCCCTTGCTGACTACCCGGTGCGGGGCCTGCGCGCCGGCGGCATTCAGTTGTCGAAGAAGGAGGTCGGTGCGGTGAAGGTCTTGTGACATGAACTGGGACCTGACCAGTTACTTTCCCACTTTCGACGGGCCGGAGATGTGGTCCTTCAAGCAGGACCTCAATCGCGATCTGGCCCAGCTGCAAAACACCACACAGGCGCTGGGGCCATTGGCTGCGGACAGCCGCGATGGCTGGGCTGAGGCCCTGATCCAGGCTGAAGATCTGCTACGCCGCCTCTCACACCTGGGATCCTATCTCGGCTGCCTTACCGCCGCCGCCGCCATCAACGAAGCCTACAGGCGCGAAGAGGCCGCCTTCGCCGTGATCGAGGCCGAGGGCGAGAAGCTCGAAGTGGAGTTCATGCGCGGTCTACGCAACGCCGGAGACGATGAGATCGCCGCCCTGCTGCAGCACGAACAGCTCCAGGGCTGCAACCACTACGTCTCCCGCATTCGCGAGCGTGCCCAGTACACCATGAGCCCCGAACAGGAGCGCCTAACTGCCGATCTAAGTGTCGACGGCATCCACGCTTGGGGTCGGCTCTACGACACGATCTCCGGCAAGCTCGAGTTCGACATGAACTGGCCCGACGGCCGCGTCGAGCGCTTACCCATATCACAGCGCCGCTCTCTGATGGCGCGTCCCGACCGCGCCGTGCGCAAGGCCGCCTTTGAGGGTGGTAGCGAGGCTTGGGAGCAGGTAGCCGATGTCGCTGCCAGCGCCATCAATGCCATCGCCGGCGCCCGCCTCACGCTGAACGGGCATCGTGGCATCGAGCACTTTCTCGACGTGGCCCTCTTTCAGGCCAAGATCTCGCGGCGGTCTCTCGATGCCATGTTCGAAGCGATCTCATGCAACCTCGATCTGCCGCGGCAGATCATCGACCTCAAGGCTAAGCTCATGGGCACCACCGGCGTGGCCTGGTACGATCTTGAGGCGCCGCTCCCTCTACCGGAGGAGGTATCCGACGACGACGACGGAATCCACTGGGAGAGCGCCAAGAAGATGACGGCGGATTCGTTCGCCGAAGCCTATCCCGCCCTTGGCGAGTTCGTACACCAGATGTACGAGCGTGAGTGGATCGAGTGGGAACCGAGGCTCGGTAAGCGCCCCGGTGCGTTTTGCACCGGCTCTTTGCTCACCATGGAGCCGCGGATCTACATGACTTACAACAACACTCTCGGCGATGTACGCACCTTCGCCCACGAAGCGGGGCACGCCTTTCATCACCACGTGCTGCGCCAGACCCGTCCCTACCGGCACCTATACCCGATGACCCTGGCCGAGTCGGCGTCGACCTTCGCCGAGATGATTCTCACCGAGGGCTTGCTCGCGGACCCCGAGGTCAGCGCTATCGACAAGCTGCGCATTCTCGATATGGAGGTGGCCCAGGGTGCTACTTTCCTTCTCGACATCCCGGTGCGCTACGAGTTCGAGAAGGCCTTCCACGAGGAGCGTGCTTCCGGCGAGGTCGAGGTGTCGCGCCTCAAGGAACTAATGTGTGAAAACCAGCGCCGCATCTTCGGAGACTCCCTGGAAAGTGGCGGCGAAGATGCGCTGTTCTGGGCCTCGAAGCTGCACTTCTACATCACTGGTGTAACCTTCTATAATTTTCCCTATACGTTCGGATTTCTCCTCAGCCGGGGGCTGTTTGCCCACTTCCACGAGGAGGGGCCCGACTTCCTGCCTAGATACGAGGAGTTCCTGCGCCTCACCGGCAGCGACAGCGCCGAGAACGTTGTCCGCGCCTCTATCGGTTCCGATCTCGAGTCGCCAGAATTCTGGAGGCAGGCGATCGACACGCTGCGCGAGCCCGTGCAGCAGCTGCGGTCGACGCTGGCTGCCGACTAACTGCAGCCGACCCCACCTGCCACGCAAGGGTCGGCCACCCACGTCGGGCACAACGACAACGACTACAGCCAGACTCCAACGAGTAAGCGACAGGCGTGGATACGGATGAGTCTGTTCCAATCATAGAGGGCTTAGATGAGGCGGAAGGTCGTTGACAGTCGCGTCCACTATAGACGCTGTCAATCGCTGTTCGTTGTGACGCGTTGTCTGTTGTTGCCAACCTGGTTATTTGCCGACAGCGACGTTGACCTTCCCGCTCACGAAGGCCGTAACATCACCGCCGTAGAGCTCGCCGGTAATCGCTTCACGCACTCGTACGTGGTCTACCGCGAGCTCAGCACGCGCAGCGGGCAGCCGCTGTCCGCCGACAGTCTGCGCGCTGATCTCGACCGCCTCGACAACCTCGACATCTTTAGCTCGGTGCGGGTTCGCATCGATGATGAAGGCGGTGCTGGCATTCGCCTTGTGCTCTTGCTGCGCGAGTTGCCGCCGGTGGTGCCCTACATTTCCTACGACGTCACCGATCAAGATGGTTGGTCCTTCGGGCCGGAGGTGAAGGCGGTGAACCTGCTGGGTCGTGACGTCTTCCTCACCGGCAACGCTCTCTTCGGCGGCCGCACTACATACCTGCTCGGCTTCAGCCATCCCTGGATCGCCGGCAACCATCTCTCTGTCGATCTCGATGTCGTCGGCTTCACCCGCGACAACGAACTCGACGGTTTCGAAGAGGAGTCACTGGAGATCACTCCTCGCATCGGCACTTGGGTCGGAAGACACGGGCGGGCGTCGGTGGCGGCGAGCTATCTGCGGGTGAGCGCTGACGAGAGCGGACACACCCTGTCTGCCGACGATGAGGACGTGCTGGTGCGCCTCGGTGGCCGGATCGGCTACGACAGCCGCGATCGCTGGTCCAACCCCCTTCGCGGCTGGTGGAACGAGCTTGAGCTGTGGAAGACCGGTGGCCTGCTGCCCGGAGACGGTGATTATTGGAGCGCCCGCGTCGATCTGCGCCGTTATCAGCCGATCACCAAGAGACACACCCTGGTGCTGGCCAGCTTGTGGAGTCTGCAGAGCGGGCGCGTGGGGCGGGATCTGCCCTCCTATTTTGACTACCACCTCGGCGGTGCCAACACCATCCGCGGCTACCTGCTTGGCGATCTCGGCCCCGAGTTACACGGTGCCAACGAGTGGCTGGCCACGCTGGAGTACCGCTTTGCTTTGGTCGCCAGCCGCGAAATCGTGCTCTTCGACCTCACCGTCGATTTCGGCCTTGCCGGGGCGGTGTTCGCCGACAGCGGCATTGCCTGGGATGACCGCGACGAGATCGAGCTGTCGCGTTCGCGCTCAAGTGCTGGCATTGGATTGCGCCTGCTCATGCCCGCTATCGACATGATGCGCCTAGATCTCGCCTTTGGAGCATCGGGCGCGCAGATCCACTTCGCCGCCTACTCCAAGCTGGTGGCGCAGCGCTTTCGCCTGCGATAGGAAGGGCGCGAGCCAGTGAGAGCGGAGAAGGCCGCCAAGCCGGTCGGGTCGATGCCCTCTCCTCTGCCGTGTTGAACCCTAGCGGTCAGTTGCGGGACACCTCGCCGGGCAGCTTACAGCAACACGCGCGCAGCTTCTCCAACGCGCGATTGCGCAGCTGACGCACTCGCTCCCGGGTCACGCCCAGGGAATCCCCGATTTCTTTGAGGGTCATCGGCTCGTCATCATCGAGACCGAAATAGGAGCGCACGATCACGTATTCTCGGCCGTCGAGCACCCTCAGGCAGTCGGAGACGGTCTGCCGCATCTCCTGGTGTTCGAAGGCGTCGTCGATCGCCTCTTGGGGAGCGGCGAACACGGTGAGGAAGGGTGCGTCATCCTCGGGGTACGCGGGGGCGTCGAAGGAGAGGTCCTGCTGACCTACCTCTATGGCGTTGCGGGTGCGTTCCGTGCTAATGTCGACGTACTCGGTGATCTCGGCGTAAGTGGGGCTGCGGCCCAGGGTCTGGGATAACACTGAGGCTTCCCGCTCGAGCCTCTTCAGGTCGTTGATCTGACTGAGGGGAGGTCGGGCGATCTTGCCCTGCTCAGCGAGAGCCTTGAGAATCGCCTGGCGAATCCACCAAACGGCGTAGGTGATAAACTTAAAACCGCGGGTCTCATCGAAACGCTCCACTGCTTCGAGGAGACCCAAATTGCCCTCGGAGATGAGCTCGACAAGACTGAGCCCGTACTCCCGGTACCCTCGAGCCACGCTGACGACGAAGCGAAGGTTGGCCTCAATTATCTGCTGTCGCGCCTCTTCGTCCCCGGAGCGGAGGCGGGTGAACAGTTTGAATTCCTGGGCACGGCTCAGAGGCTGAGTGTCCTTGATCCCCTGCCAGTAGAGTTCGTCCGTGTTTAAGGCCCGGGTGTGGAAAGCTCCCATCGCCGGTCTCTTTCTCAGCTTTCGACCAAGTGATCGTCGAAGTAGTTGTTAAAACAAAGGTTACGATCGTTGGCGAGTCGCCGAGAGGACGATTTCACGTCAACGTTAAAGTCAAAGTTACGGCCGTCGTGTTGCCTTCGCAACGCAGAAAGCGTTTTCGCCTTCTTTGTCGTATTGGACTATGTGCAACGGGCCACCTCTCAATCGAGAGCTACCCGGTTCCGGGGCGGCGACGCATCCTCTTTTTCTGCGACTGGCGCTTCTTGGATTCGAGCCGCCGGGCGATGGCGGCGCGGGAGGGTCGGGTGCGTCGGCGCGGTGGGGGAGGGGGGCGCAGGCCTTCGGCCAACACCTGCTGCAGGCGCTCCACACAGTCCTTTCGGTTGCGCCACTGCGAGCGGTGGCGCGAACTGTGTAGCACGAGCTCGCCGCGCTGGTTGAGGCGACCCACCAACCGCGAGCTTAGCCGGCGGCGCTGCTCTTCGTCCAGCGACGGGCTCGCGCCTACGTCGAAGCGCAGCTCCACCCGGGTCTGCGAGCGGTTCACGTGCTGGCCTCCAGGCCCTGAGCTTTGCGCGAAGGAGAACTGCAGCTCGGTCAGCGGGATCACCGGGCCCCCTGCAATGGCGACGCCGCTGTTGCCGTGGAGTGCCTTAGAATCCCCGCCTAAACTATCCATCGCTGAACCATCGAACACATGCCAACCACACCGAGAGTGAGAAAATTACAATGCCGAAATATACTGCAGCCATCGTCGGCTGCGGCTCTATCGCACACGCACACATGGACGGCTATCAACTCGTCGACGGCATCGATGTTGTCGCCCTCGCTGATCCTGTTGCTGAGGCGCGTCAGCGCTACATCGAGGAGTACGGCGACCTCCAAGGTTACGACACCGTGGAGGAGATGTTGGACAAGGCCAAGCCGGACATCGTCAGCGTCTGCACCTGGCACCTGCTGCACCCGGCGCCGACCATCGCCGCCGCCCAAGCCGGGGCGATGGGCGTGATCTGCGAAAAGCCCATGGCCATCGGCATGGGCGCCGCCGACGGCATGGTGGAAGCCTGCGACGCTAGCGGCACCAAGCTGGTGATCAGCCATCAGCGCCGGTTCACCCCGGGCTGGGAAAAGGCTCGCGATCTGGTGCGGCAAGGTGTCATCGGCGAGCCCCTGTGGGTGGACAACAAGGTCGCAGAGGGGCTGACCAACTGGGGCACCCACTCCATTGACGGCTCCCGCTTTGTCCTCGGCGATCCCAAACCGGAGTGGGTGATGGGGGCGGTGCAGCGTACTACCGACCGCTACGAGCGGAACACTGCCATCGAGGACTCCTGTCTCGGGCTCGTTCATTTCGAAGGCGGCCTGCAGCTGTGTATCCAATCCGACCTCGACCGCAACGGGGCTAACGCGGGATCCTTCAAGATTCGCGGCGGTGAGGGCATGCTGGAGGTGAGCGAGATGAAGGTGCGGCTCTTCAACGCCGAGAGCTCCGGCTGGAAGGAAGTCCCCCTCGAGCAGAGCGAGGGATATCAGGCGATCGGCGGCAACACCAATGCGGCCCAGGTGCGCGAGCTTCTCGACTGGATCGAGGGTGGACCCCAGCACCGCGGTGCCGGCCATCAGGCGCGAGTGACGGTGGAGATCATGATGGCCCTGTATGAGTCGGCGCGCACCCATCGCCGCGTTGATCTGCCCATGGCGCAGAAGGAGTATCCCCTCGAAGTAATGATCGCCGAGGGCAAGCTGCCCCTCGAAGAGGAGGGTCGCTACGACATCCGTGGTTTTCTCAACTGGGATGGCGTTGACCACGGGCGCTACAGGGAGCTGCGCGCCGAAGGCATGGGCCATCACCAGATCATGCGCACCTTGCAGGACGAGCGGGCGGCTGGCTGATGTACCACGTTTCCTATGACGGCAACAACAAGAAGATCCTCTGGCAGGAGATGCTGCGGCACGAGTTCGAAGCCGCTCTGCAGAATGCTCCGGTGGTTATCCTCCCCGTGGGCTCAGTGGAGCAACACGGTCCCCATTGTCCCATGGACGTGGACATCTCTGCCCCCTTTCACATGGCCGCCGAGGTCGCCCTTTGCAGTGAAGACTTTCCCGTCATCGTGGCGCCGCCGATCTGGTCCGGTTTTACCCACTACAACATGGGCTTCGCCGGCACAATCTCGCTTCGCTTGGAGACCTTTCAGATGCTGCTTGCCGATGTCTGCCGCAGCGTGCACGCCAATGGCTTCGAGCGCATTGTCATCGTCAACGGCCACGGCGGTAACTGGGGACCCTGCCGCTCGGTGAGCTGGCAGCTGGCAGAGGAGGACATCTTCACCCTCAGCTTCAACTGGTGGGATGCCGTCGCCGCGGAGCTGCCTGATTGGAGCGCCACGGATGAGGGAGTGGGGCACGGCGGTGAATGGGAGACCGCTGTGCAGCTGTACTTGCGACCGCAGATGGTAGACATGGCGCGAGCGCAGGCCGACAAGTCTCTCACCGCTCCGTTTACCGATCCAGCTCTCGGCTTCGCCGAGTTCGCCGAGCGCCGGCGCGACACCGCCCAAGGTACGGGCATCATGGGAGATGCCTTGGCCGCTAGCGCCGAGAAGGGCAAGCGCATCTTTGATCTCGCATGTGATCGGCTCACCGCGCTGGCTCGCGAGTATCACGAATTGCCGGTACGCCAGTACCGAGAATTCGGTAGCCATAGCCGCTGAGGAATTGCTCTGCGCCCCTTCGCAGGACGAGCAACGCCCCGCCAGGTAAGATCCCGACGGGGCGAAACTATGGTTCGACTAGCATGCCGCAATAAGGCGGGGTGCCGGCAGAGTGGGTAGCTCTGTGACTCCGGCGCAGACTATCTGATGATCGATCGGAATAGGTTCAGAGGTTCGACTGAGTATCAAATAATCTCTAATAATAGCTATCGGTGTCTCTTGGGGTTTTCTTTAGCACATTCTTGAATTCTCCAAAGTATTGATAAATATCTGTTTATAAAAGGCGTTACATGAAACAGACGGAAATTTACGCAGACATGAAATAGTTATGATTTACTATCAAGTAGTATTTATGAAGCAAATCCCGCAAGCTGTATGTGCCGTGGATAGCTAACCGAGCCGTGGATTCCGGCGAGCTGTAGAAAATCGGAGTGAGTGGCCAATGAGCCAGCGGGCCGTAGACGAGCAACAGCTTAGCCAGTGCCAACCTCCATGCTGGCTCATCATCAACGACAGCAGCGAAGCGGCCAGAAATGCAGACCCGCCCATAATACCGTCTGTCACGGTGACAATCGACCAGGACATCGCCGCAAATGGCGGCTCGCCACCAGGGCTGGGGCGACCGCGAGCAGGATCAAGGCCGGATCCACCGCTATTTCCCAACGACCCGAAAACAGCCTGCGATTACCCCCTCCGACTCGTTGACTTTCAGAGAGATACCCCCTAGCTTAAGCGTCCCCCCCTGGGACGGGTCGGGGGGTCATTTCTCCGCCTAAGATGGGAGAGAGTTGCTATCGCCAGGATCAATAGAAAAGAGTTTACGGCAAAGCTGAAGCCCGAAGAGATCGACTTCAAGCGGCTCGATGTACTCTCTCGCTTCCTCACGCCGATTGGCAAGATCGAGCCGGCCCGGCGGACGGGAGCGAGCCGCACGCAACAGGTGCGCATCGTTCGTGCTATCAAGCGAGCCCGCTTCCTCGGTCTTCTGCCCTACGCGATCAACGACTCCCGCTAGCGGGTTCGGGCGGCATCACCGTCCACCCTTCGCAACGACATGTCCGAATCCGCGATCGGTCTGATCGAAACTCGCGGGCTGGTTGGAGTCATCGAAGCTGCCGACACTGCCGCCAAGTCTGCCGACATCCAGTTACTGGGAGTCGAGCGCATTGGCGGCGGTTTTGTTTCTCTGCGTTTTCGCGGTGAAGTTGCCGCCGTGCAGTCCGCCGTGGACGCCGGGTCAGAGGCGGCGCGCCGTGTCGGCGAGCTCGTTGCTTCCCATGTGATCCCTGCCCCCCGCATCGATGTCGACGGCATGTTTTCGTCGGCGGCGAATCCGACACCGACCTCGGACGATGCCGGTTCGGACCCCGAAGAGCTCGACGCCCTTTCTGTGCCGCGCTTGCGCCAGCTTGCGCGGCGCACGTCGGGTGTTTCTCTTCAGGGTCGGCAGATTTCCCTTGCCAACCGGGAATTGCTGCTGACCGAGTTGAAGCGCGTTCTCGGCTCCCCGTAACCGGTTACCTTCGAGATTTCCGTCAGGAATAGGTCGACATGGAAAAGACGTGGGATGCGATCAAGAAGGGCCTGCAGGACGGCGCCGCCGCCGCTGTCAACAAGGCCGAAGAACTGACCCAACTGGGCCGTGTTCGCCTTGACATCGCCGCCACCAAGACCAAGCTCTCCCGGCTGCACTCCGATCTCGGCCGCAAGGTCTATGAGTGTGTCACGTCAGGCGAGCTCAAGCTCGACGACGAACTACGAACTCACTGCGACCGCATTCACGAGGCCGAAACCGAGCTTCGCCAGATAGAAGATCTGTTCGAGCAAGTGCGGCGTGATCTGGAAGGTGTCGGAGACGACGGGACGGAGGAGGGGTTGGGGACGTAGACCAGCTGTCCGCTAAGGCTTCTTCCTCACCACCTTCTTCTTCTTGACCACCTTCTTCTTCTTGACCACCGCCTTCTTCTTCGGTGTTCGTACATCGTCGAAGGGAAGATCACCGTCGTCCTCGTCGAGGTCGTTCGGCGCCTCCTCCTCGGCGAACAGGGCCTCGGCATCCCTCAGCTCCTGCTGAAGTTCCTCCTCAAGCCGCTCCGTCTCCTCCACCTCGGACAGCGGAGGCCAGTCAAAAAAGAAATCCTCCACCGCCACCGACAGCAGGTCCGCCTTCAGATACCGCTCAAAGGTACTGGCTACGATGTGTGAGCAGACCGGAGTGAGGTCTGGGTGTTGCTCATGCATGACGAATTCAACCAGTTCGTGTAGCAGCAGGGCGTCGAACAGAGTCACCTGCTCGACGCCTCCCGCCGCCTCGGAATCAGCGTCCCAGTTTTCGAGAGTCTTGTGCACCCCAGTGATCACGTGGATTTTGCCGTCGCGCTCGAAGGCGATGACGCGGGCGTTTTTTACCGGCTGCAATTCGGCGCTACGCACGTTCTCAAAAGGGTGCCCTACCACCTGCAGAGGTTCCGTGTTGGTCGGGTTCAGCCGGTCGGAGAGCACTCGCCCCGCCTGCGCGGGCCGGGAGATGATGTAGTCGAGAAGCGAGTCCTCGGGCGGATTCCAGATCTGCGCTAGGCGCCGAGAGCGGCTGCTCATAACGATGTTGGGATCCTCGTTCTCTTCCTTCTCGGCGAAAACGGCGGCGATGAGCTTCTTCTTCTCATCGGGACCGGCGGTGGCACGGAACTTGAAGGAGCCCAGCTGCTGCAACACCTGGACCCGCAACTTGATCTCGGCGGGGGCAAAGTCGAGGAGGGCTTCACAAAATGTCTGGTAGCCGTCCTCTTCGGTCCATGTCCGGAACTCGTCGGGAGTGCGCTTGAGGGTATCCATCTTGCCGTACAGACCGCGCACGGTGTCGGCGACGTCACCCTCGGCACCAGCAGCGTCACTCTGGTCGTAGCAGACGCCAGAGCTCGGGTCGGCGTCGAAAATGGACACGACCCCATCCTCCGGCAGCGACCGGCCGGCGTACCAGGGGCGGATCGTTACGGACTTCCTGTTCAACGATTCCCTCTGTGACCTGCCTTGTTCCGGCGGGGATAGGTGGGAGAAAGAGCCGCATCAGGTTGCTTTTGCATAAGAGTTCTCAAAATAACATAGACGTCGCCGCTCATCAAGATGATGAACACAGCTGCAAGCTGCCGCGGCTCAAGTAGATAGGCAAGCTTTGGAAGCCCGGTTTGGTTGCCTCGACAGCGCGGATGAACTTGCGCTTGCGCGAAGACAGGTCGCTTGTGAGTAGGGTGAGGGAGCCGCCATTGCCGCCGGCGCCATTGACCTTCCATCCCAGTGCTCCGAAGTCGCGGGCAATCTCGATGATGCGGTGAGCGTCCTTGCCCACCAACTCGGCGTGCAGACGAGCCTATGCCTCGGTGTTCTCCACCATCGCCGCCCCCCAAGGCGTCGAAGTCGCCGGCGTACACGGCCTCCCTGGACTTTTCCGCAGTTCGGCGCAGGGGTAGACGCCGATGTTGAAGACCTGGCTGTTCGCGGCGAACCAGATATCCGTCCAGCCGCCGTTATCGCAGATGCGAATAGGTGCAACTCTGTTGATGCGCAGACGGGGTTCGCTCATCGAAGAAACCGGGGGGCCGGTGCGATACAGACTATTATCGGCAGGAAGGCGAAAACAGCCTGTATAGGCCGAGATCGTCCTCGATGACACTGGGTAGAAGACGCTAGGAGCAGGTGAGAGGCTTCGAAACTATCGCGATTTCGGTGAGCTGTTAGCGAGTGTGGTTTCGCGTCTTGTGGTTCCCCCGGACGCCCTTCTGGGGACCTTTCTTGTGGACTGGACGCGATGCGGGAATCAGTAGTGCCCTGTGGGGATTGTGAGTACTATAGACTCAGGGGCCGCAAAGTGGTCGTCAATCTTCCTGCCGTCATGACCATTCTTTTCACAACCATAATGCTCACCGTGTTGTTGACCGGTTTTTTCATCTGGGACATCGATCGCCAGCGCTGCCGCATGGGTGCTCTCCTGCAGCGAATCGAACCGTTCAGCGACCAAAGCCGACGGCTGCGCGAAGCTCATCTTCGACGGTTGTCGTTCAGCCTGTTCTTCAACTCGCAGCTCATGGACGGCGTCGAGCAGGAGATCCGCCTTCTCAAGGAGCAGGCGGGGCTGCCCTCTCCAGATCCGATGCAGAGGCAATCAATGCTCATCCATCGCCGTATTTCCAGTGCAGAGCAGCGGCTGTTACAGGTTGAGGCGGCTCTTGCCCCGCCCCAGCATCTCGATCCCATCTCGGCTCCGCCCGATCCGGGGCCGGAGTCCTCGCGAACCGAGTCCGCCTGAGCTCCATGACCGAATATCGGCTGCGCCGAGACCAGATCGTCTACCGATTTGATCGGCGCAACCCTTCTGTGCTCGAGATCAATTCCGGGGACCGCGTCGTCTTCGAGACCTACGACGCCCGCACCGGCACAATCAAGAACGACTCCGACCTGCTCGATCGCCCGCATCCCCACGGCGCCAATCCCGCCACCGGTTCCGTGTCGATCCGTGGTGCCGAGCCGGGGGACGGTCTCCGCGTTGAAGTGGAGGCTATCGAGCTGGCCGACGCCGGCTTCCTGGCGGTGAAGAAAGGAGAAGGTCTGTTGGCCCACCGCGCACACCAGTACGCCACTCGCATCGTGCCGGTCCGCGACGGCGTCGTGCATTTCGGGAATCTGCGCTTTGATGCGATGCCGATGCTCGGTGTCGTCGGCACAGCCCCCGCTGGGCAGGGCATCTCCACCTCGTACGCCGGTGCCCACGGCGGAAATATGGACAACCGTTACATCGGCGTGGGTTCGCGGGTCTACCTCCCGGTCTGGACTCCCGGTGGTCTGCTCGGCATCGGCGACGTGCACGCCGCTATGGGGGACGGAGAGATCACCTTCATCGGCCTTGAGATCTGCGCCGAGGTGACCGTGCGGGTAGTTCTGGAGAAGGGTGTCGACTACCGGCGACCCCTAGTAGAGACGGAGGAAGCCTGGATCACCACCGGTGACGGCGATAGTCTGGCAGCCGCTGTCCGACTTGCCGCCGAAGAGATGGTTGACCTCATGCAGCGCCGGCTACAGCTCTCTTTCGAGGAGTGCTACATGCTGATGAGCGCCTGTGTGGACGTGCAGATCTGCCAAAGCTGTGAGCCGGGAGAGTTTCCGGTTACGACTCGCGCGGTGATCTCCAAGCAGGTGATGGAGTAAGTGGGTCAGCGGGTGAAGATGGTGCCGCGCACATAGTCCCCATCTTCGGAAGCGAGAAAGGTGAGAATACGGGCGATGCCGCGAGGGTCCCCCAGATTTTCGCGCGCTTCCGAAATCGCGGCCTGAGGGTCTTCGCCGCGAAATTCGGCTCCCTGTCCCACGTTGTGCAGCTTGAGCGGTGTGTTGATACCGCCGGGACAGATCACGTGAACACGGGTGCCGGTTGGTGCCAAGTCTTTGTCCAGGTTGTAGTGCATTCCGTGCATCCCTGCTTTACTGGCGGCATAAGCATATGAGGAGGATGCGCCCCGCACTCCGGCTCCCGAGGAGATGAGCATCAATACCGAGCGTGGCGACCTGCGTAGCAGCGGCGCGGCGAAGCGCGTGGTGAGGTAGGTGCCCTTCAGATTCGTGTCAAGGGTGGCATCCCACTCGTCCTCGGCCAGATCGGCGATGTCGTCATAGGCTCCCTGCAGCACGCCGGCGCTGCACACCAGCAGGTCGACACGGTGGTGCTGATCGTCGATAGCGGCGAAGACGGCGGAGACCTCGTCCGCGCTGCGCACATCCACTTTGTGAAAAGCTGCCCGACCGCCGTTCTGGTGGATGTGCTGGGCCATCGCCTCCCCGTCCTCGCTGTTGTGGTCGAGGATGTGGCAGAATGCTCCTTCCTGCCCGTACATCTCGGCGGTGGCACCACCGATTCCCGTTGATCCACCTGTTACCACCGCTATATGCCCGTGGAGCCTGTCCATCGGCCTCAGTCCTTCCGTTCCTTGTTGAAGAGTTCGAGATTGAGATCCTGCGACATGGCGAAGAGGCCGCTCATCAAGCCGCCGTCGACGTTGAGGACTTCGCCGGTGATCCAGGAGGCGTCGTCCGACGCCAGGAACAGTGCCGCCCTGGAGATGTCTTCGGGTTCACCCACCCGTCCCAGTGGGTACCACTTCTCCAGGCGCTCGAAGACCTGAGGATCCTCCCTGACGATATCATTCCATATCGGTGTGCGCACCGTGCCTGGACAGATGGCGTTCACCCGCACGCCGCGCTGGGCGTACTTGATAGCCATG
Source organism: Candidatus Latescibacterota bacterium (assembly GCA_036336855.1). Taxonomy (GTDB): domain Bacteria; phylum Latescibacterota; class UBA2968; order UBA8231; family UBA8231; genus JAYZFI01. The sequence goes on from JAYZFI010000030.1 coordinate 132,679, forward strand.
TTGCGGGTCAAGTTGAGCACACCCGCCTTGGCGGCGCTGTAGCCTTCCTCTCCGAGTCCGGTCAGTCCGTTCACGGAAGAGATGTTCACCACTACCCCGGAGCCCCGCTCCAGCATCTGTGGTAGCAGGGCGCGACTACAAAGGTACACGCTACCGAGCACGACGTTGAGATTCAGATTCCAGACATCTTCGTCGATAGAGAGGATGTCGTCGCCCACGGCTATTGCGGCATTATTGACGAGGATGTCCACTGTACCCATGGCATCCAACGCCTGTTCCGTCATGGCGCGGACGGACTCTGCCTGGGACACGTCAGCCGATAGAGCCAGGGCGTGGCCGTTGTCCACGAAGCCCTCCACGGTCTCTCTCGCGCGCTCCTCGCGCAGATCGACACAGACGACACGCGAGCCCTCTCGAGCAAAGAGTTCGCAAATCGAGCGGCCGATCCCCGAGCCGCCACCAGTGACCAGTGTCGTCTTGCCTTCCAGTCTCATTCGGGGACATTCTCCAGTCGTTGCTTGATTGTTGGACGCGACCGCAGGCCTCGTCGACCCGGACCTCGGAAAGGTCTCCTTGATCGACGAGGTTCGCGATGGTTTCAACAACGCGGTCGCAGATGTGTTCGTCGTAGTTTATCTCATTTGCTAGAGTAACCAGATCAACGCCCGCGGCAATGGCTAGGCCGGTGGCCTCCTCGAAACCGTATTGCTAACCAATCGCACCCATCTCCATATGCATGATCACGACCACGTCAAAACCGAGATCAGAGTGCAGGGTTGCGAGGGTTGCCACCGACAGAGTCGCCGGCCGCTCGGGGTCGAGGTGGGAATTGTAGAAATGAGCGGTTATGATAGCATCGGCGAAACCGCCATCGGCAAGTCGTCAGTAAGGGATCAACTCGTCCCGGCTCCACAGGCGCGGGTCAAGCCGTGGCCGGGAACGTAATTAAGGCAACAAAGCACGCCACGGGTGTGATGGGCGCGCACGAAGGCGCTGGCGTGGGCGGCAGCGCCTTGGGATCGACGAAGCTGCGATTCTTGCCCCCGATGGTGGGATTGCCTGCTCCCTGCACGTTGAGGTCGACCACAGGCGCGAGATTGAGGTTGATCCCGGCTGCGGACAATACGGAGGCGATACCGTCGGCTTCGCGGTTCGCGGCGGAGGGATCGACCCAACACGGGCGTACAGACCCGGGGCCATGACGGTCATTCGATGGATAGATGTTGGGATACAGCAGCAGCCACGGCAGAGCCCAGCAGACGGGAGCCTTCTTCAGCAAAGTGCACGCCGTCCTCGCACAGCAGTCGGTCCGCGCCGGCCTCGATGATGACGCCGTGCAGGTTGTTGAGATCGACGCAGAAGCTGCGCGCCACCGATAGGGCGGCCTCGTTGTAGCGGGCGATGTCGGATTCGAGCCGGTCGAACCCTTTGTGCTGATGATGCCAGGCTTCGTTGACCGGTGTAATCGTCGCCCAGATCAAATGGCACGCACTCTCTGAGCGCAGTCGGGTGAAGATCTGGGATAGGTTGTCCTCGTATTTCTCGATTTCTACCTGTCGGCAGATGCTGTCGAAGGGCTTCTTTAGGTCGTGCAAACCGCAGTTGAGGTGAAGGACATCGGCACTCCGGCTCAGAATCCATTCGTCGAGATGGGCGAGCACATTACGGCTGTCGCCTCCGTTAGGTTCCGGTGCCCACACCTGTGCCCGTCCCTCCAGCTCCTGCTGCACGTGGGATTGATATCCCATCCGAATAGAATCGCCTACTAGGGCGACTTCTCTCAAAATGCGTCGCTCTCCATCTCGCCCGCGTTCTCTGGTTTCCTCCGACTCCCTAATAGGATCTGACGAATGGAGGAGGCCAGTTGCGCCGCTGGACTCTGCTCCCTGCTACCGGGACGGTTGTAGGACGGGCTTCGAAGATCATCTCCCATGGCCATGTTCGGTCTGCGCCAATCAGTCGAAATTCGGTCGCGGCGGATTGCCCCAGTGGCCGTCGGGATCCTCTCCCCGAAGGATGACCCCCTTGCCGGACCAGCCCAGATGGGCGCGCACGTCGGCAGTGCAGTAGCGCAGGGTCAACCCGCAGCGCCGGCGATTGGAACGGTTGGCCTCAGAGCCGTGCAGTAGCAGGTCGGAATGCAGCGATATCTCACCCGCTTTGAGCTCCACGTCGACGGGCTCGCCGAAACGCTCGACGGCATCGTCCACCGTCTGATTGAGGACGTTGTTTTCGGAGGCGTTGCTTTCGCGGTAGGGCAAGTGCCCGTGCACATGAGTCCCGGGGATGAAGCTCATGCAGGCGTTCTCCACATCGGCGTCATCGATTGCGAGCCAGACCGTAGCGGTCTTTGACGGGGTGATTGGCCAGTAGCTGGCATCCTGGTGCCAGGACACCGTCTTCGGGTCTTGCGGCATCTTACAGAAGAAATGGGAACCCCAGCCGATAACGCTGTCGCCGAGCAGATCGGCGACGTACGCCGTGATCTTCGGATGCACGAGCAGATCGTAGACGCCGCCGTACTTCATGTGGGCCGTACTTATGGAATAGCTATCCTTGCCCCCGGAGAGAGCCTGGTTGAGTAGCTCGTCGAAGTAGATACGGTAGCCGGTGATTTCGGTATCGTTGAAGACCCGAATCCCCGCCACGAAGCCATCCCGGTTATAGGCTTCGGTCTGCTCGCGAGTTAGCGCCTCCGGGTAGTTGACCCCGCAAGGGTAGAAGCGCAGGTCGCGCGGCACTTTGCTGAGGGCTTCGTCATTGATGGCGCTGTAGTGGGTGGGAGTGAGGTGCGTGGAATCAGTCATGGCTGCTCTTCCGTGGAGTGATCTCCTCAGAACAAAGGCGGGTGATGGGGCAAGAGCAACGGCAATCCATTGTGGCTGTTTTACTGCCCCTCCCTCTCGATCATCTCGCCGCCGCCCAGGCTTGCGGAAGAATTAGCTGAGGCGTGCGAGCTCGTCCATGGCAGGCGTGATCATGTGGCGATCGGTCAGTCGCCGCCGGCTTCTGGCTCAGTGCCACCTCATTTACCAGCATGACGGATAATTGGATTTGGATGTACGAGGGTCAGGTTTGCAGCTGCCCGTGGAGCACGTGGTAAACGAGTATGCCCAGGCTTACATTCACGTTCAGCGAGGCGCCCTTACCGTACATGGGGATGAAGACAACCTGATCGCAGGCTGCCAGCGTACGGTTGGTGACGCCGTGGTCTTCGTGGCCGACGACGAGACACAGTTTTTGCGGATACTCGGCCTCGTCGTAGCGGGTAGCATCTCCGGTGAGCTCCACTGCGCAGACAGAGAAACCTTCGGCGCGCAGTCCGTCGATAGCGACGACGGAGTCTTCTTCGTACTCCCAGTTGACACGGCGGTCGCGGTTACGTCCCACTTTCTTGATCAGCGGGTGCGGTGGCTTAGTGGTGATGCCGGTAAGGATCATGCGGTGCACACCGGCGGCGTCGGCAATGCGAAAGGCGGAACCCACGTTCACCGGATCCTGCATATCCTGAAGCAGGAAGACGAGGTTGAAGTCCCGGCGCTCGACCCGCCGGAGAAAATCGGTGAGGGCCTTACCTCGTAGTTGCCGGCGGTTGTTCTTGAACATCAGAGGCGGCGGCCGTCGAAAATCTCTGTCACGTGACCGAGCCCTGGCCCAAAGGTTTGATGGTGAGTTCCGGAATGACAACGCGCAGCGGCTGGGTGGCCACGTAAAGCACGGCAGCTGCAATGTCCTCGGGCTGCAACATCTTGGCCTTCTGCTCATCGGTGACCTTCACCGGTCGCTGATCTAGGATAGGGGTGTTGATCTCGCCGGGATGGATGGCGCAGGAACGGATGCCATTCTTGGCCTGTTCGAGCTCCACCATCTTGGTCAGCACGGACATGGCGTGCTTGGCAGCGGAGTAGACGACGCCTCCGAGAATGCTTGGGTTCAAACCGGCCATAGAGGAGACGGCGATCACTTGGCCGGACCCCTGCTTCTGCATCTGCGGAAGTACCTCGTGCACGGTGTTGTAGGCGCCGGTGGCGTTGATGTCCATCACCAGATCCCAGTCTTCGGGGCGCAGCTTGTCGATGGCGCGGTCTGCGATATTGACACCAGCGTTGTTGACGAGAATGTCGATCCGACCGAACTGCTTGAGGGATCGGGACACAATTTCTCGGACGCGCCTGCGATCGCGGACGTCACCAACCTGAGCGTGGGCGTTGCCGCCAATTGCCTTGCACGCCGCTTCGAGTTTGCCTCCGTCGCGGCCGATGGCCACGACCTGAGCGCCCTCTGCGACCAATCCGGTGACGATGGCCTCGCCGGCCCCGGACCCGCCTCCGGTGACGATGGCAACCTGATCCTTGAGCTTCATTCTACCACTTCCTCTCCGAAGATTTGGGTTCGCTTCATCACCCGTCGCTGCTCGTCGGGAAAGGCCAAACGTCGGTGCATAGTGGGGCGGTTGTCCCACATCAACAGATCCCCCACCCGCCAGGAGTGGGAGTAGATGAACTGGGGCTGATCCATGTGCTCGTAGAACCGCCGTAACAGCTGCTCCGATTCATCCTCGTCGACTCCGCGCAGATGACTCGTCAGATGGGGACTCACATACAGCGAGGCTCGTTTGGTTTCTGGATGGCAGCGTACGACGGGATGATCCACTGGCTCCGGGCGATTCTGCTCGGGCACGGGATGACGGTGCACGGCGTGCAAGGAGCGGGCGAGCTTGCTCAGGTCGTAGTCAAGGGCGTCGTATGCGGCGCGGCAGTCGCACCACTGGGTATCGCCGCCAGCGTCGGGAACCTCGATGGCGTAAAGCACGGAGATCGTGCCCGGGTTGCGCAGGTAGGAGAGGTCGGAGTGAAAGTCGATGAGGCCGTTGCCGAGGGCGCCGATGGGCTCGTCGTTCTCGGTGACGTTGCTGATGATGAAGATCTCCTTCAACTCGCGCTTGCGTTGTTTGCGCACGTGCTCCATGGGTGTGCCGAAGTAGCTGGTGAAGCGTACCTGGTGCTGGTCGTCTATCTGCTGGTTGCGAAAGACGAGCACGCAGTAGTCGAGCAGGGTCCGGCGCACGGCAGAAATCTGCTCCTCGGAGAGTTCTTGGCGCAGATCGAGGCCGCGAATCTCGGCGCCGATGGTGCTGTCGCCCGGGACAACGTCGAGAGCGGCGGTGGAGGGGGCCGCTTCAGACATCACAGATCTCGTGGCAGTGGCGCAGGGTGTCGAAGGGTGCCTTCTTGGGACGCAGCTCATGGCCGACGAAACCGGCATAGTCAGTGGCGGCAATGGCTCGCATTACCGCGGGGTAGTAGATCTCTTGCTCGTCGTCGAGATCCTGTCTTTCGGGATTTCCAGCGGTGTGGAAGTGGCCGATGTAGTCGATGAAATTGCGAATTGTGCGGATTAGGTCCCCTTCCATGATCTGCATGTGGTAGATGTCGTAGAGCAGGCGCACCCGCGGCGAGTTCACGCGCTCGCAGAGCTCGACGCCCCAGGCAGTGCGGTCGCATTGGTAGTCAGGGTGGTTGACCTTGCTGTTGAGCAGCTCCATGCACAGGGTGACACCCTTCTCCTCGGCGTAGCCTTTCACACGATCCAGACCTTCGGCGCAGATGGTGCTGCCGTCGGCGTTACTGACGCCCTCGCGATTTCCGGAGAAACAGATCAATGACGGGATCGACCACTCCGCCGCCTTTTCGATGTTCTCCCGTAGCTCCATTTCGATTCGATCGTGATTCGCCGTCTTGTTAAGGCCGTCGGGCAAGCTGGCGTGACCAACGACGATGGCGATCTCCATGCCGGCGTCCTTCACCTGTTGCCAATGCTCCTCAGGGAGCATCTCGATCGAATCGAAGCCGATTTCGGCGGCGGTGCGGATCAGGCTCTCGGGCTCGAGCCCGTCGCGGCTGAAGGGATTGAAGCAGACGGACTGCCGGATCTTATCCACTCAGTCGTCTCCAGGTGGGGAGAAGGGAGAAAAGTGCAGAGAGTAGAAGGTGTCCGGGGCGGTGGCAACCGAGGGGCGCTCAGCCGGTGGATTCCAGCATATCGTTTGCGGCGCATGTTTGTAATTGGGCAGCGCGCGAAATGTAAAGATAATTCCTATCTAAGAGGATAATCCTGCTAACAACACTGTACCTCTTGGTTTAGACACACGAAAATGGCCAGGGACTCCTTTGAAGAATCCTTTCCGAACTCAGATTGTGACCATGCTCGTCACGCTTGCTGTTGTCGCCTTCGGTTTCGGTATGCGTATCAACGCCCTTTCCGAGGTGATTGATGAGCCTGAGCTCACCGGGGATGCCTATGAATATTTTATGGCCGCGGTCAATCTTGCCTCTTTCTTGAAAACAGGCGAGCTCGTCCACCCGGGCCTCGACCGCACGCTCGGCCTACCAGTGCTCCTGTCTGGCCTCTACCTGGCTACCGACCATCCCAGTCTTGAGTCTCAGAAGCAGGAGGTTCCGATTGATTGGGTGGTGTGGCAAAGAACCATAACTACTCTGCTATCCTGTGCCGTGTTGATCGCATTGACCGTCGTCAGCTACATAGAGTTTGGGCCACCCGGTTCCTTGGTTTCAGCTGTTCTTGTAGCACCAAATTCTTTCCTCGTGAGGCATGCCATTGGTGGACTCACAGAGGAACTCTTCGGTTTCCTGATTCTGCTGGCGCTACTGCTCCTCTGGAGACATCGTAGGATCGCGTCCGTTTGGTGCACTCTGGCATTTGGTTCCGCTCTGGGCTGGCTAGTACTCACGAAATACGAGGGCTTCCTGCTCTTGCCGCCGTTGGTGGTGGCGTACGTGTTGGCACGACCTGGGACACTCATCGAGCGGGTGAGGCACGCACTGGCTGTGCTGATGCCGAGCGCGGTCCTTCTCTTCATCAGCAAATCATATGTTTCCGCACTGGGGGCCGTATCTAGCTCGGACCGTGGGGGAAACTATCTGTTCTTCCGGGAATTTCTTAGCGATCGTATGCCTTGGGGGTATATGCGGGATCTGCGTTTCGAAGGTTTCCGCATCTCTTATTTAGACTGGCTCTTAGACTATCACTCACTTGCCGACGTGATGCGATTGGCTGTACAGGGTACGGCGGCTATCCTGGGATTCAGTCTTGAGTTTATAGGCCTACTCGGCGCAGCACTGTTCATCGTTGGTGCTGTCCACCTTGTCCGCAATCGGCGATGGACGCTGCCGTCCGTGCTTCTCGCTTCGTTGGCTCCATACGTCCTACTGCTCGGATTTTACCCCGAAGATCGATATCTATTTCCGCTGATCCCTCTCTACGCCTTGATTGCCGCTGCTAGCTTCGGTCCCCTGTCTGACCGTTGGTCGTACCTCCGCGAGCGTCGTCATCTGTTTCTGATTCCGGTATCAGCGCTCCTATTCGCCACAACGGCGTGGAAGCAAGAGCAATCGCAAGGGAGTTGGTGGATAGCCAAACCATTTGTGAAATCGCAAGAAGCACTCGCGCACTGCCGGAATGCCGTCCAACTGGCGCGCAAGAGGGACTTTCAAGGCGCTCGACGTGATTTCGATTCCTGTGCAGAGCAGCTACCCTCTTTCGCCCCCGCGCATTTCGGTCTCGCAACGGTAAGATATTCGATGGGTGAAAAGACCATGGCTGAACAGAGCCTGCGTCAAGCTCTCGACATGGTCCCGTACTTTGCTGAAGCACATGTCATGCTCGGCGATCTTCTTTCTGAGCATGCTCCGAATGAAGCGAGGTCCCAATTCAATAGCTGCATCGACGCGCGATCAGACTTCTCTCCTTGCTATTTGAGTATGGCCATCCTCGACTTGCAGGAGCATCGATACGAGGCCGCCCTTACTGGATTCGAGACGTACATGGCCTTGAATCGGCAAGCGCTGAGAAATGCACAGGAGGTCTGCAACAGTAAGAAAGAGAGCCGATGGATGGCTCCGTGCTCAGACAACGTCCTAGGACAACTTCACGACGTCACGGACTCGGACAACCCGCTCGTTTCCGGCATGATGAGTGGGATAGTGCGAGATTACTTGTATATGAGAACGAGAAGTTACGGCACTGACGCCTGGGCTCCCGTCGACCGCCGTCTTGGCTTACAGGTAGGTGTCACCCATGAGGCTCTAGGCAACTTGGAGGAAGCGCGCCGCTATTACCGCCGGCATCTCGACCTGCACCCCGACTCGCGTGCTGGACAGCGCCTAAGCAGATCGCTACGTGACCCTGGCGACTGATGCCAAGAATCACCCGATGAGCAATCCTCGGAACGTACAGAATCGGTGCAACGAAGAGTGTCGATATTTCAATCCTGTAGTTACTGTGGATTGGTGGATAGCCAAACCATTGCGGCAGCAGCAGTACCTACCACATCGGCAAACACGCATTCCTGATAGTACCGCACCTGTCCTACGAGTCATCGATTGGCGCGTCTATCCACCGTTCGGATTGTCTGCCGTATCCCTCTGTGCAAAGGAGCTGTCAAGTCCGTGAGTCGTTGGGGAAGACGACCCAGAACTGTGCTGGAGCCGTGCCAATTGTGTGGTTCACCTGCCGCTGATGCCCACTACGAATTGGGTGAACATGCAATTGTGCGGTGTCCATGTTGCAGCCTCATGTGGCTATCGCCCATGCCCGATCAAGGGATGCTGGCTGATGTGTACGACGAACGATACTTCAGCAATTCCACCTTTTTTGCCGGTGAGAACGAAGCCATCTACGGCTACTACGATTACCTGGCGGAGCGCTTCAACCGACAAGTTTCCTATCGGACAACGATCGAGCGCATTGTCTCATTACTCGATAGGGATCCCAGAGAGGCTTCTCTATTGGACGTCGGCTGTGGACTGGGTTACCTGATGGACTGCGCTCACGACAGTGGCTTCGCTGTGTCTGGTGTGGAGTTCAACGCCGCTGCCGCCGCTCAACTCCGGCAGAAATATGTCTTCCCCGTCCACGTGGGCGACATGCAATCCTATACTGGCCGTACCCATGACGTGATCACAATGATGGATGTAATCGAGCATCTCCGAGATCCGGTACAGATAATTCGTCAAATCCGCCGCAGTCTAACCGACGACGGGTTGCTTGTCATGACAACAATGGACTGTGACAGTCCGATGTCACGCATTTTGGGCCCGCGCCTCGAAGATTTCCGACGGGTCCGAGAGCACCTGTATTTCTTTACCCGTCAGAGCATCCGTCGACTGCTATGTCATGAAGGGTTCGAAGTCATGTCGATTCGCTACCATGGACATACCTTCCGCCTGGATTTCCTCGCCGAGCGATGTGCGTTGATCAGTCCGATTCTCGGCGCTGTTGCCAGGGTCGTCATCAAGACCTTACGACTGGGAAGTATCCACATCCATCTAAATCCTGGTACGAAGATGATCATCTTTGCACGAAAGAAGACGGACGGTGCTAATCAGGGAGCGCCACAGCAGACTAATGTATCCACAGATACCGCCGACGAATTGCGAGTCGGGAAGCAGGATTCCGCCACCACTGAACCGGCCTGGCGGGCACAGGCGGGATTGACCCCTGGCCAATAGATCTGTTGTAAAAAAACCTACCCTCAGCCCCGACCGATGTAGGGCATCTTCGTTGCCATCACCGTCATGAACTGCACGTTGGCGTCGAGAGGCAGGCTGGCCATGTGCACGACCGCGTTGGCGACGACCGCCACGTCCATGCGCGGCTCCACAATTTCGGTGCCGTTGGCCTGGGGGACCCCCTTGTTCATGCGCTGAGTCATGTCAGTGGCGGCGTTGCCAATGTCAATCTGGCCGCAGGCGATGTCGTACTTGCGGCCGTCTAGCGAGGTCGAGCGTGTTAGCCCAGTGACGGCGTGCTTGGTGGCGGTGTAGGGCGCCGAGTTCGGTCGCGGCACGTGGGCTGAGATAGAGCCGTTGTTGATGATGCGGCCGCCGCGCGGAGCCTGATTTTTCATCACCTTGAAGGCTTCCTGGGTGCAGTAGAACACTCCACTGAGATTGACGTTCACCACGGCCTGCCACTGCTCCGGCGTGAGATCCTCCAGAGGCACTCCGGGAGCCCCCATACCGGCGTTGTTAAAGAGTATGTCCAGACGACCAAAGGCTTTCACGGTCTCGACGAAGAGCTTCACCACCTGCTCCTGATCGCCTACGTCGGTGGGGACGGCAAGGGTACGCGCGTCACCCGCCTCTTCAACGGTGGACTGCAGGGTCTCCTCACGGCGACCGGCCAGCACGACCGCGTAGCCAGCGCACGCGAGAGCGAGGGCGGAATGCTTGCCGATGCCACTGCCGGCACCGGTAACGAGGGCGACCTTGTCTGTCATGGCGATCCTCTGAGCTGGGGGAGTACGGAAAGTCGAGAAAATCAATCTTGAGGCAAAGGGTGATGTCGATCAACCAGCGCGCAAATATTAGGGGCGCACTTCCGGGGATGGCGAGCTGAACCGCTAGCCGACTACCACCATCTTGCGGGTAAAGATCTGACCATCGGCGTGCAGCCGATAGAAGTAGACACTCGAAGGTAAAGCCGAAGTATCGAGACGGAACTGGTGCGTGCCGGCCCCTATAGGGCCATCTACCAGAGTGAGAATACGGCGCCCGAGAACGTCGAACAGCTCCAGCCGCACAGCAGTGGAAGCTGGCAGGACGAAAGGGATCGAAGTTTCAGGGTTGCTCGGATTTGGAAAATTTTGCAGGAGCTTGAAGCCTTGCGGCGGCGGCCCCGACTCCAAGTGGACGGCGGTTTCCAACTGCGGCGGATCGGGCTCGAAGCCGTAGATGCCACCATCGAAGGCGAGTAGGTAGACCTCGCCGGCTTCGTCCTCGCCGAAGCTGGACACCCCCGCGGGAGCCCGCGTCAGCAGCTTGTTCTCGGTGACCTGGCGGCCATCGTAGTGCAGGGCCCAGACGTTTCGGGTGATGAAATCGGCGTACAGATAGGCGCCGAACAGGCTGGGTTTGCGGCGCCCTCGGTATACGTAGCCACCGGTGATCGACTTGCCGGCCCCGCGGTCGTACTCGAGTACGGGCTCGGCCAGCCCCTGGGCGTCGCAACTGGAGGAGCGGAAGCAGTGGAAGCCCTCGGTGACGTTCCATCCGTAATTGCCGCCGCGGCGAATGATGTTGATTTCCTCCCAAGAGCCCTGGCCCACATCGCCCGTCCACAGTTCGCCGGTCGCCCGGTCGAAGCTGAAGCGCCAGGGATTGCGCAGGCCGTAGGCCCAGATCTCCTCCCGCCAGCCGTCGTCGTTACTGACGAAGGGATTGTCCGCTGGAATGCCGTATTCGAGACCGACGCTATGGGGACCGTCGATGTCGATGCGGAGAATGGCGCCAAGCAGAGTGGTGGGATCCTGGCCGTTGTGAAAGCGATCGTTACTGGCCCCACCGTCGCCGAACCCGATGTAGAGAAAGCCGTCGGGTCCAAAAGCGATCTGGCCGCCGTTGTGATTGGCGGCGGGCTGATCGATCTCCAGCAGCAATCGCTCGCTGTCGGCGTCAGCGCGATTGGGATTTGACGACACCCGTAACTCGGAGATGCGCGACACCAGGTTGCCCGCGGTGTAGCAAATAAAGAGCCGGCCGTTGTCCGCGTACGCGGGGTGAAAAGCGACGCTGAGCAGCCCTGCCTCGTTAGGACCGTCGCTGACGCGCGGACGGATGTCGAGGAACAGCTCCGCTTCCTCGACGTCGTCGCGGTTGGGAAAAACGAAGATCCGTCCCTGCTGTTCGACGACGAAAATGCGATCGCCGTCGCTGCCGGAATGGGTCAGGAACACTGGGCGCTCAAAGTCGAGGGCGGGGAAGGCGCGCTGTAGCTGGAAGTGTGGTTCGTGCGACAGGGCGCTCGTCGAGGCCGCCCACAGGCCCAGCAGCACGAAGCAGAGGTGCACGCCGCGCCTACTCCTCGGCCATAATCTCGTCGTAGAACTTGACGATGTTGCCGCGATCCTTGGAGGCGTTGAAGGCCATTCCCGAGCGCGGATGCTCGTTCTGTACGCCCGTGAGCATGTAGGGGTAGTCGAAGCCCCACATGAGTTTGTCGCGCAGCGGTTCGATGTGATTCTGGGTGCACTCCAGCACTGGCCGCAGATGGTACTTTGGATTGTGCAAGAAACTGAGCAGCAGCTCGAGCTGACAGTTGCCGGCGCCCCGTCCCAAACCGGCGATGCTGGCATCTAGGTAGTTGACCCCCTTAATCAGGGCCTGCACGGTGTTGGCAAAGGCGAGCTGCCTGTTATTGTGGCAATGGATACCCACTTCCTTGCCCGTGCCCTCAATGGCCTTCAAGTGCTTCTCAACGAGATCATCGATCTGTTCGGAGTAGAAGAAGCCGAAGCTGTCGACGACATAGAGGGCGCCCACCGGTGAGGCGACGAGCATCTCGATGGCCTCGTCGAGCTCGCGTTCCTGTACCGTGGACACCGCCATGAGGTTTGCCGTGGTCTCGTAGCCCTTGTCGTGGGCGTCCTGGATCATTCGAAGGGCGAGAGGAATCTGGTGGATGTAGGTGGCCACCCGGATCATATCAAGAGCGCTCTCGCTCTTGGGCAGAATGTCGGTCTCGTAATCGCTCTTTTCTGCGTCCGCCATGGCGGAGAGCTTGAGGCCGGTGTTGTTGTCACCGACGATGCGACGCACATCCTCCTCCACACAGTGCTTCCAGGGGCCGAACTCGCTGGACGGGAACTGGGTGCGGGAGTTGATGTAGCCGATCTCCATGTAGTCGACGCCGGCGGCGACGCAGGCATTGTACACTCCGCGTACCACCTTGTCGTCGAACTGGTGGTCGTTCATGAGGCCGCCGTCGCGAATGGTGGCGTCGAGGACTTTGATCTCCTCGCGATAGGAGAGCCAGCGCTCGGCGGCAGTGTGTTCAGCTTGGTCTGTCATTGCATCTACCTCAAAAGGTCGGGTCGGGGAAATCGCACATGCACATGCACATGCAGAACAGTAAGAATCGGGTGTGGGAGAGGAGCGCGCCAGAGCGCCCGCACTCAGCTCAGCGGTAGTCGCTGTCGAGGGCGCGGCTTAGAGTCAGCGGTCGGGATTTCCATATTGAACGCGCCGAACCAGGCTCACCACTAACAAGATGACGAGGAACAGGGTGGCGATGAAGTAATCCAAGGCATCGGGCTGCCGTCGAAGCTGCAACTAATAATAGAGATTTTCGGTCACGAGCTCAGTCGCGGTAGTTCAGGGATCGCGATCCCTGAGCAGGTTATTAATAGAAGTTGTCGCCCCCCCGGCGTTCGGCGAGCTCGGCTGTTGCCGTTGTCAACACCTCCGGATTGGAGAGCAGGTCGACGGTGATGTGGGCCAGAGTGTGGGCGGCGGCGATCATAGCGGAGATGTCGCTGAACAACAGGCTCTTGCCATTCCAGATGGGATCTTCGGTGAAGCCGAAGGGGCCGCCGAGCGGCTCAAACCCAGGTCATTTCCCCCTCGCTCACAGGAACGAGAATACGCTGTCCGGCTGGTAGCCGGGCACGAGCTCGCGATGGGGGCGCCTATCGACGAGCTCGCCATTGGCGACGAAGCCCTCAGGGCGGTCGCGCAGTATTTCGGCGAGTTGTTGGCGCCAGCGACCGAGCTCGGCCTCTGCCTGTTCGCCGCGTGCCAGATCCTCCAACTCGCGGGGATCCTCCACGAGATTGAAGAGTTGCTCGGTGCCAGTCTGTGAATACCAGATGTACTTGTGGCTGCCGTTGCATAGAAAGTGGTTACCGTGGTCGTCGTCGTAGCAGCCGGCGTGCTCGCCGTGCAGCACGTCGCGCACCCGCTCCTGCTCGCCGCGCAGCAAGGGCAGCAGGCTGTGTCCCGTGCAATGTGCCGGGACCGGCGTGCCTGCGGCATGAAGCAGAGTAGGCATGATGTCCTGCCAGCCGACCACTCCCGGGGGACAGATCTCGCCCGGCAACTCCCAGTTGCGCGGTGCGCGCATGACGAAGGGCACGCGCGCCGACGCCTCGTAGGGCCAGGTCTTTCGGAACAGATGATGATCGCCCAGCATCTCGCCGTGGTCCGAGGTGAATAGCACAAAGGCATCGGCGAGTTCGGGGACCGCCTGGAAGAGACGACCGACCTGATCGTCGATGAAGTTTATCATGCCGTAGTAGGCGGCACGGGCACAGTGCATCTGCCAGTGATCGATGGCGATCCGGGAGGCATTGGGGTCGAGACCCTTGCTGTGCCCGTACAGACTCAGGGCCCAGTCGCCCACGTCGGGCTCCGGAAGCTCGCGATCGATGTAGCGGTCGTAGTAGAACCGGGGAGGAGTGAGGGGTGGGTGGGGATCGATGAAGGAGAGGTTGAGGAAGAAAGGCGCATCGGGATCGCGACGGCGCAGGAACTCGATGGCTCGGTCCACAACCCAAAAAGTGTGCATTTGCTCTTCGGGCAAATGGTGGGGCCGCCCCACCCAGCCGTTGGCGGAGACGCCGTGAGCCATGCCGGGGTCCTGCTCATGGCGGCCGTGCACGGTGCGCAGCCATTCCACGTAGTCGTTCTCCTGGCCCCGGGTAGCGTCAGCGGGCTGCATGTGCTGAAAGCCGTAGCGGCGTCGTAGCGGGTGCAGGTGCAGCTTGCCGATCATTTCGGTCTGATATCCGGCGCGCGACAGCTCGCCGGCAAGGGTTGCAGGTGGGTTCCACTCTACCCCGCCTTGGAAGCCCACCATGCCTTGGGCGGCGGGAGCCATGCCCGACATCAGTGTGCGACGCGCCGGGATACAGCTCGGGCACTCGGAGTAGCCGTGCAGGAAGTGTGTCCCGGAGCGGGCGAGGAAGTCGAGATTGGGGGTCTGCAGACAGCGCGGGGCGTGAGGGTCGATCCCCAGGCCGTCGCCACGCTGCTGGTCCGTGACGATGAGGAGGATGTTGGGAGGTGTGCTCACGAACCGGAGGGAGCTCCTTCTTCCACCCAGTGTCGATAGAGCGGTTTCACCGCTTCCGGCAGCGCCGTGAAGACCTCTGCCTTGAGTAAAGGTGACGCGTAGTCCTTACCCCCGGCTTCGACCACCATGGCGGTGTGCTCGGGGGAGTTCGGGCGGGTCGGCTCCAGACTCAGCCACCAGGGGGCAAAGCGGATGATGAGGGCGACCCGGGCCTCGTCCGAGTTGTTGGACGGCACTGCGTGCCAGAGGCGGCTGTCGTACATCAACACCGAGCCCGCCCAACCCGTGGCGTGGACCTCGGTCGGATAGGGGGCATCGCGATCGACGTCAGGCAATTCAGCGGAGGAAGGGTTCTGCAACACCCGGTGACTGCCGGGCACGAGCAGGGTGCCGCCGTTGTCCGTATTGAAATCGCTGATCATCCAGATCGAGGACAGGTGCAGAACTGCTTGCGGGTAGGGGGTGGGTATGCGGGAGGCATTGGTCTGGTTGTAGGGCCAATCCGCATGCCAATAGCCGCGGCCACAGTCCGGCAGGTTAACGACGCAATCTGTGCAGGAAATGCGGATGTGCTCGCCGAAGAAATGGCGAGCCACCCCAATTACGCGTTCGTCCACCAAGTATGGGGCGAAGCTCTGGGTCTTGTTGATGACGCCGCGCATGCTGGCTACGCCCTCGACGCCTACACGGTGCCCGGCTTTGCGGATGGCGTTCTTGAGGGCTTCGGACTCTTCGTGATGACGCGCCTGAGCAGCGACGACATCGTTGCGGATGGAACCGATCTCTGCCGCAGGAATTACCTCTTCGAGCAGGGTGAAGCCGTCGCGCTCGATGCCACCTACGGCGCGTTCGATGTCTGTATTACGGACCATGAGAGCAAGCTATCAGACCCGGGCAGGCAGATCAACTGTGAAGCGGGTGGCCTTTGCCGGGCGCGCTAACACAGCGAACTTCGCCACCCGTAGTGGTGGATGATGCGGAGCAAGAGCCTCAGCCCGAGGCCGTAGCCCCGACCGGGCTCCCCCGAACTCGGAGGGCGACAGAGGGGTTCGAAGATCTTCTCCATGCTTCGACTCCGGAATGCCCTCAACGACATCGGCGACGACGAGTTGATTGGCGTCCGCCCGGTGATGCACGGATGCCGTAATCGGGCAGTGGCGCGTTCTCCAGAAGATTGCAGACGAGGCGCCGCCGCAATCGCTTGTCACCGCGGATCACGCCAGTCGGGCGACGGCTACACCACCGCCCGGAGTACCTTCGCTGCCGCCGCCGTAGTCTGATCGACGAGTTCCTCGGAGTGCTCGGTGGAAATGAAGCCCACCTCGAAGGCCGAGGGGGCTAGGTATATTCCCTCGTCGAGCATCCCAGTGAAGTAGCGCTGGAAGAGCTCGGTGTTGGCCTGTTGTACTTCGCGGTAGTTGGTCACGGGACCGGCGTGGAAGAGCATGCCCACCATGGAACCGCAGTGGGAGATGGTCGCTGGCACCCCGGCGTCAGTAGTGGCGCGCTTCATACCCTCTACCCAGCGGGCGCCCAGCGCTTCCAAGCGATGGTAGGGATCGCTTTCGCGCAGGTGCCGTATGGTGGCGAGGCCGGCACTCACCGCAAGCGGATTGCCGGACAGGGTACCGGCTTGGTAAACGGGACCGCTGGGAGCGAGCTGGTCCATGTACTCGGCGCGGCCGCCGAAAGCGCCAACCGGCAGGCCACCGCCAATGACCTTGGAATAGGCGGATAGATCCGGGGTGATACTGTAACGCTCTTGGGCGCCGCCGAGGGCGACGCGGAAGCCGGTCATGACCTCGTCGAAGATGAGCAGGATGCCGTGCTGGCTGCAGAGCTCGCGCACACCCTGCAGGAAATCCTCGCCGGGCAACACCAGGCCCATGTTTCCAGGCACGGGCTCGAGAATCAGCGCTGCTACCTTGTCGGCGCCGATCTCGACCAAGGTGCGCTCGATCAGCGACAGGTCGTTGAAATCGATGCTGACGGTGAAGTGAGCGATGTCGTCCGGAACTCCGGGACTGCCGGCGATGCCGAAGGTGGCAACCCCCGAGCCAGCGGCCACCAGCAGGCTGTCGGAGTGGCCGTGGTAGCAACCGTTGAACTTGATCACAAAGTCGCGGCCGGTGACGCCGCGAGCCAGACGGATGGCGGTCATACAGGCCTCGGTGCCGGAGTTCACCATGCGCACTCGCTCGACGGAGGGCACGATCTTGCAGATGAGCTCAGCCATCTCAACTTCAATGTCCGTGGGGGCGCCGAAGCTGGTGCCACGCTTGAGGACGGTGCGCAAGGCGTCGAGGACCACGGGCGGGCGATGGCCTAGTATCATCGGTCCCCAAGATCCTACGTAGTCGATGTAGCGGTTGGCGTCGGCATCGATGATCCACGGCCCGTTCGCTTCGCGCACGAACAATGGGTCGCCACCGACCGCCTTGAAGGCGCGGACCGGGCTATTCACTCCACCGGGAATGACGCCGACAGCGCGGTTCAGTAGTTCCGCAGAAGTGGTTTTGGGATGAGACATCGCAGGGTTTGTTTTCTCCTCACATTCCAACGGATAACGGGCGCTTGGTGCGGCTGTGGACAACCTACAAAAGTGCTCTGGCCGGGGGAAATGCGAGCGGTGATCAGCATCCGCGGAGGAGCATGCTCTGAATGTTCGATGTAGGCGTTGGCGACCTTGGCGGAAAACCGCGGCTTTCCAGTTCCTGTTGCAGGCTGGCCTTGGGGGTTCTCGTCGACAAGACCACGAAGATGTGGCGAAATGCCTGCTTGGGAGAGTCCACCATCGAGATCTTTCCGGCCTCGCCGGGTGCTTCGCTGTCGCGCTCGTGCACGAATTTGTTCGGGTCGAAATCCTCCGCTGGCGCTCTCCTGCTCTTGGCTTTTGGCGACGTGTCTAGATGGTGGATCAACCATCCCATGAGCAACTCCCTTTCTTGACAGATCCGCGGGGGACCCCTACTAAACTACGACGCCACATGGCGTTGTCCGATGCCATAGAGTGACGTCGTCGGCGCTCTCCTGCCCTTCTCGTTCTCCGCAGCACAAAAGAGGAATAGTCAAACCCGATCCTCCATGGGACTGATCTCTCTGCGCTCAAAGGCCTGGCACGGCGACGTGGAGGTACAGCTGTCGGTGCCGGATTCCTGGTCCGTAGAGGTCCTCCCTCCAAGGGATGCCTTCGAGCTCGATGACAGCGGACTGCAACAGGCCCTGTGCACCCCCATCGGCTCACCGCCGCTGACCGAGCTGGCTCGCGGAAACGAACGAGTGCTGATCGTCGTCGACGATCTCGGTCGTCCCACTCCTGCCCATCGCATCATCCCCTTCGTGCTGGAGCATCTGCGCGATGCCGGCGTCGCCGACGGGTCGATCTCGTTTCTCGTTGCTACTGGTTCGCACCGCCAGCTCGAGTCGGCAGAGATGGCCATGAAGATCGGCACCGATGTGGCGCAGCGTTTCGAGTGCCATAGTCACGACGCCTTCCACGACGAGCTTGCCGATCTCGGCCGCTTACCGTCGGGGATGCCGGTGTTGATCAATCGCCGCGTCACCGACGCGGACCTAGTAATCGGCATCAGCTGCGTACTGCCGCATTCGCTGGCCGGCTTCAGCGGCGGCGGCAAGATCCTGCTGCCAGGCTGTGCCGGCATCCAGTCGATTTCCGCCCTGCACAGCTTCGAGTCTAAGCGATTGCGCGCCCACAGAGAGCCCCTGCAGCGGCGTCCCGACACGAGGGAGGTCATCGCTGCCTTTGCCGAGCGCGTCGGCCTCGGCTTCAGCATCAACACCGTGATCAACTCGCGTCGCGAGATCGCCGGAGTGCACGCCGGCCATTTCGTCAAGGCCCACGCCCGCGCCGTCGATCAGGCGCGTAAGGTTTTCGATACACCTATCCCGGAAGATCTGCGTCAGCAGGCAGAGCTGCTCATCGTCAACGGCTATCCCCTCGACGCCGACCCCGTGCAGATCTCGAAGTCACAGTGGTCGTGTAAGCTGTTCCCTAGGGCCACCACGATCTTTCACAACCCCGCCTGCGACGGAGAAGCCTACCACGGCTGGAGCGAATTTCAGAAGGATTCCGTTCTGAACATGCTGTGCGGCGCCATCGGCGAAGCGCGTACTCAGGGCCGCTATCCCGGCATGGTTTCGGCGCTGCTGTCGCTGCCCTTCCTGTGCGCCCTCGGTCATCGGCGCCTGTGCCGGCAAGCACAACGCACAGATGTCAGCTACCGCGCTTTTCGCGCCCGGGACCGGCGCATCTTCCAGCAGACTCTGGCCAAGCGCCTCATGGCCAAGCGCACTCACATCGTAATTTGTTCAGAGGGCTTCCCGGAATGGAAACGGGCGATCCAGTTCCCCAACAGTCAGCTGTATTCAAGCTGGGAGGAAGTGGGCCGCGCCGGTCACCTGCCCGACCGACCGATACGGGTTGCCGTGCTGACCTGCGCCCCTCTACAGATTCCCAGCTGAGCGGCGTCGGAAGCGCCGACGCAAGGCGGCGAACAAAGCCCGCTCTTCCTCTTCCAGTCCCAACCAGCGCAGGCCGACGACGTAAACAGCGAGAAAGGTCGCGGGGGGTAGCACCAGCTCCCAGAGTAATCCTGATTCGGGGTCGCGCACCGCGACCGCCGGGATGGAGGCGATAGCGCCAGCGATCACAGGCTTGAGCTGGGAGCGGCGGAAGGGCAGGACGCCGCGCAAGCGGTGAATCTCCACCACCCGCAGTAAACTCACAAGGGCCATGGAGAAGCTGGCTCCGAGGGCAACGCCGACGATTCCGTGCCGCGGGATCAGCCAGACATTGAGGCCGAAGTAGACCCCAAGCCACACGAGGTTGTTGAACAGACTGATGCCAGGCCAGCCGGACATGGTGAGCAACGGCTCGGAGATGGCAAACAACCCCTGGATCATCATGCCGATGCAGAGGATGAAGAGCACCGTAAGGCCGAGTTCAAAGAGGGCAATTTCACCGATGTATTTTGCGCCGATCACTTCGAGCAGGGGTCTGCCCACCAGCAACAGGCAGGCGAAGATGGGCAGGTTGATCACCAGGATCCATCGCGAGATGATGATGAAGCGATGTCCTAGATCCTCGACTCGGTTCTGATGCGAGAGCTCGCTGGCGACGGAGCTGAAAATGGCGTCGAAGGCCTGGGGTGCCTTGAGCATGGCGCTCGCTGTGCGCCGGGCCAGTAGGTAGAGCCCGCCGAGGGCATCGTCGCGCAGGAAATGACCAATCATGAATACATCCAAGGACAGCAATACCGACTTGAGTACGTCAGTGCCCATGACCGGCGCCGAGAACCGGGCGAGCCGTCGCAGTGGGGGACCCGCGGTCACTGCGCGGAGAGATATGCTAACGGAGAAGAACATGCGGAAGTAGAAGGCGGCGAGCAGGAAGTTGACGACTCCCATCCCGAGCTGAACCCAGGCGATGGCCTCCAGACCCAGGCCGGCAAGACCGAGGGCGGTACCTCCCACGAACAGAAACAGCGGGCCGGCAATGGAACGCACATAGACCTCGTAGCGCATGATGCGCAACGCCCGAATCGCCGAGGTGAAGACCCATGAGAGGGACAGGAAGGGCGCCGTGAAGGCCATGATGCGAATGGCGGTGGCGATGTCGCGTTCGTAGATCCTGGCGATGAGGTCTGCGCCAAGGAATACGGCGATGGCGACCATCGAGCTGGCTAGCAGTGAGATGATAAGACCTGCCGCCAAGGGTCGATGCGCTTCAAGTCCACCAATCTCGTGGCGATTGACGCGTACGCCGGTGACGAAGCGCACGATGCCCCGCTGCAATCCGAAGCGGGCGACCTTGTTGGCCGTGGACACTGCCGCCCAGGCGAGCGAGTACAGGTACTGCACGTCGAGGCCGCACAGCAGCGAGATCACCCAGATGAAGGCGCCCCGTGAGATGCGCGCCGCCTTTCCGAGATAGACGACGAGAGCGCCCCCGGCGAGATCGCGAATGTCCTGCTCCACACTGCTCGCCTCGATGTCGGCGACGGTGGTGGTATCTTCTATCTCGCTGTCAGCCATTGGTCGCGGTGGGCATCGACGACGGTGATCCAGTCGGCACTGTTGAGAGTGTGGATACGATTGGCGCCCTGTAACGACTGCGGTTGCAAGCGGGTGTGGGGGCTTTCGCGATAGCTATTTTTCGTGAGCTCCGCGACTTCGTGTATCACGATGGCGCCACCGTAGCGCTCGCCGCAATCCTGCGCCGGCCGGTATAGTGCGTCTCCCATTTGAAAGAGACGCCCTGCCGGGCGCGCTCGGCGCGGATCGGACACGACCGGGTTGCGTGGGTGCGGAGTCCACGGGCCCCGCAGCGATTCTGACCAGAACAGGTGCAGCTCCTCATAGGTCGAGATGGCGCCATCTCCGATGTTGACGAACATCCACCAGCCCTCTTCTTCGCGGTGCAGGGTCGCGTCGACAGCACGCACGTTGTCAAGCAAGGTGGCCACCGGCTCCCATCTCAGGGGGAACTCGACGCAGTGGAAGAGCTCTACCGTGCCCCTGGCGCCCGATTCCGGGATCATGTAGAGCTCGTCGTCACACTCCAGCACTTGGGGATGCGAGAGGTGGTAGGGGAGCTCGAGGGCGGTGCCGAGATGACCCACGCCGCTGTCATCATCGACCTCGAGCACGGCGATGTGCCCACGCCCCCGCGCGTACGGCCACTCTTCGACGAAGATACAGCGCCGATCCTGCCACTCCACAGGGAAGGGATCGGCCCAGAACCGGTCGCGCGGAGAGGGAAGTACCGTCATCTGTGCCAACTCGGGCACGGGTTGCTCAGGGTTAAGCTGATAGGCTATGAACCACTGCTTGCGCGCCAGATGGCGTACTGCCGTGCGCATCAGGCGTCGGCCGGCAGCCCCGAGGAAGGGCAGTAGGCGTGCCTGCGCGCAGGGATCCATTTCGCTTTCCGTGCCCGGCTCGCCATCGACGAGGTCGGCGAGCGCCAGCGCCGGAAGGCTCGACAGTTTCTTTAGATGGCGTTGGCGTGTGATGGCGACGGAGAGCTGGTCGACACGGCTATGAGATTCCCGGAGTCGGCGCTGGCTGGTGATGGATTCCACCGATGCAGTGATCACCGTCCGCTGTGCCGCGACGGCGCGCATCGGCGCCTGCGGATCGGCGACAACTCTCCATGCGCCGAGAGTGAATGGCAAGTTCACGGGCTCGTAGTCGCTGTCGAGGCAGAGCAGGGCGTCAGGCCCTGCCTCGGCCAGAACAGCACCCAGTTCGTCGTCGTGCATTACTACGCTGTCCGCGATGGATTCGCTGACGAGTTCTCCCAACGCCTCATCGTCGACGTTGGCGGACAAGGCGCGATCTATCCAGAGGTAGGGCAGCCAGTGTGCGGCGTAGTGCGCCCTCGTCGCCCGCACGAGGCGAGCCGCCAGAAGGCAGACCTGCCATCCCTCGATCTGGCGAACCCGTGTGATTGCCTCGAGCACCCAGCGGGCCGGTCGCTCGCCGTCGAAGACGACGGCGACGCGCAAGGGGGACTCAGTCACGCTCATAACCCAACCGAAGTAGCTGCTCGCCCGCGACTTTGTCGATCTCTTCACAATCCTGGGCCGACAGCCGCCTCCGACTGTCGGCGTTCATGTTGACGATCACAGATTGCACTCCATGAATGTGGAACTGACACAAGGCATCGGTGTCGGCCGGGGTGGGCAGCTGGAGAAACTCAGTGATCGAGCGCAGGCAGGAGACGGGGTCAGCGGTGAGCTCTTCGTAACGTAGCTCCAACACATTTCCAAGTTCGTCTCGATCGGCGTCGAAGCACTTCAGCGAGTCCCGCCATTGCTGCGCGCACAGCGAGACCGGATAGCGCTGTCCGAACTCTCTGGCTGCCTCCCGGGTAGGCTGTGCCTTGCGGCGGATCCCCTCGGCCACGGCGTAGCCGTCGCGGACCAGATGAACAAAATAGGCGGGTTGGAAGTACTGCTGGAGAAAAGGGGTACGAGCGGTATTGGCAATAGACTTCTCCAGCACGCAGGTAGGTCTGCCCGGTACCACCAGCGACCATTGGCGGCGAATTCGTTCGCAACGCTCCTCCATTCCCGGACCTGGCTGCAGGCGAATGTGCTCGACGCAGCGACACCACATGCGATTCCAACCGAAGTCCTCGGGCCTCGGTAAAGAGTCAGTGAGCCGGACCCCCTCGGCGGGAAGGGCGGCGATCTGCGGATGGCGTGCCAGCATCTCCCGCAGCAGCGTCGTACCCGAGTTGTAGCAGCCGATTATGAAGATCCAGCGGTCCGGTCGCAGCTCCTGCCGAAAATGCGCCGCCAGCGTCTGACCGGAGCGGCTCTTGGCGACCATCTTGCGGACCCACGGCAGTACCGCTCTCAAGGCGTCACTCCGTCGCCGTTCCTGTGGCGGACCAAATTGGCCGGCGGACAGCCGTTGCCGACGACGCTGTGAATAATCTCGGAGCTGCGTTGTCCCAGGGTCTCGATGCTGAACTCCAGGTCGATCCACTCCCGCGCGCGTGCTCCCATGCTGGCAGCGAGTTCCGGGTCGGCCAGAAGTCGACCGAGTGCCGCCGCCGTTGCGGCTACGTCGTCGACGGGAACGAGCATTCCGGTGTCGCCGTCGCGAATGACCTCGGGCGTGCCGCCGTCGTTGGCGCCCACGCACGGCAGGCCGAAGATCCCAGCTTCCATGTAAACGTTGGCCAAACCTTCGCCGGCACTGGTCATGGCGAAGATGCCGGCGCGGCGATACCAGTTGCATAGCTCGTCGGAGAGCGGCTCGAAGGTGCCGGCGAAGTGCAAGCGGTCGGCAATCCCCAGGCTTTCAGCCAGCGCCATCAGGCTTCGTGCTTGCGGACCGTCGCCGACGACGACGTAGCGAAGTTCGGGCTGATCGTCGCGAAGCGCGGCAATGGCCTGCAACACGACGTCGACCCGCTTCTGTCGGTTGAGCCGGGCGACGGTGAGCACGGTTGCCGGCTCACGGGCGACACGCGAGGGGGCTGAGGCAATGCCGGGATCGAGGGCGGAGTGGCTGACGAAGATTCGATCTCCGTCCAACCCTCGGTCGACAGCCAACCGTCGCAAGTCGTCACAGGCAGCAGCTACGCCCTGCGAGCTCTGGTAGCACCGGCGTTGGGGGATACTCTCGATGCACCGCATCAATGAGTGACCGGGAAAGCGCGTGCGGATATCACTGCCGCGAATGCTGGAGATGAGGGCACAGTCAGGACTGGGCAGGGTGCCCGCGACCCGTGTCGCCATGCCGTTCGTCGTCCACAGGCAGTGTGGTTGAACTTGCTGCAGCGCCACTTTCAAGGCTCGCCGGCAACGCAGGTAACGTAACGGCACCAAGCCGGTGTAGGGAATGCGGATGACCTCAGCGATCCCGGGCAATGCGGCATCGACGGCGTTGGTCGCCCGGGAGGGATCCTGCTGCGTAAGCACAGTGACCTGCATCCCCTGTTGTGCCAGTCCGAGGGCCAAGTTGCGGGTATAGGTGGCCGTGCCCGCTGGCGAGGGCGGAAATTCGCTGCCGAACAGCAACACTCGGTACGGCGAAGGCGAAATCATGGGCGATGAGAGACCGCGAGTATCCACCCAACACGCACGGTGTGGAAGAGCATGGTCAACACCATGGCGATGGCCATGGCCACGTACGCCTGCTCGGCGAGCGAAAGGGTCACACCCACGGTTAGCATGAGCAGATGAATGTTGCGGCGCGCTGCTATTCCATGGAAGAGGGCATCGATACAGGCGAAGTCGAATAGCTCGCTTCCCACTATGAACTTGAAGAGACCGCTGAGCATCTTGTCCATGACGAAGCAGAGCACCAGCACCCAACAGGCGAGAGCCGGGGTTCGCGTCAGGTCCAAGATTTCGCCGCCGCTGAAGTGCCACCCGAGGGCGACGAACCAGAGCCCGAGGCCGGGCACGGCCGTGAGGTGTTCGACGGTCCCCATGGTGTCGCTCAGCTGCAGTGTAAGTCTCGCCAGTTTGCCATCGACAGAATCGAAGATGACTCCGATCCAGGCGGCGATCACTCCCGCCCACAATGAACCCACGGTAAAGCAGGGCACGGCGATCCAGATCCCGAGTATGGAGATGACGGTGAAAAAATTCGGAGTCAGGCTTGTGCGACTGAGCCAGCGTGTGATCCCCCGTACTAGGCGGTAGTAGCCATGGCTGGCGACGATGTCGATGACGCCTTTGAAGGTGCGGTGGTAGAGCAGGTGGTCCACCTCACGCAGTTGTGATCGTTCGGTGAGCCGTACCCGTATGGGCGCCATGGTGAGGCGTAAATCCGCCACGTAGGTGTCTAACTGTGAGACCGGAACCGAGGGCAGCACCGCGGCGCAAGCGGACGCCAGCGACGGCGCCTGAGGATCGAGGCGACGCACGGAGTCGGCGCTCAACCGAGCCGCTGCGCCCTGCTCGTCTCCCACCATCTCGTCGTCGCCACCGGCGAACAACAGGTTGAGAATGCGATCGTCGTACAGCACATCGCCTTCGATGGCCAGGATGCTCTTGGCATCGAGCCGGCACAACGAGGCCAACGACGTCTGCCCGGAAGAGATTTCTACGATCTCCACGGTGATGTCGTAAATACGGGATAGGTCGGAACGCCACGCCGTCGCTGCCCCGCGGGTCTCGGCGACCACGGCGACCACGGCTCGTACCACCCCCTCGAGGCGAGCCTGGCGCAGCTGACGCTCCACGAGGGTCATCCCCCACAGCTGCCAGCCGGAGGCGGGCCGTGTGGCGTCAATCCACAACAGCGGTGCAGTTTCGTACTCTTCCATCTATTTAAGGTAGGCAACAGCCATGAATTCAGACCCCGACCTCTCTCTGTCCTCACGCCCTCCGTTACCCGACCAGGGTGCGGTGCGTAGGCTCGGACTGCGTCTGTTCCTGTTATCGTTGACAGTGTTTTTCGCGGCGAGCATGGTCGCTTTTACGGCGATCCGGCTGACCAAGCCGGACAAGGTGGACAGCATCAGAGTGCCCCCTGTGATGTGGTTGTCTACGGTGATCCTATTGCTGGCGGGCATGGCGATGGAGGGCAGCGCCCAGTACGCGCGTACGGCGCGTCAACCGGAAGTGAACCGGTGGCTCAAAATCGCCATGGGCTTCGGTGTCGTCTTTCTTGCCGTGCAGTCGCTGGCCATGGCCCGGCTGCTCGAATTGCACACCATCTCCCTGACCCAAGACGCCATCGTAGGATTGCACGGCGTGACCTTCGTGCTCATCCTGATCCATGCCATCCACGTGGTCGGCGGTATCGTACCCCTCGGCATGCTGACGGCGCGGGCGCACTCCGACACCCTCACCCTGGACTGCCTTCCTCACGTGCGCAGCGTCGCTACCTACTGGCACTTCCTGGAGGTCGTCTGGGTCTGCATGTTGGTGATGTTCTACGTGGCGTTCTGATTCCCCCAGGGAAAGCAGCATGGCCACGATTGATGAGGGTATTCACCAGTCTGCAAACGGGGCTACGATGGTGGTGTCGATGAGATTCGGAGAGAAAGACTCCGTCCACAATAGAGGCCGCAGCGTACAGCGTAACAGCATTGGCGAGGGGTCGGAGAGCCTGGCGGGCTAAGTGGCGGCTAGCGGGAGGTTACTCAGGTCGACGGGCGATGTTGGGCGCCCAGCTCGCGAAGCTGGCGAATGCGATCGGCATAGTCGAGAGCGCTGCCGCTGTTCTCGGCAAAGAGGGTCAGCAGGCGCAGATCTTCATTGGGAAACAGTGGCCCTCGCCGCAGAAAGACCAGCACCAACCCGTAAACGCGGGTGTGGGTGACGACAGGGATTCCGATCAACGCCTCTGACTGCAGACCCGGAGCGAGGCGATGGCAGGCCTGCCGCACCTCGCCCCGGCGGTCGTCGACGAAAGGTCTTCGGTACTTCCAGTACTCGTTGACTAGGATGCCGTCCGGAATCGGACCGCCCACTAACGCGCGTTCGCCGAGGGAGTCGAGATCGAGTCTGCCCTCTTCGGGAATCCAATGGGCAAAGGCGACGCCTTCTCCACCGACGGCGTGGCGAGCCACTTGGCAAAGTCGGGTGAGGATGACCTCCGTCTGCTCCTCGGGTCGTCCACTGGCGGTGCGCAGAAAGTCGAGAAGCTCGCGGTGCTGCCAGGATCGCGACAGCCACGGCGGAGTGAGGAAGCCGAGGTAGTAGAGGACTGGGATGCACGACGCCAAGGCGGGCTCGATGGTGGCCACGGTCGGGCTCGAGGAGTCCGCTTGGGACATCCGCAGAGCGACAACGACGGCGAATAGCGCCGCTCCGATTCCAACTAGGATGACGCGACGGCGGTCGATACCTTGCCCCAAGCGAGCGCCGGTGACGAGTCCGGCGACAGCGTAGAGCAGAGCAGCGGAGAACAGAACGGCAATGGCGGGACCGGCGTAGATCTTGTATACGGGTGGCGTGAAAAGCAGTGCCGTCCAGGTCGCCCATGAGGCGACCATGACGCCTACCGCCGTCCACGGCAGCCACTTCGGCAACGGGCGGAAGCGATCAAGGAGCCGAACGAGCAAATAGGGGTGAGCTACCAGCGCGAGCTCGGTTGCCAACTGGGCAAAGGGGCTGCCGCCTCCCCACAACTGCGCCGCGGCGGCAATGGCCAGAGAGAGTAGCACGAAGGCGATCTCCAGACGTGCCCGGTCCCGGTGCCAAGCCAACTCGATCAGGCTGAGCCCAGCGATTCCCAGAACCAGAACTTGTGACATCAGGAGGAGGAATTCGCCAGCGGGCATGCGCCAAATCTATGGCCTGGCCAGGGGCCGTCCAGCAGTGGGGGAGTACGGGATCGGCGCTCCAGATTGCGTGCGTTGGAGAAGAACTCCCATGCTTTCTCGATGGAAACGGCGAGGCGCTGTACAGTTATGAAGACGGTAAATTTTCATTTTCGTGTGGCTTTCCAGGTCTGAAGCGCCTGCCTGCGGGCGACGTCGTGATCGACGATTGGCCAAGGCTAATGGTCGCCCACTGCAACATCTCAGGCCAGTTTCGGTACCCAAATTGCTCTAATTGCTCTCTGGATCGAAGGGTTTGCCCTGGAAAATAGGGAATCGATACGTTTAAACCATGGAAGAGCAGCAAGGCGACTCCATCCGCGTCGTCTCCCATCGCTCGGGATTGCCGTACGTGATCCGAGCCTGGGAGCGCCGCTCCCGTGCTGTTGGGCCGGAGCGCGACACCAAACGCCGCCCGTACAACGGCGACACCGAGATCGCTCGATTACGCTTGGTGCGCTTCCCCAGGGGTATCTGTCAAGCTGGCGTGATTTCACTGAGTGGCCTGGCTCAGCTGCTGGATTTGCTGACCTTTCCTCTCATCTCGTCGTGAGCCCTCTCGTCACCGGTGCGACGGCGCGAATACCCGGTTTGTTATTGCTGTGGGCGGGCGCAGTCTCGGCCGCCACTCTGAGCGGCTACGTCCGAGGTAGCGAAGACGGTGAGCCCTTGGCCTCAGCAGCGACCGCCGTAAGCGGGGGAAAGTGGGGCGGCCTGACCAACGACCGTGGTTACTTCGCTATCCGCAACCTACCGGCCGGCCGTTACCCAGTAGTGGTGACTCACATCGGCTATGAGGCTTGGCGCGACACCGTGGAGGTGACCGACGCCGACGATCTGCGCATCGTAGTGCGGTTGCGGCGCGAAACTCTCGACCTCGGCGTGGAGATCGCGGTCAGCGCCGATCGCGAGACCTCTCAGGAGCAGGAGCGCAGTGTGCAGTTGGGCTACGTCGCGCTGGCGCCGCGGCAGCTGCAGAGTATGCCCGCCTTGGGAGAATCCGATTACCTGCGCAGCCTGCAGCTGCTGCCTGGAATCCAGGCGGCGTCAGACGTAAGCAGCGGTCTCTACATCCGTGGCGGAGGGCCCGACCAGACGCAGATCCTGCTCGACGAAATACCCCTCTACAACCCGTCCCACGCCTTCGGGTTCTTCTCCACCTTCACCCCCGACGTGGTGCGCGACGTGCAGCTGTGGAAGAGCGCCTATCCCGCCAACTACGGTGGCAACCTTGGCGCGGTGCTAGACGTAGCTAACCGCGACGGCAACCGGGAGCGCTTCGCCGGCCGCGGTGGTCTTAGCTTGGTCTCGGGGCGGCTCATGCTGGAGGGACCGGTGTACGCGGGTTCGTGGATGGTGGCGGGACGGCGCACCTACCTCGATCCGGTGTTGGCCGCGGTTCGCGCTTCCGGCGTTGATGTGCCGGGTTACTACTTCTATGATCTCAACGCCAAGGCGAACCAGCAGCTCGGCGCTGCCAACGAGCTCACGGTGAGCGGCTACTTCGGGCGAGACGACCTCGATTTTGATCTCGGGGCGAAGACCTTCTTCAACATTCGCTGGGGCAATCGCGCCGGTACGGCGCGCTGGACCCACCTGTTCAGTCCGGCATTGTACGGCCAGTTCATGGCGGCCGCCTCCGAATACGAGAGCACGATCTCAGCGACGCTTTTCGCCACTCCCGTGATGTTCGCGAACCGCATTCAGGATTTGACGATAAAGGGAGATCTCGAATTTTTCGCCACCAGTGATCACACTCTGACCACCGGGTTCCGGGTAACGGGCTACGAGCTTCGCTTTCGCCAGTTCTTCAACCAGCAAAAGCAGTTCGATCTCGAAGAGCGGCCGATGTTGCTGGAAGCCTTCGTGCAGGAGGATGGGCGCCTGCCCACCGGCACCCACGTGCGTCTGGGTCTGCGCGGCAGCTGGTTCAGCGAGGGGGATCGTACGGCGCTGATGCCACGACTGTCGGTAAGCCAGCCCCTGGGAGAGTCGCTGCGCTTGAAGGCGGGGGGCGGTGCCTACCGTCAGTATTTGCAGCTGGTGACCACGGAGGGCTTCAGCGGTGGTGACTTCTGGGTTCCCCTAGACGACAGCGTTCCCGAAACGCGATCCTGGCAGGCTGCCGCTGGCTTGGAGTGGGAGCCGTCTCACCGCTACAAGGTGGCCGTCGAGGGCTACTATTCCGATTTGGACGGTCTCGTCGTCATCGACAACGACACCGTTGCCGACAGTGATGACACGCGCTCCGAGGACATCTTCAAATCGAATGGCAGTGGCTATGCGACTGGCATCGAACTGTTCGCCAAGAAGCGAACCGGTCGCCTGCGCGGCTGGCTTGGATACACCCTGGGCCGGACGCGGCGCACCTTCGCCGAAATTGACGGCGGACGCTCCTTTGCGCCTAGGTACGATCGTCGCCACGACATCTCGCTGGTCACCTCGTATCGCGCGGGACTCTGGAGCTGGGGAGTGAACTTCCTATACGCCACTGGGCAGGCCTTCACACCGGCGACAGCACGTTACAGTCTGCGCATGCCGGCCACCGACGAAGTCGAGGACCTCGTGCTAGCGGGTCGCCGCAACAGTGCGCGTCTGCTGCCCTACCATCGAGTGGACGTTAGCCTGCGCCGCGAGATGACGATGTTCAGCGCCGCGGCGCAGGTCTACCTGCAGATCTTTAACCTCTATAGCCGCCGCAACGAATGGTTTGTGCAGTACGACACCGAAAACCCCGCCACCGAGCCCGAGGTGGTCCAACAGCTGCCGGTAATCCCCACTCTCGGCATCGAATTCGAATTCTAGTGACCATCCTGCGGCAGTTCACCTTTGTCCTGAGCGCCGCCGTGCTGGGTGGCTGTGCCGCTGAGCGCCAACCCGGCGATCTATTTGGCCCCCACGAAACCGGCGTGCCCGTAGTCGATGGTTTTCTCTTGGTCGGTCAGCCTCTACCCGACCTGTTTGTTCGCCGCAGCGCTGATCCGGCCGAGGAGTACCGCCTTGAGACCGTATCAGTGAACGACGCCGAGGTAATCCTCAGCACAGGCGTTGCCGAGTATCACTATCAGCCCGATCCCGATTCTGCCGGGCGCTACCTGCCGCCACCCGGTAAGCCTTTGGTGGCTCCCCTCACCCTCTACAGGTTGCATGTGCAACTCAGCGGGGGCGACCAGGTTCATGGCAAGACGCACACGCCCGCTCAACTGCGCATCGAGGAAGCGGTGCTGCTCGACGATGCCGAGCTCACGCCCAAGCGTTCCCTTGCACTATTCGCGGAAGGGGGAGAAGTCTTCATTGAGCCGCGCAACCAGATTGAGTACCTCGACGGCATACTGGAAGTCGCCTTCAGCCCTGTGTCGGGAACCGCCGCCTACCAGTTGGCCGTGTTCAGTCTTGATCTCGAGTCGGAATTCATCATCGACGCCGACTTCTTGGAAAAGGATGACAGCGAAGACTTTGAGCGCCGCGGTTCGTCACCGCCGCTGGAGATCGCCGATGGCCGCGCCCGCCTGCCCTGGTTCGCCATCGCCTATGCCGGTCGTCACGTCATGCACGTGTATGGGCTCGACGCCAACTGGTACGATCTCGTGCGCACCATGCCAGAGGGCGAGTTCTTCGGCGGACTCGCGGGAGACTCCTTCCAGCGACCGCTGTTCCGCCTGCAGGGAGGAATCGGTCTGTTCGGCTCGGCGTCAGTGGATTCGGTGGGATTCGTAATCCTGCCGCGGCCTTAAATGGCTACTACTCATAGCCGAAGGGTTCTAACGGTGCCGAGAGAATTTCTTCGAATCGTTGCGGCCAAGACAGCCGCTCCAGCAGCACTCGCCAGCGCTCCGGATGGCTCTCATGCCAGCAGACCGGGGCGAAATCCAGCCGCAGGTAGGTTTTGAGAGCAGCGGTCCGCTCGTCGTCCGTGAACAGGCAACTGCGGACCTTGCCCTCGGACCGCGCCTGTCGCAGAGCGGCGATGGAAACCCAGCGACCCAGCCGTCGGAGGCCGTGATTGGGGTGCGATCCCACCCAGTGCAGGGTAGAGCTGTCGACGCCAAACCGACAGTCCAGCCAGGAAGAGGCGGTGGCGGCAAACTCACCCGCATCAGACAGAATGAACCACACCCTCTCCGGCTGGTAGGCCTCGTCTAACACCATCATCTTGTTGAAGTCGAAATAGCCGGGGCCGCGCCCAAAAGAGGCGTCGAGGAGCTTGTTCCAGCCGCGCTCATCGCCTGGGAAGAAGTGGCGCAGCCAGTACCCGTCAGGCAAGACAATCTCGGGCAGTCCCTGAAGGTGGGAGCGACGCATCAACAGCTGCGGCAGATCGCTCACGACTCTCCTTCATTTTCTGGCACCCATCCTCTACTATTGGGCACAGGCTCCCACCCGCGGCTGGCAACAGCGCGCTGGCTCACCAGCCCTGGCAGCGTCATGTCCATGGCCTCGTGAATCCCGGGTTGGGGCGACTTGCCGTCAATGACGGCGTTGATGAACGCGTGGGTCACGCGCTCGTCGCTGCCGCTATGGCCGCCCGTCCCCACCGGACGCTCGCGCCAGGAAGCCGGTAGGTAGCACTCCACGAGGTCATCGAGGTCGAGCCAACAGTGGGGATCATCGGTCAACTCCCGCAGCCAGACGCGATCGCCCTCATCATCACGGCGTGCCGACTCGTAGCAGCCCCCGGTTCCTTGCAGCTGATAGGTAGTAGTCACCGGTGGGCGCTCGGAGGTCATGTCCACTCGCACCTTGATGAGCCCTCCGGAAGCGAGGCGACAGAGCATGACGCTGGTGTCTTGATGGTAGGCGTCGCCTCGCGGGTCGGTGTAGTGCGAGCCGCTGCCGGCGCAACTGACCTCAGTGACGCGGTCCCCTGCGAGCCACGACAGGACCGGACCCAGGCTGTGGGTGCCGTAGGTGATTCCGTCAATGCCAGTTTGCCACTTGCGACGCCAGGGCGTGCGCTCGTTGAGCTCCTTGACTTCGTGTAAGTACTCTGCCTCTGCGTAATAGCAGGTGCCGAACAATCCGCGGCGCACGAGTTCGCCCACGACGAGGCTCTGCGTGGTGTAGTTACAGTTCTCGGCAAGCATGTAAATACCTGTCGACGCCGTGGCGGCGCGCACCAGCTGACGACACTCTTCCACGGTCACTGCTGGCGTCACCTCGCTGAGCACGTGTAATCCGCATTCGAGGGCGGCCACCGATTGCCTCGCGTGCAGGTGCATGGGGCTGGCGATGATGACGGCGTCTATATCGCCGTCGTTGAACATCTCTTCGAAGTTGCAGAATCCCCGCTCCGCGCCCATGCTCTGCACTGCCTGCGCCAGGGCATCGCCGTCGATGTCACAGAGGGCGGCTAGGTGGACGTGAGGCTGGCGGTCCTGTAGGGCCTTCCGAAAGGCTCGTCCGCGTGCGCACGCACCGACAATGCCGATGCGCAGCTCTTGCGTGGAACCCATCAGGAATCGGTCTGCGGGAACCAGCTGCGTATGCCGCAACCCGGGCAGTTACCACGCAGACTGCCAAACCAGTTCTGGCCGAGCAGATGAGCCCCAGTGCCGGCGCCGAAAACGTGCCCGCAGTCCGAGCACCGATAACTGCGGCACCGGGACTGCCACCAGGTGGTCAGCAGACATAGCACCACGGCGATCACCAGCAGGCTGGCCAACAGCACGCGGACGTCGACGTCGCGAATGAGATCGGGTCGCACTGCGGCGTAAGTACCGAGCACGAGCAGGCCGACGAGGGCGTTGGTACGCCAGGACATGGTCAGCGATGGGGCCGGCGAGGTGGAGACATGCCGGTAACCTCGTAGGACCACAAGGGGCGAGCAAATTGTGCTAGCGCAGCTGCTTGTGATCACGGTTGTCGACCTCTACCTTTGCTCCCAAAGTTCCATTCCGTTGGGGGTGGCCTGATAGATTGGGCCTGAGATGACACCCCTCGAACCTGAACTGGTTCATACCAGCGTAGGGAAAGCGGATCTGTAGCCGCCCAACCAAATGGGCGCCGGGTCGTTTCCCTGTAATCGGGAAGTGGCCCTTTTTCGTGGTCCCTCCCGGAGATGATAGGCGAATGTCGTTGCTGAATCTCGAGCGCAGTGGCCCGTTAATCGCCGTCGCGATTTTGTCCGCTCACGCCGCGATGGCCAGTGAGATGACCACCACGACCGGCAAGATCACTGATGCCGCCACCGGAGCTCCCGTGGCCGGCGCCAACATCGCCAGCGGATCCGCCGCCGCGAGCACCGGCCAGGATGGCCACTTTCACCTGTCCGCGACGGTGGGCGACTCGCTGACCATCACGCACATCGGCTATCACACCACCACCGCAGCGGTTGCCGAGAATGTGGAGGTCGCGCTCGCGCCCGCATTGTTGCAGGGGGTCGAGACCGTCATTCGCGCCGGCCTCACATCGAAATCGCTGCAGCAGTCGACGGCGAGTGTCTCTGTCATCAAAGTGGCACGCACCCGTAGCAGCGGTGAGCGCCATCTACAGGACCTCACGGCCCAGATCCCCAATCTGAACTGGGCCGGGGGTAGCTCGCGTCCTCGCTATTTCCAGATCCGCGGCATCGGCGAACGCAGTCACTACGCCGGCGAAGGTCCACCGAACTTCTCTGTCGGCTTCGTCATGGACGACGTTGACCTGAGCGGCCTAGGCATGGCGGGCATGCTCTTTGACATCGACCAGGTCGAGATCTACAAGGGGCCGCAGTCGACGATGTTTGGTCCCAGCGCCATGGCCGGTCTCATTAGTCTGCGGTCCGCAGAGCCCGTCCCATCCCGCGAGCGTGCCGCGTCGGTGACCTTCGGAAACGAGGGACACATAGCCTACGATGCCAGTGTCAACGCGCCTCTCACCCCCATGGTGGCACTGCGCGCTGGTTTTCACAGAGGGCGCAGTGACGGCTTCCACGACAATGCTTTCCTCAACGAGGACGACACTAACCGTCGCCGCGAGACTATGGCCAGGGTTAAGCTCGGCTATCACGGCGACAACGGTGTGCGCTTTGTGGCCACCGGATTCGTCGCTGATATAGATAATGGCTACGATGCCTGGGCTCCAGACAACAACGAAGCGCTGCACACCTATTCCGATCACCCCGGCGTCGACGCCCAGTTCACCCAGGCGCTGTCTCTACGCGGCGAGATTCCCATTGATGCGCGCACGAGTCTGGTGACGATAAGCGCCATCACACAGAGCGAACTTGAGCATGCCTTCGACGGTGATTGGGGCAACGACGCGTTCTGGCTGGCCGAGCCGTATAGCTTCGACAAGGACCTGGAAGGCTGGAGCTACGACTTTTTCGATCACAATCTGCGTAACCGTAAGACCCTGACCCAGGAGTTGCGCGTGGTGCGCGAGGGTGACTTGGGACATGCCGTGGTCGGCGTTTACGGCAAGCGGTTCACCGAGAAAGATGACCGCGAGGGATACGTGTTCGGGGGTGACGCGGCAGCGTTAGAGAGCGAATTCGAAATCTCCGACCTTGCCTTCTACGGGCAGGTCACACGTCAACTTAGTTCGCAGTGGCGGGCGACGATGAACTTGAGGGCCGATCGCAACGCGACAGATTACTCCGGCGCTACGGATGGCGGTGTGCCGGTTGTCTTCGACGTGAGCGAGTGGCTCACCGGCGGCAAGCTGGCGATTTCGGGTACAGTTGCCGATGGCGTAGCCTACGCCGCAGTGTCACGGGGCTATCGCTCTGGTGGCGTCAATCAGCATCCGCGTCTCGATCCCGCCAACCGCCCTTTCGAATCCGAGACCCTGATCAACTACGAGATCGGCTTTCGCCGCGCCAGCGCGCGCACCAGCAGCTCGATCGCCGTGTTTTACAACCGACGCTCGTCGCAGCAGGTGGATCTGTCGAGTCAACAGAACCTCGGTGACCCCAACAGCTTCGTGTATTTCACCGCCAATGCCGCCAACGGCCGGAATGCCGGCATCGAAGCGGAGCAGCGTATGCGCTTGAACCCCCATCTCGACGTCCGTGGATCCCTTGGCTACCTCAATACCCACGTCGACCCCTATACTTTTGCCACCGCCCAGGGCGATGCGACTCTCGGCGATCGTGAAGCGGCACACGCACCCCAGTACAGCCTGTGCACTGAAGTGGTGTACCGCCCGTTGCGGAGCTGGCAAGCCCGAGCCCAGATCTCGGCCGTGGACGAGTTCTTATTCTCCGACAGCCACAACGAGAAGTCCGAACCTTACCAGCTGGTCAACGCCAGTATTGGCTACGAGGGTGAGGGATGGAGTCTTAAGCTGTGGAGCCGAAACCTGTTTAATGAGCGCTATGCGGTGCGCGGGTTTTTCTTCGGTCTCGAGCCGCCCGACTTCCCGGATCGTCTCTACATTACCCACGGCGATCCGCGGGAGGTTGGTGTCACCCTCACCACGGATCTATTCAGCCGGTGACCTCCGCTGTCATCTTGGGAAACGGCGAGCCCCCCAGCCGAGAGCTTTTCACCGAGCTCATGGCGACACGACCCATGCTGCTGTGCGCTGACGGAGGAGCCAACGTCGCCCGACAATACGGCTACACTCCTGACTGGGTGGTGGGTGATCTCGACTCCATCACCGCCGAGAGTCGCGGCGAGGAACAGCGGGTACGCCAGGTCGACGCAGAGAACACGGGGACGGATCTGCTGAAGGTGTTGCATCAGGCAATCGAGGTGGGTGTGATGCAGGCGGTGATCACCGGGGTCACTGGACGACGTAGTGACCACTCCCTGTGGAATCTGAACCTGCTCAAGCGATTTGCCGATCAGATGTTGCTGCGCATCAGTGACGACTACAACCACATTTACCTGATTCGCGCCCGCATCTCTTTCACTACTGCAGTCGGACAGAAGGTTTCTCTCTGTCCACTGAATTCCACGGTGAGAGGCATCAGCACCGAAGGTCTGCGCTGGTCCCTGCAAGGGGAGACTTTGTCCCAGGAGCGCGATGGGATCTCCAACGAAGTGATTTCTTCGCCGGTGACGATCACCGTCTCCGGCTCCGGGGATCTACTGCTAATTATTCAGTGTGAGGAGGGCGGCGGAGCGCATGAGGTCATCCCAATGACCTGAAAACAAGATGCGACGGTCATGTGGTGAGATCATCGTCACGAGAATATGACCCCACTACCCTGCCTCTGACATGAAGGATCCATGCCGGGCTGATTCACGTGACCAAAGAGCACCTCTCCCACGTTGCTTTCTGGGACAATCAGTTTCCCGTCCCTTATTGTGGAGAGGAAGATGGCGATGAGGTTCGCTCCTCGGCCAACGAGATCTTCGATAACGTCACACTTGAGGGCTGCGCCTCAGGTGCTCTGGCGTTGACGGCGAATTCCAGTTGGGTCCTCGACATCATCCGCAACGGCGACAACGGCCTGTCGTTCCCGCTGGAAGATCGAGCAGGCTTCATCCAAGCTGCTCGGCGGATTGCAGAGAATGAGCTGTTTCACTGCCGCCTATCTGACGTGGCCAGCAGTTCGCGGTCCAGCGAAACTGGCTTCAGTGCTCGATCCTACAGTGGCCGACGGCGAGCAAGTGGCGACACAACAGCGATCGCGCCTTCCTGCGGCCACGTTGTTGGCTAGCAGGTAGGCAGTAGGTCGAGGAGCTGCGACAACCTGTACAGTTCGTGTTCGGGTGCGGTTTCTCCGGGGGGCACGGGCTTCGACGTTGGGTTGAACCAAACGGGGATCATGCCGGCGGAGCGGGAGCCGACGACGTCGTTGGCGAAGGAATCGCCTACGTAGAGAGTGGCCGCCGGGTCACTGCGCAACTGTCGGCAGCCCTCTAGCAGCACTGCCGGGTTGGGCTTGCGGGCGCCGAAGTCCTCAGATAGCACCACGCAGGCGAAAACCGAGCCCAGACCGATGGCGTCGAGCTTACGATACTGTACGTCTGGGAAGGCATTGGAGACGACTCCCGTGGGCACTCGTTTGGCACAGCGCGCCACCACTTCGGGCGCTCCCTCCACCGGGGTCCTCATCTTCGGGTAGTTCTCTACGTAATAGTCGGTGATGGCGTCGGCCTGCTCGGGATCGATTCCGAGCAGCTCAAGGAAGATCCGGCTGCGATGGTTGCGCGATTCACGAATCGAGTTGCTGGTGGTGAACACGTGATCTTCGGTCTCGCGATCCGATCGAGACCAGGCGTCGACAACCCGCTTCTCCGTGAGTGAACCGAACAGAGGTTCCATCTCGCGCCGCATGGCCGCGAGGACAGCGATCTGTGCCGTTGGGCGGTCGTAAAGAGTCTCGTCAACGTCGAAGAGGACGGCGGTGACAATTGACATGGGTCCGCTCAGGTTGAGCAGGAGCCTTCCCCGAGGACGCAGAAGCGGGCACAGTGGGGGTGGTTTAGCTTGACGTCACGCGCCGCCTCAGACAGGGTCTCACCCATCTCGAACTGCTCGCTGTAAGGAATGAGGGTGCAGGCAAGCACTGTGGGGGTTTTGGAGCTTTTCCGCTTGACGACCATACGCGCGGAGGCACACATAATGTCGTCGGGTGATTGATCGAGGGTGCCCCAGCAGGCGGTGGTGATCTCAGGAACGTCGACTTGTTCGTCCATCTCGGGGAATAGCACCAGCGTGGCGGGGTTGTCGGCGTCGACGAAGATGGAATGCTCGGTGAACAGCCGGCTGTAGCCGAGACGCCGCTGCTCGTCGGTCTCGTCGTCCCAACGGGTTCGGCCGGCCACGGCGAGGCGAAAGCCATGGCTGGACAGCCACTGCAACCCCTTCAGAGTCGGCTGCCATGAGCGCTGGCCACGTTCCTCCTCGTGCAACTGCTGGGTGTAATGATCGACAGAGACGCGAATGGTGAGCCGCTCAGTATGGCTCTTGCGCAGCGCCAGCAGGTTGTCGGCGTACCCCATCATCGGTTTCATGGCGTTGGTCAGCACCAGTACCTCGAAGTCCCGATCCAGAGCGTCGGAGAGCATGATCATGAACTCGGGGTTCATGAAGGGCTCACCGCCGGTGAAGCCGATCTCGCGGGTTCCTATCCCCTTCGATTCGATCTCGTCGAGATAGACGGCGACTTCCGCCGAGGTGAGGTAGACGAGCCGGTCGTTGCGGGGACTCGACTCGATGTAGCAGCTCACGCACTCGAGGTTGCAGAGAGTGCCGGTGTTGAACCACAGGGTGTCCAGATGGGTGAGGGCAACGGAAGCGCGTTCATCGCCGTCGGCGGTGATGTCGGGGTCGCGGAACTTACGGGGATCTAGGACCACAGATTCCTGGGTCTGGGTCATGTTGGTCTCAGTTAGTGTTGGCAGCTACAGATCGGAGTCCAAGCTCAATCGCCCTCGACAGCACGCCGCAGCGCCTCCCCGTTCTCCTTGAACCAGTTGAAAAGGATTGAGACGTCGGTGCCGATACAGAAATGCCGCACGCCCATGTCGAGGTAGCGCTTGGCGTCGTCCGAGCTGTTAATCTCGGCACGGGGGTGGACGCCGGCGGCCAGCGCCTCCTTAAAGACGCGCTCCGCTGCCGCTTTGACCTCAGGGGCGTCGCGCTGTTTGGCCTTGCCAATGCTCATGGTGTAGTCCGCCGGGCCCCACTGCACCATGTCGACTCCCTTGACTTCGAGAATCTTGTCGAGCACCTCCACGGCAGGTCCCTTCTCGACCATGATGACGACGACGACGTCGCGGATCGCCTGCACGTAATCCTCAGTGCCGCCGTAGCCCATGTAGCTGAAGCGGCGGGTGGCGACGCCGTAGGTGCCGGCATCTTCCGGGGTGTCCGGGTTGGCGATGGCGACGCATTCCTCCACGTCCGTAACTGAGCGGCAGTCGGAAAAGAGGCAGGATTCGAAGCCGGAGCCAATGGCACGTTGCGCGATCCAGCCGCGAGGCTCCTGCTCCACCTTGATCATGGTGCCAAGGTCGTATAGCTCCGCGGCACGGCACAGATCGTCAAAAGCGTAGAGGTCATAAGGTCCGTACTCGGCGACGAACTCGACGTAGTCGTAGACACCGGTGTGACCGATGGTCTCCACGACGTTGGGCCACGTGGTGTGGATGTGAGTGCCGATGGTCGGCTTCCCCTCATTGAGCAGCTGGCGAAGCTTGTTGGTTCGGATGGTGCGCCTCCTCGAAGGTGAGGGTGACGGAAGAGCCGTGTTCAGCTCAGGGTGACGAATTTCAGGCAGACTGGCTTAGGCACCTGGGTGACGTGTTCGGTGCGGTTCAGCGTGCCGTCGTTTTCGATGCGGAAGGAGGCGATCTCGTCGGTGTTCTGACCGCCTGAGAGCAGCCAGGTGCCGCTGGGGTCGATGGCGAAGTTACGTGGCGTTGACGGAACCGATTCGAATTGGATGAGGCTGAGCTGGCCGCTCTTGCCGTCGACAGAGTAAGCGGCGATGGAGTCGTGACCCCTGTTGGAGCCGTAGAGATACCGGCCGTTCGGAGTCAGGTGGATGTCAGCTGTGTGCGTGGTGCCGTCGAAATCGTCGGGAATCGTCGATATTTCCTGCATCTGGGTCAGCGAGCCCGCGGTTTCGTTGTATCTGTAGGCCGTGATGGTGTTTCCGATCTCGTTGATGACGTAGCCGAATTTGCGGTTGGGATGGAAAGCGAAATGACGGGGGCCTGCGCCCGGCGTCACCGTTGCTGCGCCGTGTTCGTTCAACTTGCCGGTCTCGAAATCGAGTTCGTAAATGAGCACCTTGTCGAGGCCGAGGTCCGCGCAGAAGGCGAAGTGGTTGCCGGGATCCATGTTGATGGAGTGGCCGTGCGGGCCCTGCTGCCGAGACTCGACGACACTCGATCCCTCGTGCTGCTTGAAGTCAGTGAGCTCGCCGAGGGAGCCGTCGCTCTGGATCGGATGGATGCAGCAGCTGCCGCCGCCGTAGTTGGCGGTGAGCACGTACCGATCATTCGCCTCCACCGTGTTGTGGCAGGGACCAGCACCCCCCGGGCCTCCGGTCGGCTGTCGGTTCATCTCGGTAAGGGAGCCGGAAGCGGCATCGACGGAGTACGACTGAAGAGCGCCGCTGCCTTCGAAGTCGCTGACCTCACTCACCGCGTACAGGTTTTCGCCTTTGGAATCGAGGCAGAGGTAGGAGGGGCTGGTGATGCCGCCCGCATTGCCGCGGATGGTGATCGCCCCGGTATTGATGTCGACGTCGCCGTAGAAAATGCCCTCGTCGTCGCCGCTGGTGTATGTGCCGATGTAGACGCGCAGTGCCATTGCTCAATCCCTCGTGCTTCGAGTGCTGGGTAAGTGCGTTGGATGCAAGACTTTCCAGACCAGGCAGGGGCGGCAAGGTACAAGGGAGTGTACGCCGCGGCAACCGTGACACTCGTAGGGTGCGGACGATCAGCCGAAGCGATCGGGATCGGTGAGGGCGAGATCGTAGATGGGCTCGTCACCGACGACGAGTTGAGCGACGATCTGACCGGTGATCGGTCCCAGGGAGACGCCGATCATGGCGTGTCCGGCGGTGACGACGACATTGTCCCAACGCCGAGGGCGCCCCAACAGTGGCAGGCCATCTGGCGTGCAGGGGCGCAAACCCCGCCACACTTCGACCACCTTCAAATTGGTTGGCTGCCAAGCCGGAACGTAGTGGGGCACGGCGCGGACGATGGCTTCGACTCGTCGCCGATTGATAGAAAGGTCGAAACCAGCGAGCTCAAGAGTGCCGGCGAAACGCATGTGTTCGCCCATGGGCGTCGCTGCCACCCTTGCCTCGGTAAACATCAGCGGCGTCCGCGGTGCCGGCGCCGGCATCTGCACGGTGACGGAGTACCCCTTGGCGGGCTGAATAGGTGCCTGCAACTGCAGGTCGTCCGCCAGAGCCGGGCTCCATGCACCTGCGGCGAGTACGACCTGCTCCGGCTCGAAGTCGCCACGAGTGGTTTCTACCAGTCGCACCCGCGACCCTTCTGTGATCAATCGCAGCACCTCGGCGTTCTCAACGACGTCAACGCCGGCCTGGCGGCAGGACTCGGCGAGGGTGCGCACGAAGCGTGCCGGACTGAGATGGGCGTCGTCCTCGTAGAATGCGCCGCCGCGCACGTCAAAGTTGAGATTAGGCTCCCGCTCGGCGACTCCGGCGGTGTCGAGCATCTCCACGGCCAAGCCGATCTTAGCCATTAGCCGTGATTCTTCCTCGATGTGGTGATGGCCCGCTTCAGTGCGGTACAGCAGGAGTCGTCCGACGTGACCGAAGTCGAAGTTCATGCCGGCGGCGGCGAGATCCTTGTAGAGTGAGCGGCTTGCTATATGCAGATCGCGCAGCAGGGGCATCGTGCGGTGCACGTGCGCGTCGGTGGCGCTGCGGCGGAATTTCCAGAGCCAGGAGATCAGATCGAGATCGAGGCGCGGCTTGATGTAAAACGGGCTATCCGGGTTAAACATCATACGCAGCCCTTGGCGTAACGCGGCGGGCTCGGCCAGTGGCACGGAGTGGCTGGGCACGATGAGGCCGGCGTTGCCGTAGGAGCTGCCAGAGGCGATAGCGCCGCGCTCGAGCAAAGTCACGTGGGCTCCTGCCTGCTGCAGGAACCAAGCGGCCGAAACTCCGACAGCGCCGCCGCCGATGACGACGATCTGGCTTGATCGAGGGGTACCGACGGTCATTTCCGTCGCATCCGGCGGGTGTAGACCTTACCGCCGATGATCTTGTGGGCCGGAGCGCCGCCGATCATCTGACGACGCGCAAACTGCTGACCACACTTGTGGCAATGCAGGTCACCGGCGGTGTGATCCTCGACGATGCGCTCCGGGCGGCATTTCACCAGAGCTCCACTGCCACCTTTCCGATACCGATAGAGCAGGGCCTTGCACTTGCTGCAGTAGATAGAGATGGTTCGGGCGTTGGCCGCCGGCGGATCAACGAAAGGCATGATCTTTAGGTGTCCGGAGTCGCCAGCCGTCCCCCCAAATAGGCCGACGGCAGGAAGAGGATGATGCCGAGTAGGGTGAACCACAGGGGGTGGGGAGCAGCAACAATCAGATCGCGCATTCCCGCCAGCATCAACACCCCCCCTACCAGCATCGCGTTGAAGTGACGGTTCGAGATCCGAGCCGCCAGCCAGCTGCCTGTGAGCGTGCCGAGTGAGTAAGAGGCGAGAAAGAAAAACATAGCTCCGAGTGGCATTTCGGCAGCGGCCTCTTTGAAGACCTCGCGATTTGCAGGACTCAAACCATCCGGCGGCGCACCAATCTTGTGTCCGATTGGGAGAAGGATTGCAATTACGAGCCAAGCTAGGGCGATTCCGGACACGACGGAGAGCAGTGCGCGGACCATGTATCAATCCTTGCGTGAGAGGCAGTCTGCGGGGCGACGCGCCTACGATGCGGTAGCGGACCGCCTACACGCGAAAAAGGAAGTGGACGATGTCCCCGTCCTGCAAGATGTAATCCCGTCCCCGGGTTTGCAGCTGTCCCCGATTGCGCACCTCGCTTTCTAAGCCGGCGCTGAGGAAGTCATCATACTTTATGATCTCGGCTCGAATGAAGCCGCGCTCGATGTCGGAGTGAATCTGGCCACCGGCGACAGGAGCGGAAGAATCCTTGTGAATGGTCCAAGCGCGGCACTCGTCCTCGCCAACGGTGTAGAACGACATAAGACCGAGGGCATCATAGGCGGCGTTAGATACGCGATCCAGGCCAGTGGTCGAAACTCCGAGTTCGCGCAGGTATTCGCCGCGCTCCTCTTCGGTTTCGAAGGCGGCGATCTCGCTTTCAATTTGGCAGGATACTGCCACTGCACCAGCGGGAAGCTTCCTGCCGAGGTCGTCTTCGGAGACGTTGTACACCGCCAGCAGGGGTAGGAAGGTCACTAGGTCGAGAG
Source organism: Candidatus Latescibacterota bacterium (assembly GCA_036336855.1). GTDB lineage: Bacteria > Latescibacterota > UBA2968 > UBA8231 > UBA8231 > JAYZFI01. Next base: position 176,175 of record JAYZFI010000030.1, read on the forward strand.
AGCGAATGGATCGGTAATCGATATCGGCGAGGTCTAGCGAAGACAGAGGTTGTCCCTCTTCCAAACACTGCGCGCAGGAAAACAAGGTCCTCTGTTCGACTTTCTGCTCAGGGCGTAGACCCGACTTCGACTCCTTGGCTAGGCGCTCGAGGCGAGTCTCAACTGTATCCATGTCGGATAGCAATAGCTCCGCTTCCAGCACTTCCCGGTCGCGCTCGGGATCCACTGACCCGGTGGGGTGGTAGACGGAATCGGATTCGAAGGCACGTAAGACCAGGCAGACGAGCTGGCAGCGCCGTGCAGCCGCCAGCCATTCGTAGGAGTTGCCACTGGTGTCGGCATCGGGGCATAGGACGAAGTGGTTCTCGGCGTAGGTCGTCTTCTTAGGGTTGAAGATGCGAGACAGCTCGTCGACGCGCAGGTCCCAGACTTGGCTGATCCCCTCTACGACATCGCCCGCGCGACGGGATTCGGGAACGAGCCGATCGGTGAGCAAGGTAAACAGGGTGCGCTTGCCCGTCTGGGGCAAGCCGATGAGGGCGATTTTCAATCCGACTTTCTCGCAATCGAGTGTTTGGGTAGAGAAGAAGAACGGCAATGAGGACGAATTCGTCAGCACGCCCGTTCCTATATTAGTGACGCCACTGCTCCCATATCGCTTGAAAGTGCATCTCTAATGGGCAAGAAAATCCGCGTCGGCGTTCTCTTTGGAGGCCGGTCTGCGGAGCACGAAGTGTCGGTGACCTCCGCGCTCTCCATGCTCGAAGCGATCGACCGCGAGAAGTACGAAGTCAACATGATCGGCATAAACCGTGCCGGCATCTGGCTCGACGCCGGCGATGCCTCGGGGTTGCTGAGCACCGGCCGCTTTGATAGCGAAGGGCTAACTCCGGTTAGTCTGGACTACGTCGGGGGCGGTGATTTCATCGTGCAGAATAGTACGGGTGACTCCCGCGAAGTCGACGTCATCTTTCCGGTACTGCACGGCCCTTACGGTGAAGATGGTACTGTGCAGGGGCTCATCGAGCTCGCCGGCGTCGCCTACGTGGGCTCTGGTGTACTCGGCTCGGCGGTGGGCATGGACAAGGAAATGATGAAGCGGGTGCTACGCGCAGAGGGTCTGCCCCAGGTTGAGTACGCCTCCATCCTACGCAGCCGCTGGCGTGCCGAGCGTGAGCTTGTTGAGCATGAAATCGATCGCGACTTCAGTTATCCGGTGTTCGTGAAGCCCGCCAACCTCGGTTCGAGTGTGGGCATCAGTAAAGTGCACGATAGATCTGGGTTGGCCTCGGCGATCGACGCCGCGGCGAAGTACGACCGAAAGATCATCGTCGAAGCGGGGGCGTTGAACTGCATTGAGGTCGAAGCGGCGGTTCTCGGAAACGAAAACCCCGAGGTCTCTGTCGTTGGTGAAGTGACGCCGGGTAATGAGTTCTACGACTATAACGCCAAGTACATCGACGACAACTCCGAGCTCATCATTCCCGCACGCATCCGAGCGGAGACGGCGGAGAAGGTGCGCGAGATGGCACGCACCGTCTTCCTTGCCGTGGAGGCCTCAGGCCTGTCGCGAGTCGACTTCTTCGTCAGTCAGGACGAGGAAGAACGCATTCTCGTCAACGAGATCAACACCATGCCCGGGTTCACGCCGATCAGCATGTATCCCAAGCTGTGGGCGGCCAGCGACGTGAGCTATCCGGAACTCATCGACCGAATAATCCAGCTCGCATTGGAACGGCACAAAGACCGGCAGGATTCGAGCACGACTAGCGGCCGGGAAGACTAGGGAGGAAGGGAGAGAGGATGGTTGCCAAGGACGAGACCTACCAGCATTTGTTCTGGAACAAGGGCAAAGTCAGCAACGCCCTGTCCTTCACGTTACTGCTGGTCGGACTGACAGCGACTCTTCAGGGCGCTGAGCCCGATGCCTATCTGCCGCCACTGGTTCTGAGCGCCGCCCCCTGGCTGCTGACGGCGGGGCTGTTCGGCTTTGCCGGCGGCATCACCAACTGGCTAGCGGTGAAGATGCTCTTCGACCGCGTGCCGCTGCTCTACGGTTCGGGGGTCATTCCCAATCGCTTCCGTGAGATCCGGGAGAAGGTCAAGTCCCTGATCATGACCCACTTTTTCGATGAGGTCTATCTAGAGCGTTTCTTCACCGAGCACGGTGCTCTGCTCGGCGGCGACCTCAAAGAGAAGCTGCGCGACCTGCTTACTTCGGAAGAGGCCGAAGAGGCGATCGAAGCGGAGCTCGAGCGCTTACAGCAGGGCCCCTTCGGCATGATGCTGAAGATGGCGGGCACGGACATTCTTAAGACTATGGTGAAGGATTTCATGGAGGGCCTCATTGACCGCTTGGGTCCAGCGATGGAGGAGAAGCTCCGCGGTGAGGTGTTGAACATCCCAGCCCTGCGCGGGCAGGTGGACAAGCTGCTCGAGGTGAAGCTGGAAGAGCTCTCCCCCGAAGTGGTGAAGCAGATGATGGAGCAGGTCATGCGCGAGCATTTGGGTTGGCTCATCGTCTGGGGAAATCTGTTTGGCGGCGCCATTGGCTTGGTGTCGCTGGCGCTGGCGCTGTACTGGAACATGCCGGGAGTGCCGTGAGTAGCGCTAACGATCGTTTCCGTCTCGACGGTCAAGTTGCCGTCGTCATCGGCGCCACCGGCGTGCTTGGCGGCGCTATCGCTTCGGGTCTGGCCGAGGCGGGAGCGGCCGTGGCCGTACTCGGTCGCAATGAAAGGCGTGGCGAGGCGCGGGCGCAGGCGATTCTCAAGGCTGGGGGACAGGCAGTCTTCGTCATCTGCGATGCGACGGATCGAGATGCCTTAGAGCTAGCCCGAGAGCAAATCCGGGATGGGCTCGGCGAGCCTGCTGTGCTGGTGAACGCCGCCGGTGGCAACGACCCAGCGGTGACGGTCAGCGAAGAGCTTGCCGTCGAGGAGATTACCGCCGCCGACTGGCGGCGTAACTTCGACCTGAATCTCGTGGGCGGCGTTTTCCTGCCCTGCCAGGCCTTCGGTCCTACTATGCGCGCTGCCGGCTCGGGCTCGATCATCAACATCGCTTCCATCACCGCCCATGTGCCGCTGTCGAAGGTGGTGGCCTATTCCGCCGCCAAGGCCGGTGTGGTAAGCCTGACCCGCTTTTTGGCGCGCGAATGGGCACCGCAGGTGAGAGTCAACTCGATCACTCCAGGCTTCTTTCCCGGCGAGCAGAACCGTCGCCTGCTGTTCAACGCGGACGGTACGCCCTCGGAAAGAGGCGAGCAGATTCTGTCTCATACCCCCATGGCCCGATTTGGAGAGCCCGAGGAGCTGGTCGGCGCTGCTGTCTTTCTCGCCAGCCCGGCGGCGAGTCTCTTCATCACCGGCGAAGATCTGCGCGTGGACGGCGGTTTTCTGGCCACAACGATATAGAGCACACTTCCCAAGGCACGCACTCCATGAATCACCAGCCCCCCATAGAGATCTACGCCATCGGCACGGAGCTGCTCAACGGACAGATCCAGGACACCAACTCGTTCTGGATGGCGCAGCAGATCGCTGCTCTCGGTGGCTACGTGCGACGCATTGCCATTCTCGACGACGACATCGACGAGCTGCGCGCCGTGCTCGGCGACGCCTGCGAGCGTGGCACCCGCATGGTGATTACCACCGGTGGGCTGGGCCCAACTCCCGACGATCTCACCGTGGAGGTGCTGGCCTCCATTCTTGGAGTCGAAGTCGAAGAGGATGAGGATATGGTACAACGATTCATGAAAAACCGAGGCATCCAGAACCGCGAGGACGTGAGTCCGGGGCTGTTGAAGATGGCGACGCGCCCAGCGGGGGCGATCGCTCACCCCAATCCGGCCGGTGTTGCACCGTGCGTGCAGGTCATCAAGGGGGAGACGGCGATCTGCGCCCTGCCAGGACCGCCGCGCGAGGTGGAGGCTCTCTTCCGCCAAACCCTGGAACCGATGATCGCCGAGTTCTACTCCGGCACCCGAGCCACGACGCGGGTAGTGGTGAACCTGCCGGAGTCGCAGTGCGGCCCCATCCTGCAGGGCGTCATGGACGCCCTACCCAACACCTACCTGAAAGCCTTCGTCGCTCTCAGCGAGCGTACTGCCGACGGACAACGCCTGCCGGTGGACGTGGTTGCTTGGGCGCAGTCCGAAGAAGAGGCGGTAGCCTTGCGCGCCATGGCCATGGCCATGTTCGAGGAGCAGGTGGTGGAGAAGGGGAGCGCGATGGAGATCGCCGAGCCGAGCTGAACCCGTAGAGCCCCGATCCCCAGAGAGAGGCGGAAGACGATCCCGCGAGCAAACTCAACTGACCAGCAGCTTCAGATAGTAGAGAAGGCTGGTGAGCTGCTTTTTGGGCACGGCGTTGGCAATCATGCCGCAGATGTGGTTGCTCACCTGCTCGTCGCGGGCGGCACGGTGGAGGACGAAGTTGAGCAGGGGTCGCACCCGACCCATCTGCTGCAGCTGGCTGCTCAGCCTGAGCTCGTCGCCCAGTGCCTCCCACAATCGTTGCTCGTAGCGGGCCAGAAAGCCGGCACTAGCATCGCTGGCCGCGAGCGACTCCTCCACCACATCGCAGGCCACACGCGCCGAATACAGCGCATTGCCGATGCCCTCGCCTGTAAAGGGGTCGATGAGACCGGCAGCGTCGCCGAGCAGCAGGAAGCCGTCGCCGTGGCAAATCCGCTGCTTGCTGCCTAGGGGCAGATTCCAACCCACCGGGGTCTCCAGAGCCCGTGCCTGGGCGAAGCGTTCGGCGAATGGCGGCCGCGCGATGACTCGGCTCATGGCGTCGCGCAGGTCCACCTTGCGTCGGCGAATGGCATCATGCCGCATGCCTATGCCGATGTTGGCGAGGTTGTCACCCAACGGGAAGATCCAGAAGTATCCCGGTAGCACTTCATCGACAAAGTGCAGTTCGATCTTGTCTTCGAGATTGCTGACGCCCTCGTAGTAGCAGCGCAGGGCGACGCACCAATGGCGCGGCTCGTGCTGATAGAGACCGGCGCGCCGGGCGACGATGGAGTTGAAGCCGTCACAGCCCAGCACCACGTGGCCGTGGAATTCTGCCTCCGATTTGCTGGAACCGTTCACACCGTCGTGGAGGCCGCGCACGCCGCAGACGCGGCCGTCATCGTCGCGCAGGAGTTCCTTGACGGCAAAGCCCTCGATGACCTCGACGCCACGCTCGCGGACCTGCTGCACCAGGAAGTGATCGAAAATTTGTCGCTTGATGACAAATCCGCCGCCGCGAATCATGCGTCCAGTGAGGGGGTCGAAGTGCTCGTGGCGGTGCAGGTCAATGTCTGCGACCACGTGATCGGGGCTGCCGAAGTGAACATGGCGGATCGCGGCGCCGGGTAAGGCTGCGATTCCGTCGATGAGGTCGAGCTCGCCGAGCACCGCCATCGACTTCCCGGACAGCGCGTCGCCGCAGATCTTGTCGCGGGGGAAGCGATCGCGATCAACCACCACGGCCCGCAGGCCGCGTTTGATAGCATGTAGTGCGGCGGTGGCCCCGGCGGGGCCGCCGCCGACGATGACCATGTCGTATTCCGGACGGTGGCTCATGGGCGGAGGCCTAAGATAGGGGTGCCGTCCCCGTCTTGCGAGAGTATGCCTCTTCAGTACTTTAGGAGGCTCGTGAAGTTACCCTCCCGCAGTGGCTTAGTAAGCATCTCCCTGAGCAAGCCCATTCGATATGAACGAATCGAAAACCGTTTCCGGCGAACAGGCACAGGTCGAGGAACGCACCTTCCAGACGGAGGTGCAGCAGGTCCTCCAGATCCTCATCCACTCCCTCTACACCGACAAGGACGTTTTTCTCCGCGAGCTGCTGTCCAACGCCTCGGACGCTCTCGATAAGATCCGCTTCCGTTCTCTCACAGACCGTAACATCGTCGACCCTGAGGCCGAGCTCGAGATCGAGATCAGCGTTGATAAGTCGGCCAAGACGCTGACCATCCGCGATACCGGGATCGGTATGACCCGGGACGAGGTCAACGCCAACATCGGCACCATCGCCCACTCCGGCTCTGCCGAGTTCATCCGCCGCCTCGACGAGGGGGATCAGTCCGAGGAGGATAAGCTCAAGCTCATCGGCCAGTTCGGCGTCGGGTTCTACTCCGTGTTCATGGTCGCCGAGCGCGTCGAGTTGACCACGCGCAACGCCGAGCCCGACGCCGAAGCGGTGATCTGGGAATCCACCGGCGACGGCACCTACACGGTTTCCACCACCAAGGACAAGAGCGACCGCGGCACCGAGATCAAGGTCTTCGTGCGCTCCAACTGTGAGGAGTACCTCGACGCCCACCGCATCGAGAGCGTGGTACGCCGGCACTCCGACTACGTCGCTTACCCAATCAAGGTCGCCGGCAAGCAGGCCAACGAGGCATCGGCGCTGTGGGCACGGTCGCGCTCGGAGATTACCGAGGAGCAGTACAAGGAGTTCTACCAGCATCTTACCGGCGACCATCAGGACCCTCTGATCTGGGAGCATGTCGTGGTAGACGTGCCCATCCAGTTCTTCGCTGTCCTCTATATTCCGCAGCAGTCGCCAATGGAGAAGCTGTTCTCCGCGGAGCCTACGGTTTCCATCAACCTGCACGTAAAGCGTGTCTTCATTCAGGACGACAGCGAGGACATTCTACCTCTCTATCTGCGCTTCGTGCGCGGAGTCGTCGACTGCGACGATTTGCCGCTGAACGTGGCGCGTGAGTCGCTGCAGAACAATCCGGTGATGGCGAAAATTCGCTCCACCTTGACGCGGCGGGTGCTAAGCAAAATCGAGGATCTAGCCAAGAACGACCCCGAGGGCTTTTGCACCTTCTGGGAGTCCTACGGCATCGTGCTTAAGGAGGGGATTGCCCGAGACTTGGAGAACAAGGATCAGATCGCCAAGCTACTGCGCTACCCGACGAGTCTGGGTGCGCCGGTTGTCGCGGCGAAGGCAGAGGAGGACGGCGGCGACAAGGCGCAGAAGAAGACGACGGAGTCCGAGGGTCTCATCTCGCTGCAGGGCTACGTCGACCGCATGCAGTCCGACCAGGAGGTCATCTACTATCTGGCCGGCGAGAGCTCCGAATCCATCGACCAGAGTCCTCTCATGGAGGCCTTCCGGCAGCGCGATTTCGAAGTGCTGTACATGATAGATCCCGTGGACGAGTGGGTCGTCAACAGCCTGCAGGACTTTGACGGCAAGCGCTTCCAGGCGATCGATGCGGAAGATCTCGAGGTCTCTGCTGACGACGAACCCAAGCTCGAAGGTGTCGGTGACGAGGACAAAGCGCGCACTATCGAGCTGGTGAGCTTCCTCAAGGGCGAGCTAGGCGAGCGCCTGGGTGACGTCAAGGAGTCGACGCGACTCACCGACTCGCCCTGCGTACTGGTCACGCCTCAAGGCGGCGTCAGTCAGCATGTGGAGCGCATCATGCGTATGACGGACGAAAATTTCCCTATCACCAAGCGTACCCTGGAGATCAACCCCAAGCACCCGGCCATCGCCAACATGGGCGAGTTACTGAAGAAGAACCGAGATGCCGCTGAGCTGAAGGAGTGGGCCCACTTCCTCGTCGACTACGTGCTGCTCGCCGAGGGACGGGTGGAAGAGCCGCAGCGTATGATGAAGGCCATGCAGAGCATGATGTCCCTGGCCAGCGAGAAGATCCTGGAACAGGCCTGAGGAGATAGAGCGACGATGACCACCGCCACAGGGTCCCACGACTATTTACGCCAACGTGCGCTGGGAGCTCGTCAGGCGGCCTTGCAGCTGGCTACCAGCGACGGTGGTGCACGCGACGCCGCTCTGCAGGCGATCCTGAAAGCTCTGGATTCGGAGAGGGAGCGCATTCTCGCTGCTAATGCTGCCGACGTCGAAGCCGGTAAGGCGTTGGTCGAGCAGGGCGAACTCGGTGAGCCGCTACTGAAGCGGCTGGAGTTGCGCGAGGGTAAGTACCAAGCCACCCGGGAGATGGTGCGCTCCGTGATTGCCCAGCCCGATCCGCTGTGGTCGACGCTGAAGGCGACCAAGCTCGACGAAGGGCTCAATCTCTACCGGGTGAGCGTGCCCATCGGTGTCATCGGTGTCATCTTCGAGTCACGTCCGGATGCTCTGGTGCAGATCGCTGCTCTCTGTCTGAAGTCGGGCAATGCGGTACTGCTGAAGGGCGGCAGTGAGGCAGCCAACAGCAATGCCGTGCTTGCCGAGGTGATCGAGATGGCCACCGCGTCCGTAGAGGGCATTCCCGACGGCTGGATTACGCTAATGGAAAGCCGGGAGGACGTGAAGGGGATGTTGTGCCAGGAGGATGCTATCGACCTCATCATTCCCCGTGGCTCGCCGGAATTCGCCGGCTATATCATGGCCAACACCAACATCCCCGTCACCGGCCACACCGACGGCATCTGCCACGTGTTCGTGGACGCCGCCGCCGACCTCGACAAGGCGGTGCGTATCACCGTGGACTCCAAAATCTCCGGCGTCGCCACCTGTTGCGCCTCCGAGACTCTGCTCGTGCATGGCGAGATTGCCCGGCCGTTCTTCGAGCGAGTGATCGGCGATCTCGAGGCCCACAACGTGCTCATCCGCGGTGACGAGCGCACCCTAGAGCTGGCCGGTGATCTGGGCGCCCTTACTCCTGTCAGCGAGCAGGACTGGTCCACGGAATACCTCGACTACATACTCTCGGTGAAGATCGTCGACGGCGCCGAGGAGGCGATCGACCACATCAACCACTACAGCTCGCACCACACGGATTCGATCGTCACCGAAGACAAGACCACCGCAAAGCGATTCCTGCTTGCCATCGACTCCGCTTCGGTGTTTCACAACGCCTCGACCCGGTTGGCAGATGGCTTCAAGTTCGGTCTCGGTGCCGAGGTGGGGATCAGCACTGGGCGCCTGCACAGCCGCGGCCCCGTGGGTCTGGAGGGGCTCACCTGCTACAAGTACGTCCTCGAGGGCAGCGGGCAGACGGCGACTGACTTTGACGGCGAGCCATCGCGGCCCTTCCTGCACCGGTCGCTGGATGCTATCTGGTCGATGCAGGCCAACGGATAGGGAATGTGAGCGTGGCAGAGACGACAGGGTTCCAGCTGGGCAACGGGCAGACGGACGACACCATCCGACGCCACATTTTTTTGTGCGCCACGCCGACCAAGCCGAAGTGCCATTCTGGCGATGTCGGCAAGCAGTGCTGGGACTACCTCAAAAAGCGCCTGCAGGAGCTCGGTTACGGCGATCCGCGCACGGGAATCCACCGTACCAAAGCCGACTGCCTGCGGGTCTGTGAGCGCGGGCCCACGGTGCTCGTCTACCCCGAGCAGACTTGGTACCACTCCATGACCATGGAGAAGCTGGAGCGCATTATCATCGAGCACCTCATTGGTGGCAAGGTGGTGGAAGAGTTGGTCAACGACGAACCCTTTCAAGCGATCGGGACCTGACAACGAGCAGGACGAGCCGATTAGGGTCAGGGCCTTCCGACGTGGTTCGGGAGGCCGCTTTCGTACCGTATCGCCGCCGCACCGGAATTTGCCAGAAACCCGCGAGAGTTAGGCCATGTCATCGGATGCCCAAGTCCGGCACTTCCAGACCTTCGGTCACTGCCTCCGCGCTGGGCGCCGTATGTGCCCCGTGGTTTACCACAAGGATCCTGAGTCAGACATAGAAGAGGCTGCCACGCGAAGGCGGTCGGAGCGTAACTCACAGGGCCGACATCGCAGCGCCTACCACCCTGACTGGCTTGCCAGTCCCGAACCCAGCCCGCGGCGTCGAGACTTCATCGAGCGCCTGCGCCACTTTGGCTTTGCCCCCGCCGAGCCACCAGCTGCCCCGTGATCGAGACCCCCCACGAGCTTGAGGCGTTGCTCGAGGAGGCCCGCGTCGCCGGCATCGCCGCCGTCGACACTGAGCTGGTGTGGGAGCGTACGTTTTACCCGGCCCTTGGGGTTGTACAGGTGGGGCTGTCACGTGAGCGCTGTCTGCTCGTCGATGCCGTAGCCCTGCCCGATCTACTTGGTTTTGGCTTCCTCAGCGATTCGGACGTAACCAAGATCCTACACGACGCCGTGCAGGATCTCACCATTCTCAAGCATGTCACCGGGGCGGTGCCCAAGTGTATTTTCGACACCCGTGTTGCCGCCGGCTTTGTCGGGCTGGCCAGCACGATCTCGCTGCGCGATCTCGTTCGTGAGCTCATTGGTGTCGAGCTCGCCAAGACGGAGACTCGCACCGACTGGCTACGCCGGCCACTCACCGAGACCCAGATCGGCTACGCCGAGGATGATGTGCGCTACCTACCCGAGATCGTGGAAATTCTGCGCTGCCGCGCCGCCGAGCGTGGACTGGATGCCTGGCTGGTAGAGGAGATGACCGCCCTCGACGAACCCTCGATCTACGAACAGCGTGACCCCCGGAAGGAGTACCGGAGGGTGAAGGGCCACGGCCGGCTGTCGCGCCAAGACTTGGCAGTGCTGCGCGAGCTCACCGCCTGGCGGGAATTGGTGGCGCGCAGCCAGGACCGGCCCCGGGGTCGCGTCGCCTCCGACAAGCTGCTTCTGCACCTAGCGCAGAGCCACCCCGCGACCACCGAGGACCTGGCCAACGTGCGTTCCCTGCGCTCCCGCGATGTCGCCGTTTTCGGTGGAGACCTCGTGCGCTCTGTGCAGTGCGCTCTCGAGCTGTCTGAAGAGGAGTGGCCACAGGGACCGCCGAAATCGCATTATGACCGCCGTTTCGAGGCGCGCGCCAAGGAGGCACAGCAGTTAGTGAGCGAGCGCAGCGAGGAGGCGGGCATCGATGCCGCCCTGGTGGCGACGCGCGCCGAGGTGCGGGGACTCATGCGTCAGAGCGAGGGGGAAGACATCTTGGGCAATCGGCTGGCGCGGGGATGGCGCCACCAGCTCGTAGGTGCTGATCTCGCCGAGCGCTTCGCCGAGCCCGGCTAGCTACCTCGCCCGGCCACAACGAATAAAGGGGCGGTGCCGTTAGGCACTGCCCCTTTTCTGATTGCTGAGGAACTGTCGATCAGAAGCGCTTCTTACCACGGCGATCCAGGCCCATATCGGCGAGCTTGGAGATGCGCTCTACCTTCTTGCGACGGCGGATGCTTTTCTGCATGTCCAGCTTCTTCTGCACCGAAGGCTTGGTGTAGAAGCGCTTGCGCTTAAGGTCGCGCATGAGACCGGTGCGCTTGGTCTTGGAGGAGAACCGGCGCAGAGCGCGCTCGAAAGGCTCGTCCTCAGACAGTTCGACGCTGAAATTCACCATAAATGGATGTTCTCCAGTTTTTCCGCAGGTGAAGCGACCTTGCACCACCGCGCAGCTGCCAATGACTAAATCTAGTAGGGCCCACACAAAATAGGCACCTTACCTGAGACCTGCAAGAGATTCTGCCACAGCGGTCTATAGCGTGACCCGAGCTGGGCACCCCGGGTCACGACCAGACGTAGATCTCGTCGTCGTCGTCGGAGTAGCCGATGAATACGGCTAGCACCGCCCGCGGGTCGGATCCGGAGACGGCGGGCACTTCGTGGATGAGCCGGGTGTTGAAGAAGTAGAGGTCTCCGGGCTCGAGCTCGACGCGGCAATGCTCGATGTCATGGGCCTGCACTACGTCGTAGAATGTGCCTTCCGCGATGTGCGGCTGAAGCTCTTCCGTCCAGAGGCAACGGTGCAGCAGGCCCTGGGTACTTTCTCCAGTCTCGGACGCGTTCTGAACACAGAGCACGCCAGCGAATTGGTGGTCAAAGCGGGTCACCGCGTAGTCGAAGCGCTTCTCCCGCAGGGTGACGTGGTCGATGTGGGGCCGGTAGGTGTGGCCATCATAGTGCACGCGGAAGATGGCGGGGCCGTACAGACGGCCGTCGGGCTCGCGCGCGTTGAGGACGCGCTTGTCGCCTGCCAACGCCTGAAGCTGGTCGTACAACAATCGCACTGGGTCGATGATGCCGTCGAAGAGATTAGCGAACAGTGCGTGAGTCTCGGCGGCGTGGGCGAAGAACGATCCGCGGTCATCGCCCTTGGTGCCTAGGCTCGTGCCCACGTCGATGCGGGTGCGCTCGTCGTTCTCGGCGAGTGCCTTGGGGTCGCGGATGAGCTTGCGCTCCACGAAGCGCGCCATGAGTTGTCGGCAGTCCTCGCGCCCGTACGCCTGCCGCATCACGATGGCGGGGATCTGGGCAGCGCCGAGCTGATGCAGGAGATCAGGGTGATCGCGCAGATCCTCCCCAACGCTGCCATCGTCGAGAGGAGCCCAGGCGCCGGTGCCCGGAACCAGAGGTGTCATCACTAGGCGGCCTCTGCGAAAACCAGCGGGTTCTGCTCGTCGTCATCGAGCAGGTCGCCCACCCCCAGCTGCTCGAGCATGTGTTTGGGCAGCACGTTGGGAATGCCGTTGAAGGTGCTGCCTGCGGGCATGAAAGCGCAGGTCATGGCGCGCCGTGGGTGTCGCGTCATGTTGGCTGCGGCGCCGTGCACGGTAAGACCGTTGTGAAAGGAGCAGCCACCGCCGGGTAGCTCCACGGTCACGGGGTCGAGGTCGCCGAGCTCGGGGTAGGCCTCGAAGATTGCGCCCATTGGCGCGCCGGTGGGGAAGTCGGTGTCCAGACGATGGCGGTGAGTGCCGGGCAGGAAGAACATGCAGCCGTTGTGGGCATCGACGTCGTCGAGAGCCACCCAGATGGTAATGGCGTGCTCGGCGGAGAACGACCACTTGGTGTTGTCTTGGTGCCATGAGGTGGGATTCGCCCAGGGGTCCTTGTAGAGGGCTTGGTCGTGCCAGACGCGGATGCCCTTCACGCCCTCCAGCTGTGCCGCCATGCGACCGATGCGCTCATCGAAGACGAGCTCCTTCACGCCGGGGTGGTCCATCCACAAGTTGATGCGCTGGTAGAGCACCGACCGGGAGGCGCCGACCTTGGGATCGTCGGCGCGTGGAAGTACGCGATCGCCGCGGCCAGCGACGGCGACTTCGATACGCGTTCGCCAACGCTCGAGCTCGTCGGCGTCGAGGAAGTCGGGAATGAGCAGAAAACCCTGCTCGCGGTAGCTCTCGATCTGTTCGGCATTGAGCTCGGAGTTCAAAGGGATCGTCTCTTTGTGGAAAGGTAGGGAAGAAAATCTGGCCTTCGCGGAGGTTGGGCACAATTCGAGACCGTCCACCCGTTCACCAACTCGGCACCGTGCCCACCTTCGGAAATGAGTAGCGCTTTCGCGCCAGTCGTCTTTTTTTTACGCCATGTCGATCACCAACGCCATGCCCGATGTAGAGCGCGATCTCGAGTTTTTTCCCGTTCACAACGCCTCGCCGCAGGCCCTGACCGCGGAGCAAGTTCGTCAGTACAACGAGCTCGGTTTCATCTGTCCTCTGGACGTGTACGACGAAGCTGAGGCAAGGAGACACCGGGAATTCTTCGACGAACTCATGGACCGGACCCAGTCCGAGGGGCGCGATCCGTATTCTATCAATGGCTGGCATCGCCACATGGCTAGCATCCACGACCTGCTCACCGAGTCGCGGATGCTCGACTACCTCGAAGACCTGCTGGGACCCAACCTGATCTGCTGGGGCACCCACTACTTCTGCAAGCTGCCCGGCGACGTTCGCCGTGTCAGCTGGCATCAGGACGCCTCGTACTGGCCTCTGACGCCGAGCAAGACGATAACGGTTTGGCTCGCCATTGACGACAGCGCCACGAAAAACGGCGCCATGATGGTGATTCCCGGCTCACACGTACATGGACAGATCGCTTTTGAGAAAAGCTCTCGGGAAGAGCACAATGTGCTGAACCAGACCGTGATTAACCCCACTGCCTACGGCGGTGATCCCGTGCCGCTGGAGATGCACGCTGGGCAGATCAGTCTGCACACTGATCTGTTACTGCACGGCTCCGAGCCCAACGTCAGCGATCGTCGACGCTGCGGTCTGACCATGCGCTTCGTGTCGGCGGACGTGCGCGCCCACAAGGGGTGGAACGGAAACTCGGTGATCTGTCGGGGCCGAGACGACAGCAGCCATTGGGCCCACTGGCCCCGACCAGAGATCGATAAAATGCCCCCGGTGCCGGACCTGAAACAGCACGAAAGGAAGAGATGAAGCCCACCAAAGAGCTGGCCAAACCGACCTATTCACCTGTCTAGAAGTAGGTCGCGACGCTAAACAACAGCGCGCCGAACTTCACCTTGCTCTCAAATGAGTCTCGTTCGATGCTGCGCTGCCAGTCCAGCTTGAAGACGGTGTCCTCTTCAGGGCGGAAATTGATCCCAAGGGTCCAGCGTCTTAGGTCGTCGCCGTCGGCATCGGCATCGAAGTCGACAATGCCGTAGCGCACGATGCCGGAAAACACCGAATTCGGCAACCCTGGAAACCAACCGCGCCCGAAATGGGCGTTGGTCTGGGCGTAGAATCCGGCCTGGTTCTCTATCAGCAGCGGGTTGCTGGCGGGCACGTCGACGGTAGCCGTGGCATACTCACCGAGGAGCTCGAAGTTTCGCCAGCTCCAATCGCCGTCAAGCGCGACGATGGTGACGTTCCGCTTGTCGTCGACCTCCAGCCCTTCCACGTCGTACACGTTGTACGGCCCGGTGTGCAGGGAGGCGCCGATCTCCCAGGTCGGCCGCGGGCTCACAGCCACCCGGCCGGTCCACGATGGTCGGGTGTTGTTGTCCTCCCAGTTACCGCGTCCCGCGGGGATCCGTACGCCCTTGCCGTCGCCGCCGATGACCCCGTCGTGAAAACCGTTGACGCCGTAGACCTCGTAGGTCACCCGTGCCTCTTCGGTTGGGTAGAAGGCTCCGTAGAAACCCATGCCTGCCTCGGACAGGGCCACCCCGATAATCTGGGTGCTGACCAGCGGTCGATCGGTGAGGTCGTTGGCTGGAGAGTCGTGGGCGAGATTGAAGCGGCCCAGCGGTGACAGGATAATGCCACCGCGGAAGGTGAGAGCCGGCGAAATCTCGAAATCAACGAGGGCCGCTTCCACCTTGATCTCTTCACCACCCTCCTCGAACTCGAGCTCGCCAGCGACGCGCACGCGCTCGGAGACGGGGGAGTAGGCGAACAGGTTGAAGCGCTTCATCTCGAAGCCGAGCTCGTCGGTGAAGCCATCGACTTGCTCCCAGCGCCAGTGCGCCTCGGTGTAGCCGCCGATGCCGACGCGAGAGGCGCCTGTGATGAAGGGTTTGTCGGTGATACCGCCCTCCACCAGTGGTCGGCTGTCGTCCTGAGCTGCGACGTCGTCGATGGCGAGCAGAACCAGCGCGGCAAGCATGACGGCCGCAGGCAACCGGGAGCAGTACAGTCGGTTGGTCATGGTCGTCCTCTTAGGATCACAGCGATTCGAGGAAGGCGACTACGGCCTGCTGATCGGACTCGGAGAGCCCGTAGTAGCCGTCACGCGAGCTTTGTGCTTCGCCGCCGTGGACGATGATGGCGTCGTGCAGGTTGTTAGCACGGCCATCGTGCAGGTAAAACTGCTCGCCGTTGAGGAAATCACCGACAATGCGGGTGCCCCACAGAGGCGGGGTCTTCCACTCCGTGCCGCTGGCCTGCCCGTCGGGCCGGTTGTCGGCCAGGCCCGGACCCATGTCGTGGAGCAACAGATCGGAATACAACGCCACTGGTTGGCGGTCGAGCGCGGGAATAGCCTGCGGGCCCGTGTGCATGAGAGGCACGTGGCAGGAGGCGCAGCCGATGTTGACGAAGTGCTGCTCACCGCGCCGCACTTCGTCGGTGATGTCACCGCGGTCCGGTGGCTGCAGCAGCCGTATGTACATCACCGTCTGGAAGACGATTCCGGCGGGGATTTCGGGATCTGCGGCCAAGTCTCCCATGGCCACCGATCCTGCTTGAGGATGAGGGTTCTCCTCAGGCAGGAAGTCGGAAGTGATGCCCATGTCCTGGTGATAGGCTTCGGCGACCTGCTGCACCAAAGTGCTGATCTGGGCTTTGCGAGAGAACCGGCCCAGCTGCGGGCCGGCGCCGCCTCCCGGCTCGGATTCCGGAACCCAGAACGGAGGCGTCACCCAATTGGGTCGACCGGAGATGCCATCGCCGTCGGTATCGTTCTCGTCCGCGTAAGCCAGAACCGTATCCACCGGGATCGACTCGAGGAGGCCGACGCCGAAAACCGGCGGTGGCAGGCGGAAGGAGCGCTCGACGCCCGCAGGAATGGTCTCCACCGGCACCGCGGCCAACGCCTTGTCTTGGTGTTGGTGACCGCCCTCCTTGGGAAGCAGGTCACCGTCGCGGCTGAAGCGGAAGAACCCCAGCTCCGGCGTGCCGCGGCCATCACCGGGATGACAGCCGACACAGGCGTTGTTGTTGAAGATGGGTCCCAACCCCTCTTCGGGGGTGAAGGCGTGCTCGAAGTTTTCGTCGCCGAGGAGAAACACGGCGTTGAGATCTGGCGACAGCCCGTCGAAGGGCGACTCGAAGTCGTCGCCGGCGGTAGGTTTCTCGGTCATGAGGGTGTCGCACCCCCACAACCCCACCATAGTGATCGCGGCGACGCTATACAGGCCAATGCTTGAGATGTTGTGCATACGTGGATGTACTCGATGATGGCGCCGCGCCGCTGCGTCGACTTTGGACAGGGAAAAGGATAAAATTAGCTTGATTGAGATATTAACTTAGCCCCGGATAAAATTTTGGCAAGCAAGAGTTCCGTAGGGATGATGGGGGACGGTTTCGCAACTCAGTCATTGTCGGTATTACCTCCACGCCGTCGATCCCTTCAACCACCTTGACAAGATTCTTCGCGCTCTTCCCACCGGGCGGGGAGTACATGGAGGCCAGACGACCCTAATCTTGTATCGGCAGGCCGGTAGAGACAGGTGTCTCGCCTGGGGAAACGGGTCTCTGCGAGGGCCTGAACCGCCAGGGAATCGCGGCCTGACGCCTGGCACAGTGATTGCGATGCGCATCGAGACAGCACTGTACACCCGATTGAGGCCACGTTGACTACCACCGACCTCATCGAGGGCCGCGCTGCCGCCGGCATCGGCCCCTGCGAGATCGACCCCGAGTTGCTGGCGCGCTACGATCGCCCCGGGCCGCGCTACACCTCCTATCCCACGGCGGTGGAGTTTCACGAGGGCTTCACCTCTGACGACTACGCGCCGCGGTTGCGCCAGCTCGACCCGGACGAGGCGATCTCTCTCTACCTGCACCTCCCGTTCTGCGACTACCGGTGCCATTTTTGTGGCTGTCACGTGGTCGCCACCCGCAAGCCTGATGTGGCCCAGCGCTACATGGATTACCTGCGCCGAGAGATGGAACTCGTTGCCGGCCACATCGGCCATCGCGCCACCGTCTCGCAGTACCATTGGGGGGGCGGCACGCCCACCTACTACGGGCCCGAGCAGCTGCGCCAGTTGCACGATTGGGGCCGTCAGCACTTCGACATCATACCCGAGGCCGAGCTCGGTATCGAAGTTGACCCGCGCGTCACCACTCATGAGCATATCGTCGGTCTGCGCGAGCTCGGGTTCAATCGGATCTCCATGGGGGTGCAGGATTTCGACCCCTACGTTCAGGAGGCGATCGGTCGCCGGCAGATGGAGCGGCAGACGCAGGAGCTCTACCAGTACTGCCGTGATGCGGGCTTTGCCTCAATCAACATCGATCTTGTTTACGGCCTGCCGGGACAGCGGTACGTCACCTTCGCCCGTACTCTCCGCACGGTAACGGCCATGCGACCCGACCGGCTGGCCGTGTATTCTTACGCCCACGTGCCCTGGGTGAAGGGTAATCAGCAACGGATCGACGAGAGCCTCCTCCCCGACCGCAACACCAAGTTCGAGCTGTTCGCCAGCGCCATTAGCCACCTCCGCGAGGCGGGCTACAAGCAGATAGGTATGGATCACTTCGCCCTGCCCGACGACGAACTGGCCACGGCTCTCCAGCAGCGCTGCCTGCATCGGAATTTCATGGGCTACACGGTGCAAAAGTCGTCCATCATGGTAGGGCTGGGGATCTCCGCCATCGGCGATGTGGGCTCTGCGTTCGTACAGAATCACAAGAAGCTGAGCACCTACTACGACGAGATCGACGCCGGCGAGCTTCCCCTGGAGCGCGGTTTCGCTCTGTCCGAGGATGATAAGCTGCGGCGGCACGTCATCCTCGAGCTCATGTGCAATCTTCACCTCGATTTCAAACTGGTGGAGTCTCGCTTCGAGATCGACTTCAGCGAAACCTTTGCCACCGAGCTAGCCGAGCTAGCCGCAGGCCCTGCCGAGGAGGGCCTCGTCGACATCGATAACGAATCGCTGAGGGTTACGGCACGCGGTCAGCTGTTGCTGCGTAATGTCTGCATGATCTTCGATCGATACCTGAGGGAGAAGGTAAGAAAGGGGCCAACGTTTTCACGTACCGTATAGCCCGTATAGCGCCAGCACTTGTGCTCTCCGTCATTCTCATGATAATCGGGCACGCCACCGCTTTCGCTCAGCCTCTGGATCGAGAGCGCCTCGAGCGCGTCGAGGATCTTTCAGAGGAGCTGGCCAACGAGCTGCACGATCTCTCCCGCATCCTGCGTGTTGCCGGCGTGGAAGGTACGGGGCTCGTGCCCTACTTCGCCGAAGGCGTCTGTGGGTCTGGCTGGCCCGAGCTGCAATCCGCGGGCGAGGCTACGCCGCTGGGCCTTATCGATCTGAAGCCCGGCGTCGAGGTTGAAGTAACCGACCGCCGGCAGATGATCGACTCCTGGTTGCGACTGCTGTCCGCGTTTGGTGGGGTCGAGGACGTGCGGTTCAAGGTCAAGCATGCCCACTTTTCTGACGGTCCGCCTCTGCAGGTGAAGGCCGACATCTACGCCAGTTTCGTAGGCCGAGACACGCAGAATCGCCGGCTTTGGATCGAGGCGCGTGGTAAGATCGAAGCGAGCCGGAGCGAATCGGTGCCGCCCTGGCGCATCGAGGCCTTCTCCCTGAAGACGTTGGCCGGCAAGCGCGCCCAGCGCGACCTCTTCACCGAAGTGGCGAGAGCCGCCGGTTGCTATCACGCGGCTCCCCCGTTTGGCAGCTCCGGAAACCCGGGCTTCAGCGCCCGCGGCGTCTCCCTAGCCGACGTTGACGCTGACGGTTTGCTCGACGCTGTGGTCATCGGCGTCAACGAGAACTTTCTCTATCTCAACCAAGGTGACGGAGCCTTCGTCAACGGCGCCTCGGGTGCGGGGATTCGTGTGACGCCGAGAGCCTCCGCGCCACTTGTGCTCGACCATGATGCCGACGGCGACGTCGATCTCTTTCTCTCAGCTCCCGGCGAACAGATGCTGTTTGCCAACTTACTGGAGAGCGGGGAGTTGCAGTTTGTCGATGTGTCTACCACTGCCGGCGTCGACCGCCAGGCTCACGGTTTCAGCGCTGTCGCCGGCGATGTTGATGGTGACGGCGCCAGCGACATCTACGTCGCCTCCTACAACCGGTACGGGATCGTCATGCCCAATGACTGGTCTCGGGCCACCAACGGCACACCGAACCTGCTGTTCGTCAATGACGGCCACGGCGCCTTCACCGAGTCGGCTCAATCCTGGGGCGTTGCCGATCGCCGCTGGAGCTACGCCGCTACGCTTGTCGATCTTACCGGGGAAGGCCGCCAAGACCTCTATGTGGCCAACGACTTCGGGGAGAACGCCTTCTACCGAAACGAAGGCGAACGCTTCGTCGACATCGCCGCAGATCTCGGCATGCTCGATCCCGGTAACGGCATGGGCGTGGCGGTCGGGGACTACGACAATGACGGCAATCTCGATCTGCATGTGACCAACATGTCCTCCACTGCGGGTAACCGGATTCTGAAGCGGCTGTTCCCGAACCGCGCTTCGCACCTGGATGCGACTCACGTGCTTGTCAAACTAGCGGCGGGCAACACGCTGTTCCGCGGCTTGCCCGATGGCGGTTTCGCCGATGTCAGTGCCGAAGTCGGTACGTTCTCTGCCGGTTGGGCCTGGGGTGGGGGCTTCGTCGATGTCGATAACGACGGTTGGACCGACCTGCATTCACCCAACGGCTTTGTTTCCGGCAAGGATCTGAAAGACACCTGAAGTCTGTTCTGGCGCCACGTGCTGGCGTCGTCTGTGGAGATCGAACAGGCTGGCAGTGCCGAGTATCAAATCGACCACATGGCCAAGCTCTTCGAGGAGGGGTTTTCATTCAGCGGCTTCGAGCGTGACAAGCTGTACCTGAACCGCGGCGGAAATTTTGATGACGTCTCCGGTGTTTCCGGCATCGACGACGTGGGCGATGGGCGGGGTGCCGCGTACGGCGACTTTGACAACGACGGCGACGCCGATCTCTTCCTCACGACTCTGCAGGGCCAGGTCCACCATCTCTTTCGCAACAACGTGGGCGACGATCTGAATTCGATCCGCATCGACCTGCGGGGTACGGACAGCGGACCCGACGCATTTGCCACGATCGTGCGGGTGAAGACATCGCATGGCATCCAGACCCGGGTGAAGGCGGGTGGCAGCGGATTCGTGAGCCAGGGCGATCCCAGGCTGTTGTTCGGGCTCGGTACAGATTCCCGCGCCGAGTGGATCGAGGTTACTTGGCCATCTGGTGCGATGGAGCGGAGGCGGGGTGTCGCGGCCGGCAGCCGGTTGCTCTGGCGTGAGGGTGCTGGTCCGGAGGAGGTGAGTGAGGTCCGCTTCGATCTGCCCGATCCCACGCCGGGTGGGGTAGCCGGACTCCGCGTGGCCCTCGGATCTCAGTTTCCCGATATCGCGGTGCAGACTCTGGCCGGCGAAGCCACTGATTTCTCTGCTTTTCGTCAGCCCGGTCGTCGCTACCTGGTAAACCTGTGGGCCACGTGGTGTATTCCCTGCCGTCAGGAGATGCCCGAGCTCGAGCGTCTGTACCCCGCCTTACAGGCAGCCGGCTTTGAGTTGCTTGGAATTAGCCTGGACACCGGCGCTGAACGAGACCGAGTGCCCAAATTTCTGAAACGCCTCGGCATCACATACCCTGTCGTAACCACCGACACAACAGCCTTCCGTCAGCTCTACGACAGCCCGCGGATCTGGGTCCCGCTGTCGGTGATCGTCGATGCCGACGGAATGGTAGAGGAGTTGCTCTCCGGCTGGTCGGCTCAAACCGAACGCCGTATCCATGACCTGATCGCCGAAACCGGGTCGTCGTCCCGTCCACCGCACAAGAGAGAAATCACACCATGAGTGACCGTCTTCCAGCAGCCTACACCGATTTCACCACGCGGTACCCCAAACTGGCCGAGGCATGGGGCCTCATCGCCGAGCAGGGCCAGGAGGGGCCGCTTGACGAGCGAACCTGTCGGCTGGTGAAGCTCGGAATTGCCATGGGAGCCATGCGAACCGGTGCAGTTCACTCGGGTGTTCGCAAGGCCTTGAGCTTGGGAGTCACCGCCGCCGAGCTGGAGCAGGTTGTGGCGCTCACCGCCGGAACTCTGGGTATGCCTTCGTCAGTGGCGAATTTCACCTGGCTTCAAGACGTACTCGAGGAGTCGCAGGGAATCTGAGACATTGTCGTCCCGACCCGGGTCGACCGAGCGACATCCGAGTCCCAGTCCTCCCTCCCGGAGGCCCGTCTCTCGCTTCCACCGGTCTTTCCCAGACCGCAGTCTCATACGCCGCACTTCTTCTCTCTGTGGCAGCCCAGTTCCTCTGAGGACCTCCTGAGATGCGCTGGTCGCACACGGGACAACAAACCGGCAACGGTCTAGTTGTGGCTCCGATTTTGCAGTCACCGACAGACTTCGCATAGGGCCCCGTGAACTGGATCCCTGCCTATTCTCCGACCACCAAGAACGGTGACAATTACACGAAATCAGGTCGTGAAGGGCGCTGTCGCACTAGCACTCCTTGCCGCTTTTCTCGCACCCGTGACTTTGGCACACTTCCTTGAGCGCGCCGCTCCCACAAGGAAGTCGATGGCGCTCATCGTCGACGAGCGTCCCGAGCGACTGTCCGGTGAGGCCCAGTCGCTCGAGGGTGCCCTCACCTACGTTCGCAACTGCGGCATGTGCCACGGCCACGAGGCGGTGGGCAAGGTTGGTGTCGCACCGAGCCTGAGCAACCCCGACTTCCTGGCTCTGGCTACAGATGATTTCATCCGCACCACGGTCCGCGAGGGCCGCCTGGGTACCGCCATGGCGCCGCGCCGGGATGTGCCACAGCAGGACGTGGGCCGGATCATCGGATACTTGCGCACGTTGCCTGGGCACGATATCGAGCCCGTATCCCTGGACGTAGAGTACACCGCGTCGGGAGACGCCCAGCGAGGTCGGGAACACTTCTCCCGCTACTGCTCTTCCTGCCACGGCGCCAAAGGCGGCGGCTACGTCGAGCGGGGAACCGCTCCCGGAATAGGCCTGCCCGGTTTCCTGCACATCGCCACCGATGCCTATATCCGGGAAACGGTCCGCCGGGGCCGGGTGGGTACGGCCATGCGCTCCTTCACCGGATCCTTGGGTCTAGCCAATCTCAGCGACCAGGACATCCAGGACATCATTGTATTCCTGCGAACTCAGGACCCCGCGAACGAACCCGGGTTCGCCACCGAGATAGGTCGTCAGGCCTACGACAATAACTGCGCCGCTTGCCACCAGAAGGACGGAGCGGGGCTGGTGGGCGTAGCCCCCAGCTTGCGCAGTCAGGAGTTCCTGGCTCTGGCCACGGACGAGTTCATCCGAAAAACCGTGCGCTGGGGCCGTCCGGGCACCACCATGGTGCCTCGCCACGGCGTCACGGACTGGGAGCTGGACGGCATCGTCAGCTACCTACGCTCGCTGCCGGGCAATGGCCAGTCCGACCTCGTCGTCGACGCAACCCTCACTTTCGTCGGCGATGCCAACCGAGGTCGCCGGTACTTCGCGATCTACTGTGCCCCCTGCCACGGTCCTCAGGGTGAGGGCTACGCTCGCGGTGGCTCCGGGCCGGGAATCGGTCTGCCGGGATTTCTTGAAGCCGTACCGGACGACTACATCTTCCACACCGTGAAGCACGGTCGCACGGGAACTGCCATGCGACCCTTCTACGGTCCCGAAGGTCTGGCCCAGCTGGCCGACGGGGATATCAAGGACATCATCGTCTTCCTGCGCAGCCGAGCCGTGCTGCCTTGACGTCAAAACCCGAGAGAGCGAGTGCAATGGAACGTAGAGACTTCCTCAAGAGCGCTGCTGTGGCGGCGGCGACGACGAGCATGACGACAGATCGGGGCTGGGCGGTGCCTGGCGGTGAGCAGTACCAGCTCGAGCATCGCATGGCGTCCACCGACCTGCTGGCTGCCTGTCCCTACTGTGGCGTCGGTTGTGGCACGATCATCCAGACCAAGAACGGTCGGATCACCAACATCGTGCCCGACAAGGACCACCCCACCAACAAGGGTTTGCAATGCATCAAGGGCCTGACCTCGGCGGAAGCGATCTATGTCGACCGTCTCACGAAGCCGTTGATCCGCAAGGACATGAGCGATCCCCTGCGCGGCCATGTGTCACAGAGCAAGGGCAGCTTCGATCCCGAAGTCTGGCGCGAGGCCGGCTGGGAGGAAGCGGAGGAACTGGTAGCTGACCGCATCACCGAGATCGTGCAGGAGACCGGAGGGAACTCCGTCGGACTGTACGGCTCCGGACAACTCACCGTCGAAGGACAGTACCTCGAAAACATCTTTATGAAGGGAGTTCTCGCCTCCAACACGATCGAGGCCAATGCGCGCATGTGCATGACCTCGGCCGTGACCGGCTACATAAAAAGTCTGGGCTCGGACACGCCGCCTTCCGCCTATGACGATATCGAAGAGGCGGACATGATCACGTTCTGGGGGCATAACGCCAGGGGGTCCCATCCGATTCTGTTCTGGCGGGTCGCCGACCACAAGTCGCGCAACGGCATCCCAACATTGGTCGTCGATCCGCGACGCACCGGAACCGTGCAGTCTCTGGAGGCGATCAGCGGGGAGAACTCGTTCCACTTTCCCACCATCAATGGGGACATCTCCATCCACAACGCTCTGGCCTACGCCATCATGGAGCGCTGGCCGCAGGCGGTGAGCTGGGACTTCGTGCGCAACTACACCTCTGGCTGGGAGGTCTACGTCGAGCAGGTCAAGCAGGGGTACGATCCCGCCAAGGTAGAGGACAAGACCAAGATCCCTGCCGTCAAGATCTACGAAGTGGCGGAGACTTGGGCGGAGGCGTCGATCAAGGGGCGGGAGCGTGGCCGCGGTGGCGTGCTCACGTTCTGGGGAATCGGCTACAACCAGCACCTGCACGGGCAGAACAACACCGTCAGCCTCATCAATCTCATGGCTCTCACCGGCAATATCGGTCGGCACGGCTGTGGGCCGCACTCGCAGACCGGTCAGCCCAATGCCATGGGGGAGCGGCTCACAGGCGGACTGACCGGCCGCCTGCCCTTCAACGAGGGTGTTGAGAACGCCTCGCACCGCAACCACATCGCCGACCAGTGGGGAATTCCGCGAGAGCGGCTCGACGAAGTGGCGGGGCTGCAGAACACAGGCATGGCCGTAGGCATGATGGAACGCGCCCTCAAGGGCGAGGTGAACGCCATGTTCCTCATCTACGCCACCCACATCGACTTGCCGGACGCCCACAATCTGTCGCGCCCGGCGCTCACGCGGATGTTCACCGTAGTGCAGGATATCTACACCCAGGCGCCGAACAATCTGTACGCCGATGTGGTGCTGCCCGCCGCCACGTGGGGGGAGTGGGTGGGGGGTACATACATCCAATCCGAGCGACGCATCTACGTCACCGACGGCACCGGAAATCCGGTGAAGGGCACCCGTCCCGACATGGACATGGTCATCGATAAGGGCAAGATGATCGCCGAGCGCCTCGGTCTCGACGGGGACAAGATCTTCCCGTATCAGCGCAAGGAGAACGGCTTCTACGATCCCGAGGAAGTATTCCGCGACTTCGTGCGCGCTTCCGAGGGCACGGACGCCGATCTGACGGGCATCCTCGAGGTGGAGCGCCAGACGGGCAAGAGCCCGTACGATCAGATCCGAGAGCTGCGCGGCATCCAGTGGCCGGCGCCGACGGCAGAGATCGCTCGCATCGGCGGCACGGCGCGCCGCTACATGGGTCAGGAAGGTCCTTGGCCGGGCAAGCCGTATGGAG
Source organism: Candidatus Latescibacterota bacterium (assembly GCA_036336855.1). Classification (GTDB taxonomy): domain Bacteria; phylum Latescibacterota; class UBA2968; order UBA8231; family UBA8231; genus JAYZFI01. The sequence continues at coordinate 201,297 of JAYZFI010000030.1, forward strand.
ATTTCCGCACCAGTGACGGCAAGCTGCACATCCACATGTGCCACCAGGACTACTCCCAGTACCGAGAAATCACCGATGAGCTGTCCAAGGCCGGGACCGATCCTGACTACTACGTCATCGACCACTACGACCTGTTGATCAAGGCTCGAGACATGGGGCTTACGCCCGAGCTCCCTCACCAGGATTTCCTCGGCCGCAAGGCGGGGGACGTGCCCCGGGACAAGTATCCCTTCTGGTGGGCCACGGGTGTGGTGTACGAGCACTTCCACACCGCCAAGACCATCCGTGCCGGCACCACGCGAAAGCTTGTTCCGGAGATGTACGTGGAGATGCATCCCGAGGATGCCGAAGAGCTCGGTGTCGAGGATGGTCAGTGGGTGCAAGTGACGACGCGGCGCGGCAGTGTCGAAGCGCGCGTGTCAGTGGGTCTGGACTCGGTGGTGAAGCCGGCGCGCAATACCGTACCCAAGGGCTTCCTATTCAGTCCCTGGAATCTGTCGGTAGCGGACTCGGCGGACCCGAAGAAGAATCGCTGGCTCGCCAACGGCACGACGCATCGTGCCTTTGACCCGGTCTCCGGTCAGGCGGACTTCAAGAAGTGCGCCGCACGGGTCGAGCTCATCGAACGGGCCTGAGTCTCGACCGGCGTTCGAGCAACTCGCTGACGCATGCGCGTCCCTCTCTCAAGGGTGCTGGCCGCGCGACTGCCGCGACGGCAGTTCGTGATCTCCTTCCTCGCAGGCGTCCTGGTGACCGCGCTGCTGCCCATGGTCGACTGGCTGCCCAGGCGAGCTCGCTCGGGACTGAAGAGGTACCTGCGCCCGCCCGGCGCCCTCGCCGAGGCCGAGTTCCTCTCTCTGTGCATCCGTTGTGGGCAGTGCGCCAATGTCTGCCCCAACAAGTGCATCACCTTGAGTGGCATTGATCACGGGCTCGCCGAACTGGGTACTCCCCGCATCAACGCACGGGCACGCGGGTGTGTTCTGTGTATGGCCTGCACGCAGGTCTGTCCAACGGGCGCGCTGCAGCCCCTGAAGGCGAGCGCAGAGAGCCGAGCCTCCGTGACCATGGGTACGGCCTTCGTCGCCGAGGACATCTGCTATTCTTTCCACGGACGCACCTGTGGTGCCTGCTACTACGCCTGCCCGCTGCCGGGCCGGGCACTGAAGGTGGGACTGTTCGAGCAGCCCAATGTCGACGCCGAGCACTGCGTGGGCTGCGGACTGTGCGAGCAGGCCTGCATTCACATGCCGCAGGCGATACGCGTGGTTCCGCGGCATCACCTGCGGCGCATGCGGGAAGCGGCGGCGTGAGTAAGGGTCCGGCAACGCAGCGCAGACAGTGGTTGCGCACCGTGGGACGCATCGTCGATAGCGGATCGATGGCCAACGCGAGCCGGCTGGCTGTGTACCGCAACGCACTGCGCCCCGGGCGCGCCGGCCTGCCCCCCGGCATGGGACTCCTGCTCGGATCTATCGCCACCCGCCTGGGAGTGGTGATCCTGCTCTGCTGCCTGGCACTGTGGACAGAGTATCTCAATCTCAAAGTCGGCTACGGCAACACCCGCCTTGTAGAGCTCGCTGCAGGGCCGGCGTGGCGTTCGTTCTTCGAAGCCAGCGACGCTCTGTTTTCGGCGCTGGGAGATCCTGTGCAGATGGCAGAGCAGACCGGCGGCATGACTTGGTCGATCCGTCTGCTTGGTGTCCCCTTCACCGACCCCGTCGCGCTGCTCTCACTGCTCCCTGCGGACCCGACTCCCGCCGCCGGCTTCGCACTCGGCGCCATCATCCCGATGGGGATCGCTGTCACGCTCGGGCGGGTGTTCTGTGGCTACGTGTGTCCGGCATCGCTCCTGTTTTTCGCCATCGGTCGCCTGCGTCGCCGACTCGGAGGGCTGCTGCTGTTTCCCGAGCTGTCTCTGGGCCGCGGGTTCGCCTGGGGAGTTCTGGTTGCCGGTATCGCCTTGACCGCCGCCATCGGGCACGGAGTGTGGACCCTCCTGCTGCCCTACTTCGCCATGGGCCAGACGATCTTCCACGGCATCGCCTTCGGCACGTTGTCGGCGTCGATGGTGGCACTGGCTGTGTTTGCCCTGTTGGATCTGCTCGCCGGCTACCAGTTCACCTGCCGCAATCTCTGTCCCACCGGCCGATTGCTGGGCGCCCTGGGCAGTCGGGCGCCGATTTCCGTGCGTCGCGACCCGACCCGCTGTGTCCATCATTGTCACGCTTGCGAAGAGGTCTGTCCCTTCGCGGTCAGCCCCAGGCTCGACGAGACCAGGGATTGCTCGATGTGCGGTGCCTGCCTGGTCATCTGTCCCAGTCGCTGTCTCCGCGTCGGCACGGTGGGCGCCGGGGGTGCGATGTGAGAATCCTCGCCCTGCTGTCGCTGATGCTGACGGCCACAGTGTGTGACGCCCACCATTTCAAGGGGCTGCCGCACTACGGCTACTTCGAGCACTATCCCCAGATCCCCCAGGAGGAATTCATCGGCCACCGGGGGCGCTACGAAGTCTCCCTCGTGCTCTACGACTTCCAGGGACTCCGGCAGAGCGACATGGAGCAGCCCGACGATGCCCGCATCTTCGTCATCGCCTTCGATCTGCTGGACAACCAAGTGTACGGCGGTCCGGCGCTGATCGAAGTTCTCGATGACGGCGTCCCCATGCTCAGCGACCGCGTTGCCGGTCCCAAGGAAGAGAACGTCTACCAGATCCACGGCGCTCTGCCAGTTGGCGGTGACTACGCGTTGCGCCTGAGCCTGCTCGACGAAGACATCGTGGCCACCATTCCTTTCCGACTCTCGTCGCAGAAGATCCACTGGGGTCGATGGATCGTGAGCGCTCTCGTCGTATTGGTCCTGATCGCCGGCATTGGTGCACGTCGGGAGCGGGTGATCCGCGATCGTCGCGACGCGCATCGGTCTGTGTCCGCCTGAACTGCGATAGGGGATCCCGTGTGAGCGAGATTCACAACCATGCGGCGCATCGCGAGACTGCCTCCACATCGACCCATGCGCAAGAGGCGTCGCACATGTCCGTGTCCGGCGGTCCGGCGGAAGATCACGTGATGGCGGGAGTGCCAACGTGGATGGCGATGACCACGGTGGGTCTGATCATCGTGCTTTCCCACTTGTTGCTGCGTCGCCGGTCGGAGGGTCGTCGCTCTGCACGCGTCAACCTGTTCCGTGCCCGCCTTCTGCCCCGGCTCATCCGCCTGTCGTTCTTCCCGGCCCTGCTGCAGACCGGATCTCTCCTTCTTTTCACCCTGATCACGTTCGCCGGGTTGTACGGAAGTCAGAGCAGCAACATTGGCACTGTGCTCACGTGGACCTGGTGGTGGGCGCTGCTCATTTTCGTCATCGTCGCCTTCGGCAAGGGGTTCTGCTCAATCTGCCCGTGGGAGGGACTGGCTTCTCTGACGACCTCTCTGTCTCTGCGCAGTCGCCGCAAGCGGCTCGGCTTCGAATGGCGATGGCCGAAGTGGGCGCGCAATCTCTACCCGGCACTCGGGCTGTTCGTGCTGTTCACCTCGTTGGAGCTCGGCTGGGAGGCCACCAATTCTCCGTCGATGACCGCCGTCATGGGCGCCTCCATGGCAGGTATGGCTGCGTTCTCTGCCCTGGTATTTCGCGGACGGGCGTTCTGCCGGTACGTCTGCCCGGTGGGACGCATCAGCGGCATCTACGCGTTGTTCAGCCCCGTCGAGCTGCGGGCGAAGTCCGCCGACACCTGTCGGTCTTGCGCCACGGTCGACTGCGTCCACGGCAATCACGCTGCCACCGGGTGTCCCACCGGGCTGTTTCCCGGCGTCCTGTCCGAGAACACCTACTGCACGATGTGCACCGAGTGCATCCGCGCCTGCCCGCACGACAATCTTCAGATCAACGCACGAGCCCCCGGCGCGGATCTGCAGGAACCCGGGAAGCGGTTCCGTGGCGACGAGGCCGTGCTCGCTCTCGTGCTGCTGGCGCTGACGAGCTTTCACGGTTTGACGATGACCCAGACCTGGAGTCGGTCGGTGGGCTGGCTGCGCGTTCAGACGGGCTGGGACACGATCACCGTATTCACCGGGCTGATGGCGACCTTCATCGCTACCCCTCTTCTGCTGTTTGTCGGCACGGCGCACATCGCCAGGCTGCTGTCCGGGGCCTGGATGGAGTCCCGGCAGATCGCCAAGGCCCTGGCCTACGCGGTCATTCCCGTCGCCCTGTTCTACCACCTCGCGCACAACGGCATGCACTTCTTTATGGAGGGGCAGAACCTGATTCCCGCACTCAGCGATCCCTTCGGTTGGGGCTGGGATCTGTTCGGTACTGCGCGCCGGGTGTACTCGCCCTTGCTATCGCCGGAGGCGATCTGGTGGATTCAGGTCGGACTCATCATCACCGGTCACGTGTACGGAGTGATCGTCGCCGACCGCATCGGTCGCCAGGTGTTCGCCAGTTCAGCCGGCGCTGTGCGCGGACTGACTCCCTTCATCATCCTCACGGTGCTGTATTCGGGCATGAGTATCTGGCTCATCGCCCAGCCCATGGTTATGCGCTCGGGGATGTAGGCGACTCATGGCGCCGAGGATCTCCCGACGACAATTCTTTCGCCTCAACTTTGGTCGGATGCTCGTAGGACTGCGATCTCCGCAGGGGAGGCCGGCTTCACATCCTGTCCGCCCTCCGGGCGCCCTGAGGACGGAGGAGTCCTTCCTCTCGGCCTGCGATCGATGTGGCAAGTGTGCGCAGGCCTGCCCCCACGATGTTATCGAGATTCAAGGCCCCGAGGGTGGTGAGGCGGAAGGAGTGCCCTTCCTGCAGCCCAATCTGAACGCCTGCCGCTGGTGTCCGAGCATGGACTGCGTGCGCGCCTGCCCCACGCCGGCTCTTCAGGTCGGGGAGAGTGGGCGCATCTCCCCCATGGCAGTCGCCGCCCTGCAGGAGTCCTCCTGTCTCAATCGCCAGGGGGTTCTCTGCGACAGCTGCGCCACCGTCTGTCCTTCCCCGCTGCGCGCGATCACGGTCTCCGTGGGTCGGGAGCCAGAGATCGACGTTCAAACATGCGTCGGCTGCGGGCTCTGCGTCGTTCACTGCGAAGCCGCGACCGTACCCTTACGCGTCATGCCATTGCACCGTTGAGACGCGGACCACCCCGTCGCATTCCGATCCCCAGTGCCCCGAGAGCACGGCACCTGGGTGATGCTGTACGCAGCGCTGCTGACGGAAATTGGGGCGCCCCGCCCCGGATTCATTGCCAGTGTCCTGCTCCTGGCTGTGAATTGCCATGGGAGCAATTCGCACCGGCGCGGTGCATTCCAGCGTCCGCAAAGCCCTGCGAATGGGAGCCACCGCCGCCGAGCTGAAACAGGTCGTGGCGCTCACCGCCGGAACCCTTGGGATGCCTTCGGCAGTGACGAATTTCACCTGGCTTCAAGACGTGCTCGACGAGCAGCAGAGACTCTGAGACACCGTCGTCCCATCGGGCCCGACCGAGTGACATCCGGGTCCCAGTTCCTGCCTCCCCGAGGCCCGTCTTGCGCTTACAGAGGTCTTTCCCACGCCCGGGTACCGCCAGCCACGCCGGGAAGTGCCGCAGTAGAGCGTGGGTCGCATCTCTGCGCGTCGTACCATCGCCTCGCTGAGGTCGATGGGCTCACATGAAGAAGATGATCCACGTGGTGACCTCCTCCCGTCCGTTCGGATGCGAATGCGGCGCGAGTCTCAGTCTCCGGCTTAGGCCAGATGAAGCCACTCTTACATAGCAACAATACCCGACTCGTGCCTGCGCGCAGACCGGGCGACGAACTTGCGTCGTCGACCCGCACGGACCCACCTTCCAGCAGCCCTGAAACCTACCGGCAGACCCTGATGGAAAGGCGAGGTTTTTCCATGAGTGAACGCGACGAAGCACTGGACTATCACAGCCAGTTTCCGCCAGGAAAGCTGGAAGTGGTGCCGACCAAGCCGTTCCTCACCCAGCGAGATCTGTCGCTGGCCTATTCGCCCGGGGTCGCCGCGCCCTGCCTGGAGATCGAGAAAGACCCCGAGGCGGCCCGCATTTACACGAGTCGCAGCAACCTCGTCGCCGTCGTCACCAACGGCAGCGCCGTGCTCGGGTTGGGCAACATCGGCGCTCTTGCCGGCAAGCCGGTCATGGAGGGTAAGGCGATCCTCTTCAAGCGTTTTGCGGACGTCGACGCCTTTGACATCGAGCTCGACAGTGAGAATTGCGACGAGATTATTCGCGCTGTCCAACTGATGGAGCCGACCTTTGGCGCGGTCAACCTCGAAGACATCGGCGCCCCCCAGTGCTTCGTCATCGAAGAGCGTCTGCGGGAAACTCTGTCCATCCCCGTCTTCCACGACGACCAACACGGCACCGCCATCGTCAGTGGCGCCGCTCTGCTCAACGCCCTCGAGCTCACCGGCAAGCGCATCGAAGAGGTGCGAGTGGTCTACACCGGTGCCGGTGCCGCGGGGATCGCCTGCGCCGCCTTCCATGGTAGCCTCGGAGTGCGACCCGAGAATCGCATCGTCTGCGACAGCAGCGGCGTGATTTACGAGGGGCGCGAGAGCCGGATGAACGAGTACAAGGAGCGCATCGCCGCCAACACAAAACTGCGTACGCTCGAAGAGGCCATGAAGGACGCCGACGTTTACATGGGCCTATCCGGCCCGGGCACGGTGAGCGTCGGGATGGTCAAATCGATGGCCGATCAGCCCATCATCTTCGCCATGGCGAATCCCGATCCCGAGATCCCCTACGACGAGGCCAAAGCGGCACGGCCCGATGCGATCGTCGCCACGGGTCGATCCGATTTTCCCAACCAGGTGAACAATGTACTAGCCTTCCCCTCCATCTTTCGTGGTGCCCTCGACACCCACGCGATCAGCATCACCGAAGGTATGAAAGTGGCGGCAGCCCACGCGATCGCCGGCCTTGTGCGTGAAGACACCCCAGATGAAGTGCTGCGAGCCTATCGCATAGAGCGCCTGCGCTTCGGTCCCGAATACATACTGCCTAAGCCCTTCGATCCCCGGGTGGTGCTGCGCGCTGCTCCCGCCGTGGCCGCCGCCGCCACTGCTGGAGGCGTGGCTCAGCGCGACCTCGATCCTGTGGCCTACCGCGCCGAGCTCGAACGCCGACTCGGCGCTAGCCGCGAAGTGATCCGCGTCGCCATGGCCAAAGCTGCCGCTGATCCCAAGCGCATCGTCTTTCCCGAAGGTGAAGACCCCCGCGTACTACGCGCCTGCCGCATTTTGGCTGAAGAGGGATTCGCACGACCCGTGGTGCTTGGTGACAGCGCCGAAATCCGGCGGCAGCTAAAGGACATCGGCTATGACGACGATTTCTTGCAGATCGTCGATCCCAACACCTTTGAACGCCGCGAAAAATACGTGGAGGAATTGTTCCGTCTGTGCGGACGCCGAGGAATGACTCGCCAGGCTGCCGCCAACGGCCTCTACAGCCAGCACTTCTTGGGACCGATGATGGTGCGAATGGGAGACGCCGATGGAATGGTGGGAGGGCTCATCCACCAGTATTCGGACACCGTGCGGCCAGCGCTGGAGATCATCGGTACCGAGCCCGGTGTGCGTCGCGTCGCCGGGGCTTATCTCATGGTGCTCCAGAGCGAAGTGCTGTTTTTCGCAGATCCCACGATCAACGTCGATCCGACACCAGAGGACCTGGCCGAGATCGCCGTTCACACCGCGAACATGGCTCGCACCTTCGACGTTGAGCCGCGGGTGGCGATGCTCTCGTTCTCCAACTTCGGCAGCTCCCAACACCCGCTGGCCCGCAAGATGCAGCGTGCGACGGAGTTGGTGCGCGAGCGTGCTCCCGATCTCACCGTCGACGGAGAGATGATGGCGGACATCGCCCTGAGTCCTGAGGCGATCGCCGAGTTTTACCAGTTTTCCGGGCTCAAGGAACGGGCCAACGTCCTCATCTTCCCAGACCTGCAATCCGCCAATGTCGCCTACAAGTTGGTGATGAGCCTGGCCGGTGCCGAAGCGGTAGGACCAATTCTGATGGGACTCAACAAGCCAGTGCACCTTATGCCCCGCAACTCTACGGTAGCCCAGATCGTGCAGCTTGCGGCCATTGCCGTCGTCGACGCTCAACTTTCGTAGGGAGATTACGAGGCTGCGTGCAACAGGTCCCGAAAAACAGCATGGTCTGAAGGATTTCTGCCATCTGCCACACCTCGAATTGGCTAGCGCTGGGGGCCCATCGTGCGGATGCGCTCGGCCGGGTAGCGTGCTAAGACCGGCCGCTCCGTTTTCAACTCACACTTGTGGTGATCCCTCACCTAAGTAGCCGGAACAGAATCGCCAAAGTTCTCCAGAACACCGCAAACGTGGTGAGAAGAACCACGTTCGCCAGTCTCTTTTGTCTCTCGCTCGTCTCGGGAACGGCGCAAAGGGGTCCGAAAGACCTTTGTGGTGCCTCATCCCCTTCGCTATGCAGATGGGCAACGCCCATGCCAAGATGCGCGTCGGGGAGCCGTGCCCGTCTAATCCTGTGCGAGACATCGGCGCGACACCTTGCATGCCGATCGAGACTCTGGCACCCCACTTTGTGATGCAGGATCAACGCGTTACCACAGAGCGGAGGAATGGTACGGCGATTGCAAACCGGGTGAGATCTCAAGCCACCATCTCACCCTGGAGGTCTCCCATGTGGGAGATTGTTGTTTTCATCTATCTCGTTGAACTCGGCTTGTTGATCCTGCTGGTGAGCATTCTCACCTATGCATTGGTCCGCTACGAGCGCATGCACTGAGTAGTCGCAGAATAGCATGTCGGCGGGCCCGGTCCCCATTTGAGGGATCGGGCCCGTTTTCGGTTCTTCAAAGGGTGAAGTCAACCGAATTGTTACGGAGACCGAGATGAACACCACAAAACTGGTAGAAACGGCGCAGGCCATGGTAGCCCCTGGCAAGGGTATTCTCGCCGCCGACGAGGGCAGTGCAACCGCGCAGCAGCGCTTCGATTCGATAAAGGTGCCCTGCACGGAAGACAATCGGCGTGCCTACCGCGAACTGCTCTTAACCACGCCCGGTATGGAGGAGTTCATCAGCGGCGTGATCCTTTTCGACGAGACCGTACGGCAGAGTACCTCAGAAGGCCTTCCCTTCCCCGAGCTGCTTGCCGGCAAGGGGGTGGTCCCGGGCATCAAGGTCGACACCGGTCCCCACCCTCTCGCCGGATTCCCTGGGGAGACAGTGACCGAGGGTCTCGACGGCCTTCGCGATCAAGTCGGCGAATACGTCTCTCTCGGCGCTCGTTTCGCCAAGTGGCGCGCTGTGATCCGCGTGGACGAACAGGCGGGAGTTCCCAGCCATACCTGCATCGACACCAACGCTCACGCTTTGGCGCGCTACGCCGCGATCTGCCAGGAAGTCGGGCTGGTACCCATCGTGGAGCCCGAGGTCCTGATGGAGGGCAGCCACGACCTCTGTAGCTGCGAAGCGATAACCGAGCAGGTGCTGCGCCACGTCTTCGCGGTGCTCGGAGAACACCGGGTGTTGCTCGAGGGTATCATCCTCAAGCCAAGCATGGTGATACCGGGTAAGCAGAGTCCCAATCTGGCTACCGTGGAGCAGGTCGCCGAAGCCACAGTGCGCTGCTTCCGCCGCACCGTACCCGCCGCGGTGCCCGGCATCGCCTTCCTCTCCGGAGGCCAGTCGCCGGAAGAGGCGACAGCGCACCTGAGTGCGATGAACGTCCTGGGCGACGTCCCCTGGGAGCTGTCGTTTTCCTACGGGCGAGCCCTGCAGGCGCCGGTCCTCAAGGCCTGGTCTGGCAAAGCGGAGAACGCAGAGGCGGCGCAGCGTGCCTTCCATCTACGTGCTCAGCTCAACAGCTCGGCCCGCACCGGCTTGTATCGCGCCGACATGGAGAGCGCAGAAGCCGCCTGACCCGCCTTTCGACGGCTCCGTTGGTGTGGATATAGCGCCCCTTTGTCGGAGGGGCGCTGTTTTCGTTGCCCGCTCGCCTCTCGCGAGTCACCAGAGTGCGAGGTGCCCTCGACAGACGAGAGGAGGTAGATGAGAGCGCACGTTGCAGGAATCGCTTTCGCTATTCTGGTGTCCGGCTGTAGCGACCCGCACGAGGAGGGAATGCGGGCCGGCGAGCAGACGAACTGAGACTCAGGGGCTGCCACGCCAAGGCTGTGAACCAGCGGCGATAATTAGGCAGCTGGCGGACTGGGTTGGAGTTCGTGGACCTGGACCGCAACCGACAAAATGAACTGGCAAACGCCGTCTTCCGCCTAGAGGGGCGGAACGTCACCGGCCGGCCGGTCTACTTGCCGTTGACTTGGTGCGCGTCAATCTGATACTTGGCCAGCAGGCGGTGCAGCGAGCGCCGGTCGATTCCGCAATGCTTGGCGGCGCGCGAAATATTGCCGTGGAAGCTCTGCAGGACGTCAACGATGTAGCGGCGCTCGAAGTCCTCGATCAGATGCTCTTTGGCCTCTTTGAAGGGCAGGTCTAGGTAGAACTGGGGGTGGTCGCCGGCGCCTGAAGGCTCGGCGCTGCGCATGCTCGGTGGCAGGTTGTCGGGCTGCACCACTTCGCCATCGGCAAGTACGAGGGCACGCTCAATCACGTTCTGCAGCTCGCGGACGTTGCCCCGCCATTCGTGGCGAACGAGCAGATCCATGGCATCGGGATCGATGGACTGTACCGGCTTCTGGTTCTTCTCGGAGTACACCGAAAGATAGTGCTCGGCCAGCAGTGCGATGTCGTCCCGGCGTTCGCGCAACGGCGGCAAGTGAATGGGGAAAGCGTTGATCCGGTAGAACAGATCCTCGCGGAACTCGCCCTCTTCGACCTGCTGCTCCAGGTTCTGATTGGTCGCGCAAATCAGCCGCACGTCGACCCCCCGCTCTTGGTTGCCGCCAAGCCGGCGAAAGCGTCCGTCTTCAAGAATGCGCAGGAATTTCACCTGAAGAGCCGGCGGTAGCTCTCCCACTTCATCCAAGAAGAAGGTGCCGCTATCGGCGTCTTCGAGCAGGCCGGGCTTGGCCTTAGCGGCGCCGGTGAAGGCACTTTTCTCGAAGCCGAAAATCTCGCTCTCCACCAAGTTCTCGGGCAGCGCTCCGCAGTTGATGGCTACGAAGGGTTTGCCGGAGCGGCGGCTGTGAGCATGGATGCTGTTGGCGATGAGCTCCTTGCCGGTGCCACTGGCGCCGGTAACGAGAACTGAGATGTTGGTCTCGGCGATCTTCTTGATGGACTCGAAGACCTGGGCCATGGCCGAGCTTTTGCCGATGATGTTGTCGAAGCTGTATTGGCGGGAGAGCTGCTGGTGGAGTGTGCGGTTCTCCTCGCGGAGAGCGGCGCTTTCCAGAGCTTTTTCCACGACGATGGTTAGATGGTTGGGGGTAAAGGGCTTGGGCACGAAGTCGATGGCGCCCAGCCGCATGGCCTCCACCGCATCCTCCACCGTACTGTAGGCTGTCATCATGATGACCTGATTTTCGGGGTTGTTCTCGTGCCGCGGCTCGAGCCGCTGCATCCCTCCCATGCCCGGCATTTTGAGATCGCTGATCACCAGGCTGGGCTCGAGGCG